>JACAEX010000046.1 GCA_013388635.1 Syntrophaceae bacterium | reverse complement strand
ACTTTTAGTGACCGAACTAGTATGGAACGAATCCTCTTTTCGGTCTTTACGCACGAGAACCTTAAACAACGAACAGCTACCCCATTTCCTTTGCTGACACAAAATAATTGACATTACCACCCCTCATGAAGGCGAAGATCTACGCTCCACGAAGTCCAGAATCGCCTCCTTCACCTTCTCAATATCCACTTTGGTATTAATACAGGGGCCGTTGGGACGTTCGTTCAGGATACCGATCACTGGAATCGGATAACTATCCTGTATCCCACTGGTCAGATCAAGTTCGCAGGCCACTGCCACGATGGCCTCGGGTCTGTTCTCTACGATGATCCTCCTGGCCAATGTCCCACCTGTGGCCACGGCGATCTTCACCTGGTACTGGTCGGTCAGCTCGATCAAATCCTTGATCTCGCACTTCCCACAACCTTTGCAGTTCTTCACATTTCCGGTGATCTTGATCTGACAATCGAAGTTCTGAATGCAATGAGGAAGGAGGACCAACAGCCGATTCGGTCGGGTCCGGTGCTGGTTGGACCGGACCAGATGGTTATTGAGCTCGATGAAAGATTGCTGAACCCTCTCCTTTGAAACGCCCACCAATCTTCCCATCAGGATCATGAAAGGGAAAAGGATCTTGGCCACCACCCCTCGGAGCTTATGAGTAAAAAGGATATCCTTTCCCCTGAGGATGGTAAAGACAAGGAGCAACCCTCCGGAGACCATGAGAAAGACCAGAACAGCAAGGACTGAGGTAAAGGCATAGGGAAGGAAGGGATGGATATTCGTCAGACCCACCAGGGGAACATACCAGAGGAGAAAGATGAGAGCGAAAAGGATCAGACAGGTGAAGACCAACAGTCCAATAAAGATTCGCTTTTTGGGTCTATCCTCCAAAATATTCTCCTCAAAAACGTGATTTGTGAATCGTGATTCGTGAATCGACCTTTTTGCCAATCACCTATACGAAACACGGCCTCATTGAAAGATTGTGCCAATGGGGACCGGGTGCCCGGAAAGAAACTCTCGGACGCTCATCCTTCTCTTCCCTTCCAACTGGACCTCCCGAATGAGAAAGGAGCCTTTGCCCGTCTCCACTTCAATAAAATCCGATCCCACCCACAGAACCACGCCTCTCTCTCCCCTCGGCCCTCCCTCTCTCACCTCTCCTCCATAGATTTTTAACAATCGACCATTCCATTCCGTAAATGCACCTGGCCACGGATTGAAGGCCCTGACCTGTCGATCGATCTCCTTCGCTTCTCTGCTCCAATCGATCCGTCCATCCTCCTTCCTGATGGGAGGGGCATAGGTGGCCTTCGAATGGTCCTGGGGGATGGGATGAATTGTGCCCGCCTTCAAGCCCTCCAGGGTCCTCCGTAACAACTGGGCTCCCAGGGCAGCTGACCGCTCGTGCAGGCTCTCTCCGGTCTCCTTTTCATCGATCGGGATCTCCTCCTGTAGGAGAATATCCCCTGTATCCATGCCTTCATCCATCATCATGGTCGTTACCCCTGTCACCCTCTCCCCTTTCAGGATCGCCCAAACAATCGGAGCGGCTCCACGATATTTGGGCAACAAAGAAGCATGGACATTGATCGCTCCATATCTCGGAATCTCCAGAAGAGACCTGGGTAAGATCTGACCGTAAGCCACGACAACGATCAGATCAGGCCGGAGGCTCTCGATCCTCTGTTGAAAGGCCTCCTCTCTCACCTTCTCTGGCTGAAGAATGGTCAGTCCGTACTTTAGAGCGACCTCTTTGACCGGAGAGGGGATGACCCTTCGTCCCCTTCCCTTCTGCCGGTCTGGCTGGGTGACGACCCCCACGATCTCATCCGGCCCTTGAATCAGACCTCTGAGGCTCGGGATCGCAAAGCTCGGTGTTCCAAAGAAGACGATACGCCAGGCCAGCGCGATCACTCTCTTTCTTCCTTGCGTCTTTCCTTCTTCAATCTATTCCGGTAGATCTCCCTCTTCAGACGGCTCAATCGATCGAGGATCAGAACACCGTTGAGGTGATCGATCTCGTGCTGGAGCGCAAAGGCCAGGATCCCCTCACCGCTGACCTCGATCTCCCTTCCTTCTGGAGAGATCCCTTTGACACGAACGATCTTCTTCCTCATCACCTTCTCAAAACATTCCGGGACGCTCAGACACCCTTCCTCATGCTCGATCTCACCTTCCTCAGAAATGATTTCTGGATTGACCATGGCAAAAAAGTTGTGCTGAGGATCGATTGGGCTGACATCAACCACGATGATCCTCTCAGGCACTCCGACCTGACACGCAGCCAAACCGATCCCGTTCGCTCCGTACATCGTCTCCTTCATATCATCGATCAACCTCAGTATCCGTTCATCAATCCGCTCCACCTCCTTCGACCGCTTCTTAAGCACGGGATGAGGATATTTTAGGATCTCCAGAACAGCCATCTCTCTATCTCCTGCTTCCTCTACGGGTTAGAGCGCCCAGCCCTTACGCCGGGGATGATAGAAACAGAGCATCCGCTCCTTACTCCTGCCTCCAGGCAAGGGAGCCGGATCCCGAGGCCTTGCCATTTTTAACGGGGTTTATTTAAATAAAATAACATAAAAGCGGACGGGATGGCCAAGATGATTGCGATCGCCTGAGAGGTTGAGATGAGACCTTCGATCAGAAAACCCCTCGGGTCTCCTCTCAGCATCTCAATAAAAAACCGTCCGGTCGAATAGAGAAGAAGAAAGAGCAGAGAGATCTGGCCATCAAAAGCCTTTCTCTTCTCTTTCCAGATCAGGTATAAGAAGATCGCTAAGCCCATCAAGGCTTCATAAAGTTGAGTGGGATGGAGGGACACCCCCAGCCTGGCCAGGGAGTTCTGGTCTGTAAAAGTGACCCCCCAGGGCAAAGAGGTCTCCTTTCCGTAGCAGCATCCTGCAGAGTAACAGCCAATCCTGCCGAAAAAGAGACCCAGGGCAACGAATGGAGAGGTGAGATCGAGTATCTTCCAGACAGGGAGACGATGCCGACGCATATATAGAATAGAGACTGAAACAGCGAGCAGAAGCCCTCCGTAAAAGACCAGCCCTCCCTCCCATATGTTGAACATCCGTAATGGATCCTGACGGTAGAGGTCAAAGTTGATCAGGACGAAGAGGGCCCTCGATCCGACCATGGCTGAGAGGACGCTATAGAAGAAGAGATCTGCAACCCGCTCAAAGGAGATGCCAAGGCCTTTCTTTCGAATTTTCAAAACGGCCAGCGTTCCGGCCACGACCGTGCCGAGGATCAGGAAGAACCCATAGCCATAAACCGTGAATCCGTCTAAGCGAAAGAGGATGGGAAACATAGCTTACTTCAAATTCCAAATCCCAAATTTCAAATTACAGACAACTTCCAAGCATCAATTTCAAATGACCAAAACAATTCTGTTTGAAATTTGGAAATTCTGCTCATCGGGGCTACGTAGAAAATAACCCCCTCTCCTGGGAGGGTGTGTCGTAATTGGGCAGAAACTGGTTCCGCTTCAACACGAGGCAGGCGGTCAGGTGACGAAGCTTTAGGCCGGAAACCTCTTATTCGCTCAGCTTCTGAGTCCCAAACCGATGAAAAGAGCCGTCGTTTTAACACGGCCGATGACCCATAACTTTAAATGACCGCATCCTAAAGCTGAGGAGCCTGATTGCCTGCCCGACCGACATCTTCCCCCTACCGTCATTATGACACAGTCTCTGGTGGGAGGAGATGAAGGGAGGGGGAAATGATTCTATTATTCACCCTCACCCCCACCCTCTCCCGTCAAGGGAGAGGGAAAATTTCTAATTCTCATCGTTCGTGCCTGCCTGCGGTAGGCAGGTTCAAAACTGTCAGAACGGTCTAAACCTCTTCATGACTTGGCACTTCTCTTGCGATCCCGGAACAATATCACAAACGCCATCAGACCAATCCCAAGAGAGATCGCAGAATCCGCGATATTGAAGGCAGGCCAGTGATACGAGGAAAGATGAAAGTCGAGAAAATCCACCACCTCCCCGTATCGAAGACGGTCGAGGAGATTTCCAACCGCACCGCTCAGAACCAGGGAGAGCGAGAGAGAAAGTGTTCTCTCATCCTCCTTCAATCGCAGAAAGAGAAAGAGGACGGCTCCGATGGCGATGAAAGAGACCGCGACAAAGAGCCAGGAGGTCAACGCTCCTCCCTCCCCACCCAAGATCCCGAAGGCACCGCCTGTATTCCTCACATGGACAAGATTGAAGAAGCCCCGGATCACCTCCACCTTCTGATAGAGGACCAACCGCTGTTGGACCACGTGCTTAGTCCACTGATCCACCAGGATGATCCAAACGCAGACGATGAGAAGAACCCAGTATTTTCGTTTCATCAATGATCACCGTGCTAAGCGCATGGCGCATAGGGGATAGCACCAAAAAACTTTTAGATCTTTCCAATTTTCGTTATCTGCTATACGCTATACGCTTTGCTCTTTGCCATTTTATTGCTGGATGGCCTCCACACACCTCTGACAGATGGTTCGATGCGCTTCATGCCGGCCCACGCTCACCTCATAGTTCCAGCATCGTTCGCACTTTCTTCCCTCTGCCTTGAGCACCTCTGCCCTCACCTCTTTCTCTCCTGTATGAAGGGTGACCGAGGATACAATGAAGATCGATCTCAGCTCTTTCTCGTACGGCTGAAGGAGCTGGTAGAGTTTATCAGGCACGTAGAGATGGACCTGAGCATCCAGGGAGAGACCGATCACCTTCTCCTTCCTGGCCTCCTCAAGGGCTTTGGTGACGACCGCCCGCACCTCCCAGATCCGCTCCCATCGATCATTCAAGGCATCATCCAGATATTCGCTTTTAACCGCAGGAAATTGCGTAAGGTGGACGCTCTCAGCCTTAGCCCGATCTCCGGGAAGATGCCTCCAGACCTCTTCAGCCGTGTAGGAGAGAATGGGCGCCAGGAGCCTGGCCAGGGCAGTCAATATCTCATAGAGCACGGTCTGGGCGGACCTCCGGCCTCTCGATCGGGGTGAAAATGTATAAAGCCGGTCCTTCAGGATATCGAAATAGAGGGCGCTCATCTCGACCGCACAGAAATTCTGGGCGCTGTGGTAGACGAGATGAAACTCAAATCGTTCATAGGCGTCCCGAACCCTCTGGATCAGTTTCTGAAGCCGGTGAAGGGCCCACCGGTCGATCTCTTCTAATTCATCATAGAGGAGGCGATCCTTTTCAGGATTGAAGTCATAGAGGTTGCCCAAGAGGAAACGATAGGTATTCCGAATCCTGAAGTAGGCATCGGCCAGCCGTTTCAGGATCTCATTGGAGATCTTGATGTCATCCCTGTAATCCTCTGCAGCGACCCAGAGCCTCAGGACATCTGCTCCTAATTTGCTGATCACCTCTTCCGGAGCGATCACATTCCCTGCGGACTTGGACATCTTCTTCCCTTCCCCATCCACGACAAACCCATGGGTGAGGACCGAACGATATGGCGCACGGCCCCTCGTTCCCACGGAGGTCAGCAGCGAGCTATGAAACCAACCCCTGTGCTGGTCGCTCCCCTCCAGATAGAGGCTGGCTGGAAATTCGAGGTCATCCCGGCCCTCCAAAACAGCCGCATAAGAGACCCCTGAATCAAACCAGACATCGAGGATGTCTGTCTCCTTGGAAAACGCCTTTCCTCCGCAATGACTGCACTGGATCCCCTTTGGTAAAAGCGCTTCGGCCTCTTCTTCAAACCAGACATCCGCGCCCTTCTCCTCAAAAAGGCGAGCCACATGGTTGATCGTCTCTTGACTGACCAGGGGCTCCCTGCATCCTTTGCAATAGAAGACGGGGATGGGAATCCCCCACGCCCTCTGCCTGGAGACACACCAGTCCGGCCTGTTCTCCACCATTCCGTAGATCCGATCCCTGCCCCAGGGGGGGATCCATACCACCTCGTTGATCGATCTGAGCGCGTTCTCTCTCAACCCCTTCTGGTCCATGGAGATGAACCACTGCTCCGTGGCTCGAAAGATGATGGGATCGTTGGTCCGCCAACAATGGGGATAGGAGTGGACCATCATCTCCTCTTTCAGGAGGGCGCCGACCTCTGCCAATTTTCGGATGACCGGCCCATTGGCATCGAAAACAAACTGCCCAGCAAAGAAGGCGACATCCTCCGTAAACCGGCCATCGTCATCGACTGGGCTGTAGATGTCCAGGCCGTATTGGACACCGCTCTCATAATCTTCCTGGCCATGGCCCGGGGCCGTGTGAACGCATCCTGTCCCAGCATCCAGGGTCACATAGGAAGCCAGGATGATCAATGAATCTCGATCGAGAAAGGGATGCCGACACCTCAGACCCTCCAGTCTCCTGCCCTGAAATTTTTCTAATATCCGATACCTCTGGATTCCGAATTTCTTCATCACCTCTTCAAGAAGACCCTCTGCTAAGATGTAGATCTCTCTCCCCACATCCACCGCCACATAGGTAAAATCTGGATGGAGTGCGATGGCTAAATTGGCCGGGATGGTCCAGGGCGTGGTGGTCCAGATGATCACAAAGACAGGCTTTCCCTTAAGGCTTGGAAAATTGTTTTCGATCTCAGAAATCATCTTGAATTTCACATAGATCGAGGGAGAACGATGATCTTCGTACTTAACTTCCGCTTCGGCGAGTGCGGTCTTACAGGTCGGGCACCAGTGGACCGGTTTCTTGCCCTTGTAAACCGACCCGTCCAAAAGGAACTTGCCAAACTCCCTGACAATCGTTGCCTGATAAGGGAAGTTCATGGTGAGATAGGGATTCTCCCATTCTCCGAAGACGCCAAGACGTTTGAACTCCTCTCGCTGAATCGCCACATACCTCGCAGCATATTCCCGACATCGCCTTCTGATCTGGACAACCGAAAGCCCTGCCTTCTTCGGCCCCAGGCTCTTTTCGACCTCGTGCTCAACAGGCAGCCCGTGGCAATCCCACCCTGGAATATAGTGGCTGGCATAGCCAGACATAAACTTCGACTTTACAACGAAGTCTTTCAGGATCTTATTCAGGGCAGTTCCGATGTGGATATTTCCATTGGCATACGGAGGACCGTCGTGGAGAATGTATTTGGGCCTGCCCCTTGCCCCTTGGCTCAATTGGCGGTAGATCCCTTTCTCCTCCCACTCTTTCAATATCTCGGGCTCCCTCTTCGCCAGGTTGGCCTTCATCGGAAAATCGGTCTTCGGGAGGTTGAGCGTCTGTCGATAATCCATTGCCGTTCCTTTCTCTGTCAGAGGCCGTGGAGCCAATGGCTTCCGCAATTGCATCTATCCCGGAAATCCTTTATCTTAAGCTTAACTTATTAACATAAAAAAGAAACCCATTCAACTCTCGGAAATTGGAGGTGATGATGAAAACAGAGGCCAAAAGATCTAAAAAAGGCGTCATCCAGGGTGGGATCAAGACCCCTTTTAAATCTGCCATCCCACCGCTCCCTTTGAATTCATCTCCCCTCTGCTCGGCCTATCGATTGACCGAAAAGGTCTCTGCTTTAGGCTTCGACTGGCCGGATCTCAAAGGGGTTTTGGAAAAACTGGACGAAGAGATAAAAGAGTTTCGAGAGGCCCTTTCCCTCAAAGACCGAAGAAGAATGCGAGAGGAGATTGGAGACCTCTTCTTTGTGCTGGTCAATCTCTCCCGGTTTCTCGGGATCGACCCTGAAGCCGCCCTGAGAAAGACCGTGAAGAAATTTGTTCGCCGATTCCACTACATCGAGACATCGCTCTGCAGGAAGGGAAAAACCCTCGATCGTTCGAGCCTTCTTGAAATGGACCGCTTATGGGAGGAGGCGAAGAAAAAGAAGAACTGAGGGGATAGGGCCATGGGGAGATCTGGAGATTAAATCTAAGACCGTCTCAGAATTCCTAAATCCTTAATTGCCCTTAAATAATAAATTCGGAGACATTGATCTGATACTGGTTGGGGTCGAGCGTCCTCACGATGCTCCGCTTGAACTCGCCGGTCTTCTCATCCATCTCCCTCAGATCCACGATCTCCCCTTTCCGGTACTCCCCGTTGCTGTAGTGGAGAAGGTTTACCTTTGGCCGGTCGAGATGTTCCGAATCCTCCTGGATCTGGACGACAATCCCTATCTCATTGGTATTCAATAGGACGAGGGTCCCGAGCGGGAAGACGCCGATCATGTTGATGAAGACCTTGACCAGAGCCGGGTCAAAATCCTTTCCGCTCCGCTCCAGCATGATCCCTAAGATCTTCTCTGAGACATAGGGAAACCGATTGCCACCTCTTGGCCTGACCAGGGTATCGTAGAAGTCGGCAATCGCAATGATCCTGCCAAAGAGGGTGAGCTTACGCTTTCGCGTCGGTTTCGGATAACCGGTCAGGTCATATTTGAGATGGTGCTCAAAGGCGGCATCCATCATCCGGCTGGAAAGCTCCCCCCACTCCTTCATCGCCATCACGGCCTCCACCCCGAAGATCGGATGATATCGCACCAGTGCTAACTCCTCCGGTGACAATCTGCTCGGCTTGCTCAGTATCTCTCTCGGAACCCTGATCTTTCCGATGTCGTGGAAGAGGGCTGCCATGCCTAAGTAGGAGAGGTGCCTCTTCGGAATCCCTATCCGCTGGCCGATGGCAATCGAGTAAATGGCAACGTTGACGGAATGATTGAAAGTATACTCATCATAATTCTTGATGTTGGCCAATCCCAGCAAGGTGGACTCATCTTCTGCAATCGCATTGACCGCATTCTGCATGAGGCGTTTGGCCTTTCGGATGTTGACCAGTTTCTGGTGCCTCACGCTGTCCACCACCTCCTTCACCATATTGATCGATTTGAAAAAGACCTCCTTCGAAAATTGCCTCTTCTCCTTGGAGTCGACATAGACCTCTTCATCTTTGAAAACCTCTAACTTGCCCACGGTGATGGCATCGATCCCTTTCTGCTCCAGATGCCTCATGAGGAGAAGATAGTTGCTCTCGTTATTCGCCTCCAGTCCGGAGAGGAGGTAGACGAAGTCTTTGAGCTGCTCTCCCTGGACCTCCTCTGTAAACTCCACCTCCCCGATCCATCGATTCTTCATCTCCTGGAGAAAGGTCTTCAGGATGGCATACTGGTCTACATTCACCTGGATTTTCGAGTTGTTAAAGAAGAAGTTGTCTCGAACGATCTTCAAGGAGAGACGCCCCTCCAATTTGAGCGCGGAGTGGATCGCCTGAAGGCATTCCTGGGTGAGACGTTCGATCACATCGTTCTTCCGATTGTAAAGGGTCGCGCCCCGGAGCAAACGGTAAAAGGCTGAAATGAAGTCCGTGCCTAATTTCGTGGGAAGATGCCCCTCGTCAAAGGGCTGTCCTGTTTCCGGCATTAAGCTTTGGGCTCCTTTAAGGTTAGACTGCTCAGGGCCTGAAGACAGACCTCCCGCAGCGATTCATCCTTCGAATTCCCTCCCGCCATCAGGATGGCCTTTGCCTCTGGAGACCCAATCATGGCCAAGGCCTGAGCTGCCCCTGTACGAATCTCATCCACCTTGCCCCGGCCGAAGAGGCTCTTGCGTTCCAGAAGTTGCCGGAGGACGAGAATCGATTCTCTGGAGTTACCCACCATCCCGATCCCTTCGAAAAAGGCCTTTATCTCACCGGGTTCCCTCTTTTGAAAATCCTTTGACTGGACAGCTTCGAGCAGAGGCCCCAGGGCAGCTTTCCTGCCCACCTTTCCGAGATTGATCGCGGCCATCGAACGGATCCTGGCATCTCCGTCTGATAAGGCCCTCACCAGCAGTCCGATCGCCTTCGAACCGCCGATCAAGCCCAGTGCTTGAATGGCCTCTCGCCTCACCCGGGAATCCTCATGGCTGAACGCCTTCTGGATATAAGGGATGGAGTCTTCGTCTCCGATCCGGCCGAGGATATAGGTGATGTTTCGAACCAGGTACCACCGAGGATCATCCATGTAAGGGACGAAGAGCTCAAAGGAATTCCTCCCGATCTCGGACAGGGCATCGCAGATCAACCTTCTCGCCTTTGACTTCGTCCTCTCACCCAACAACCGGATCAGGGGCTTGACCGCATTCCTTTGGAGGAGAACCAGATAGTTCCGGACATCGTCCAATCGAACCTCCTCTTCCTGCTCCAGTATCCTCCCCACCCGTTCGATCCGTCGCTCATCGCCTGCATCCACCAGGAACTTCCGGAGGATCTCCGTTTGCCAGTCCTTGAGCTCATACGTCCTGAGAAAGATATAGACCCGCTTCAGAAGCTCGGCCGCCCTCTGGAATTCACCAAGCGTGAGCATGGCGTCCAGCACCTTGCCTAAGATGTTGACCGCATTCTGATAAGCCTGGGGCTCCTTCTCCCAGAAAAGGATTTCGAAAAGGATGTCGACGATGCTGAGGATAAAGGCTGGCTCAACCTCAGTTTCAACCTCTCTTCGCAGTCTCGCCATCTCCTCCGGCGTGAGAGAATAGAGGCTCCGGTTCGACACAAACGAACCAAGCTCCTCGATCAGTTTGGACAGGGTCTGATCGAGATCGACTCCCTCTTCTGTCTCGTCCTCCAGAAAATCTATCTCAACCTCGTGGGCAAGGGGTTTGAAGACCAGGTCCCTTCTGAACTGTTCGATATTTTCAGGGATGAAGACCGGCGTATCTTCCAGAAACTCCTCCGTGGCCAGATAACTGATATGGCCAAAGTCCCTTTCCCACATCAACGTAACAAAGTCATCTTCCAATTGATTGATCCGATCGCATTTCACAATGATATCAACAAGCCCCTTAATCTCCCAATCCTCCAGTCCCTTCGAGAACCGGAGTTCTCTCAACCCGTCTTTGTAAAAGAGAAAGGCCAGGCTGGTCTTCACGTCCCGGTTCTCGTACAAGACCTTGCCCTTATAGGAAAGCGTGTGCTCTCCGATCTGAAAGATGAAGGAGTGGTATCGGTTCAGAAAATACTGGAACTTCCTCGGAAGGAGGTCTTGAAACCCCTTGAGGATGGGATTGTCGGGTGGATAGAAACGGAAGGCCTTGATCGTCTTAACAAAGGTCCGGGTCAGGTCTCGGGCAAGCAGAAGCTCCTCGTCAGACTCGATGCCTTCGACCAGAGGCATCTCTTCTGTGAGATCGAGGGCCTTCCTCTCTCCTGACAGCTCTTGGACCATACCCCTTCCGGAATCCTTCCCTTTGACAATAAGTTTAAATTTTTTATGGTATCTTGTCAATAACTTCCTGATCCCGATTTCGCTCTTGACCATTTGACCGATAGGTGATATCTTATTGATAACAAAATGGTTTTAGAAAGATGGAGCATTGAGCCTTGAGGTCGGACAGGGGCATACTCTATATCGTCTCCACCCCGATTGGAAACCTCGAAGACATCACCCTGAGGGCCCTCCGGATCTTAAAAGAGGTCGATTTGATCGCTGCAGAGGACACCCGGCACACCGGCCTCCTGCTCAGCCATTTCGGCATCGAAAAGCCCCTGACCAGTTATTTTGAAGGAAATGAGTTAAAGAAGAAGTGGTTCATCCTTGCCAGATTGAAGCAAGGCGACCGGATTGCACTTGTCTCGGATGCCGGAACGCCAGGCATCTCAGACCCTGGTTTTCGCCTGATCAAAGCGGCCATTGAAAACCAGATTCCCGTTGTTCCGATCCCGGGCCCCTCTGCTCTGACCGCCGCCCTCAGTGTCTCCGGACTTCCGACCGACGCCTTCCTGTTCAAAGGCTTTCTCCCCCATAAGTCGAAGAAGAGACGAGAACTCCTCAAGGGACTCGAAGAGGCTAAAGAGACTCTTATCTTCTATGAATCCCCGCACCGCATCACCGAAACCTTGAAGGACATTGCTGAAATTCTTGGAGATCGGGAAATGGTTCTCACCAGGGAATTGACAAAGGTTTATGAAGAAATTTTCAGGGGCAAGGTGAGCCAAGTCCAGGATCAGATCTCAAAAAGGGCGTTAAAGGGTGAGATCACACTGGTGGTCTCGGGAAAGACCCGAAAATTCAGAAAGGCCGTGAAAGAGGATCACCTTTTCAGTCCCAGAAATGACGAGTGAAGATCACCAGGACCGTGTAGATTTCTAACCGTCCGACCATCATCAAGAAGGAAAGGAGCCACTTCCCCACAGCGGGAATGTGGGCGTAATTCTCCACCGGACCGACTGTACCGATTCCTGGGCCGACATTGCCTAAGGTGGCTGCAACAGAACCGATAGAAGTCTCCAGGTCTACTCCAAAGCCTGTCAAGGCCAGCACCCCGAGGCCAAAGATCAAAAGGTAGAGCCCAATAAATGCCATCACATTCGAAACGATGTTCTCCGGAACAAACCGCTCTCCGATCTTAATCGGGAAGATGCCATGGGGGCGGAAGATCTTTTTTATCTCCGATCCCATATATCTCAGAAGGATCATCACCCTCACATTCTTCATCGCTCCGCCGGTGGAGCTGGTACATCCCCCGATCAGCATCAAAAAGATGAGGATCAGCTGGGTGAAATAGGGCCATTTTTCATAATCCTCAGTAACAAAGCCAGTGGTGGTGACGATCGATACGGTCTGAAATAATGAACTCCGAAAGAGCTCTTCGGAAATCGTTTTCTCATGAAGAAAACGGACGGTCATGATCGATAACAGCGCTAACACGACGACCTTCAAAAAGAAGCGAAACTCCGCGTCTCTAAAATATCGGCTCGGCCTGCCTCTCAATGCCCAGTAATGCAAGGCGAAATTGACCCCTGCGATGAACATAAAAACCGTGACCGTGTATTGAATATAACGTGAGGGGTAGGCGGCAATGCTCGCATTTCTGGGATGAAACCCTCCCGTGGCCATCGTACCGAACGTGGTGCATAATGCCTCAAACAACGAGAGTCCACCCAGCATCAGCAGGAGTGTCTGTGCCACGGTGAAAACGAGGTAAACGACCCAGAGAAGCCTTGCCGTCTCGCTCACCCGGGGAGAGATCTTATCCTTGATCGGTCCCGGGACCTCCGCCCTGAACAGTTGAAATCCGCCAACACCCAAATAGGGAAAGATCGCCACTGCCAGGGCGATCACGCCCATACCTCCCAGCCACTGGGTCATATCCCGCCAGAGGAGAAGACTCTTCGGAAGGGTTTCAATATCGGTTAAAATGGAGGATCCAGTGGTGGTGAATCCTGACATCGTTTCAAAAAAGGCATCTGTAAAATCAGGAATAAACCCGGAAACCATGAAGGGGAGGGAGCCGAAGAGGGAGAGTGTGACCCAGCTCAAGGTTACGGTCAGAAATCCTTCCCGGAGGGTGAGCTCCGTCGGCCTCCTCGTAAAGGCCCTGAAGACCAAACTCAACACGAGCAGGCCTGCCATCTCGAAGATAAAGATCGGTCGAAGTCCGTCCTGGTAATAGAAGGAGAAGATCAAAGGAAGGGCGAGGGATAGGGCGAGGATCAGCCAGAGTCCAGACAGCGTATAGGCGATGTTGGAGAACTTCAACCGCTTTCCCTTGTTCTAAGAAAATTTCTTTTCGATGGAAGGGATGGCCCTGGGTAAGGCAAAGACGATCACCTTGTCTCCCAGTTCGATCGTGCTGTTCCCATAGGGGACGAAGACCTCCCCTCCCCGGACGATCGCTGCGATCAGCGCACCCTCAAGCCCCAGCCGCTTTAAGGGTTTGCCGACAATCTTGTTTTCCTTCTTTATCTCGAACTCAATCGCCTCTCCATCGATGCCATGAAATGTGGCGACTGAAAGAATCGATCCCCTTCTGATAAAACGCAAAATCGCACTCGCTGTTGAGATGCGGGTATTGACGGTGGAATCAATCCCGATGACAGGCATGAGAGGGAGGTAATGGGCTCGGTTCACCAAAGCGATGGTCTTCTGGACCCCCAGATGTCTGGCCAGCAAACAGGAGATGATGTTCGTTTCATCATCTGAGGTGACCGCCACAAAGGCGTCCATGTGGAGGAGCCCTTCCCTGGCCAGGATGTCGATCTCGGTCCCATCCGCTTGAAAGACAACCGTCTTCCTCAGTTGAGAAGCGAGTTGGACCGATTTTTCCTTATTGGATTCGACCAGGGTCACCTCGATCTGATCCTCCAGTCTGCTCGCTAATCCCCTGCCGATCTTTCCCCCTCCGAGAATCATCACCTTATCCAGTTTTTGGTCTGACTTGCCGGTAAGGGAAAGGACCTCCGGCAGGCTCTCCCTCTTGGTGACCACGAAGACCTGGTCATTCTTGTGAAAATAGTCCTCCCCCGAGGGGATGATCGTCTTTTCACCCTTGAGCATCGCGATCACCCGGAAGCTCCTTCGCTGCTCTTCATTTCCGACTTCTTTCAACTGCTTGTTGAGATTCGGACAATTTGCATCAAGTTTAAGCCCCACCATCAAGATCTTCCCGTTCTCAAATTCGATCACCTCGGAGGCAGAAGCCCGCAGGAGAAGCCGTGTGATCTCTTCGATCACCTCCTCCTCTGGATGAATAAACAGATCCACCCCTACATCTTGGGCCCGGAGAAGGGATGACTCGCTGTAGTAATCTGGATTTCTCACCCTTGCGATCTTCCTCTTCACCCCCATCTTAGCGGCGATCATGCAGGCTAAGAGGTTGATCTCATCAACCCCTGAAGCTGCAATCAGCATGTCTGCCGATTCTAAACTGGCTTCTCTCAGGACACTTTGACTCGAGGCATTGCCCTGAACCACGGCGACATCCAGCGCCTCCTGAGCATTGGCGCATTTTTCCGGATCGACGTCAATGAGGACCAGATCATGCTTTTCCTGTGAGAGCCTCTGGGCTAAATAGAAACCAACCTCTCCAGCTCCAATAATGACGATTCTCATCCTTTCACCCACGCAAACCGAGATGGAGACATCAGGAAAGTTATCAGATAGGGGACAGAAGTGTCAAGAGGAACGCCCGACTATTTTATCCTTTCGATGTCTTCCTCCCTACCGATGACGACCAAGACGTCGCTGTCCTTGATCACGAAGTCAGCACGGGGCACCATCTCGATCCGATCCGGAAGGACCTCCCTGACAGCGATGACCTCCACATGGTATCTGCTCCTCAGGTGGAGGTCGCCGATCGTCTTTCCATAAAAACTAACAGGAGGGGCCATCTCACAGATCGTATAGTCCTCAGAGAGAGGAATGTAATCCAGGACATTGGGCGAGATCAGGCTCCTCGCCACCTTATCCGCCATCTCCTTTTCGGGAATGACAACCTCTGTTGCCCCCACCTTTTCGAGAACACGCTTATGGTCTTCCGTAGGCGCCTTCGCAATGATATGTTTCACATTCATCTCTCTGAGGTGGAGCGTGATCAGGGTGGCAGCAGCCAGATCCTCACCAAAAGAGATGATGACCACATCGTCTTCCTGGATCCCAATCGATTCCATCACCTCTTTGTCTGTCCCATCAGCAAGAATCGCCTTGGTAGAGAGATCCCTGATCTTCTGAATCGTATCTTTGTTCTTGTCCACAGCGATCACTTCAAAACCATTTTCATACAGCTCCTTGACGATATTAAAGCCAAAGATGCCCAGGCCGATCACCACCGCGCGCTTCATTGAGGATCCTCCTCGAACGTATCACAACGCATGGCGCAAAGCGCTTAGCGTAGCCCGCAGGATCTGAAGACTTTCAGCCCCTGTTCCGTTCTCAGTTGTCGATTTTTATTCCGCATCTCGCAATCCACACTCCGCAATCGGATCATCCTACCATAACCCCTTCTTCAGCGTATGTAAGACCTTTTCTTCCAGTGGCACGTGAAAGAGAAAAGGCGAGGGTTAAGGGCCCTACCCTTCCAGCAAACATCATCAAAATAATGGCCAGCTTCTGGATATCGTTCAACTTGGGGGTGACCCCCATGGACAGTCCCACTGTCCCGAATGCTGAGACCGTCTCAAAAAGGTATTCCACGAAAAAATGGCGGCTTTCTGTTGCTGCGAGGTTGCCAGCCCCGCTGACCAGGAGCACGGAGGTGATGAGAGAAACCGAAAAGGCGGAGGCGAAGATGATCGATAGGGTCCGGCTTACATTCTCTCTGGGGATGGTCCGATTGAAGATGTTCACCTCCTCATTCCCCTTCAAACGGTTCCAGATCATCAGGATCAGAAGTGCGCCGCTCGTCGTCTTCACCCCTCCACCGGTTGAACCTGGGGATGCCCCGACGAACATGAGGGTCAGCAGAAGAAGAATCGTCGCGTTCGTTAAGGCATTGATCTCCACCGTATTAAAACCCGCGGTCCGGGGCGTGATGGACTGAAATAAGGAGACCAGGACCTGGGTCAGAATCGGGGCATCCTGAATCACGTGATCTCTTTCGAACAAGTAAAAAAGGAGGGCACCCGAAGCGATCAGGATGGCTGAGGTGATGATCACGATCTTAGTATGAACCGACAATCTCTTCTGGAGTCCTCTCAGATAAGAAAGGACTTCGTACTGGACAATGAACCCGATCCCACCATGTACGATCAGGCCCATCAGAGTAAGATTGACAATCAGATCTCCCTGATAATCGACGAAGCTGTTTGAAAAAAGGGAAAAGCCTGCATTATTGAAAGCGGAAACAGCGTGGTAAACCGCCTGATAGAGGGCCACTCCGGGAGAGAATTCCTGAGAAAAACGGAGAAACAGGAAGAGGGTCCCGAGGGATTCGAAGACAAAGGTGAACCAGAGAACAGATTTCGCGATGGCCAAGAAATCCCTTCGAGGAGCCTGGAGAAGGGTTGACTGAACAATCTCTCTCCCCTTAACCGAAATCCCCCGGCCCATCAGAACGAAGAAAATCGTTGAGAAGGTGATAATTCCGAGCCCCCCAATCTGGATCAGAACCATGGTGATCACCTGTCCCGCGGTGGAAAGATCCTTCCCTGTATCGATCACAACCAGCCCTGTGACGCAGACTGCAGAGGTAGAGGTGAAGAGGGCGTCCACAAAACGGAGGGGCCCCTTCGTGGTCGATAGAGGAAAGCCGAGGAAAATGGCCCCTGTGAGAATGACCGCAGAAAAACTGAGGACAAAAATCCTCGGAGGAGAAAGATGTCTTGAGAAGAAACTCCTTATCTTGACACGGATCTTTGAGGACATAAAAATGGTGTGGACGTTATCCTGAAACTGCCTTTAGCTCTGCAGCCTCTGCCCCTGTGAAAAGAGGGTAATCTCCAGTTAGCGATCTAAAAGATGTCCGCAGAGAAGATATAGATCTCCGTGGTCCGATCCTTCCACGCATTGGGAGGGAGGCCGGCTTTTAGGCAGGTATGCTCCAGAAATGTCTGGCGATCCCATCCGTTTTCAGTTGCCACCTGTGGGAGAAGGAGGCCTGAGTACCATCCCTTCTTGATATAGATCCCGTGCTTCCCAACCTCGATCTCATTGATGTCGCTGATCTTTCTCAAGGGCGTCAAGACCGAGATCTCAATATTTAGGTCTTTCAGCTCCTTCTCTGTCACAGGAGGAAATCGGGGATCTCGAAAGGCAGCAGCCTCAGCCATCTCTTCAACCGTCTTATAAAGCGGGCCACGGCCTTCAATGTATCCGATGCATCCTCTCAGCTGGCCCTTCTTGTGAATCGAAACAAAGGCACCCCGGTTCTCCTTGAGGGTGGGAGCATTGACACTGAATTCTGGAACCGGTCTCCCTCTTGCCATATTCTCGATCACCGTCTTGGCGATGTGATGGAGGGTCTTCTTCTCCTCCTCGCTCAAGCCCAAATCCACACCTACCTTCTTCTCCTCTTTCATCTTTTTGCTTCCTCCCGCTGTTCTGTAAAGAACAGCAGCTGCATACCCGACCACACGGCTCCGATCGCCGGTGACATCTCCCGAATTGAGGTATTTGAGCACCTTGCCTCGATCGGCTCCCAAAGCCCTGGCGGCAAGCATCATCGAAATAATGGGACCACCTCCACAGGCTTCGCAACGACCGCTTTTCAAATCCCGGTTGAGCCCTTCCGGATCAAACCGGTCGATATGGTTCAACACGATCTTATCCAAATCAACCGCCCTTTCATAGGGATGAAAATGGGAAAGGTCAGAGCTGGCCACCAGGAGGACGTTCTTGCCCTTCACCGCGCCAGCAATCGCGGAAGCAAGGGACTGGCAGCTCTCCCAGCTCCAGTATGGCTCCATCACAATGGGAACCAGTTTGAATGTCTTCAGGGTCACCTGGAGGAATGGGATCTGAACCTCTAAGGAATGTTCCTCCTGATGGGCCTCGGGAAGGAACTGGATCTCCTTTCCCTTCTCCATGATCTTCCTGGAGAGCTCAATATCGATGGGAACGAGCCCCAGAGGCGTCCGATAGGCTCCCCGGTCGTAGATCGAGGCACCTTTGAAAAGCGCCCGGTGGCTCGGGGCCACCACGATCACCGTGTCAAAGGTCTTGCCCTCGATCATTTTGTAGGCGTGGGCAGCCACCTGACCAGAATACATATACCCGGCGTGAGGCGAGACCAGCGCGATGATCTCGCCTTCGACCTTCTCCTTCCTTGCATGCTCCATGTATCGCTTGATATCCCGGGAGAGGATGTCAGGCTGGTCAGGGTAAAACATCCCTGCAACCGCAGGCTCTCTAATATCGCTCACCCCCATCTCCTTCCCCCTTTTCGGACTCTGGGCCTCACAACACATTCCCATGAGCACCAAAAAGCTGATCAAAATAAGGATGGGCATGGACTTCCTTGTCTTCTTCATAATCCCTGATGACCGATGCTCACCCTCGAATAATGAAAATGTTCCTCAGCTAAGGTTACGAGGCCCTTACCGTGGGTCGAATCTCTCCTCTTCTGAGCCACCTTAGCCTTTCTTGCTGTCCAGGATGAGGGTTACAGGCCCATCATTGATGAGATGGACCTCCATCTTAGCCTGAAATTCTCCGGTTTCGACAGGGATGCCCTCTTCTCTCAATCTCGAAACCAGCCTTTCATAAAGGGCCTTGGCAGCGGTTGGTTCCTCAGCCTCGGTGAACGAAGGTCTTCTTCCCTTACGGCAATCGCCATAGAGGGTGAACTGGGAGACGACCAGCAGTTCACCACCTGTCTCCTTCAAGGAGAGATTGAACTTTCCGGTCTCGTCCTCAAAGATCCTGAGGTCCGGGAGTTTCGAGACCATAAATGAGACATCCTTCTCGTCATCGCCTCTTGCCACACCCAAGAGGATCAGAAGTCCCTTTCCGATCCTTCCCGAGACCCGACCGTCCACATGGACCGAAGCTGATTTCACCCTCTGGATAACCGCTCTCATAAAAGCTTCAAATTCGAAATCCGAATATCGAAATCCTAAACAACCTCCAAATCGAAACGCTCAAAGATCTAAAACTCTTTTCATCACATGGGAACGAAAGTTCAGAGTGCCTGAGTTTTTTTATTTAGTCACTTTGAACTTTTAACCCTCTTTTTCCTTATCTTTTTTAGCCTGGGCAATGATCTTCTCGCTCATCTGTGCAGGGACCTCTTCATAATGGGAGAATTCCATGGTGAACGTCCCCCGTCCGCCTGTCTTTGAATTGAGATCCGGTGCGTATTTCAGCATCTCTGCCATGGGGACATGGGCTTGAATGACCTGGTAATTTCCTCTCGAGTCGACACCTAAGACCCTTCCTCGTCGGCTATTGAGATCGCCGATCACATCGCCGATGTTCTCATCCGGCGCAGTCACCTCAACCTTCATGATCGGCTCGAGAAGCACTGGATTGGCCTCCTGCACCCCTTTCTTAAAGGCCATGATGGCTGCGATCTTGAAGGCCATTTCAGAGGAATCAACCTCGTGCGATTTCCCATCGTAGAACCGCACCTTCACATCGACCACCGGATAACCGGCCAGCACGCCGCTCTGCATCGCCTCCGCGATCCCCTTCTCAACAGCGGGAACGAAGTTCCTCGGAACGTTCATCCCGGTCAGGGCATTCTCAAATTCAAACCCTGCTCCCCTGGGCAGAGGAGAGATGTCGAAATGGACCTCAGCAAACTGGCCCCGACCTCCGGTCTGCTTCTTATGGCGGTAGATCACGCCGGTCTTCGTGCCCCGGATCGTCTCTTTGTAAGGGACCTTCGGGACGCTGAGGTTCACCTCCACCCCAAACTTCCTCTTCAGCCTCTCAACGATCACCTCGACATGGGTCTGTCCCACCCCGGAGAGGAGGATCTCACCGGTCTGTTCATCTCGGCTGACCATCATGGTCGGATCCTCCTCATGGATGCGTGCCAGGGAAGAGGTGATCTTATCCTCATCCCCTTTGGTCTTGGGGGTCAGCGCATAAGAGATGACCGGAAGAGGGAGCTTGGTCTCCTCAAAAACGATGGGCCTCTTCTCATCGGAGAACGTGTCTCCTGTAGTCGTCTCTTTCAGTTTGGCGACCGCAACGATATCGCCCACGGCCGCAAATCCAACCGGCTTCTGTTTCTTCCCTTCTAACAGGAAGATCTGGCCGACCCTCTCCTTCACATCCTTCTTAGAATTATAGACCACAGAGTCGGCATGGATGCTTCCAGAATAGACCCTGAAGAGGTTCAGCTTTCCCGCGAAGGGGTCGGCGATCGTCTTAAACACAAAGGCAGAGAACGGTCCATCCTCCTTCGGTTCCCTGATTTCGGACTCTCCGGTCTTGGGATTCTTTCCGACCGCCGGGCCTCTCTCCAACGGTGAAGGGAAACAGGCGATCATATACTCTAAGAGAGGCTGAATGCCGATATTCCGGATGGAAGATCCGCAGAGCGCGGGAACCAGCCTCCTCTCTATCGTCCCTTTCCGAAGGCATTGGATGATCTCCTCATTAGAAATCTCTCCGGACTCCAGATACTTCTCCATCAGCCGATCGTCCATCTCCACCACTGCCTCGATCAACTTCTCACGAAGACGATCCATCTCCCCTTTCAGATCCTCTGGAACATCCTTGAGATCAAACTGCCCGCTCCCATCCTCCCGGTAGAGATAGGCCTTCCTCTGGATCAAATCGACCACGCCCTTAAAATCTCCCTGGCTTCCGATCGGAAGCACAACCGGAACGACGGACTGAGAAGGAAAGGCCTTCCTCACCTCCTCAACCGCCTTCAGGAAGTCAGCCCGTTCCACATCCATCTTACTCACATAAAGGATCCGGGGCACGCCAAATTCATTGGCATATCTCCATACCGTCTCCGTCTGGACTTTAACCCCGGAGTTGCCTCCGATGACGATGACCGCCCCATCCACAACCCTCATCGAAGCCTTGGCCTCTGCAATAAAGTTGGCATATCCGGGCGTATCGATGATATGAAATTTGTGCTTGTCCCATTCAAAATGGGAGAGCGAGGCACTGATGCTGATCTTCCGGTTGATCTCCTCTGGCTCAAAGTCCATCACAGAAGAGCCATCGTCGACCCGACCAAGCCGGCTATTCTCCCCTGTATCAAAGAGGATGGCCTCTGATAGGGAGGTCTTCCCCTCACCGCCGTGACCAAATGTCCCTATGTTTCGAATCTGACTCGCTTCAAAACGCTTCATCTGAGCTCCTTTCCCTCGACCGTGACAAAGTCATTGAAGAATTACCTCTTAAATTACTTTTTTCCATCGGAAAAGTCAACCCTACCTAATCCCTCGCTCCTCCGTGGAAACTTCCCAGGATCGGCCAGGGATGTTTCCGCCCCAGAGCAGCCTATCTCCACGCTTCGGTGACGAACTTATAACCCATTCTCAGTGGCGGTGGGAGGGGAGATATGATTTGAAATTCAGGATTTGGCTATCGGAGTCTTAATATTTCACTTCTCTCAAGAAGAGTCCGTGGGCAGGTGCGGTCGGTCCTGCCTCTTTTCTATCTCTCGACTCGATGATCTTGCGAAACTGCTCAGGAGATATCTTGCCCTTTCCGACCTCGACCAGGGTCCCCACCAGGCTCCTCACCATCTGTTTCAAAAACCCATTGGCCTCGATCTCAAACCGGAGCAGACCCTCGCGGCCCTTCCTCCATTCGGCCCGGATCACCCTTCTCACTGCGGTCCGGGTTGGCGTGCCCACAGAGCGGAAGGAGGAGAAGTCATGTTCCCCGATCAGAATCTCAGTCGCTTTTTTCATCCTTTCCAAGTCCAGGGGCTGCGGAATATACCAGGCGTATCCGTAATAAAAAGCCGACCGGAAATCCCGGTTAAGGATCCGGTATTCGTAGACCTTGCTCGCACACTGCTTTCTCGCATGAAAATCTTCTCCGACCTCCTCTGCCCTCAGGATGGCGATGTCCGGAGGGAGGAGTGCGTTGAGGGCCTTTTGGATCGAGGAGGCATCCAGTCCTGTTTTCGTCTTGAAGTTGGCCACCTGTCCGAAGGCATGAACCCCTGAATCGGTCCTTCCGGACCCGATCAAATGGATTTCCTCTCCGGTGACCAATCTCAGCTTCTCTTCGATCACCCCTTGAATGGTCGGGCCTCTCGCCTGAACCTGCCACCCTTGATAATTGGTCCCGTCGTATTCGATTAAGAGCCTGATGTTACGCATCTACCTTACTGAATAAATCCGAAATTCGAATATCGAAATCCGAAACAAACCCCAAATCTACCTTATCAAATGTTCAAAACTCTACCCCTTTTTCGTTTCGAAGTTTTTCGCTTTGGTCATTTAAATCTGTTTCGAATTGATCCCTTCGGGATGCTTCGTCCGAATTTTGTACCCCGGATTTGATGATATAAGCTTAAGGCCCATCCATTCTGAACCGAGATCGCTCCCTCCGGGCAGACCTCCTGACAGCAGAAACATCGAATGCACTTTCCATAATCAAAGACCGGCCCTTCTTCGTTCAGCTTCAGTATCTTTGGGGGACAGATCTCCACACATCGATTACATAGCTGGCATAGCTCTTTTTTGACGACCGGCTTTGGGTTCAGACCATTTTTTAAACTCTTCCTGATAAAGCCAGGCAGGTTCCAGTCGATTCGGGAGAGAGCGGGAAATTCGAAACTCGGTATCTTCACACCCTCAACCTCTTCACCTACCACCTCAATCTCATCCCTTCCCAGTCCCTGTTCAAATGCTACCCTGTTCGTCAAAAGAGACTTCCGTGGAATGCCCAGGAGATCGCACACGACCTGGTCGAGACAGAGCGGGTCGCGGCTGGCCAGGATCAGCCCGAGTGGAATCGGATTTCCGCTGCCCGGTCCGTTGCCTTCCATTCCTACGATCCCATCCAGAATGGTAAGAGACGGCTGAACGATCTGATAAATATCGACCAGCATTCTGGCAAAGATCCTGGAATCCTCTCCGGCCTTGAGATGCCAGAGCGCTTTCCTTGTTCCAGGGATGCATCCAAAAAGGTTTTTGACGCCAAGGGTAAGGAGCATCTGAGCGTGGGTCTTCCACTTGGGAAGATTGATGATCACATCGGCTTCGAAAACGGCCTGATCGATCTCAATATTTTTAAAGATCCTGCCCTTCCTCTCCGCAGGCACAACAGGTCTGTTGAATTCAACAATGGGACAACCCAGTGTATCTGCGATCCTCTTGATCCCGGACTTCTCCGCAGCTCCTGTGGTGCTGCCCATAGCTGGGCTATCCCCGAGCAAAGGGAACCCCCCTTCCTCTTTAACCATTTGAATAACCCCTTTGATGATGGAGGGATGGGTGGTCACAGCCCTCTCCGGAGGCTTGCCGGAGAGGAGATTGGGTTTGAGCAAGACCCGGTCCCCTCTCTTTACAAAAGAACGAATCCCTCCGATGAGGTCAATGGCCTGCTGGAGTCCCCTGAGGACCTCTTCCTCGTTATAATTCGGACACCTGACAATTGAAACCGTGGGTCTCATCTATCCCATTTTTTCCTTGGCCGTGATCTCCTGAATAGAGATTTCGATGACCGCTGTCCTTCGAAGGGTCTCATCCACCATCCTTCCATAACCCCCTTCTGGCTGGTACTTCTCCATCAATCTTTCAAGGATCTCCAATTTTTTCTTTCTCTCCTTCACCAGTGAGGCCTCTCCCTTAATGACAATGCTTCTATAGTAATAACCTGCTCGACAGGCGGATTCCTCGGAGGCGACATAGGCAATGGGTTGATCCACCTCGAAACAGACCGGGCTCTCCCTTCGGATATCCCTGATCTTCTCTCCCTTCATCGAGGAATGGATATAGATCTTTCCATCCCAGTAGAGGTAATTGACAGGCTTGATCACAGGGAAACCTTTCCGATTGACCGTGGCAATCCTTCCGACAGAAGACTTTTCCAGCATACCGGTGATCGTCTCCCTCTCCTTCAACTTCCTCTCCGGATGTCTCATCATTCCTCCATAACCGCAGGCCACAAAGTGTAAAACCTTTGTACTGAATCCTCCCTCGCCTCAAGGCGAGGGGTTTCCACCATCCCCGATGGTGACACTAATGCCTCTGAGGTTCTTCTGTTTCGCTTTGCGCCTTGCGCTATGCCGACTTTGATATCCTGATCACGTCCTCCGAGAAGACAGGAACGAGCCGGCTGATGTCGATCTGGGCACAATAGGGAAGGTCATCCCCAAGGCCTAAACGGACCAGGTCTCTCCCGTGGCTGGAAAGGTGAAAGGCTTCGACTAGGTCGTTTTCAAATCTTTGATAGAGGATACGGGCTGAATGGGAGGCATCGGTCAACGTAATGGGTTTTTTCGCCCTCCTCAATATCCGGTCGATCAACATCCCTCCGCATACTGTATCCTCGAGGGAAAAACCTCCTCCATCCCCTGATGGAAAGACCAGGAGATCCATATCCAGTTCAACACATCTCTCCGCGGTTGCCTCCATGTTCAGAAAGCTTCCCACCAGGATCTCCTTCCCCGAAGAAACCAGGTGAAAGGCCTTTGTCCCATTGGTCGTCGTCAGGATCAGCCTCTTGCCCCCTACCCTTTCAGCCGTGTACTCCCTCGGAGAGTTTCCGAGATCGAACCCTTCGATCCTCCGGCTTCCCCTCTCCCCTCCGAGCAGGGTGGTCCCGGCAGGGTACCTCTTCACCTGCTCAAATGCCTCTTCCACCGTAGCTACAGGGATGATCTCCACCGCTCCCTGCGAAAGGGCCTGGACCATCACCGTCGTCGCACGGAGGACATCAATGACAACGATCGCTCTGTTTAAGAGAAGGCCGGCAGGAGCTGAAGAAGGGATGAGCTGGATATCGACCTGCATGAGAGAAAATTACCATAGCGACGATCCTATTTCAAATGGAAAATAATGCTTGCATTTCAAAAAAGTGTGTTATAAAGTTTTAAAAAAGGGGGGCCTAAAGGTCTCCTTTTTTATTCTGTCCCTCAGCGGCCGGGGTTTGCTCAATTGTTCAGCCTAATGTCTCAGGGAAATAAGATGCAACTGGTGCTTCTGGTTCTCCTCCTCTTCCTAATGGAAGTCCCATCATCCTCCCTGGCCAGGCAGACCTCCGAAGGGTTCCCTGTGCCTCCCCCTCCCTTCAAACAAGGGATGTTCCCGTGCAGCAACTGCCATGCCTCCATGGAGCTGAATATCAAGAAGAGAGAACTTAGAGATGAACACACAACGATCCGATTAAACCATGCGGAAACTATGAGGTGGTGCCTCGATTGTCACGCGCCGAGAAATCGAGATAGGTTACGGCTATACAACGGACAGCTCGTCGAATTCAACAGGAGCTACCTGCTCTGTGGTGAATGCCACGGCAATATTTTAGGAGATTGGAAGGCTGGGATCCACGGAAAGAGGCAGGGCTACTTTATGGGAGGCAAAAGGACGTACCTTCTCTGCGTCCATTGCCACGATTCTCATTCACCCAGGTCGAAGCCGATAAAACCCGAGCCCCCGCCATACCGTCCCGGAGATAAAGAGAATGCGAGATAAATTGTACACACGAAGAGAATGGATCCGCAATCTCTGTCTGACCGCTCTGTCAGGTTCTGCGATCTCTCTTATATCCTCTTGCGGGAAGGAGGAGGTTGAGGACTTTCTACAGAAACATTTCCTTGAGATGACCCGGGAAGAAAAAGAAGCCCTCATCACCAGACTGGAGGCGAGATACCTCAAAAAATACGGGAGGAAGTTCAAGGTAAGTGCCCAAGAAGCGATCCCCGATACACTCTGGGGTTACGGCCTTGACCTTTCGCGGTGCATCGGTTGCCGGAGATGCGTTTACGCCTGTGTCGAAGAGAACAACTCCTCCCGGCTTAAGCCCCAATCCCAATGGATCAGGGTGATCCGCCTTAAGAAAGGGAGCCTCGTCGATCTCGAGAACTCCGAACATTACTACAATCCTGATCTTGTGCCGGAGAAGGATTTTCTCTATATGCCGGTTCAGTGTCAGCACTGCGAGAACCCACCCTGTGTCAAGGTGTGTCCTGTCCATGCCACCTGGAAAGAACCGGATGGGCTGGTTGTGGTCGATTACAACTGGTGCATTGGATGCAGGTACTGCATCGCCGCCTGTCCCTACAGGGGGAGAATCTTCAACTGGGCGGAGCCGAACGTCCCCTCTGACCAATGGAACACCTCTGTCCATTATCTTGGCAATCGGCCGAGGATGAGGAATGTCGTGGACAAGTGCACCTATTGCATCCAGAGGGTGAGGGTCGGAAGATACCCGGCCTGTGTCGAGGCATGTCCCACCGGATCCCGGAAATTTGGCAACCTCCTCGACCCTCAGAGCGAGATAAGATACGTGATCGAAAATAAGAGGACCTTTCGACTGAAGGAAGATTTACGTACCGAGCCGAAGTTCTACTACTTCTTTGAAGCTTAGGGGGATCGATGCAGGCGCTGCGAGAAACCTTGCATGAAACCTGGCGGTTTTACCGAAAAACATTGACCCTCGTCCTCACGGGAACCAGGGAGTACTATCTCTGGTGTCTGCTCCTCCTCTCCATCATGTTTCTGGGGTTATTATTCTATCTGCCCCAGGTCTACACAGGCCTGATCACAACCAACATGAAGGACCAGGTTGTGTGGGGCCTTTACATCGCCAATTTCACCTATCTGGTCGGCGTAGCCGCAGCAGCGGTTCTTCTGGTCGTCCCGGCCTATATCTACCAGTTTGGCCCGATCAAGGAGATCGTTGTCCTTGGAGAACTCTTCGCCGCATCATCGATCATTATGGCCCTGCTCTTCGTCATGGTGGACCTGGGCAGGGTCGACCGTTTCTGGCACATGCTGCCCCTGATCGGCTCAATGAACTTCCCCAACTCCCTTCTGGCCTGGGACGTGATCGTCTTAAACATATACCTGGTGCTGAATCTTCTCATCCCCGTCTATCTTCTGGTTAAGACCTACTATGGAAAAGAGCCGAACAGAAAGTTCATTGTCCCCCTCATTCTCTTCTCCATCCCCATGGCTGTGGCGATCCATACGGTGACGGCCTTCCTTTATAATGGTCTTCCAGCACGGCCCTTCTGGAACGCTTCAATTCTGGCGCCAAGATTTCTTGCCAGCGCCTTCTGTTCAGGGCCTGCCATCATCATCATTGTCTTCCAGATTCTGCGGGAATATACCTTTATCAAATTAGAGGACAGAGCCTTATTTAAGATCGCTGAACTGATGGCCTATGCCATGTTCCTCAATCTCTTCCTCCTTATGTCAGAGATGTTTAAGGAGTATTACTCCAATACGGTCCATATCGCCTCTCTGAAATATCTGTACGAAGGACTTCACGGTAAAAATGCCCTTGTCCCCTGGATATGGGTGGGGACGGCCATGAATCTCATCGCCTTCGTCATCTTTCTTTTTCCTGCAATGCGGAAGCGCCTCAGCACCCTCAACATCGGATGTATCCTTATCATCGCCGGGGTCTGGATTGAGAAAGGGCCAGGGCTTGTGATCCCGGGATTCGTCCCAGATCCTCTCGGCGAAATTTATGAGTATATGCCGAATTTCACAGAGCTCTTCATCTCCTTTGGCATCTGGGCAACAGGACTGCTCATCTTCACTCTTCTGATGAAGGTGGCGATCCCGATCGCAAGCGGAGAGTTCAGCCATGCAAAATATATAGAGGAAAGACCTGCCTCCGATTGGCAGTAGGAGGTCGTTTGATGCTCGGGAAAAAGGATATTACTCCGTCAGGACCTCTTCGGTCTCGAAGCTAAAGAGGCTGCGGCCTCCCCCTCTCTCAAAGCTCTCTATCCAGCTTCTGACGAGGTCTTTGCCGTAAGCCCTTTCCCATGCCTCTACGATCTGCGGAACCGGAATATCTGCATAGACCCCATGAAACCCGACATACTCCATGAACTTCCTATTATCGAGGTTGTAGGTCTGGAAAAGGGAGTCATCCCGGCCATTAAATTCAAGCGGTGGCACACGATGTCTTTCACAGAGCTCCCGGTTGAAGGCCGGCGTGGCCTTCACCCATCTGCCATCCAGATAGAACTCCACAAATCCGTGGTAGACAAAGAGATTGCTTCCTAAGAAGTCGATCAGCTGCTTTGTAGCGAGATGATTGCGGACATCGGCAAAGCCGACCCGCGAGGGGATGCCGCAGGCCCTTCCTGCAGCGCAGAGAAGAGAGGCCTTGGGTACACAGAAGCTCCGGCCTCGGTTCAACACATAGCTTGCCCGGTAATGTTCGGGGAGGTAAAAGGGTGAGTAAGGGTCATAACGAATGCCGTCGCGCACTGCATAGTAGAGCTTTACCGCAATCTCGACAGGGTCCTCACTCTTTCCCGCGATCCTCGCCGCATAATCCTTGACCGTCTGATGATCGCTGTCAATAATTTCGGTCGGGGTCAGATAGAGCAGAATATCCTCTTCCATTTCCTTCCTCCTCGCTCCTTTCCTTAAAGACGATCCCAAAAAATTTTATTTCATCTCACCCAAATAGTCCAACACATTTTTCAATATTTTTGGATTAAAACCTGTCACGTAAAAAACATTTCTGGACATGCTGAAAACGATTTGTGGAGATCACAAAAGAAAGGGGTCATTCCTGCGAAAGCAGGAATCCAGGATTTTTTATTTACAAATATCTTCATATAAATCCTCCCAAAATGGATTATTTTGCTCAATTAATCTCAACTTCCATGCCCTTTTCCATCTCTTAATCTGTTTTTCCCTTTTGAACGCGGGCTCCCAAGATTCATGAATCTCATACCAAACCAGGCGGTGGACCTTGTATCTTTTTGTAAAGCCATTCATCATGTCGTTCTTATGTTCATATACACGCTTGGCAAGGTTAGAGGTAACACCCGTGTATAAGGTGCCGTTTCGTTTGCTACATAGGATGTAAACATAAAACCGTTTCAAAGGATATCTCTGGATTCCCGCCTTCGCGGGAATGACAAAATTATTAGCGCAAGACGATGATTTTCTAAGTGCTCATTCGAGAACATATCTATCTCATCATCAGAAATCAAGAATTTATTCAAAAACGTCCAAAAATGATTATTCCGTAACGCCTCTTTACATGGTAGTGTACAATCTGTGTGTCAGGGGGGATACTCAGATATGGACAGGGCGGAGAAAGTGGATTGTGGGGCCAATAGGGAGGTCAGGTTTAAATGGCTAAAGCCTCTTTGTCCTAAATT
>JACAEX010000006.1 GCA_013388635.1 Syntrophaceae bacterium | reverse complement strand
ACTTTTAGTGACCGAACTAGTATGGAACGAATCCTCTTTTCGGTCTTTACGCACGAGAACCTTAAACAACGAACAGCTACCCCATTTCCTTTGCTGACACAAAATAATTGACATTACCAGGGGAATAGCTTTTGCGACAAACACGGTAGCCTATTCATGCCCGGCTGGAATCCCCAACGGGGGCTGCTATTTGGACTCCCCTTTAACCTCTTCTTCTACGAAAGGTACGAATAAGGATTCTATGTTCTTCGGATTGACAAACATCGAGTGTGATCCGTCCTTCGTTCCCAAAATGATGATCCTGGGATCAACGCTTTTGACGATAAACTTCTTCCCGCTTTCTATTTCTTTAAACATATCACCCGTTTTAACCATGGCACTCCCCTTGCTCAGAGTCGTTTGGGCCGAGGCCCTACTCCATTTAAGAAAGAATCGCGTTCTGAAAGACTTTGACACATCCCCGCTTCGAGACTGTGTCATAACTTGCCAGAAATTGCTTCTATTGCCACACAGGAGTGGCGGTCAGGTGACGAAGCCTTAGGCCGGAAGCCTCTTATCCGCTCAGCTGCTGAGTCCCAAGCCGATGAAAGGAATCGCATTTTAAACAAGGCCGATCACCCATAACTTTAAATGACCGCATCCTATGGCTGAGGAGCCTGACTGCCTCCCCCACCCATATCAACCCACTATCATGATCCCGACACAGTCTCTTAGCGGCAGGGAGGCTGAATCGCTCAGATCAGGTTTCATAGATCAAATCGCGACTTCCAGGGAGGTCTACGGGGATTGGCCCTTTTGGGGCTGTTTTCCTTCAAAGGAGAAAGATTCTTATTGGGTATCAGTCTTGATTTCTCCTTGTAAAGGCTTTCAAGCCTCTCTTCCTGATGTTCTGTCAGCGCATGCCTCTTTCCGAAATCCTCCAATGCAGTTTTGACAAATTGGTCCTCCGCCTTGGTCAAGACGTATCGATTCAATCCTGACATAACCCATTCAAACCTTTCTTTATTCATAGAGCCTCCCTGTATGATGATCACTCTCTCCGTTTCTTTTCGAGCAATGCTGTGAGCAAGTCTATCGGCAGGGGTATGATCATCGTTGAGTTTTTCTCGGCCGAAACCTTCGACAGGGTCTGAAGGAACCGGAGATGGATGGCTGCGGGATATACACTGATAATATTCGCCGCCTCTGCCAGCTTCTCTGCTGCCTGGGCCTCTCCGTCCGCATGGATCACTTTGGCCCGCCTCTCCCTCTCCGCCTCTGCCTGACGGGCAATAGCCCGCTGCATCTCCGCGGGAAGGTCCACCTGCTTTGTCTCCACCAAGGATACCTTGATCCCCCAGGGGTCTGTCTGTATGTCCAGGACGTCCTGGAGTTTGAGGTTGATCTTCTCTCTTTCCGACAATAACTCGTCCAATTGGGATTGGCCGATGATGCTCCTCAAGGTCGTCTGGGCCAATTGGGAGGTGGCATAAAGGTAATTTTCAATCTCGACCACTGCCTTATTCGGATCCACCACACGAAAGTAGACAACCGCATTGACCGTAATGGAGATGTTGTCGCGGGTGATCACCTCCTGGGGTGGGATCTCCAGCACCACAGTCCTCAGGCTGATCCTGAGTAACTTGTCCACACCCGGGATGATGAAGATGATCCCTGGCCCCTTAGCGCCGATCAGCCTTCCCAGGCGGAACACAACGCCTCGCTCATATTCCCGGAGGATCTTGATGGATGAGGCGGCTATGATAATGAGAAAGATGATCAGGAAAAAGAATGCCGGTGAGATCCCGCTTATAAGAGACATACGATTCTCTCCCTTCCAAATCTTTTATCCGGGGCCGTCCCAAGGGATTGGCCTTCAGAGGATCCTACTTACTCTCCCGGTCTTCGTGCGGCCAAAACGGACATCTCCCTTTTGATCGGACTTCTTCCATGTCCACCAGACCTTCCAATTCTTTTCGGCAATTCAAAGTATCGGTGATCACCATGTGTGGGCAGTTGCTTTCACATGGGATCTTTTTGGAAGATGAGCTGAAGAGGTCTTGGGTCGGGCCCGCTCTCTTTAAATCGCTCGACTTCTTCCTGAAAACCTTCATGCCGACTCCACCTCTCCCCTCAAATCGATCCGTAACCCACTTTCGAGGCTTCATAAAAAAAACCCGCAAAGAAGTTGTTTAGAGTTCTTTGCGGGTTTCTCTTCCGTCCAAAAAGGACTCTTGGCAACTAAATTTAATTTCTTTATATACTATTTCCCAAAAAAAAGCAAGAGAAATCGTTATCTTCTATCCATGGACGATTCAGCATCTCTGGATGAGGGCGGGGATGACGCCTTAAAGAACAGGGCTCTGTTTTTCTTCCATGCCCTTCCTTTCATTAACGGTCCAGAGGATTGCCATCCCGATGATGAAAAAGATGAGAACGGAGAGGACGCCCGATTGGACACTTCCTGTGATGGCGATCAGAATCCCATAGATCAAGGGACCGAAGACAGAGGCAAATTTTCCTGAAACGGCAAAGAATCCAAAAAACTCAGCGCTGTTGGCATCAGGGGTGAAGATCCCTTGAAGGGAACGGGAGGCTGCCTGGCTTCCGCCCATCACCATCCCTGCCAGAACCCCCAAGATCCAGTATTCCGACTTTGGATCCAAGAAGATTCCCAGCCGGAAGGCCCAGATGACGATCAGAGACCAGATCCCAAGAGAGATCATCACCGTCTTTTTGTTCCCGATGAAATCGGCCAAGAAACCGAAGAGGAGAGAACCGAAGAAGGCGATTCCCTGAACCATCAAAAAGTAGAGGATGATCTCATCCGTCTTCATCCCCAAGACATCCGCACCGAAAATCGAAGCCATGATGATGACCGTCTCGATCCCGTCGTTATAAATCAGGTAGGCCAGAAGAAATTTCGTCAACTCCTGAAACGTCTGAATCCTGCTGAACGTGTGCCTCAGGCGCTGGTAGCCCGTCCAAAAGGATACTCTCTTATAAGTGTGAAGTGTTTTTGGTGCCCTCTCTCTCAAAAATAGGAATGTCGGAATAGAAAAGAGAAGCCACCAGAGAGAGACTGAGACGAAGCAGTCATGGACAGTGAAGGATCCCGCCCGAAATCCCAGCCATTCCGGATACCTCAACATGATCAAATTGATGGCCAGGAGAAGCCCGCCGCCGATATAACCGGAGGCCCATCCCAGACCCGATATCCGGCCGATCGTTCGGTCGGTCGAGATCTCAGGGAGGAAGGCATTATAAAAGACGTTTCCTCCTGCAAAGCCGATATTGGCAACGATGAAGAAGGTCGCGCCCATCCAGTAGTCGCCTTCGCGGACGAAATACAGGAGTGCGGTAAAGACGATGGCGACGTAGCAAAAGATCATCAGAAAACGTTTCTTCGATCCAGAGGAATCGGCTACGGCGCCCAGCAATGGCGAAAGCACGGCGGAGATGGCCATGCTGAGAGAAACGCTGAAAGTGAAGAATGAGGCCCCGTGAAGGTGAAATCCGAAGAGACTGACTCCCGCTGCTCCTCCAGCCACCACTGTCGCAAAGTACTTATTGAAGATCACGGCGAGGATGGTTGTGGCAAAGGCGGAGTTTGCAAAATCGTACATCGCCCAGCCGAAGATCTCTCGCTTCTGAACAGGCATCGCTCTCGGAAACGATGAGGATTTGGGGAGGTAGGGAGATGAGGAGAACGGCTTCATCCTCCGGCGTTTCTCCTTATCGCCTTATCTCCTCATCTCCTTATTTTCAATGTGGGATCAGACGGTCCTGATCTCTTGGCGCATAAAGATATAATAACAGACCCCAAAACAGACCAACGTAATGGCGATGATAGAAATCAGGTGGGGAAGGACGATGAAAAGGCTCTGCAGGAGCGGAAGCGGATTCTGGAACCGCATCATAGAGAGCTGCTCCATGGGCCCGACGAAGACCAGCTTGGTCGTCTGCCTCATCGGGTTGAGGATGGTGGAGGTGGCCTCTGTATAAAGGTTTACAGGCGAACAGAGGGAGACGATCCTTTGCACCTGTGCCTGTTTCATGATCGTCTCAGGGCTCGGCCGGGTCTGCCCGACAGGGGTCGGGGCGACCATATCCGACAGGACATTCGCCCCTAAGCTCACAAAGAAAGAGAAGAATATCCAAAGGGCTAAGGAAGCGAGCGCAGAGGTGGCAGTGCTCCGGAAGATTACAGAAAATAGGATCGAGACCCCCAGCCAGAAGGAGATATAGAGAATACTGATGATGAGATAAATGCCAAGACGCCCCACTTCCTCTGACCCCGGCACGACCCCGATCAGTCTTATCCCGAGGCCGGAGATGATGAGGATAATGCCTACCAGAACGACGGTGATGGTCACGATACCAGCCAGAAACTTGGCATTGATGATCGAATCGCGATAAATGGGCTGAGAAACCAATTTGCTCAAGGTCCTCGAGATCCTTTCTCTGTTGATCGAATCAAATCCCAGGATGATCCCGATCAGGGGACCGAAGAACCCGATAAACTGGACAAAAGAAAAGAGCTTGCCGGTGGATGTGAAGAGGAACAGGAAGATAAGCGTGGGCTTCGTACTTCCCTTCAATTCTTCCTGGATGCCCATCCCCACCATCGAGGCGATGATCACCCCCACCATCACGATCAGCGCTGAGATCAGAAGAAACCGCGTGCTGCTGAAGTGATCCTCCAGTTCCTTCCTGAGTATCGTAAAGATCCCGGACAACTTAGACCTCCTTGAAGTACTTCATATAAATTTCTTCGAGGGTATAATGTCCCTTCTCCACACCCAATTTCTTTTGGGCCAGTTCGTCGATGGGGCCGATGGCCACCAGATTCCCTTTAATCATGATCCCCACTCGATCGCATATCTTCTGGACCTGCTCGAGGAGATGAGAGGAGAGAAAAACCGTGATGTTCTTCTCCCTGCTGAGAGATTGGATCAGCTCGAGCATCCGGTTCGTCCCATCCGGGTCCAAACCGATGGTGGGCTCATCGAGGAAGACAATGCTTGGTTCTTTGACCAGTACCTCCGCGATCCCGAGTCGCTGCCTCATCCCCTTGGAGTACGTCCCCACTTTTTTACCGGCCTCTTCAAAGAGGCCGACCATTTTGAGCAATTCATCAATTCTCCGAGAAGAGATCTCATCCGGAATTCTATTCAACCTCGCTACGTAACGGAGGTTTTGCCTCGCGTCCATATCATCATAAAAACCCACATTTTCTGGAAGGTATCCCACCTTTTCTTTGATACGGAGAGGTTCTCGGGTTGGATCCAAACCGGAGACACGGACCTTACCGGAGGTGGGTTCGGTCAGGCCGAGAAACATGAGGAGCGTCGTCGTCTTGCCCGCGCCGTTGGGCCCCAGAAACCCAAACACCTCTCCTTCCCGAATTCGAAGCGTAAGGTTATTGACTGCCGTATACGAATTATACTTCTTGGTGAGCCCTTCCGTCTCGATGATGAATCGTCCTTCCACCTTAGCGTCTCCCCAACCGGATGAAGAGTACACTCAGTCCGGCGATCACAAAGACAATAATGCCGATCCCGATCCAGCCCCATGCTGTGGAGGCCTTCACCGTCACCCTCATCTCAACGGTCTTTTCAGCCTTCTCTCCATTGACCAAAACCCCGACGGAGTAATCTCCCACCAGAGCCTGGGAGGCCGGTTTGACGGTCACTTCAACCTGCTGCATGGCATTGGGTTCCAAGGCATCAATCTTTTCAGGTTTGAAAGTCACCTCCCAATTCTCAGGCTTGAAGGAGGAAAAGGTGATATTTCGATTGATCGCAGATCCTGTATTCTTTACAAAGACTGAGAAATTGGCCGGTTTCCCTGCAATCGCCTCCAGAGAGAGGACCCCGGTGGGTGTTCCAGCGTCGATCTTATACGTCCCTGTGAGCACAACCGTCAATTTTGCCTCAGCCCTCGCCTCTTTGGAACTCACCTTCACATTGATGGGATATTCTCCAGCCTTAGCCGCAGGCGACGGCTTGACCGAAACGGCGACCGTCTGACTCTGTTTCTCCTTCAATCTTAAGCTTGAGAAGTATTTATCCTCGTAAGAGGGCTTAAAGTTGATCTCCCAGCCTTCCGGACCTTGAGCCAATAGATCGAAAACCGCTTCTTTGTCCAGTTGGCTCTCCACCTCCATCGAGAATTCAAACTTGGCATCCGAGGGACCTCTGAGGACAGGGTAAGAAGTGGTCAATTTTACCCCCTTTGCTTCCTTGGCCCCCTTCTCCTTCTCTTTCACTGTCACGACGATAGCCTGGGCCATCTTGAACTTGGCGTCAGGCGTCTGTCCCTTAATTTCAAACCTATATTCTCCGGGTTTGACATTTTTGTCTGGCTCGGCCTCGAACGTGATGGTCTTATCCTTTCCCGACGGTACGTGAACCCCCCTTACTTCAAAGCGGTACGTCTTGAGTTTGGCCTTCCAGTCCTTCGGCTGAGAGGCGATCCATAAATCAACATACTCTTCGGAACGCCCCTTGTTATATAGGATGATCTCCATGCTCACATTTTCGCCTGCCAAAACCTCCACCCCTGGATATTCCACCGCCATCTGAACCAATCTTTCAGGCCTTTTTTCAGACTCCTCTTTCTTATCCTCTCCAAGGATGGGGGATGGGGAGCTTAACGTCCATATCAAAAAGCCCAAAAGGATAAAGAAGGTTACTTTACGCCAATCCGATCGCCGCATATGCCCACCTCCTGAAAAAATCCCTTAGGTTCTTAATGATTGCAAAAATCCCGACAAGTTTGGCGCTGTTAATTTAATCATCAATCCCACAGGTGTCAAGTAAAATTATTTTGCCGCCCTCTCGACGACCATCTCATTCTCTCCCCAGGCTTTCCTGGGAGTTGAATCGAATACTAAAGATGTGATAAACTGAGGTTGTCTCGGGGTGAAGCCTCCGGCTTTCTGCGAAGGCGGGTCAATGCAAATTTTTGGGCATCCCCGCTCACCAGGCTTGTCCTAACCTGGATTCGATTGAAAAGTGAAGCTCCCCGTCCACAGGACGGGGCTTCCCGGAAAGGAATGATCATTTCATATTGTGCCCCCCGTGGTCGGGTCTGATCGACTCGACCCCGCCCACAAGGCGGGGCTTGCGGGGCACTTGCCGGTCAGATTCTTCTGACGTTCTTACACCACCTCCCCCCTGACCATCTGAAAAGGGCGTGTTTCAAAGTAGCTATTGTGAAACGGCGATGGGTGTTCATCGCTAAAGTCGCTGGAGAAATTAGAAACGGAGGGCTTGAGAATGAAAGAAGAGATCACTCAGAAATCCTTCCTTTTTTTCTCGTCTTCTTGGGAACCTGCAGCGGACATATACGAAGATGAAAGAGAGATCAAGATCGTGGTCGATGCGGCTGGCGTTGACCCCGAGAGGTTGCAGATCACCCTTGAGGGACGAACGCTGGAGATCATTGGAGAACGGTCAGCCCCTCTCCAAGCGAATCTATTGAGAATCCACCAAATGGAGATCGACTATGGCCATTTCAGCCGGCGTATTCAACTTCCGGTACCCGTCGTTTTTGAGAGAAGCCAATCGATCTATAAATATGGCTTCCTGGTGATCATCTTACCAAAGAAACCGAGAGATGAGGTCATTCGTATCTCTGTAGAAGCTGAATGAGTCGGAGGATAGGTTCATGCCACCCAATGTGAACTTGGCTTTGTCAGAAAACAGCGATGTCCCCAATGAATTAGGTGTCTTACCTGTGACCGGAATCGTTCTTTTCCCCGGGATGGCTGTTCCCATTCTGGTTGGTAAAGACCGATCGAAAAAGCTGATTGATGAAGCTCTTGTAGGAGAAAAATTGATCATCGTCGTTGCGCTTAGAGAGCAAACTGCCGAGGATCCGCAACCAAAAGATCTTTACAATGTCGGTACGGTTTCCCAAATCCTTAAAAAGATCGTTTTGCCCAATGAGACTTACCAAATCCTCATCAGAGGACTGAAGAAGGTGAGCATCTTTTCCTTTGTCCAAACCGACCCTTATCTGCGTGGAAAGATCTTGATGCTTGAGGAGAACCTCGAAAAAGATAAGGAAACGGAGGCAATGGCTCTGAACATTGTCAAGCTTTTTCAGAAGGTAGTAGAGCTTTCTCCTCTTCCGCCTGAGCTGAGTCTGGCCGCGATGAACGTCGAGGAACCCTCTCAATTGATCTCCCTGGTTGCTTCAAATCTCAATGTCTCGGTTGAGGAAAAACAACAGATTCTCGAGATCACCAACCTGAAGCAGTCCCTTGAAAAGATCACCATTCTTTTGAACCAACAGATCGAAAAACTTGAACTGGGCGCACAGATCCAGAAGAGAATCCAAGAGGGCTTGAGTCAAAGACAGAAAGAGTTCTTCCTGCGCGAGCAGTTGAAGGAGATCCAAAAGGAACTGGGTGAGGGTGACGAAAGGACGGTGGGAGTCGCTGAACTGAGGAGAAGAATTGAGGAGGCAAACCTCCCTGCCGAGGCCAAGACGGTTGCCGAAAAAGAATTGGATCGCCTCTCCAAAATGCCACCGGCAGCGGCCGAATATACCGTATCGAGGACCTATATTGATTGGATCTTGGACCTGCCGTGGTCAATCCTGACAGAGGACAACTTCGATCTTGAAAGGGCGGAGCAGATTCTTAACGAAGACCATTACAACCTGGAGCGGGTCAAAAGGAGAATACTTGAATTCCTGGCTGTGCGGAAGCTCAGAAAGGAGAGCCGGGGTCCCATCTTCTGTTTTGTGGGACCCCCGGGTGTTGGAAAGACCTCACTCGGACAGTCCATCGCCAGAACCCTGGGAAGAAAATTTGTTCGTCTCTCCCTGGGCGGCATTCGGGACGAGGCTGAAATCAGAGGACACCGCCGGACTTATGTGGGAGCTCTCCCAGGAAGGATCATTCAAGGCTTGAAAAAAGCCGGGGCCAGGAACCCCGTGTTTATGCTTGATGAGGTGGACAAGATCGGAGCTGACTTTCGAGGAGACCCGGCCTCTGCTCTTTTAGAGGTTCTTGATCCCGAGCAGAATCATTCTTTTTCGGACCATTACCTCGAAATTCCATTTGACCTTTCTAAGGTCATGTTTATCACCACGGCCAATCTTCTTGAGACCATCCCTCTTCCTCTGAGAGATCGCATGGAGGTCCTCGAGCTGCCAGGTTATACGGAAGAGGAGAAGATTGAGATCGCCCGTAAATACCTCCTCCCTCGCCAGATGGAGGAACATGGTTTGAAGGGTGATGACCTCGTGATTGAAGACGAGGCACTGAATCTCATCATAACATCTTACACGCGGGAGGCAGGGGTGCGCAACCTCGACCGGGAGATCGCGGCCCTTTGCAGGGGTGCCGCCAGTCAAATCGCACAGGGGAAGAGAGAGAACGTTAGGATTTCAAAGGAGGATCTCCATCTGTTTTTAGGTCCGGAAAAATATATTCCAGAAATCAAGGCGAGGACCTGGGGGCCGGGTCTGGCCACTGGACTGGCCTGGACCCCCACAGGAGGGGAGATCATCTTTATTGAGGCGGCCAAAATGACCGGGGACAACAAACTCCCTCTTACAGGCCATCTGGGAGAGGTGATGAAAGAATCGGCGACCGCGTCGCTGAGTTACATCCGCTCAAAGGCCCAGCAGTTTGGGATTTCGGCAGATTTCTTCAAGTCCCATGACATTCATCTTCATGTCCCTGCAGGCGCTACGCCCAAGGACGGGCCCTCTGCTGGAGTCGCCATGTTCTGCGCCTTGCTCTCCTTGGTCACGGGCAGATCTGTAAGACAGGACATTGCCATGACCGGAGAGATCACTCTCCGGGGCGACATCTTGCCTGTGGGTGGCATTAAGGAGAAGGTATTAGCGGCCAAGCGGGCCGGGATTCATACCGTTATCCTTCCACAGCTTAACCGGAAGGATCTCGAAGAAATTCCGGAATCGATCCGAAAAGACATGACCTTTCGGTTTGTCCAACGGATGGAAGAGGTGGTCGAGATCGCTTTTGCTCCGCAGAACGAAGAGACCAAACTTGTTTAGGAGGGTGCCCTCGACGACACAAACACTTCAGGATCACTTTGGAAGCTTGAATCGAGGGTAGGCCTCTGAACCTGTGATCGTTTCGTCCCAGATCTATATTCGGTTGTTGAACCTCTCCTCGGCATGCCCCTTTCCGCTCATGATTTGTGGGAGGGGCCCCTGAACCTTGGGATTGGAAGGTATTCCACTGACGGGGTGTGCCTCACCGGTTGCGGATAAAGGTTCATGAGCTGATAGAGCTCGGGTGGAATCTCTTTTACGACCGGGAAACCAAGCCTTTTCGCCTCTTCATAGGTGATGGGGTAATCATGAGTCCATCTCCCCTCGGTAAGAATCTTTGCCAATTCCTCTGCCTTCTCATCTGGGTATTTATCTGCGAGAAGAAATCTGACCTGGCCTCTTAACTGCTCAATTGCCTTTCTTCCAATGTCCGCAAGAATCCAGGACCGATCATCGATATCCGCAATCGGTTTATTTTCAACCAATCTCAAAAGCGATGCGGCAGGGTACTCACCAAGCTGGGGATCCACCGGACCAAGAACGGCATGCTCTCCCATGACGATCTCATCCGCAGCCAGGGCGATCAACGTCCCCCCTGACATCGCATAATGGGGAACAAAGGCTGTGACTTTTGCCCGATGGAGTCTCAATGCATGCGCAATCTGATAGGAGGCCAGAACCAATCCTCCTGGGGTATGGAGGACAAGGTCAATCGGCACATCCGGGTCGGTCATGTGAATCGCCCTGATCACTTCCTCAGAGTCATTAATATCGATGTACCTCAGAATGGGAAAACCCAAGAGATTCATCGTCTCCTGTCGATGAACGAGCAGGATGACTCGCGAATTCCTCAACCTTTCGATCTTCATGATCAGCCTTTGCCTTGAAGCCTCAAGGAACCGTTTTCTTAAAAGGGGCTGCAGAGCAGCGATCATGAAAAAAATCCAAAAAAGACTTGAGATGTCAAACTTCATCGATTGTCCTCCCCATTTGAGCGGTAGCTTAAGATAATCATATACCACATTAAACAAAAGTTGACAATTCTTTTTTTGATCGACGTTCGACTCCCAAGCAGGTCAGGCTCATTGACAAATGAAAAGGCGAGGATTATTTTTAGGTCGAAAACGGATCCTCACTGAGGATCGTAACGCAGAAAGGAGGGATGGTTTATGGCAAGGGAGATCGCACCCTGGAGGCCTTTTCGGGAGATCGAGCGAATGAGGAGGGATTTGGACAGGCTTTGGGATTCCTTCTTTGAAAGGAGGCCCGCCAGAGTGGAGGAGGCTGCGGAATGGCTTCCCACACTCGATGTTTCAGAGACAAAGGATGACTACGTGGTGAAGGCCGAGCTTCCCGGGATTGATCCCAAGGACATTGACATCTCCCTGATCCATGATCTCCTCACCATCAAGGGAGAAAAGAAACAGGAGAAAGAGGAGAAGGAGGAGAATTATCACCTGATTGAGCGAAGCTATGGATCCTTCACCCGGTCTGTTCGACTCCCGGGCCAGGTTCAGAGTGACAAGATCAATGCCACTTTTAAGAATGGCGTCTTGAAAGTCACTCTTCCAAAGACCGAAGAGGCTAAGAAGAAAGAGATCAAGATCAAGGTCGAGTAATACACCCGGCCTGAAGAGTTGATCCCGAGGGGCACCCGATGCGGGTGCCCTTTTTATCTCAGGTTTTTGAGGTGCAGTGGCGGAGAGCTTTTTTAGCGAGGTGTTGATCAATTCATTTTATAAATTTCAAGCCCATACCCGTCAGAGTGGAGACCACGGTCTCTTCCTTCTTCCTTTGATCCAAATATTTTTTCAAACCGGCGATGGTAGCTGCAGAGGTGGGTTCAATGAAGTGCCCCCTTCGGCCCATCTCCTTCATGGCGACTTTGATCTCCCTCTCCGTCACAGTGAGGACCTCTCCGCCTGTCTCTCGAATCGCCTCCAAAATCTGCCTTGCCCTGACAGGATTGGCAATGGCGATCCCCTCAGCCACCGTCTCCCCCTTCTCTGCGGGGAAGGTCTCTCTCCAGCCCTTTCTGAAGGCCCTATAAATGGGAGCGCAGGCAGCAGATTGGACGGCGATGATTCGAGGGATCCTTTTCACCATTCCTGCCTCTTTCAGTTCTTTGAAACCAATATAGGCACCCAGGAGAAGGGTTCCGTGCCCGACCGGGATGACGACTGTGTCCGGGGCCTTCCAGCCCATCTGTTCCCAGATCTCAAAAGCAAACGTCTTTGTTCCATGGAGGAAGAACGGGTTCCAGCAGTGACTCGCATAGTAGATTTTAGAGGCGGCCTTTCTCGCCATCTCAGCCGTCTTTTCCCTCGAACCCTCAACCTTCCTCAGAATAGCCCCATAGGCCTCAATTTGAGCCAGCTTTCCTGGGGAGGTAGAGGCTGGGACATAGAGCTCACACTCGACCCCTGCCCTAACACAATAAGCGGCAATGGCTGAGCCTGCGTTGCCGGAGGAATCCTCAATCACCTTCCGAATTCCCAACTCCCTCAATTTGCTGACCAGTACGGTTGCGCCCCGGTCTTTATAAGATCCTGTCGGAAAGAGATAGTCAATTTTCAGAAAGACTCGATGGCCGGCGAGCTCCATCCTTTCAAGAGGGGTGAACCCTTCGCCCATGGAGAGGATAGACTCGTCACTGAGAATCGGGATGGCCTCCCGATACCGCCATAGGGTTGGGCCCCGCTTCAGAATTTCCCCGATGGGGAATCTTGACTCGAAACAGAGGTCAAGTCCGGACCCGCAATCGCATCGCCATCTCCTTCGATCGATAGGATAGAACCGCTTGCAATGGGGACAGATAAATCGGTCCATTGGTTAATCCCACACGGAGCAACGCGCATCGCCTGAGAAGCTCAAAATTAAAAGCTGAAAGCAAAACCCTTTGAGTTTTGAGCCTTCAGCTTTGAAATTTCGAGACGATGCCCTTTGCACGATGCTCGATGCATTAAAGAACGAGAGGGAACATCACTCGAAAGGTCGTCTGGCCTTCCCTTGCCTCCACCTCCATCTTCCCTCCCATCCGTTTGACCAACCGGGTGGTGATATGAAGCCCCCTCCCCCTTCCTTCACCCAGGAGGTATCGATCCAAATCCTCCTCTCGGATCTGACCGGTGTTCGTGATCTCAGCCACTGCCCAGGAATCCTTTTTGAAGGATCGGATGGAGAGCTTTCCCCCCTCCTCAGGAATGGCATTGGAGGCATTGTTAAGGAGATTGTCTAAGACCCTCTCTATATGAAGGGGAAAACACCGGATCCACAAAGGAGATTCTAAATCGTCCTTGACCGTGTGAATATTCTCCCGCTTCAACTCCCTGATGGCTTCCTCGTTGATCAAAAACCTCTTCTTCAATTTCTCTGTCAGATCGACCGTCTCTTCCCTCCCCTCTCCATGCAGGGTCAGAGCCAATTCTTGAATGCGGGAGGTCTCTTTCAGGATGATGTCTAAGGCCTGATCCACCTTCTCCTTTTTCGAGAGATAATCTCCGTCCTCCATCATCTTCTTGAGCCGTTTGGCAAATCCGGCGGCTGCGATGGCCGGGTTTTTAATATCGTGCAGGATGTCGTCCATCTTCTCCAGCCTCAAACCTTTCATCAGCTCCTTTCCGAAAAAGGTGAAGATCTCGATCTCCTCATCCGTAAATCGTCGATGGTGGGCCTGAGCATCGAAGACCAGAAAGTAGTTGACGACTTCGTTCACCTTCAGCGGAATATAGAGGACCGAATGGATCTGCTGAGTCTCCAGAAACCGTTTGAGATCCGGTGGAAGCAAACGGCTCTCCTTAGGATTGTCGATCAGGATATAGGCGGGATAGATCTTCTCGTTTTCAAACTCACCAAACGGACCGGTCTGGTTCACGATCGCATCGATATAGGGCACCTTGACGGAAAAGACCTTTCCAATACCATGGTGTATCTCTGGATACCCGGCTTCCAGAATCACGTGTCGCCGGTCCTCCATCACAGAAAAGAGTGCACACCTCTGGATCCGCATGATATCGACTAATTCCGGGATGACCAGGTTGAAGACGTCCTTCATCTTGATCCCTTCCCGCCTTCCCAACTTCAAAAAGATCTGTTCCACAATCTTATCTTTTGTCACGTTCAATTTCTGAAGATCCATGATCCGCTTTCGGGCGATCACATAACTCACCCTTCTCGAAAGCATCTCTGCGATCTTGGCCTCCAAGGGCGTGAAGACCTTGTCCTCCTCCCGGAAGTAAATTTGGAGGCACCCTTCGGTATCCAGATCTTTTATAGAGAAACGGGGGATGGAGATCGGAACGGCCAGCATCGAATGGATTCCTTTTATAAGAACCCTCTCCTTATTCTTATACTTCTCCTCTTTGACGATATTAGGGACAAAATAACTCTGGTGGGATCTGACCACCTCTCCTGCTATGGTGTCTTCAAAGGGAATGGCGGGCTCTTGATCCCCCTCCGCCCAGGGGTGGGCCCCGAATGAGATCATCTCTTCCTTTTCGGGGTCATAGAGTCGGATGCTCGCCGCCTCTGCACCGAGAAATTCGACCACATTCCTTGCCACGTCCTGGAGGATCTCCCTCTCTGTAAGAGAAGGGTTGATCTCGAGAATCGTCTCGGCCTGGCTGATCAAACGATCCACATAGTGGTAAAGAACCTCCTCCCCAATCAAGTTGGCTACGAGGTGTGCCTCTTCGAGAGAAAGCTCCCACCCCTTCTCCTTCAGACTGGCGCTGACGGATTTTACAAGCTCCTGATTAATCTTAAAGTGATCCATGAAGGTGCAGAATTTAAAAAAGGATGAGAAAGGATAAAGACATTTTATACCTTTCGTCAGAGGTGTCAACATGGGAAAAAGGATAGACTCACTCTAATCGCTGGAATCTTAGCTTTGAATTCGGATGCTCAATATTCTTTTAATGGGATCAAGACTATTCGAACTTCTTGATCAGAATGGCACTGTTGACGCCTCCAAAACCGGCGGAGATGGAGAGACCCACCCTGACCTCCTTCTCTCTCGCCTGGTTGGGGACATAATCCAAATCGCATTCGGGGTCAGGAAATTCATAGTTGATCGTGGGGTGGACGATCCTCCGCTCAATGGCGAGAAGGAGGGCGATCGCCTCTGCGGCTCCTGCGGCTCCCATTAAGTGGCCTGTGATCGACTTCGTAGAACTGATGGGAACGGAGTAGGCATATTTCCCAAAAACGTCTTTGATCACCCTGGTCTCCACCTTGTCATTGACCGGCGTGGAGGTCCCATGAGGATTGATGTAGTCGACCTCTTCCGGACGAAGGTCGGCCATCTGCAGGGCGTCCCGGATCGCCTTAGCCAGGGCCTTCCCGTCGGGATCGGGATCGGTGAGATGGTAGGCATCCGCGGTCATCCCGAATCCGACGACCTCTCCGTAGATATGGGCCCCTCTCCTCCTCGCGTGCTCTAACTCCTCAAAGATCAACACCCCTGATCCCTCGCCCATCACAAAGCCGTCCCTCGTCCGATCAAAAGGTCTGCAGGCCTTTTGAGGATCTTCATTCCGTGTGGACATCGCCCTCAAAACATCGAAGCCAGCAAAGACATAGGATGTGATACAGGCATCTGCTCCTCCGGTGACCATGATCTCCTCTCTTCCGTCCCGGATCTCCAGAAAACTATTGATCATGGCGTGAGTGCTCGAGGCGCAGGCGGTTGAAACCGCATAAGCCGTTCCGCGGATGGTGAAATAGTTGGCCACGTGGGAGGTGATGGAGCTCAAATAGATATTGGGAAGGGCGAATGGGGAGATCCCCCGGGGACCTCGCGACAGGAATCGCTCATGGTAATGTTCCATCAGCTCCATCGCCTCTGCACCGATCCCAAGGATCACCCCTACCTGAAAGGGATCCAAACCCCTCAACTGGTACGTCCCTGACTGCTCACGGAGGTTCTCCTTTTCATCCTCACTCCTCAGGAGTTCAATCCCGGCATCCTTCAGGGCAAGCCACGTGGCAGCGATCGCAAACTGGGAGGTCCTTCCCAAATACTTCGAATGTCTTGTTCGATCCACATATTGAAAGAGGTCGAACCCTTGAATGGGAGCGGCAACCTGACATCGGTATTGACTCATATCCCGATCGGGAAAGGAGATCCGTTGAAATGAGGATCTACCCTGGATCAGGCTCTCCCAATAAGCCTCCTTGCCGCTGCCCACTGGTGTGATCGGACCGGCCCCTGTGATCACCACCCTTTTCCTCTCCCTCTTCAAGCCTCATCTCCTTTCGGCGTTGTTTTCGTATTCTTATCGATTGCTGTCCAATTTGTCAAGGCGAATTATGACCAACAATAAAGGT
>JACAEX010000005.1 GCA_013388635.1 Syntrophaceae bacterium | reverse complement strand
TTCCATTTCCATTAGTGAGAACCTGAGGTGTCCCCAAATGATCGTTATGGAAGTAATAGACCTGCTCACCCTGAATCATGGCTAAGAGCTGATCCCCAAGATAAACATACTCTGCAAGAGTCTGACCACTCTGATTTGTCTCTGCAATTAAATGACCCAAAAGATCATAATGGAATATTCTGGTCTCGGTTTGTGTCACCTTCTTTATCCTCTGACCTGCTCCATTATAAGTATATTCTGCCACCTGATTGCTGTTTTGTAAAACTCTGATCAGTTGGTTTGACAAATCATAAATATACGTCCAGGTGTTCTCTGTGGTGATATTGCCATTCGCATCATATCCAAAATCTACTGACGGTGTCCCTTCGATACGGATGAGTCTGTTTGTCCCCGGTTGATAGGAATAAACCCCAGGGGTCTCAAGAACCTCACCCCCAGGTGGGTTGACTGAATCCTGAATGGTCACGACATTGCCATTGGCATCGTATCCATAAGTTAGATTGAGGATCGAACCTGTTACAATGGATGATATTCTGTATTGATTATCATACCCTTGAGTTAAAGTGAGACCATTCCCATAGGTCAGTCCTGTGATGCCTCCAAAGGGTAAATAAGTAATGTCTTGTGCCAGGGTTTTTGGGCTGCCGTTTAAAGTGGTACTGACCTGGTTGATCCTTCCCACCTGATCCAGACCATAGCTGACCGTCCTTCCAGAAGGGTAGGTGATGGAGGTAAGAATGTTGTTATTATTGTAGGTGTACTGGGTTGTGTAGAGAATCCCTCCAATGGTCTTATCCTCTCTGGTCAGGTTTCCATGAGCATCGTAGTAAAAGGTATAAACCCCACTGGGATCACTCCTTCCGGTCAGTCTTCCTATTCCATAAGTTACTGAGGTTGAATCGTAGCTGAAGGTGACGTTCTGATTGGGATCAGAGGGAAATTGAATGGCTGTGAGCCGATTTAAAGCATCATAGGTGTAGTTGACCATTGTTTCTTTGGCATCATACCTCTGAATCAGGTTTCCTGCCTGATCATAGAGGTAATCCGTGGTCCCGGTATCAGGTGAAATCGTCTGATTCTTCCGTCCAAAGTCATCATAGAAGTACTGGGTTGTGTTACCATTGGGGTCTGTTACAGATGCCTGGTTATCCTGAGTGTCATAACCATATTGAGTAATGACGCTCAAGGGCTGGATCATCTGTGTTAAGCGGCTTAAGGCATCGTAAATGTAGGTGGTTGGGAAACGAATCCGAGGCCTGCGGGCCATAGAAAATTGTTTATCAAAGAAGGATTCCTGTGTCAATACCGAGTTACCGTTGCTCCGTTCCCTCAAAGATAAGTTGTTGTCAAGAAAATAATGACATATGAAGATGCGACCTCAATCGATCTGACTGAGAGTTAAAGAGGACGGGAAAATCAAAGTGGAATAATTGTCAAACACTTGTTTTTTTGGTATAGTGGGGTAAATCAGGAGGGCGGGGTGGATATGAGGGATGATAAAATATTGAAAGACAGATCCTTGATTCCTCATGAGCGTATAGAACGATCCATCCTGTTGATTCGCAGGTAGAAGGTGATGCTTGATCGGGATCTGGGTCAGCTATATGGCGTTGAGACCCGTGCCTTGAACAAAGACTTAGCGGGGAGATTGGATGAACTTGAAAAAAAATACGATGCACAATTTAGGGTGGTCTTCGATGCTATCCGTCGATTGATGACACCGCAGGAGCCTCATCGGTTGGAAAAACGTCTGTAGGCTATGGCTTCTGGAAGGCAAAACAGGACAATTGAAAGGGGAGACCGATTAAAATACTAATTCACATTTCAAGGCCTGACACCTGGCTCCCTAACTCTTGGAGGCGTGGGATAGGCTGGGAGGAAAACAACCAATTCGGTAATAAGGTTCAATTACGGAGAGTGTCCATTGGCTTCACAATTAATGGTTATCATTGAGCAGGTTGAGGTAAAAAGAGGATGGGTCTGCTTTTCCAATTTGGAGTCTTAGATGGGATTCTCAAAAGAGATTCGGACCAAGGTACTCATCGCAGCAGCACGCCACTGTTGTGTCTGCCATCGGTATAAGGGTGTAAAGGTAGAAGTACACCATATCATCCCTGAAGCAGACGGTGGAGACGACAGTTTTGAAAATGCGATTGCTCTCTGCTTCGACTGTCACAACGATGCAGGGCATTACAATAATTGTCATCCGCGTGGTAGCAAATTCTCGCCTAGGGAGCTTCGGCTGGCGCGAGATACATGGTACAAAATCGTTTCAGAAAAGTATATTCATCCCCCCAGCGAACCAGACCACTTCTATTGTCGTTATTTAATCTGTAAGGATTTTGAAATACTCAAGGAAATTGCAGACCGTAATCTTTCCAGGCTTCCCATCCGGGATACGGTCCTCGTAGAAAATGCTACGCTTGGTTTCTTAAAGCACGTTCTCAATGCACATAACGAGAAATACCGTCGCGCTCATGAGTGGGGAGTTGGTTATTCGGATGAAAAGGCCTATCTTCTCGCGCATCCAGATGCAGTTAAAATAGACAAAAAGGTACCGGGGTTTGCTTACTATGATATGATACGTACTCCAAGTTACAATGAGCTTCGTGAAAGGGTAGTAGAAAAGGATGGAATAACTCGCCTTCTTTTGTCTGAGGGTGTCTCTTCGGAGGAAATTGCAAGAGCCCTTGCATTTTGGGATTATTGTGGGGGAACGACTTTTCAAGAAGAGTACAGACTCCGACCACTGTGGGGGGCATTTCTTGCCGCAACAAACATTATGGAAGCGCCCATTGTAATAGAGTCCCTTGAAGGTTTCACCTCTGGTATGAAATTAGGCAATTTGCGGTCATTCACCTCTAGTGAAGAATTTAGTGAATCTGAATGGAGGCTGCCCGCCAGTCCACTCTCACCCGGGATGACGGCCATTATCCCTGTAGCCACAGTGTTAGCACCACTCCACCACGTACCAGAGCACGCGGAATTTACGTCCAGTAGGGACCTTGACAATGGGGAAATACAGGAGTTTAAGCACGTTCAATTTGAACCAGAATCCATCAATTCACCTTTGGGGCCCCGCCATCCATCCGAGGCGTATACGTCTTAATATTAACCAGTTGCCCCGTTATCAGAACGTTCATGAGCTAGATTTGTCCAACCTCTACACAATTGACAGATACTGGATGATGGGATCATGTCCGTACCTCTTCTTTTATGATCCTATTACTGATGGGTTAAGCTTTGGGGGAAAACTATTCGGTAGAGCGCCATACGTGCGGATGACCGAACGTGTCGAGATCCCCAAGGGTTTTTATGTTGTAATAATCGCAGAGTTTGAGGATGAAACCTGCTACTTGGACCGGATATTACAGGAGAATTTTATTGTTGCTAAGGACGTGGTTTTGAGGAAAGGCGAGTCTTATTTGATGTCAGTTTCAGAAAATAGCTCACTCTGCATTACTGGTACATATGTTCCGACGTCTCGAAGCGACAAAATGAGTTTGGGCCATTGGCGCAGAAATGAACTAGTAAGCAATTTTCTTGCGGCTCACAAGTTATGGCCAGGCACCGGTAATTCGATATTGATATGTTCTCAATGGACGATCTAATATGCTTTTAAATCCCGATTTCCCTGGCGAAACCTTCTGGGTCTTGAAAGAGAAAGAAATGCGCCAATTCGCCGAATACCGTACCCGCCGCCTAGTATTAGAGGCGTGGGATAAACTGGAGAATAATTAATTTTTCCCCGAAAGTGTTAAGAACGTATGGGGGAGGGGGGCTATAATAATGGTGAATTCAAAGCTTCCTGCAGAGTTAGTATCGCTGATTCACTATATTGAATTGAACAAAACGGGATGGTGGGATCGAGCAATCCAGCAACTTATAATTGCAACCATATGGTTATCCGGGAAAACCCTAACCGCGCAAGAGATTTCTGAAGAGCTACATAACACCTTCTTTGTCAGCTTTGAGACTACTAAAGTTCAATCTGAGATCGAGGCATTACTTCAATCTGGTATCTTAATTCCTCTATCAAAGGGGCAATACAAAATATCTGAACAGAGTCTGAGGGAGTTTGAGAAAGAATTAACAGAATTTGAGGAAATTGAAAGGGAGGCAAAGAAAAAATTTGCAGAATCCTTGAAAAATTGCTGTCCGACATTAGAATGCGAAGGCGCCTGGAGGAATGTGAACGAACAACTTGTCCTCCCTATGGTGCAAGCTTTAGGGGCAAGAACTTATGAATTGATTTCCGGTGATGTAACTGAATTAGAGAAAGTACCTACTTTCCAGAGCTTCTTGGAGCAATATCAATTAGAAATTCGTCCTTTACTTCGAAACGCAATTATTTCTTTCTTAGACCCAAGGAACCCGACTATCCGCTCATACATACTGCGTTATCTTAATGCCTATTTCTTTTTAGAAGCAAGCAATCTCAGAGAAGATTCATTAAAGGCTTTGACTAAACGGGCAGGTCAAGCTGTCTCTTTCGAGATTTTTGTAGATACGAATTTTATTTTTTCGATCCTTGGCCTACATGAAAATCCGTCGAACGAGGTTGCTTTATTTCTGTTAGATTTAATCAAACAACTCTCAAACAAAATCAGTGTCAAGCTGTTTGTATTTTCACCGACTATTGATGAGGCGATCCGTGTCCTGAAATTCTATCGTGGATATTTAAAGGATTTAAGGCTCACACCTAACTTAGCAGATGTAGCGGTCAAAAGTGAAATAAGTGGGATAGCCCGCAAGTTTGCGCAGGAATCAAGGAACATGGGGCAACCTATGAATGCAGAAGATTATTTCGCCCCATACATAACAGACCTAATCATGATACTGAGGTCAAAGGGTGTTGAGTTTTATGACGAGAGGGTTGATCACTACAAGACCAAGCAAGAAGTTATTGATGACATTATGAGTCAATGGGAATATGAGCAACGTTTGCAAAGAGAAAGGGGAGCCACATTCAGGGCTAAAGGATACGACCAAATAGAGCATGATGTGGTGCTATGGCATTTTGTTAATGACAAGCGATCTGTTCGAGTGGAATCTCCACTTGATGCTCAAAACTGGGTAGTAACCGTAGATTTCCGTTTTTTAGGGTTTGATGCTTTTAAGAAACGAGTTTTATTGAGTAGAATACCGGTCTGTGTTCATCCCACGGCACTTATTCAGATGCTCAATTTTTGGGTGCCGAGGACGGTTCAATTTGAAGAAGCACTCGTGGGCAGTTTGCAATGGCCATTCTTATTTCAAGAGTTCGATCCTAAAGCCGAAAAGCTGACAATTCGTATTCTTGGAACTCTGTCTAGATTCGAGAATGTGGAGGAACTGACTAAGGAAACAATAACGAACATTCTAATCAATGAAGCATTACGTAACAAGCTTACTGGTGTATCAGATATAGAGAAAGAAGTCGAATTGGTTAGAGAGGCATTGGTAGAGGAAAATAAGAAAGTGAGAGAAAAGCTGGAGGTTGCAGAAAGCAAAGTAAATAAAACGAAGCTCGTCATATCCAAACTTCAACAACAAATAGAGAAATCAGAGAAACAATTCGCAGAAGAGCACCAGTTAAGAATGTCTTTGGAGACACGCATAATTGAACTAGAGAGCCGGATAGAGACCATAGGGCAGCAAAGGGAGTTATCTCATCGTAGGCAAATGTTTGTAATTAGATGGTTTATTTTACCCGCCGCTTTCATTATCTTAATAGGTTTGGCAACCTCTAGTGAAATCTTGAGATTTGTAAGTGGGAAAGTCGGTTTTTGGGAGGCAACAATAGGCATCTGGAGTTTATTTTCAATTATTTGGCTTTGGTTACTTGCCCGAATAGGATCAAAAGACTCAGGCATCAAGCTTTGGCAGCCCTTCATTTTCTTGCACAAATTCAAAAATTGGGCCTTTGCTGTTCTCGGAGCATTAACCCTGAAAGTACTAGCTTCCGCTATATGGGACTGGATAAAACATGTTTTCTATTAAGCGAGAAGATTAGGAATAAATCAGGGAAATTGTCCATAATTAAAAGAAAGTAATGTGAGAGATCTCAGAAAGATTGATTCGTGCATGCGGCAAATTTGGTTGAAGGTTGTTGAAAGAATATTACAACAAAAACCAGTAAAATGGGGACAGCTCCCATTATTTTTTTGTAGGGCTTGATGAGAGTGAGGAGAAAGGTCCGAAAGATATTTCTCGTTGCCATCGTCCTTCTAATTGAGGTCAGCGCCTTTGGCTGCTACCCTGCGCTGAAGAGGATGGCTGAGCGGCCTGAGGAGGGTCTCCGGGAGGCATACTTCTTCCTGCCCAGGTTCAGGGACGATATGGATAGCGACTCCCTGATCCTGGCCCTGAGGAGAAACCTCGAATACCTGAATCGCCTTCCTCCTGAAAGAGTATTTCGCTATGGCTCTGACGATTTCACCTGTCAGCAGGTGCGTGAGAGCCAGGAGGCCTTCCTTGACCTTCTCTCGAGAGGGCTTGATCCAGATGAGCTGAACAGAGAGGTCAGAAAGAGGTTCCGGGTTTACCGGGCTACTGGTCAGGCTGGAAAGAGAAGGGTTCTCTTCACAGGGTATTTTGAGCCCATTTATGAAGGCAGACTGACTCCTGACGAAACCTTCAGGTATCCCCTTTACGGTACGCCTGACGACCTGATAAAGATCGATCTTTCCCTCTTCAATGAGAGGTTCAGGGGAGAGACCCTTGTGGCGAGAGTCGAGGGCAAAAAGGTCCTGCCCTACTACTCCAGACAGCAGATTGAGGCAGAGAAGGTGCTGGCAGGGAAGGGCCTGGAGATTGCGTGGCTGAAGGACCCACTGGATGTGGCCTTTCTCCATGTCCAGGGATCGGGCAGGGTGAGACTTCCTGAAGGAAAGGAGCTTCTGGTTCACTACCAGGCCTCTAATGGCCGGCCGTACCGGAGCATCGGACGATACATGATCGAGAGAGGGTTTCTCAGCCGCGAGGAGATCTCCATGCAGGCCATAAGGAGGTACTTAACCGAAAGACCGGAGCTCCTCGACGAAGCCCTCAACTACAACCCCTCCTACATCTTCTTTGGAAGGGTGGAGAAGGGGCCGCTCGGCAGCCTCGACGTTGTCCTGACACCGGGAAGGTCGATTGCTCTGGATCCTAGGGTTTCTCCAAGGGGTGCCCTCGGCTTCATCTCTTGTCAGAAACCCCTGGTCAACGATCAAGGGGATATCATCGGATGGACTAAGTTCTCCCGTTTTGTCCTGAACCAGGACTCAGGTGGTGCGATTAAGGGCGCTGGAAGGGCGGATATCTTCTGGGGGAGTGGGCCCTACGCGGAGCTGGCTGCTGGGCATCTCCAACATGAAGGAGAGCTGTATCTTTTGATCAAAAAGCCTTGAGATCCAAATCTTTCTTGACTTTGTTTTTCAATTTGTATAAAAGGATTCCATGATCTTCGGGCTTGAGGAGATTGAGCGGAGGGTCTGGGAAGAGGAGAAGCTCTTCCTGATGAAGCAGGTCGGGATCCTCCTGATCAAGAATAATGCAATCAAGTTCGGGGACTACATCTTGGCCTCCGGCAAGAAGAGCCCCTACTATATCGATCTGAGACAGACGATCTCCAGTCCCATTACCATGGACTGGATCGCCAACTCCCTGACCCGGATCATCCTCAACGAGATCGGCAAGGAGAAGATCGATCGGATCCTTGGGGTGCCCACCGCAGGGGTCCCTTTTGCCACGGTGGTAAGTCAGAAATTGGGCATTCCTCTCATATACTATCGTCAGGCCAGAAAAGAGCATGGCGTGCGAAAGAAGATCGAAGGGATTCTGGAACGGAATGATCGGGTGCTCATCATCGACGACCTGATCACGACCGGCGAGAGTGTGATCGAGGCAGCAGAGGTGGTCAGGGATCAGGGAGGCGTGGTCAACGAACTGGTTGTCCTCCTGGATCGGGAGCAGGGAGGGAAGGAGAGACTGAGGGCCTCCCGGATTGAACCCCATGTCCTGTTCAAGATAACGGATGCCCTGACATGGCTCCATAGCGTGGGTTTGATCGAGGACACGGTCTACGATACCGTCCGGAGATACATTCTGGAAGAAAGCCAGACCCTGCCACACAACCCACCCTAAATGGTCTCTTCCTTTTTTCGACTGGGTCGGCTTCTGTTCCTCTCTTCAAATATGGAGAAAGGCCTTCATTTGGTCTGCCTGTCCCGTCACCGAGTTGGAGCGGCCCGGGAGGGTTCTATTTTGGAAGACAGAGATGGAAAGAGAAGAGGAGAAATCTGATGGAGATCGTGAAGAAGGATTCGGTGCTTTTCAGGCCGCTGGTTCGGGTGGCGGAGAAGTATCTGAGAGACTATTGCGACGGAAAGCAGGCTGATGATGAGAGGGCCAAGATCGCTCTGCGCGTGCTTTCTGTTTATCGCCGGATCCTCCAGCTCGAAAAAGAGAGGGAGGAGATCAAGGCCGAGTGGGAAAAATTGATCGCCGGAGTTTCGGAATTGAAAAGAGGGACAAGGCGTAAGGCCAAACCAGGAGGGAAAGGATTTAAAAAGGTCAAACCCTCCTGAGAAAGAGATGACTATTCATTCAGCCTCTCGATCGGGAATGAGATCGGGTAATCGCCGGTGAAGCAGGCATAACAGAAGTTCTCAGCCTCACCCTGAACACATTTCTTCAAACCCTCCAGACTCAGGTAGCTTAAAGAGTTGGCATTGATAAACTTCTGAATTTCTTTGACCGTATGGGAGGATGCGATCAGTTCCGATCTTTTAGGTGTGTCGATGCCGAAGAAGCAGGGGTGGGTGATCGGCGGAGAGCTGATCCTGACATGGACCTCCTTGGCCCCGGCGTGTCGAAACATCCTGTTGATCTTTCGGCTGGTGGTTGCCCGAACGATGGAGTCGTCAACGGCCACAATCCTTCTGCCCTTCATCAGACCCTTGACGGGATTGAGTTTGATCTTGACCCCGAAGTGGCGGATCGACTGTTCAGGTTCAATAAAGGTCCTGCCGACATAGTGATTCCGTATCATCCCCATTTCGAAGGGGATCTTCGATTCCTGGGCGTATCCCAGAGTGGCAGGGATTCCGGAGTCCGGGATGGGGATGACCATTTCCACATCGGCCGGTGATTCCCTGGCGAGCTGGGTGCCCAGAGACTTCCTGACCTGGTAGACATTCCGGTTGAAGATGAAGCTGTCAGGACGGGCGAAGTAGATGAATTCAAAGATGCACTGGTGGCGAGGCTTCGGTGAGAAGGGATTGAAGGACCGGATCCCATCCTCATTGATCAGGAGGACCTCTCCGGGCTGGATCTCTCTTACAAATTTGGCGCCGATCAGGTCGAAGGCACAGGTCTCAGAGCCGATCACCGGTGCTTCCCTGAGCTGACCAAGCACGAGCGGTCTGAAACCGAATGGATCCCTCGCGGCGACCATCTCCCTCTCCGTAAGGATGAGGAGGGAGTAGGCTCCTTCCACCTGGCCGAGGGCCTGGATCGTCCGCTCGACAAAGGTCTTTGCCTTGGACCGAGCGATCAGGTGGGCGATCACCTCGGTATCCATATTTGACTGGAAGATCGATCCGTTCGATTCCAGTTCTGCCCGGATGAGAGAGGCATTGGTCAGGTTGCCATTGTGTGCGATGGCAATGCTTCCCTTAGCATAATCGACGACGAAAGGCTGGGCGTTCTTCAGTTCGCTCGACCCCGAGGTTGAGTACCGGACATGACCAATAGCAGATTCTCCGGAGAGTCTCTTCAGGGTCTCACGGGTGAAGACCTCAGAGACCAGGCCCATCTGTCGGTAGTGGTGGAGCCGTTTTCCATCGGATGAGGCGATCCCTGCACTCTCCTGCCCCCTGTGCTGAAGGGCATAGAGACCCAGGTAGGTATGATTCGATGCCTCAGAATGGTTGAAGATACCAAAGATGCCGCACATCTTCTTCTCCCCAAAAATTGAATCCGAAATTCGAATATTGAAACTCGAAACAAACCTCAATGACCAAATTTCCCCCTCTCCCCATTAGGGGAGAGGATTAAGGTGAGGGGGATTTCGTGCTTTGGATTTAGGATTTTTCGTATCCATTTGGATGTTTTCGGTGCCATTGCCAGGCCGTTTCGACAATGGTTTCCAGGTCAGGGTATGCTGGAGCCCATTTGAGCTCTCTCCTGATCTTTTCCGAGCTGGCCACCAGGCGCGCAGGGTCTCCAGGCCTTCGGCCTGACCCTATTTGAGCAATCTCCTTTCCTGTAACCCTTTTTGCGGTCTCGATCACCTCTTTCACTGAAAATCCATTTCCGTTTCCAAGGTTGTAAATTCCGGAATTTCCGCCTCGCTCAAGATGCTTAAGAGCTAAGATATGGGCCTGGGCAAGGTCGGTCACATGGATATAGTCACGGACACAGGTTCCATCCGGTGTATCGTAATCAACTCCGTAGATGGGGACAACCCCTCCATTGAGGGCTGCCCTGAGAACAATGGGGATCAAATGGGTCTCCGGAAGATGATCCTCTCCAAGATCGCCTTCAGGGTCAGCGCCCGCAGCATTGAAGTATCGCAACGAGATGTAGTTCATTCTTCCTAAATCTTGAAAGCCTTTGAGGACCTTCTCAAAGATCCACTTCGTCTCGCCATACGGATTTGTCGGGAGGCAGGGATGATCCTCTGAGATCGGGATCTTCTCAGGCTCTCCATAGACCGCGGCCGAGGAGGAGAATATGAAATTTTTGATGCCAAATTCGTAAGCCATTTCCAATAGTTGTATGCTGTTTTTCACATTGTTGTTGAAGTATTTTAAGGGCTCTTTAACCGACTCCCCGACCAGGCAGTCGGCTGCAAAATGCATCACTGCATCGATGGGGTAGGAATGGAAGGTCTCTCTGAGCTTCTCCTGGTCGCTCAGGTCTGCTTCGATCAAGATCGCATCATTGACTGCCTCTTTATGGCCTGTCTGCAGGTTATCGTAGACGATGGGCCGATGATTTTGACGAAGAAGCTCCTTCACCACATGGCTGCCAACGTACCCAGCTCCACCGGTGACAAGAATGGTCGACATAATTATTGATTCAGAAATGAGAAGGTTAAGATATAATTGATATAAAGGATTTAAGCCATGGTTGTCAACGAAAGTTACAAGAGGGCTGAGTTTTTTTCTTTGAGCTGGTCGATCCAATATGATAGAATGAATTTGTTCTATGGGGATTACAAGGCGAAATCTCATTAAGAACTTCCTTCTCCTCAGTGGCTCCCTGCTTCTTCCCTCCCATTCCCCGGATGCCAGGCAGAAAGAGGGGGGAAGATGGCAGCCCGCTTATGAGAAGTTAGAGACGGAGAAGAAACTGGCTCAAAGGATAGAACAGGCTTATGCCATCTTTGAGAACTGCCAGCTCTGCCCCAGGCGGTGCGGAGTGAACAGGAAGAAGGGCGAAAGGGGTTTCTGCCGAGCACCGTTAAAGGCTGTGGTCTTCAGCTACCATCCCCACTTTGGCGAGGAGATGTCGCTCGTGGGAGATCATGGCTCTGGTACGATCTTCTTTTCCAACTGTAATCTCCGATGCATCTTCTGCCAGAACTGGCCGATCTCCCACGAGGGAAGGGGAAAGGAGATTGAGGATGAAGACCTGGCCGAGATGATGATCGCGCTGCAAAAGATGGGTTGTCACAACATCAACCTGGTCACTCCCACCCATGTCATGCCCAACATCCTCAATGCGACACGGATCGCCTTGAAGAAAGGGTTACGCATTCCTCTGGTTTACAATACCAGTGGATATGAACGTCTGGAGATAGTAAGGCTTCTTGATGGGATTGTGGATATCTATCTGCCGGATATGAAGTATATGGATCCGGAGCAGGCAGCCAAATACTCGGCCGGCGCTTCAGACTACCCTGAGGTGACGAAGAAGGCGATCATCGAGATGAACCGGCAGGTCGGAGAACTGAAACTTGACAGGAGGGGGATTGCACTCCGGGGACTGATGATCCGGCATCTGGTGATGCCAAACCGGGTGGCAGGGACAGATAAGTTCGTCCGGTGGGTGGCTGAGAACCTCCCAAGGTCTACCTATGTGAACATCATGGCCCAGTACCGGGTGGAATATCAGGCCTTTAACTACCCTGAGATCGCTCGGGGCATCACCGTCCAGGAGTTTTTGGAGGCAATGGACTGGGCTGAGAAGTATGGTTTGACCAACCTCGATCCTCAGTCCGTTGGGCTGAGAAACTTCTACCGCAGCCGGCGATCAGGCTGAATCGGAGAGAGGAAGGCCAGCCGATCACGGCCATATCCCGGGGATGGGTTTCCCGCAGTAGCCGCACTTGCCTGCCTTGAGATGGACTTCACCAATCATATATCCTGTCCGCTGAATTAAAAGCTTCTTGCATTTGGGACAGAAGGTGTGCTCGCCCTCATGGCCTGGTACATTGCCGATATAGACATATTCGAGGCCGGCAGAGAGGGCAATTGCCCGGGCCCTTTCGAGCGTGGAGACCGGTGTTGGAGGGAGGGTGCGGAGCTTGTAAAGAGGGTAGAAGCGTGAGAAATGGATGGGTGTATCCGGCCCTAATTCCTTCTTAATCCAGAGGCACATCTCCTTCACTACGGGCATCTCGTCGTTCTTTGTGGGGATGACCAGGTTTGTGATCTCGAGATGGACCCTTTCCTGCCTTAAGATCTTCAGACTCCTGAGGACCGGAGCCAGCTCTCCGCTGCAGAGTTCTTGATAGAATGATTCTGTGAAGCCCTTGAGGTCGATATTGGCTGCGTCTAAGACCTTGCACAACTTTCTTAACGGCTCCGGATTGATGAAGCCGTTTGAATGGGAGACGTTGAGAAGGCCTGCCTTTCTTGCAAGCTGAGCCGTGTCCCACATGTACTCATAAAAGATCGTGGGTTCCACGTAGGTGTAGGCGATCGATCTGGCATTCATCTCCTTTGCCTTTCTCACCACGGATTCGGGTGGAAAGTCGATATTATAGACATCCTCTGGAGAGGCCTGAGAGATCTCCCAGTTCTGGCAGAACTTGCACTGGAAATTGCATCCCACGGTTGCGATCGAGAAGGAAGTGGTAGCAGGAAGGACATGGAAGAAGGGTTTCTTCTCAATCGGGTCTAAGTTGGCCGCGCATGGATTTCCATAGACAAGGCTGTACTGCTTGCCGTCGCGGTTCTCCCGTACCCGGCAAAGCCCTCTCCTGCCCCGGGCCAGGCGGCAGCGATTGGGGCAGAGGGTGCACTCGATCTCTCCTCCTTGAAGCGGGGTGAAATACGGAGAGAGCTTTGTCTTGATCAGACCCTTCTTAACGATCTGGGCCTGGGAGGGCCCTGAACAACTGGGAAGGCCTCCGAGGGAGAGAGCACAGAGGGTCGCCCCGGAAAACCTCAAGAACTCCCTTTTCGTCATCCCTCGATTGAACATTCCCCTATCGACCATGGCACTTCTCTCTAAGCCTTGGCCAGGCAGCGCTTCGGTGCCTTTCAGTAGGTTAACCCATCCCCGACCGGTTTTAAAGGTCATTTCTTATGGGTATCGAGGTACCTGGTAATCGCCATCTCGATCTGCTGGGCCAATGCCTGTATCCCTTTCTTTTCCGTGTTCCAGCGGGAAGAGAAGTAGAGGCTGGTCAGGATGATCAAGACAGAGAGAATCACTGGCATCGTCCTCAATTTAAGGCCGGGCAACGAGATGGAAAGGATCAGACCCAAGAATCCGATGCTTAAGAAGATTGCAATCGCCAGGGCATAACCCAGCCAGAGAGTTTCATAGAGCATGGCTAACCTCCTCTCTTTTTCTGACTCGAGCACCTCTCCTTACGAATATTTGGCACCACAAAGACCTCTTTTGTCAAGCCTTTAATGTAAAGGGTAATGTCAATTATTTTGTGTCAGCAAAGGAAATGGGGTAGCTGTTCGTTGTTTAAGGTTCTCGTGCGTAAAGACCGAAAAGAGGATTCGTTCCATACTAGTTCGGTCACTAAAAGT
>JACAEX010000027.1 GCA_013388635.1 Syntrophaceae bacterium | reverse complement strand
GGCCGTCCAGCCTTTGTAAATCCCAGAATCAGGCAACTTGGACCATACTTGTCATCAGGGTAATCTTCTACCACTTCAATTCTACCCGATATTGCTTCCTCAACTTCCGCAACGCTAATGCCACGGACGATGCTTTGGTCAACAGCATGTTTGGAAAACTCATATTCCCGCCGAAGTATTTTAGCCTGAATTTCCTCAAGCATACCCATAATTTAATTATATTTCATCTTCCTTTCCTGTTCAATCTTTCCCGCCTAACACAGGAACAAGTCTGTACCAGATTTGATCGGGTCTGTAAGATCTCATCGTTGTCTCATTTTCAGCAGTACATAAGATAACGTGCTTTTGTTAAGACGCCTCACTGAATAGCCAGATATTTTCTCCCTATCACCTCATCCCCCTATCACCCGATCAACAAATTCTCGACGTCGGCGATGCTCTGGAAGACGAAGTCAGGCTGGATGGATGAATGTTTATACTCCTTAAGCATCATCTCATCGGTGACGCCGGTCAGCACAATCCCTGTGGCAATTCCTGCCTCCTTACCCATCTTGATATCGGTCTCCAGACGGTCTCCGATCAGGACGCAGTCCTCCGGCCTTAATCCCATCACCTCCATCGCGGCCTGAATCATAAGGGGAGAAGGTTTGCCCACGATCACCTCGACCTTCTTCTGCGTCACGGCCTCGAGCGCTGCGATCATTCCCGCACAGTCCGGGATCTCCCCTCCCTCCACGGGGCAAGTCCGATCAGGGTTCGTCGCCACAAAATGGGCTCCTGATCTGATCGCCTGAAAGGCAATGTTCAGCTTTCGATAATCGAATGTCCGATCGAATGCCACAACCACATAGTCGATCTCTTCAGGTTCTTCTGTGATGTGAAAACCTGCCCTCTTTAGCTCTTCGACAAAGGCCGTCTCCCCGATCACAAAAAGCCTGGCATGGGCCGCATTCTTTTTGAGATAATTGACCATCACGAGACTGGAGTTGATGACTTCGTCAGGCCTTGTTGGAATGCCGAGGCGGGTCAATTTGGCGGCATAATCTTCCCGGGTCTGGATGGGCTTATTGGAGAGGAAGACCACCCTTCTCCCTCTCTCCCGAATGAGTCGGATCACCCTGTCGGCCCCGGGGATGAGTCTGTTACTGAGATAAACCGTTCCATCCAAGTCGAAAATAAAACCCTTGAACATCGAATGGGTTTCCCTTTCCCGCTGCACAACATGTTCGCTTTTATGAATAACCTTATGCCCAAAATGGTAACAAAGTTATTCACGATCCAGCGGGGTTAAATCCGAAGCACGAAATCCGAAACAATCTCAAATGGCGAATTTTAAATGTTCCAAACAAGAAAGTTGAGAAATTTTGAATTTTGAGAATTCGAATTTGTTTCGGATTTAGATATTCGGATTTCGGATTTTTAAAAACCAGCCCCTGTTTGTTTCCGGTTGTACCGGGTTAAGCTCTTGAATCAGAAGCCATAGGCCTCTTTCATAATTCTAAATAGTTCTGTGTTGTGTCTCCATCCCTTTATCTTCTCAGCTCCTGGACCGATCCCCCATAAGAAGAGCGGGCTTCCAGTATGGGAATCGGTAGCCCATCCAACCCGGTGATGAAGCCTCAGAACAGAGGCGATCGCTGCATTTCCATATTTAGAAAAATGCCTGGGGTCGAGTTGCCTGAGGGGATTCTCCCGGATCACCCTCACCTGCTCCTCTGTCAAATCGATGTCATAGTACTTCTTCATCACCTCTTTGATCCTTTCTGAGGAGGGATCACCTCCCAATTCCTTATCCCTCCCCAAATAGGAACCTTTGATCTTGGAGATCGCCTCCAGATTGATCCCTTCGTATTCTTTGCTGGTGGGAGTATAGGGAAGCACGACCAGGCCGCCGGTCTCATGGTCTGCTGTGATGATGAGCAGGGTGTCCGGGTTGGCCTTCTGGAAATCATACGCCACCCTGACCGCCTCATCAAAGGCGAGGACATCCGAAATCACAGCGCCGATATCATAATAATGAGCCGCATGGTCAATCCGCCCTCCCTCCACCATCATAAAGAATCCTTGCTCTTTCCGACCGAGGACCTCCAGGGCTTTCGCGGTCATTTCCGCGAGGCTGGGTTCTTTGCTACCCTTGCGGTCGATTTCGAAAAGCATATTTCCCATATTGAATAATCCGAGGATCTTCTCTCCTCGAGCCCTCTTCATCTCCTCTCCGGTCTCAACCACCTCATACCCATTTTTCCTGGCCTCATTCAGTAGATTTCTCCCATCCTTCCTCTTTCCCTTTTCCGACTCCGGAATGAAAAACGCCTTCCTTCCTCTGAAAAGAACGTTCACATCCGATCTCACCAATTGCTCCGCAATCCTCTCTTCCTCTGATCGGTGCGCCACATGAGCCACAAAACCGGCTGGGGTGGCATCGGTAATTCCAGAGGTCGTGATCAGACCGGTCGCCTTTCCCTTCTCTTTGGCCATCTCAAGGATGGTCTTCAGAACCCTCCCATCCGGCCCGATCCCAATCGATTTGGCAAGCACCTTTACTCCAGTGGCCATCTGAACAGCTGCTGCCGCCGACTCTGTCACCGTACTGTCTGCCGTATCATTGATCATATAGGCTGTCTGGCCCTTGTCCATGATCTCGGTCATCACAAGATTTTTGCCCAAATGTCTTGTGGCATAAAGCCAGGTGATATGGAGATGAGCTGGCCCCATCCCATCACCGATCATGAGGATCACATTCTTTGCCTGACCGGCAAACGCGAGCATCGAAAAAGAGAGAAGAATGATGAGGATAATAAAATGGGCCCAAATGACCTTCTTCATCCGGTTCATTGCTCATACCTCCTTTTTGGGATAAAGGGAAAAAAAGGACAGGGATAAAATGGCAGAGATCATACAAGATGGTCTCTGGCTTAGCCGAAGACCCCTCCCTGAAGCCTCCCTTTCAGGGTAAGACAATACATTTCTCCGGGTTCAGGAAAAGAAAGAGTTCTTCCCCCTCCTTCTGTTTGATGCCGTAGGGGGCTTGAACTCTGACCATGGTATGGTCAACACTCACAAATAGGTAAAGAAAATTGCCCAGATAGGCTCTGTTGACGATGGTGCCCTTGAATAGATTGTCCGCGCCCTCTCGCGGTTCTTTGAACACCTCTATATCCTCAGGGCGTATGGAGATGGTCACTTTCTTATTTGTGCTGGCCATTGCAGGGTCGGGAATCTTGCACAGCATCTTCTGGCCAAATTCGGTATGGATGGAGACCAACTCTCTTTCCCTCAGCACTTCTGATATCTCGCCCGCTATGAAGTTTGTGGTACCTATGAAATCCGCAACAAATCTGTTCGCTGGCTTCTTATAAATCTCCTCAGGGGTACCGACCTGTACGATGTCCCCTGCATTCATGATCGATACACGATCGGAGATGACCATTGCCTCTGCCTGGTCATGGGTGACGTAAACCGATGTGATCCCCATGCGTCTCACCAGGCTTTTGATCTCAAATCTCATCTTTTCTCTGAGTTTCGCATCGAGGTTGCTAAGGGGTTCATCCAGGAGCAATACCTTCGGATTCCCAACAAGAGCCCTTGCAAGGGCCACCCGCTGCTGCTGACCACCGCTCAGCTGCCCCGGGAACCTCCCTTCCAGGCCCGTCAAACCCAGCGACTCCAGAGTCTCCGTAACTTTTTTCTTTATGACCTTTTTGGGTAGTTTTCTGATCTTCAAGCCGTAAGCGACGTTATCGAACACCCTCATGTGAGGCCATACGGCATAGTTTTGGAATACCATGCCAATTTCTCGCTTCGAGGGAGGGATAAACCCTTGAGAAAACATCGACTGACCATCGATGATCACATCCCCTTCGTCCGGCTTCTCCAGACCTGCGATGCAGCGCAACGTAGTCGTCTTTCCGCACCCGCTGGGCCCGAGCAGGGTTAGAATTTCTCCTCGGTTCACCTCAAGCCATATATGATTCACTGCCGCAACGTTACCAAATCTTTTATAGAGATTCTCAATCTTGATGAAAGCCATCTAATACCTCCCGCCTGAAGAACCCCATGCCGCTCCGATGATCCCTCCACCTATTCGTGAAACAATGAGTAACAGGATGAAGATGATCACAATCATGAAGAAGGCCATCGCCGCAGCGATTCCAAATTCCATCCCGCGATGCCAGTTCAGGAATATGCCGATGGGCAAGGTCTCCCACCCTCCCCTGTAAAGAAAGATCGCAGTGGAGATCTCCTGGAAAGCCATGATAAAAAACATCACGATGCCAACAAATACTCCTTTCAATAAAAGAGGCAAGGAGATATTCATAAACGTTTTGAGCTTGCCTGCCCCCGATATCTCCGATGCCTCCTCAAGGGAGACATCGAGCTGCAAGTAAGAGGCATGTGCCATTCTCAGAAAGTAAGGAAGTCTCCGTACAAACAGGGAAAGTGGCATGATGATCCAATGAGTGGCCAACGGGATCCCTTCCCAAAAGGCTAAGAGGTAACTGACACCGACCGCAATCCCTGGAAAAGCAAGCATCAGGGTAATCACGAAGTCGAGCGCTTCTTTCCCCCGTACCCTGGTTCGGGTGATCAGATAGGCTGCCGGGAGTCCAAAGGCTACGCCCCAAAGCAGTGAAACGCCACTAAAAACGAAGGAATTCTTGAGCAGGCCCGGGCTTTCAAGAAAGATGAGCCTAAAATTATCAAGGGTCCAATAAGTTGGAATCGGTGTTAGAACCCATCTTCGTGAGAAGGCGGATAAACCTAAGACAGTAGGAATGAGCAAAACAAGGACCGCAATCAAGAACATGTAAACGTAAGACCAGAATCGTTTGATTGGCCCGGGCTCAATAATTCTCCCCTCCAGCGTTGTTCCCTTTGATAGGGATGTATACTTCTTACTTTCCACCCACCTCTTCGAAATCAAGAACATGCCAATGCAGATCACCGAGGAAACGACCACCGACACGATTCCCATGTACTTGCGATACATATCCGTGAAGTGGTAGGCGATATTGATGTAGGAAATGGAGGGTAGATAGTCGATCTGCCCGAAGATCATGGGTGTCAACCAGTCCGTGAAAGGCCATAGGAATACGATCACTGCGCCCGCCAGGTAATTCGGGGTACACAGAGGCAGCGTGACCGTTATAAATCTCTTAAACCCTCCTGCTCCCTCAACCTCTGCTGCCTCTTCGAGGGAGGGATCGATATTAGTAAAACCCGCCGACAGGCTGAGCACGATAAAAGGCAAAAGATGCAGGGCTTGAATGAAAACGAGCCCGTGCAGTCCAAAGATGAAGTTAACCGGTTTGCTAACAAGGCCCAACTCCAAAAGCAGTAGGTTCAAGGTCCCTTGTTTTCCAAAGAAGACCATGAAGGCAAAGGCTCCTGCGTAAGCAGGCAACACAATGGGTAAAAGGATGAGTGCCGTTAGAACAGTCTTCCCCTTCAGTCGATACCTTGCGAGAATGTAGGCCAGGGGCAACCCAAACGCGGTGCTGGTCAGGAGCACCAGCAAAGCTAAGAGCAGCGTATTGCCGAAGGTTTTAAGGTAATAGGTATCCTTGAAGAAGTCTATGTAATTTTGTATACCAACATCATTGGTGCCGGCTATCTTAAAGCTCTCAATCACTAAAAAAGAAAGGGGGTAAATGACGAAGATTGCTAAAATGAGCCATAATAGTAGTGAAAGGAATAGATTCCCTCGGGACATATTTCAACCTTTTCGTTAAATTATAATACGGGCGAGCTATCGCCCGCCCGTGCCGACCAACAAGTTATTCAAACCCCTGCATGTCATCCTGAATTTATTTCAGGATCCGCCCATTCCAGGGCCACACATTACCGAGAAGCAGCGACCAGCAATGCTCGGGCCTCAGAGGCCGTTAACCGGGCAGTTGCATAGGCACCATCAAACTCGAAGAGCCTTCTGGCCTCCTTGATCTTTGCTTCGGCTTTGGAGACATCCACCCCTTTCTTCTTTGCGACTTCCACTTCCCCCTCAACTTCTTCTATCAGAAATAGACTGCTTTTCAACTCGCGCAGTTTCCTGTAAATCTCGGCCTCATAGTAGCGGTTCACCTCATCCCATCGCTTTGTGGCAAGTTCCAGATCATAATTGATAAAACCAACCTTCAGATCCCAGAAGGAGTCTACCCCGAGAGCATCCTGGGCATGTTTGGCCATGGCAACGCCCTCTTTTCCCCAAACAGAAAATTTAACGTCGGTCCTCGCTGGGAAGTAACGTCCCTCCAGAACGTATTTCTGTCCCTCCATGCTGAACAGCCAGTCCAGGAATATTTTCCCGTTGGCTTCATTAGGCGCATTCTTCAACAAGCCGACCGCCTCAGGAACCAAAATTGTCTTATCGGGCAACAAGTCCTTAACGGGATAACCATCCGCTCGCGCAGACATGGCGTTCATCTGAGGCTGTGCGACTCCAATAGGAACTTCGCCCCGGGCCACTAATTGAGTCGTATCTGTACTGCCGGTGGAGAACCTTGCTAACTGAGCGGCCAGCAATCGATTATAGGCCCATCCTTCTTTTTCCCCAAAGGTCTGAAGGTGAATTTCGATTGCTTCATGTTGCGTCCCAGAGGCGTAGGGTAAAGTCTGGACGATCAAGTCCCGATAGATCGGGTTGAGCAGATCCTTCCACGTCTTTGGTGGTGGCAATCGCAACGACTTCAGAACCTTCTCGTTATAAAGATTGGTGACAATCCAGGGCGAAAAACAAGTCCACATCAATCTTTCATCTTTCACCTTCATACCGCCCCATTTGGCTGGGATCTTGTCCCAATCCTTGGGCTTGTAAGGAACGATGAACCCCCCCTTTTCCAAGACCTCAAAGGCTGGTGCGCCAGCACCTAAGAATACGTCAGCATCGGGCCTCCCCCTCCAGGCCCGCACCTTATCTACACAAACGGGCCATCCACCTGGTCTGACAAAGGTGATCTCTATGTCTTTGTTGTAAGTTTTTTTGTAATAGTCTTTGAAGCCTTTCATCAAACTGTCAGACAGCTCTTTGTAAATGGGACCGACCCAGCCGACCTTCTCCGCCGCTTCTACCTGAACCACAAGCAGGGGAAGAAGCAATAAAAATCCTGACAATAAAATGACGATCCTTCTCATTCTAATACCTCCTTTCCAGTCCAATCGCTACTTGACCTTCACCTTTCCTTTCATCGTCCCCGGGCTCTCATAAAACTCCAGATATTTCCGATCTCCCTCAGGTGTCTCTGGATGGTCTGGACCCCTCCACCACTTATTGGCCAGAAAGTTCTTTTTCGCCAGATCCCAAACCTCCTGGGGAGCAGGGATATCCTTCACCTCCCAGCTCAATGTGGTCGGCGTCACCTCGTACACGGTATACCTCATCGGATAGGTGGAGATCGCAGGGGTGATGAAATGAAAGATGTCATCAACATTCTGATAGCGTGTGGAGATATGCCGATGTCCGGAAAAGACCAGTCTCACCCCGTATTTCTTGAGTAACCCCCTGACATCTCCAGCATTATCCACCCAGAACCATCGCCAGTAATTGTGGTTCTTCACGTCTCCGTCATGCCAGGGGACAAGGCTGTGATGGGTCAGCACAATGATCGTCTTTTTCTGGTTCTTCTTCAGAACCCCTTCCAGCCATCTCATCTGGCCCTCATCAACTCTTCCTCCGAAATCATTTAAGCCCGCCTCCGGAACGAAGACCTGGGCTCGCGACGTGTCGAGGCCGATGAGAACGAGGTCTTTGGCAACCTCATGGGAGTAATAGGTCATGCCCGGCACCATCCCTCCAGATCTGCCGATAAAAGCCCCTGCCACCGTATACTTAGATAAACTGACAGGCTGGTCTTTCTTCTCATGCGGAACGAGGCTGAGATCATGGTTTCCCAGAACGACAAAGTACGGGACCTTCAGCCCGTCGAGAATCCGTCTCAACTCGTCGATATTCCACGGCTCTGCATCCTGGGTGAGATCGCCGGCCAAGAGCACAAAATTGAGATCGGGGATTTTATTGATCTCGGCTACCACATTCTCGGTAAGCATCACGGTCTTGAGCCCGAGTTTAAACCCGTCACTTACACCTTTCTGCTGCGGAATGGAGATATGCGGATCGGAAATCGCTACAAATTTGACCTTGTCGAACGCAAGACAAAAGCTAAAGGCTGCGAGCACCCATAAGAAAATCCCAACGATGCTTAAGATCCTGAATCTTCTCATCATAAAAATCCCTCCTCTCTCATCTTCTCAGGTGAAGTCAATCCGCCTTCTCTAAGTACCAAGCGACTCTCAAATCAAAAACCACCTGCAATAAACCGATCGTCTATCGCTTTCCGTCACCTCCCTGTAATGAGATTTGGCAAATTCCAAAGGAACAATATATTAGAGCATAAAAGATGTCAAGACCAATCGATCATGACGGTAATGTCAATTATTTTGTGTCAGCAAAGGAAATGGGGTAGCTGTTCGTTGTTTAAGGTTCTCGTGCGTAAAGACCGAAAAGAGGATTCGTTCCATACTAGTTCGGTCACTAAAAGT
>JACAEX010000053.1 GCA_013388635.1 Syntrophaceae bacterium | reverse complement strand
ATTCCCACAAAGCCGACGACGAACTTCTAAAATTGCTTAAACCGATCGAAAAACCAAGGTGTGCACTTTTAAACTTTAAATCCATAAAAACGGTGCACTTTTAATTCTTAAATGACACCCGAGACAAAAAGCTTGACATCGAAAATGATTAGTGGTATCAGATTCCGCTGGAATGACCATCTTTGTAAAGGAGGTAGAGGATCTTGGCAAAGGGGTTTGTGAAGTGGTTTGACACGAAGAAAGGGTACGGGTTTATCAAGCAACCAGACGGAGACGACGTGTTCGTCCACTATACTGGGATTGTGGGTGATGGATTTAAATCTCTTCGGGCAGGAGAGGAAGTGGAGTTTGAAATCACAAATGGCCCCAAGGGACCTCAGGCGACCAACGTCACGAAAGCGACCTGAGCATTCATAAGAGTATTAAAAAGGCAGTTGAGTTATATCAAGTCAGATTTTTGAAGATTTCGGTCGCCCTCAATATTCCCCGGAGCTTCTTCCATCTTGGGGAGTCAGGCGTTGTCACGAGATCTTCCGGGACGGGAGAACACCCCCGCTGAGTCTCTCGTTCTGACCTTTCGCAGGGCGACGGAGATTCCCCCCATGCGGTTTTGCTGAACGGCTTTTCCTAAGAGAAGCCCAACCATCTTTTTGTCCTCCTTTCCTCCAGGTCTGGAAATCTCTCTTGGCATCCCCTTCGGGGATGGTGGAAACCTCTCGCCGTGAAGGTGAGGGTCGCTTAGCTCCTCTTTTAAGACTTGACAAGGAAGAGATCTGTCGTCATACTGACCGATGAGAAGAGACAATAAACAATGGACGATGAACGACGGAGAAAAGACAATGGACCATGGGGGGAAAGAAGATGAATATCCTGTGGATCGTTAATACGAACACGTTTTTGTTGGTGATTTTGATCATTATGGTTTCTTATCTTATGATGCAGGTCAGCGCATTGATCCATTGGATAAGAAGAGAATAACGCCGATCCACTCGGGAGTGTGCGATGGTCAAATTTTTGATCGGGGCTGACGTGGGGGCCACGAATGTCCGGATAGGGGTGGTCACTCCAGAAGGGGAGATCTTAGAGAGGATCGAGTACCCCATCGATAGCTCAGGAAAGGCCTCGGCATTGCTGGAGCAGCTGGTTTCGAATTTAAACGACCTATCTGAACAAAGGATAAAAAGAGCCAACCATTTGATCGGAATCGGGGTTGGCATTGCGGGAACGATCGATCTGGAGAGAGGGATCGTTTACGAATCCCCGAACATCAAAGACCTGAAGGGTTTTCGGATAAGGGATTTTTTTAGAGAAAAGATCTCCCGTCCCGTTGTCATTGAGAACGATGCCAATGCCTTTACTCTGGGTGAAGGGTGGATGGGTGCGGCAAAGGGCTGCCAGCACTACTGTGGTCTCACATTGGGGACAGGGGTTGGAGGAGGTATCGTGGTTGAAGGCAGGCTTCTCCGCGGAGCAGAAGGCCTGGCAGGCGAGGTGGGTCATATGGTGATTTATTCTGAGGGGCCAGCCTGTGGCTGCGGAGGAAGGGGATGTCTTGAGGTCTATGCCTCAGGAACAGCGATCAGACGCATGGCTCTGGAGGCCATTGAAAGAGGAGTGGGCGGAGGGATTTTGAAATGGGTCGGCCGAGACCTGGCCAGGGTGACTTCCGAAAAGGTTTTCGAGGTGGCCCAATACGGAGATATAGAGGCTCAGGAAATCTTCAATGAGATGGGCAGGTACCTGGGCCTTGGGTTGGTCAATCTGATCAATCTCTTCAATCCCGAAAGGATCGTGATCGGAGGAAAGGTCTCCCAGGCATGGGACTATTTCATCGGGAGTGTGACGGAGACCATTCGAGAAAGGGCAATGGAGGGTCCAAAGGAGAGGGTTGAGATCGTCAGGGCCAGATGCGGAGATGATGCCGGAATACTGGGTGCTGCCTATTCTGCCCTTTCGGCGCTATTGGTTACTTGATCTTCCAGTGGGTCCCGGATGGGGTGTCTTCGAGGAGAACCCCTTTCGAGAGAAGATGGGCTCGGATCTCGTCTGCCTTTTTCCAGTTCTTTTCCTTCCTCGCTCGATTCCTCTCCTCTATGAGCCTGAGGATTTCCTCTTCTGAAAGGCCGAGCCTTTTGAGCCCTTCTTTTTTCAGCTCTTTGAGGTAGGTCTCAGGATCCTGCTGGAAGAGTCCGAATATCCACCCCATTCTTGAGAAGTGCTGGAGACCCTGTTTTAGCATCGACATCATCTCTTCTGTCGGATGGCCCATCGAAACATCCAAAAGGCCGTTCAAGTTTCTTTGGAGGTCATGGAAATAGCCCAGGGCCTGAGCTGTATTGAAGTCGTCATCCATGGCTTCTTCGAATTTTGCCTTGAATGAGTCGATGGTCCGGCGGCATTCGTCGATTACTGCCGAGGCCTTGGCCTGGCCTTCTCCAGTCCTTGACAGGGTTTTAGGAATTACGGGTTTCTTCAGTTCCTCCTGAATTGAATTGAGCGTGCCATAGAATCGATCCAGCCTCGACCTGGCCTCAGAGAGGCTGTCGAAGGAGAAGTCAACAGGGCTTCGGTAGTGGTGGGAGAGGATAAAGAGCCGGAGGACCTCTGGCTGCCAGTCCTTAAAGAGCTCTTTTAAGGTCAAGATGTTTCCGAGGGACTTCGACATCTTCTCCCTGTTGATGTTGACAAAGCCGTTATGGATCCAGTATCGGACAAAGGGCTTGCCCGTAGCCGCCTCGGACTGGGCGATCTCATTTTCGTGATGGGGAAAGATGAGGTCCTTTCCCCCTCCGTGGATGTCGAACGTCTCGCCCAGATATTTTTGACTCATCACAGAACATTCGATATGCCAACCCGGCCGTCCCTTTCCCCAGGGGCTCTCCCAGAAGGGTTCCCCAGGCTTGCTCGCTTTCCAGAGGGCGAAGTCCAGGGGATTGTCTTTCTTTTCGTCAACCTCCACCCGGGCGCCAGCCTGCATCTCCTCTAAATTTCTTTTTGAAAGTTTTCCATAATCCTTAAACTTCTCAACGGAAAAGAAGACGTCTCCGTTTCTCTGATAAGCGTATCCCTTCTCCACGAGGGTGGAGACCAACTGGATCATTTCAGAGATATGCTCTGTCGCCCGGGGTTCAACCGTGGGACTCTCCAGGCCAATCCTTCCCATATCGATGCGGAATTCCTCGATGTACTTTTCTGCGATCGCTTTACAGTCGAGACCCTCCATCTGGGCCCGTCTGATGATCTTGTCATCGATATCGGTGAAGTTTCTGACAAAGGTTACCTCATAACCCCGATATCGGAGGTAGCGGTAGATCACGTCGAAGACAATGGTGGACCGGGCATGGCCGATGTGACAGAGGTCATAGACGGTGACCCCGCAGACATACATTCCAACCTTGTTGCCATGGAGTGGGATAAACTCCTCTTTCTTACCTGTCAGGGTATTGTAGATGCGAAGAGCCATCAGTTCACCACCTGCAAAAGATCCGAGTATCGAAACCCGGGATAATCCCCTTCTTATTTTGGACTTCGGTCATTCGAATTTGTTTCGAACTTCGTGCTTCGAATTTAGAATTTCTTTCTCTAAGGGAGTTCCAGTGCCATTTTAAGTCGTTTGATGATCCTCTCTTTCCCGAGCAAAGGGACTGTTTTAGCCAGCTCGGGACCTTTTGTCTTTCCAGTGGTCGCAGCCCGGAGGGGTGCGAGAAGCGTTTTTCCCTTCTTTCCAGTCTTTTCCTCCAGCTCGGATAGAAGAGACGGCCAGCGATCGGCTGTGATTTCAGGAGATGTCTCCAGAACATTCAGAATGATTCGAAGGGTTTTCCGGTTCTCAGGATCCAAAAGGACGGTTTTGGCTTCGTCATCAAAGAAGAATTTTTCATCGAAGAAGATGCCCAAAAAGTCCTCGACCTGGGAAAGGAGCACGAGATTTTCCTTCAGAAGTCCGGAGATTTTGGCCAGACGATTCCGATCGAGATCGCCACGTTTGAGGCCGGCCTTTTCAAGGTAGGGGATCAACAATTCAGAGAGCCGATCCTCCTCTTTCCTCCGGATGAAATGGCTGTTCAGCCACTCCAGTTTTTTACGGTTGAAGATAGGGGCGCTTTTTGAGATGGCGTTCAGAGAGAAATCATTCACGATCTTCTCCAAGGGGAGAATTTCCTCTCCTGAGGGAGGGGTCCAGCCCAAGAGGACGAGGTAGTTGACCAGGGCTTCGGGGAGAAAACCCTCCTCCCGATATTGAGAGACGGCTGTAGCACCGTGCCGCTTGCTCAGCGGCGATCGGTCAGGGCCGAGGATCAATGGGTGGTGGGCAAACGCGGGAGGGTCCCATCCCAGGGCCCGGTAGATCAGGATCTGGCGCGGTGTGTTGGAGAGATGGTCCTCCCCGCGAATCACGTGGGTGATGTTCATGAAATGGTCGTCGACGACACAGGCAAAATTATAGGCTGCCATCCCGTCCGAACGGAGGATGATGAAGTCGCCGATCCCCGTTGATTCAAACCTCATCCTTCCATGGATGATGTCCTCAAAGACCACGTTCTCTCTTCCCACATGAAACCGGAGTGCTGGCCGTTGACCTTCTGACTCCATTCTATTAATCTCTTCTTTCGAAAGGGAGCGGCATCTTCCGTCATAGCGGGGCATCTTCCCTTTTGAGAGCTGCTCCTTTCGGAGGGCTTCCAGCCTCTCGTTCGAACAGAAACACTTATACGCCTTTCCCTCCTTTAAGAGCCGTTCTGTATACTCACGATAGAAGGAAGCCCGCTGAGATTGACGATAGGGACCATGTGGTCCATCCCGATCCGGGCCCTCTTTCCAGCGAATCCCAAGCCATTGCAGATCTTCCAGGATGTGATCGATGGAGGCCTCGGTCGTTCTCTCCGCATCGGTATCTTCGATCCTGAGGATGAAGGTCCCGCTGTGACGTTCGGCAAAGAGGTGATTGAAGAGGGCGGTTCGAGCATTCCCGATGTGGAGAAGCCCGGTGGGAGCAGGAGCAAAGCGGACTCGAACAGATAAAGTCATTTTCACCCAGAAGAAAATGAAAGTCCATGGTGAAATGGTCAAGGCAAAGATGCCCATTTCGTTAGGACGTTGAATGTTAAACTATGAACGATCAACAGTTCGTTCTGTTTTGTTCATGGTTCATCGTCCATCATTCATTGTTCAAAAACAGGCTTCGTAACCTTAACCCATAGACTTCTAAGGATTTTTATTCCTCTTCAACGAGGACTATGGCATAGGCGGCGATCCCTTCCTCCCTTCCCACAAACCCCAGACCTTCAGAGGTGGTCGCCTTCACATTCACTCGCTCTATCTCGATCTCCAGGATATCTGCGATCTCCTTCACCATCCGCGGAATGTGATCCGCGAGTTTTGGCCTTTGGGCCAGGATCGTGGCATCGAGATTGAGGATGTGGAAACCCTTCTCCCTCACCCTGGTCATCACCTTCTTCAGGAGGATTCCACTCTGAATGTTTTTGTACTGGGGATCGGTATCGGGGAAGTGTCTTCCAATATCTCCCTCTGCGACGGCTCCCAGCAGGGCATCGCTTATGGCGTGAAGCAGGACATCGGCATCGGAGTGGCCTTGAAGTCCGTAAAGGTAAGGGATCCTTATCCCTCCAAGAACCAATGGCCGGTTTTCAACGAGCGGATGGACGTCGTATCCAAATCCTATCCTCATCCTTTCCCTCTGGGGTCTTGTGAACCGGTCTCTGCGAGGCTCCTCATCTTAAGAAAGAGGTGGGCCAGCATCAGGTCTTCTCGGGTCGTAATCTTGATGTTGGTGTAGGACCCTGGAAGGATATGGACCTTCACGCCCAGGCGTTCCACCAGGGAGGCATCATCGGTTCCCATGAAGCCATCCTGGCTCGCTTTGTGATAGGCCTCTCGGATCAAATCGGCCCGGAAGGTTTGTGGGGTCTGGATCTGATAGAGGGATTCCCTCTCCAACGTTCTGAGGACGGTGCCATCAGGGTTAGCCATTTTAATCGTATCCTTCACCGGCATGGCCACGACGACAGCTCCAAACCTTACGGCCGAATAAATCGACTCCTCGATCATCGCTCTCGTGACAAAAGGCCGGACTCCGTCATGAATCACAATCACTTCCACATCTCTTGGAAGGGCATCGATCCCGTTCTTCACCGACTCCTGCCTTCGCCTTCCTCCCGGGACGATCTGGGAGATCTTTCGATAATGGTATTTTTCAATGATCTGCTTCATACAGTAGTCCATGTCCTCCTGGCCGACCACCAGGAGGATCGACTCGATCAGGGGACAGGTCTCAAATTTATCAAGGGTGTGGCCGAGGATCGGTTTTCTGGCGAGGAGATGGAACTGCTTCTTCTTTCCATCCATGAATCGCTGGCCCCTGCCAGCGGAGACGATCACAGCCGCAGCCTTCATATCAGGACTAAAACTCACTGTCCAGAGGGTAGTAGTAATCCTTTCCCTTGGCCTCCCGGCTCGCCTCCTCTTTGAGACGAGCGAAGATCATCCTGCCCGCAGGCGTTTGCAGAACGCTTGTCACAACCACGTCCACGGTTCTGCCCATCTGTCTCCTTCCATTGTCAACGACGATCATCGTTCCATCGTCCAGATAGGCCACCCCCTGCCCCATCTCTTTCCCTTCCTTCAGGATTTTGACATTCATCTCCTCCCCGGGGAGAACCACGGGTTTGAGGGAGTTGGCCAGCTCGTTGATATTGAGCACGTCGATCCCCTGGAGCTCTGCCACCTTATTGAGGTTGGAGTCGTTGGTGACGATCTTTCCCTGAACCTCCTTGGCCAGCTCAATCAATTTGGCATCGACCTCCTTGATACCGGGGTAATCCGTATCCACAATTTTCACATCGACCCCCACCTGTTTCTGCATGCGATGGAGGACCTCCAGCCCTCTCTTTCCTCTTGTTCGTTTGACGGAGTCGGATGAGTCAGCAATATGCTGGAGTTCGCTGAGGACGAACCGGGGGATGAGGAGCGTTCCTTCCACAAAACCGGTCTCTGTGATGTCGGCAATACGGCCGTCGATGATGACACTGGTATCGAGGATTTTCGCATTCTCGCTGCGAGAAGGGTTTTTAGAAAAAAACTTCAAACCGGAGAGATGAATCTCTTCCCCTTTTTTAAGACCGATCCGAAGGCCGATGTATCCACAAATCCCGTAAAGTCCGGCATACAGGGGAAGGGCGATGGTCAGATGGTTGAAAAGATCGGAAAGAAAGACGTTGGAGATCAGATTGGCCACGATGAATCCGAGGATTAATCCGATAAAACTTCCCAAGAGATTTCTCAGGGGGATCTTCCTCAGTTCTCTCTCTATGAAAAGGGTGAGGGAGGCCAGGGTGAGTCCACCGATAATCCCCCAGAGGCCCACCTGGGGGGAAGGGGAGATCCCTATGCCAACGTAATACCCACTGACCCCACAGATGAGGAAAAGCAAAAGACGAAGAATCGATAAGCCCACAGGACTCACCTCCTTTCAATAACCTGATTGGATGGCCACTCATTTGAGAAAAGGATGCGATATGAAGAGGCTTAGGATCCAAAGATCGTTTTGATCTCCCTCAACACTTCCGACTCTTTCACATCCCGGGCAACCGCCAGCTCCTTCACCAAGAGGTTCTTTGCCATATCCATAATCTTTTTTTCACCAAAGGAGAGCTCTTTTTCAGCCTTGAGAAGATGGAGGTCCCGGAGCACCTCCGCAATTTCGTAGATCGATCCGGTGTTGATCTTCTCCATATATTCCCGATATCGCCGATTCCAAGTCTGATTGTCGATGGTGACATCTCGATCTTTCAAGATATTGATGACCTTTGGAATTTCAAATTTCTGGATGATCCCCCTCAACCTGGCTGCCTCGACATTATCCCGAGGGATCATGATCGTCATCCCGTTATCGAGAATTCGGAGGATGTAAAAAGCCTGCCTCTTTCCCAGAATCTGTTTGGTTTCGATGGCCTCGATCACTCCAACCCCGTGTCCCGGATAGACCGCCTTATCTCCGATCTCAAACATAAGCTCAAAACCCCCTTCCCTTGGTAAATGATAGGCAGAAGGTGGAGAGTGGTGGCTCGATAGACTTCACTCTCTACTTCCCGCTTTCGGTATCTGAAAAGGTCCTGGCTATTTTTAGAATATCGTTTGCCTCAGGCCGTTCTCCCTCGATCAATTTGCCAATCGAACCATCTATTCCAAACCAACCTCCGATCCGCACCCTGGCCTTGACCCCGGGCTCTTCTCCGGGTTTGGTCGGTCGAAGAACCTCCATCACATCTCCCACCTTAAGGCCGGTCAATCTTCCCGCGTTGATGTAGACCTCCTCGCCCTCGACCTTAGCAACCCTGCAGAACCAGTCCAGCCCCTCCAGCTCCTTTGCGAGGGATTGGCCCAGAGTGGATATGGCAAGATCGATGGCTTTCATCTTTGCCTTCTCTTCTGAAAAGGTACCTTTTTCCTTGGTCGCATGGATGGGATTGCTGGAGGAGAAGGTCTTAAGAACCTTACCAGAGGAGGCATCCACTACCCTCGTCTCTACCTTGATAATGGCGAAGGCGGTTTCTTCCTGGTCCTTTGCTCCCTTTGTGGCAAAGAGGTAGGGCCCTGAAAGTTCTCCGACCACCAGGGCTTGGATGCCAAAGACTTCATGGATCGAGCGCAGCACCGGTGGCGTCTCCAAATCCTTTAAAGCGATCCCATTTTTTTTCAGGAAGTCATGTACCGTTTGGTAGTCAACGAAGAGGAGCCGCTGGGATCTCCGGCCGATTTGATTGATCAGTCTTTCGGCTACCCAATCTCCAAATACCTCATCGGAGTGGTTGGTTCGATCATCGAAGTGGGCAATGACCACTCTCTTCTTCAACTCTCGAAACGGTCGGATCACGGAGGAGACAGAGACTTCTCTCTCTGTTTCAGCAAGGGCTGATTTCATCGGGGTGACAGGAAACCCTTTGGTGGCTTCTTCCTTCCGGATGGCGGAGGTGGTGAACGATCCCCTTTTGGACAGGTATTCCTCTACGGGGAGGTATAGGTACTTGGGTCTCTCTCTTCCCTCGGAGGCTTCCGGGTTTAAGACTTTAACGTATTCCTCACCGTCCACAATAATAACCTCTTTATCCAGCAGCTCTTTCATCTTTGCCCTGTGAGGGGGACCCTTCTTAATCGGAAACCAGGAAGGAGTGGAACAGGCAAAGGCGAAAGAAAGGATAAAGAGGAGAAGAAAGATAGAAAAGCGACACAAGACAGCCTTAAAGTCCATTTCTCCCCTTGCCAACCGACTCAAAAAATTATAGCCCAAAAAAATCTAAAAATCAATGACAGATTTGCCTTGGGTAATGTCAATTATTTTGTGTCAGCAAAGGAAATGGGGTAGCTGTTCGTTGTTTAAGGTTCTCGTGAGTAAAGACCGAAAAGAGGATTCGTTCCATACTAGTTCGGTCACTAAAAGT
>JACAEX010000056.1 GCA_013388635.1 Syntrophaceae bacterium | reverse complement strand
TTTAGGACAAAGAGGCTTTAGCCATTTAAAACTGACCTCCCTATTGGCCCTACAATCCACTTTCTCCGCCCTGTCCACATCTGAGTATCCCCCCTGACACACAAATTGTACACTACCCGATTAAAATAGGCCTTGACTTCTCTCTCTTCATCTGATAACTTTTTTCCATAAAATTTCTTAAAGGAGGTGATGAGGGTGTTTAATGTGCTGGGAATCATTATCGGAGTGATTGTGATCGTCGTCGGCCTCATCCTTCTGGTCACCTGGTGGTCGATGTTCGTCAAGGGATTGATGGCGACCGTTCCCATCCTCCTCGTTCTGATCGGTGCGGGTGCCCTTGTCTATTTCATCAGCGAGGTCAAATCGAAATTGGAGATGGGAAAGGAGAAAACCTCTCCAGCGGAGGAGAAAAAGACAGAATAGAAGTGAGATCGCTCAGAGCCCGGTCTTCATAAAAGGCGGATGTGAAAAATTCACATCTGCCTTTTATCTTCTTCCGTCTCCATCGGCTCCAGATGGACCACCACATCGGTCACCCCTCGAAAATCGCTCTTGATCTTATTTTCAATGGCATAAGAGAGATGATGGGCCTGGTCCATGTGCATCTCCGGGTCGACCAGGACATGGAGATCGACATGGATGTCGTCGGGCCGGCCACGGCTCCGGATTTGATGGCACTCCTTTACGCCTGCGACAGAAAGGACCACCCTCTTGATCTCCTCGATCTGAATCGCCACCCCGTCACTGAGCACCCGTGAACCCTCCTTCAGGATGTCAAAGGCGGCATACCCGATAAATCCGGCAATCAGGAGACAGGCAATCGGATCGAGAATGGGATATCCGAGCTGAATGCCGATGAGCGTCACGACGACTGAGGACGAGACCAGAATATCTGCACGCGTATGTAATGCGTCGGAGAGAAGGATGTCGCTCTTCAAAACCCTGCCTTGTCGGGTCTCGTAGCTCATCACAGAAAGGTTGATGGCCATGGTCACTCCCATCACCAAAAAACTGCTGAGATTGACTTCCGGTACGATAGGATGGAGAAAGCGGTTCACCCCTTCTCTTACCACGTTAAAACAGACAATGAAAAGGAGCGCGGAGATCCCGACCGAAAAGAGGGTTTCAAACTTCTTGTGGCCGTAGGGATGGCTATCATCCAGCGGCCTGGATGCGAGCCATATCCCGAAGAGGCCCACGATATTGGAGGAGCCGTCCGAAAGGGAGTGAAACCCGTCTGCGATCATGCTGGCCGAACGGATCCGCCAGCCATAGATCAGCTTTGCCGCCGCCACCCCCCAGTTCAGGATGAGGATATAAATCAGGATGCGGCGAATCTTCAAGAACCGTTCTTTCAAATCCATCGGAGCCCTTGAAATCTAATCGCAGATCGTGCTAAAGATTGCTAAAAAGGCAAATCGCATTGCTTCGTTCAATTCGTTCATCTCTTGTATGAAAAAACTCCAGCCCGGGGACGAGGTCGTGAAGATCGATGAGGAACTGGGGATCGCCTGGATCCTCCTCCCCCCTGACCGGGCCTTAGGAGGATTTCGGGGGATCTCCCCACGGGTGATGGACGAAGAAAAATTTCTCTCGAAGAAGAAAGAGGCCAAAGAGAAAAATCGATGAACCCCCGAGACCTCAACCCTGCCTCTTTGTGATCGCGGCCTCACACGACCAATCGCAATCAGCTCCTCCGAGAGCCGCCAGCTCCGGATTGGAACAATCGATCTGTTTCAGATCTCTCTTCAGAATCCTGCCCTTTTCTGAAAGGATCTCCCATTCGCACATCACCGAATACCTCTCCCTTCTGCCCGGACAGAGGATGGTCTTCCATTCCCTCTCTCTCTTCTCTTCCAAGCCTCTCCCCCTCTCAGTGTTTCACCCTGTGCTCGCTCTTCCGGTCTGGTGCCGCGTTGCCCAGAAGACCTCCATGGATAACGATGCCGTTAGGATCAGCGCTGATGGCCTTGAGGTAGTAATGTTCTGCCTTTGACGCCTCTCCAATCTGCTCGTAACATTCACCCATCAAGTTGAGGGCGTCCTTAAAGGTGGGCAAAGATTCGATGACCTCTTCCAAGGTATGGATGGCTGCGTAATAGCGCCGTAATTTCCAGTAACACATGGCCAACCAGTAATGGCCCTGGTAATGTTTTGGATTCGCCCGGATCACCCTTTCATAATAGGGAACGGCTGCTTCGAACATCCCTCTCCGGTAATATAGCCCTCCCAGGTTTAGAAAGACCGGGATGCTGTTCGGATCGATCTTCAATACCTTCTCATAAACCCTGACCGAACTGTCCAGAAGATCGGCCTGATCATAGGCACCGGCCTTACCGAAAAGATAATTGATCTTGATCTCCTCTGAGGAGAGGTCCTCCCATATCAGATCCTTGATCAATGACCAGAAGACGGGAATCATATAAAAACAGTATCTGAGCAACCTTATCCACCTCATCTCACTCCTCCCGTCTCAATCGTAATGGTATGACTAAACGGTAACAACATGTTTAAACTTACACATGGAAACGGAAGTGGACAATATCTCCGTCCTGGATCAGATAGTCCTTCCCCTCCGACCGGAGGAGCCCCCGTTCCCTAGCTGAATGTTCTGAACCGCAGGCCATAAAATCATCAAAGGAGACCACCTCTGCACGGATAAACCCCTTCTCCATATCGCTATGGATCTTTCCCGCTGCCCTGGGGGCTGGGGTACCCTTCGGAACGGTCCAGGCCTTCAGCTCAGAGCTGACCGTGGTGTAGAAAGTGACAAGATCCAGAACCTCATAGCCGACCCGGATCAATCGTTCCAGGCTTGAGCCTTCGAGGCCCAACTCCCTTCTGAACTCTTCCCTCTCCTCCTCTTTCAATTCCGAAATCTCGGCCTCCAGGTCACCACAGATGACCACAACCCTGCTCCCCTGCCTCTTTGCCCATTCGGTCATGGCCTTCAAACAGAAGCCCTCTTCCCTCAGCTCCTTTTGATCCACATTGATCACGTAGAAAGAAGGTTTGGCGGTCAGGAGGTGGAGGTCCAGAAAGATGGCCTGCCGTTCTCCTGCCGGGTGGTACTGGCTTGCCACCTGGCCTCGATTCAGAATGGTCTGAACCTCCTGGTAAACCTCAAGTTCCACGGCTGCTTCTTTCGAACCGACCCGATGAAGTTTTTCTGCCCTCCCGATCCTCTTCTCCAATGTTTGAAGGTCTGCCAAGATCAATTCTGTATTCACCACTTCAGCATCTCTCACCGGATCGATCGACCCGAAATCGTGGGCCACATTCTCATTTTCGAAGCATCGCACGATGTGAGCAATGGCATCCACATTTCGAATATGGTCCAGAAACTGGTTCCCCAGGCCCTCGCCTTGACTCGCCCCTTTTACCAATCCGGCGATATCGAAAAACTCAAGGGTGGTCTGGATCACCTTTTTGGGATGGATCAACCTGGCAATACTTTCCAACCTCTTGTCCGGAACAGGGACAATGCCTATGTTCGGTTGAATGGTGCAGAAGCGGTAACTCGCCACCTCTGCCCCTGCTGCGGTCAACGCATTGAAGATCGTCGACTTTCCCGCATTGGGGAGGCCAACGATCCCGCACCGAAAACCCATCCTTCCCCCTCATCAATTCGGAGTCCGAATATCGAGGCTCGAAACAATTTCGAAATTCGAATGATCAAACTCTCAAACTCTCCGTTCTGGACCCTTGTATTTCAGTAATTCGTGCTTCGGATTTGGAACTTTTTTGTGGATTTTTATGCCTATATTTGTATAATAAAAAAAAGGCAAAATAAAGTCTCTTTGTAAATAAGCAGCGAGGAGGAAAGATGAAACAGCAGAACCGGATGATGGTGGAGACAGCTTGCAGCATCGCCAAAAAGACCCATTCCAAAGGAGTTCTGCTCTATGCCGATATGATCGAAGACTTTGAGAGCCTCGCCAAGATTGGCCAAGAGAAGCAAACAGACCTGATCTTAGCGATCAAAGACCAGACCTCTTTCCAAGAAGCCAGCTCAGTCTTTAAGAAAGTACTCCAGATCCCCGACGTCCCCCTGGGCCGGATCAATCAGATCAAAATGGCCATCATCCAGGCCCTCTCAAAGGGCCTGGTAAAAAAAGGGGATAAATGGGTTTGCCTATCGGGCATCCCTCAAGCCAAGACCCTGGATAACCTCCTCATCCTTGAATTCGGTAGGGAGTTTGAAATCATCTCTTCCTCTGACCTTCCCATCCTTTCGGAGATTGTGAGACCCGAAGTCTTCGAAACTCTTTTAAACCTGGCTCTGGAAATATCCACAGAGGGCAAGGAGGGAAGAAAGCCCAACGGAACGATCTTTGTCATGGGAAAGCATGAGGACGTCCTGAAGTATTCACATCCCATGGTGATCAATCCGTTTCAGGGATACCCTGAAGAGGAAAGAAATATCCTCGACCCCCGACTGAAGCAGACCGTGAAGGAATTCTCCTCGATCGATGGGGCCTTCATCTTCAGGGAAGACGGCGTCATCCTGGCAGCCGGTCGCCATCTGGACGCCTCCGGAGAGAATATCGAAATCCCCTTAGGCCTTGGAAGTCGTCACCGGGCTGCAGCAGGAATCACCAGCCTGACCGATGCCCTGGCCATTGTGGTCTCCGAGGAGACCGGTGAGGTCCGGATCTTCCACCACGGAAAGATCTTCATGGAGATCGAAAAGGAAGAGTGAGGCCCTTTTGAGCAATAAAACGGTGGAATAATGGAATGATGGATGAAAGATTATTTCCAAATTCTTTGAACCCAAAATTCCATGACTCCACCAATCCGCTTTAGAATAACCCGGGGAATCGCGTCAGCACCGGCGCTAAGAGCAACGAGATGACCGACATCAACTTCAACATGATGTTAAGGGATGGTCCAGCCGTATCCTTCATGGGATCACCGGTCGTGTCCCCTACCACTGCTGCTTTATGGGCGTCTGATCCCTTCCCACCGAATTGACCCGATTCAATCCATTTCTTAGCATTATCCCAGGCCCCCCCGGCATTATTCAGGGTGATGGCGAGAATGAAGCCTGTCGCAAGAGAGCTGATCAGGAAACCGCCCAGGGCGTATTTGCCCAACACGACGCCTACCAGAATGGGAACAATGATCGTCATGATCGAAGGGGCCAGCATCTCCTTCAATGCGGCTCTCGTGGAGATATCCACACACCGATCATACTGGGCCCTTGCCTTTCCCTCTCTTAAGCCTGGTATCTCACGCCACTGTCTTCTGACCTCCTCCACAATCAATCCTGCAGTAACCCCGACTGATTTCATGGTGATGGCCACAAAAATGGCAGGGACCAAGGCACCGATTAAAATGCCGACGATCACCGGTGCCGAGAGCAGGCTTAGCTCAGGCGGAGAGGTTATCCTCCCTTCCGGGGTGACGGTTACCAGACCGGCTGCCAATGCATAGGAGAGGATCAGACCAAGGGCGTTCAGAACAGCCGCACCAATGGCAAAACCCTTTCCCGTGGCAGCTGTCGTATTGCCCAGAGAATCCAGAGCATCGGTCCTCTCTCGCACTTCCGGGGACAACTCCGCCATGGTAGCAATGCCTCCCGCGTTATCCGCCACAGGTCCATAGGCGTCGGTTGCCAGGGTCACGCCCAGAGTCGAAAGCATACTGGCTGCAGCGATGGCCACCCCGTAAAAGCTTGCAAAATAGAAAGCGATGATCGTGGCGACAGCGACCAGAAGAACAGGGGGCCAGCAGCTCATCAAACCGATAGCAAATCCACGCACGATCGTGGCGCCACCCCCGATCGTAGAGGCCTGCGAAATCTCCCGAGTGGGCTTAAAGGCATATGAAGTAAAGTAATTGGTGCTTTCACCCATGAGCACGCCTGCGATCAATCCAGCGAGGACCGACCAGAAGAGACCCAGCTGGGCCTTCAATAAATAGATCGCTCCCAGGCTGAACAGTGCAGTTAAGATGGATGCCGTGAGCGTTCCGCGGCGTAATGCCCCTAAGAGCGCAGCCATCTCCACCTTCTCTCCCACCCTCACCGCAAAACAGCCAATGACAGAGGCCAAAATTCCTCCGGCCATGATCAACATCGGGAGCCACCAGGAAGCCCGGAGCGCTGCCTCAGCGGAGCGGGAAGGAAAGAGTTTCATCACCCACGGGGCTATGGCGTCCGGTGCTACCACCACGCCGACAATCCCGAGGGTCATGGCAGCCACGACCGTCTCGACATAGGACTCAAAAAGATCTGCACCCATTCCGCATACATCACCCACATTATCTCCTACGAAGTCAGCGACCACGGCGGCATTTCTTGGGTCATCCTCCGGGATGCCTGCTTCCACCTTGCCCACTAAATCAGAGCCAGCATCAGCCCCTTTGGTAAAGATCCCGCCCCCAACCCTTGCAAAGAGCGCCACCAATGAAGCTCCCGTTCCATATGCTGGAATGACGGCCAAGAAATTGGGATCTTTATTCCAGGCAAAATAGAGGATGGATAGACCGATGACGCCAATGCTGACCACGGTCAGACCCATCACGGCTCCACCGCGGAAGGAGACACGCAACCCTTGATTTAACCCCTTCTCTGCTGCGGCTGTCGTTCTTCCGTTAGACCTGATCGCCATGTTCATACCCGCATACCCGGCGCCCATTGAACAGAGAGCGCCAAAGATGAAGGCGACGCTCGTCTTCCAGCCCAGTGCAGGGATGAGAGCCAGAATGATCGCCGCAACCACCATGACAATGATCTCTGTCCGATATTCTCTATGAATAAAGGCCAGGGCCCCTTCGTGAATCGCACTGGTGATCTCCTTTATTCTCTCTGTTCCCTGAGATTGTCTCAGAACATACCGGACAAAGTAAGCCACCGTAGCAAATCCCAATATCCCGCACATCACCGATATCCAGACCAGATCCATGACACCTTCTCCTTTCTCTCCAACTGGTATGATTAAGGGCAAATGGGTCTGCCTTTTAAGCCGAAGACTTCTTTCCAGCCAGATTTCCTCTCCTCTGATATCGATTCATGGCCGCCTCGATCCCTTCGACGAGCATCACCATCAGAGATTCTGCAGCCCTGGAGAGGACGTTCTCCAGATCGGATTCCTCATTTTCATCGAATGGGGTCAGCACATACTCTGCCGGGTCTGTCCCGGGAGGAGGTCTTCCCACGCCAATTTTCAACCTCAAAAAGGCCTTCCCGCCTATCGACTCAATAACGGATCGGACGCCCTGATGACCTCCGTCGCCTCCCCTCCTTTTGAAGCGAAGCCTTCCGAACGGAAGGTCGATATCGTCATGGACGAGGACAAGATCTTCGATCCCAATCCGGAAGAAATCCGAGGCCTTCTTCACCGCCTCGCCGCTCCGGTTCATAAAGGTCATCGGTTTGAGGAGGGCCACGCCGTGCGAATCGATCTTCCCTGTTCCATAGATCGATTCGAACCGTCTTGAGGAGATAGAGATGTGGTTTATTTCCGCCAGTCGATCCACCACCCGGAATCCGATATTATGTCGGGTCCGCTGATAGTGGCTGCCAGGATTTCCCAGTCCCACGATGACCTTCACACCCGACTATTCTTCCTCCTCCTCCTTCTCTTTCTCCTTTGCCTCTGGTTCTGCGGCTGCTGCCTCTGCAACCACCTCCTCGGCTACCTTCTTCTCCTCTGCCACAGGAGGCACGACAGTGGCAATCGTATAGTTGGTCTCTGCCAGGATCTTCCCCTTTTCTAACTGGATATCCTGGACGTGGATCGAATCCCCGATCTTTAAAGAACTGACATCGACATCGATCCGCTTGGGGATGTCTCCGGGCAGGCATTCAATCTGGATCGTTCTTCGGATCTGTTCAAGAATGCCCCCCATCTTTGTCCCTTCCGGCTTTCCGACCAGATGAACGGGAACCTCCACGGTGACCATCTCATCCATGGAGACTTCATAAAAGTCGGTATGAAGGGCTGTTCTCTGAAGAGGATCGATCTGAATCTCCTTCACCATGACAACCCTTCGATCCTCTTGACCACCTTTCCGGATGCAGAGGTCGATCAACACATTCTCCCCTGCCTCGGTCTGAAGGATCTTTGAAAACTCCCTGGAGCTAACGAGCAAAGGGATCGGTTGAGACCGGGGGCCATAAAAAATGGCTGGGATGAAACCCCTGGCCCTCAGCTTTCGAGACTCCCCTTTTCCAACTCCCTCACGTGTCTCTGCTGTCAACATCGGTCTTTCCATAAATCACTCCTTCTGTGATGAGCTTCACAAATCACAAATAAATCCCCCTTCATCCCATTCGATAAGGCTGGGATTCAGGGGGACTCTGACTGCTTAAACAAACAGGGAGCTCACCGATTCATCCGCATAAATCCTCCGGATGGCCTCGGCGAGCAGGTTCGATATCGAGAGGACCTTGATCTTCGGACACGCTTTGGCCTCCTGACTGAGCGGAATCGTGTCCGTCACGATCACCTCTTCAATCGGCGATTCGGAAATGATCTTGACCGCCTGTCCTGAGAGGACCGGGTGGGTGCAGCAGGCAAAAACCTTCCTGGCCCCCTTTTCGACCAGGGCATAGGCTGAACGGACCAATGTCCCTGCTGTATCGACCATGTCATCGACCAAAATCGCTGTCAATCCCTCCACCTCTCCAATAATATTCATCACCTGTGAAATATTGGGGGACTCCCTCCGCTTATCGATGATGGCCAGAGAGACGTTCAGTCGCTTGGCATAGGCCCTGGCCCTCTCCACTCCTCCCGCGTCCGGGGAGACGATCACAATATCATTCTTCAAGTGCCTCATATACTCCAAAAGCACAGGCGCGGCAAATAGATGATCCACAGGAATGTTGAAAAAACCCTGAATCTGACCGGCATGAAGGTCAACGGTGAGGATTCTCGAAGCCCCTGCGGTAGTGATCAGGTCGGCCACCAGTTTCGCGGAGATCGGTGCCCGGGAAACAACCTTCCGGTCCTGCCTGGCATATCCATAATAGGGCAAAACTGCGGTGATCCTTCTTGCAGAGGCCCTCTTAAGCGCATCGATCAGGATCAGAAGTTCCATGAGGTTGTTATTAACAGGATGGCAAACCGACTGAATGACAAACACGTCCATCCCGCGGACGCTTTCGTCGATCTCGACATTGATCTCTCCATCACTGAAACTCCTCACGACCGATTTCCCAATGGGAATCCCAAGATGTCCGGCTATCTTTTGAACCAGATCGATATTTGAATTTCCGGTGAAGATTCTTAGCCAGGGAAAATTATTTTGATTCTTGCCAGATGCCCTTTTCCTCTCCATCGACATCTCCCTCAGATCACTTACCGCAAACAGAGAACATGTACTGAAAAACGGTAATTAGAATAAACCATTTTTGACGCTATGCTCCATGCGCCATGCCCCATGCTTCAAAAGGTGGCTGGGGTGGGAGGATTCGAACCTCCGCATCCAGGTTCCAAAGACCTGTGTCTTACCGCTTGACGACACCCCAATCTCAAAAATTCGAAACCCGAATATCGAAATCCGAAACAATTTGGAAACTCAAATGACCAAATTTCCAAAACATGATTAAATTCTCTTTGTTTGGGATATTTAGACTTTGAACAGTTGAATTTGTTTCGAATTTCGGATTTAGTGCTTCGAATTTAAAGTTTTTTTTGGATCTCCTTCTGATACTCTTCTAAGACTTTCGATTCGATCATCTGCCGGGTTTCATTGTTCAGAGGGTGGGCCATATCCCGATACGTCCCGTCCTTCCTCTTCTTGCTCGGCATGGCAACGAACAATCCATTATTGCCGCTGATCACCTTTAGATCCCTGACCACGAAACAGTGGTCGAAGGTGATCGTCACATAGGCCTTGAGCCGATCCTCCTGCACGGGAAAAACCTTCACCTCTGTCACTTCCATAACTCCTCCCGTCATCTGTTCAGCATCTCTCTGTCCCCAGTTCCGTCAGGCCAATAGGCTTTTTGCTTTAAGAACGATCCAGCCCTTGCCTCTGACCATCCTTCTTATCTTCTCGTAAGCTTCTATTGCACCTCCTTCGTCTGGATAAATCCCGAAGACCGTTGGGCCGCTCCCGGTCATAGAGGCTCCGATTGCACCTGCAGCGTAAAGGATCCTCTTCATCTGCTCGATCTGGGGATGTCTCTTCGAGACCACTCCCTCTAAATCGTTTGAGAGAAGTCGAGAAACCTCCTCCGGGCTTCCCAATAACTTACGAAGATTAAAACGAAATCTGCTTTTTGTCAACACGAAATTTTGATAAGCCCAGCGCGTGGAGACCTCGAAATTGGGGTATATCAGAACATACCATAGCCGCGGAAGTTCGATCCTCCTCAGCCGTTCTCCAATCCCTGAAGCAATGGCAGCACCATTAAAAAAGAAGAAAGGGATATCCGCACCCATCTCCAGCCCTATGGCCATCAACTCCTTCTTGCCAAGGTTGATCTCCAAAAGTTGATTCATCGCCTTTAACGCAACGGCCGCATTACTGCTCCCTCCTCCAAGTCCTGCTCCCAGAGGAATTCGCTTTTCAATTTCGACGATAACCCCCCCCTTGTAGCCCCCTCTTCTCAACATCGATTCAACAGCCTGGTAAACCAGATTCCCTCTTCCCACGGGGAGCTCGGGATGGTCGGTCTTAATCGATATGCCTCTCCCTTTCTTTAATGAGAAATGGAGGCTATCGTAAAGGCTGATCTTCTGGAGGATCGTCCTGATCTCGTGGTAGCCATCCTCCCGCTTCCTCAGGATATCCAGTCTGAGATTGACCTTTGCAGGAGATTCTAAATGAAGAATGTCTGCCATCTCTTTCGGTATTTATCCAAAGATCTTCTCATCTATTCTTTTGCGGAGGGAAGGATCTTGAGTTCGATCGGTCCCACCCGGATCTCCAGCCTCTTCGTCTCTCCGTCGAGGGGAACGATATAGATCGTGCTGCTCCATCCCTCCTTCACAAAGGTCAGCATGACGTTATGGAGCTCAAAGTTGCTCAACAATCTCCATTGATGCTTCGGCATCTCTTGCTTGAAGAAGCTTGAAAGCTTCTCCATCTCCCCTCTGCCTTCGTAGATCAGGAGCCCGGTCTTGGTCGCCCGGGTCTCATAGAGAAAGGATTCTTTCCAATTGAGGCTCATTCCGGGAGGGAGAGGGATATCCTCAAATCGATAGCTGGTCGAGGCGGTCGGTCTCATCTCCGCCTCCCGTTCGCGGGCGCTCCGGTAAGGGGATAGACTGCCGCATCCATAACTCCATGAGAATAAAAGAATCATCACCATCCCTACCCAAAACGGTCTCCTCCATCTCATCTTTCGCATCTCAAAACCTCCGGACGAATTTTTCTATCTATCATAGGGAACGAAAACTTTTTTTTCAAGAGTTTTTATTCTCGATAAGATCCAGGGAGATCAGGGAAGTAGGTGCGAATAATTAGAGTGAAGTACCCCGCAGCAGAGCTGCGGGGCATCTAATTCTCTAAAAAACTTTCCTCCCCCTTGATGGGGGAGGATTAAGGAGGGGGTGATGATTACATCATTTCCCCATCACCCTAACCCTCTCCCGCCAGGGGAGAGGGGAAGCCATTCATCCCCCCAGCAAAGCTGGGGGTATTCTGGCATATTTTGATAAACTGGAGGAATCAATCTTCGTGAAGTTGGATCGACTGCCCTATGCTTTTGATCAACAGACCTGTTTACTTCCGCAGGACAAGACCTGGCCGCTCTTGCTTCCGCTTCGATAGATGGTGATGCCTTTGCATCGCTCTCGATAGGCCATCAGGAACGCCTCTCTCACCTCTTCCCTGGTTGCGTCCCGGGGGAAGTTGATCGTCTTCGATACCGCATTATCCGTATACTCCTGAAAGGCAGCCTGGATCTTGATGTGCCAGGCCGGTGGGATTTCAAAGGCAGTGACAAAAAGTTCTTTGATACGCGGCGGGATGCGCGGAAGCTCTTGCAGGCTTGCCCCTTTGCTGATAGAGTCCACTAAGTCGGAGTCCAGAAATCCCTCTTCCTCTCCGAGTTCCAGAAAAAGCGGGTCGGTGATCGGAAACTCCATCCCTTCTAAAGCCCTCCGAACATATTGAATGGCAAAGAGAGGTTCGATACCGCTCGAACAATTGGCCAGCAAGCTGAGCGTCCCTGTTGGCGCAATCGTAGTCACCGTAGCATTTCTCAGTCTCATCCCTCCAGGTCTGTCATAGATCGACCCTTTATAATTCGGGAAAGCCCCCCTCTCCTCAGCCAGTTGGGCGGAGCGCTCCCGGGCTTGATGCTGAATGAAACTCATCAGTCCCTTCACCACCTCCAAGGCCTTCGGTGAATTGTAAGGGATCCCCAGCCGGATTAAGAAATGGGCCAGTCCCATCACCCCGAGGCCGATCTTCCGATTCCCTCTGGCCATTTTTTCGATCTCCGGCAAGGGGTACTGATTCATGTCGATGACATTGTCCAGAAAGTGGACCGCTTTCTTCACCGTCGTCCCGATCTTCTCAAAGTCCGCCACCCATGCTCCGTTCTTCCTCTTGACCATATGAGAAAGATTGATCGAACCCAGGACACAGGCCTCATAAGGGAGCAGCGGAACTTCACCGCACGGGTTTGTGCTCTCCATTTCACCTAACTGGGGCGTCGGGTTCGCCTCATTGATTCGATCCAGAAAGAGAACCCCTGGGTCTCCGGTCTCCCATGATGCGCGGACAATGGCCTCGAACACCTCTCTTGCCTTGAGACGTCTCATTTCCCTTCCTGTTCTCGGATTGATTAAACCGTATTCATCATCCCTCTCCAGTGCATCCATAAAGGCCTTTGTAATCCCCACGGACAGATTGAAGTTCGACATCTCGCCTGGCTGCTGTTTGACCGTAATAAATTCCATAATATCCGGGTGATCCACCCTGAGGACTCCCATGTTGGCCCCTCTTCTCGTCCCTCCCTGCTTAATCACCTCTGTCGCCATATTGAAGACCCTCATAAAGGATACTGGGCCACTGGCCATTCCTCCTGTGGATTGAACCCTATCGTCCTTTGGCCGGAGATGGCTGAAGGAGAAGCCCGTTCCTCCTCCGCTCTGGTGGATCAGGGCTGTCTGCTTCACGGTCTCAAAGATCGAGTCGAGGGAATCCTCAACAGGAAGGACAAAGCACGCAGCCAATTGCTGGAGCTCCCTTCCTGCATTCATCAGGCAGGGTGAGTTGGGAAGAAAGTCCAAGGAGGCCATCATCGTGAAGAAGATGGTTGAAAGCTCATCGGAAGAGGTTCGACTTCCATAGAGATGGTCTGCCTCTGCGATATTCCGGGCCACCCGCCAGAACATCTCCTCTGGAGATTCGACCACCTTTCCCTGGGCATCCTTTTTCAGGTATCTCTTTTCCAGTATAGTTATCGCATGCGGCGTGAGGTGGACATTCATAGCCTTTGGTTCCCCGGAGGGGGTCCAAAATCGACCCCCTCCGTTAGAGTTAAACGGTCTCCACGCTCTTCACCTCTGGAACCTGTTGCTTCAGGATCCTCTCCACACCCATCTTCAAGGTCATCTGCGACATCGGACAGCCGCCACAGGCACCAGTCAGTCTGACCTTCACTACACCGTCGACCACGTCGACCAATTCGACATCGCCTCCATCGGCTCGAAGGGCAGGCCGGATCTTCTCCAACGCCTTTTCCACGTTCTCTCTCATTCAATTCTCACCCCCTCCCTCTCCTTCCATCTCGGACCATCCGTTTTGCTAAGTCCTCCACAGTCGTTCCGTCCAGTACCTCGACAAAGCGGTGCTGCAACTCCTCCCAGATGGGATGGAGTGGACAAACAGCCTCTTCCTCACATTCCCCTTCTCTTACGAGACACCGGCTCAGTCCAATCGGCCCCTCCAGGGCCTCCATGACCTCCTTCATCGTAATCCTGTTTGCAGGCCTTCCCAGTGAAAAGCCACCATTGGCTCCACGTATCGATCTTAACAGCCCGGCCTTGGAAAGGCGCTGGAAAATCTTGGCCAAAAAGGCCTCGGGGATCTTCTGCTCCTTGGAGATCTCGCTCACCAGGGTCACCTTCTCCGGAGGCTGTCTCGCTAAAAAGACCAATCCTCTTAACGCATATTCTTCCGTTCTTGTGATCTGCATAAACAGGACAAATTAGGTCTTTTTAATCTTAAAATAACCGTAAAAAAGAGAATTGTCAATCGAAACCCCTATTCAGACGCTGGAGAGGTAGGAGAATTAATGAGAAACCCATTCGGGGACCAGGTAGAGATCGCCGGACCTAAACTTCAGGGTGAACCTTCCTGAGCCATCGGGGTCGAGCAGGAGGTAATCGATCGGAGGTTGTCGATCCGTATCCACAGCGTAGGCATAAACCTTTCCGTTCCCGCTTATCCTTGCGACATGTCCTCCCCCGGGTGTATAAAATTTTTCAACCATCTTCTCAACATCGTCAGCATTCTCAATGGTGATCGAATAAGGGGTGAGCCCGCTCAGATCCGGAATGGGCCAGCCCTCTGAATTGATCTCCTGACCGAATGAAAGAAAAGGGGTGATCAGCACTCCGAGACAAAAAAGAGAGAAGATAAAATTTCTTATTAGGATGTTACCCTCCTTGACTTTAGATTCTGACTTTTGGGTTTTGAGTTTTGGATTTTGAATTTCGGTTTTTACGTCCTCCCTTTCCCTTCGAGATACTTCTCAGCAGCAAAGGCAGCGGTCGCCCCTTCTCCAACCGCGGTGGCAACCTGCCTGAGCAACTTTCTCCGGCAGTCGCCAGCCGCAAAGATACCCGGGAGTGAGGTCTCACACTTCTCATCTGTAATAATGTAACCTTCCTCATCCATCTGAATCAGCCCCTTCAAAAATCGGGTTCTGGGTATCAACCCCACGAAGAGGAAGATCCCTTCTGTGGGAAACTCCTGGACCTCTCCGGTCTTCACATTCCTTACTAAAACCGATCGAACGACCTGGTCACCCTTGATCTCCTGGATCACGGAGTTCCAGAGAAACCTGATCTTGGGGTTGGAAAAGGCCCTCTCCTGGTAGATCTTCGTTGCCCGGAGGGCATCCCGGCGATGGACAATGGTCAACCCCTTGACAAACTTGGTAAGAAAAATCGCCTCGGTCAAAGCAGAATCACCACCCCCAACGACAAAGATCTCACTATCCTTGAAAAAGGCTCCGTCGCACGTGGCACAGTATGAAACGCCCTTGCCCACAAATTGGTCTTCTCCAGGGACCCCCAATTTCCGGTATTCCGTCCCCGTGCAGATGATCAGGGCCTGAGAGAAGTAGCTCGATTCATAGGTTCGAATCTGCTTCAAATCTCCTTCCAATCCCACCCCGGTTACCTCCTCGTTGACCGTCTCTATTCCAAACCGCTTCGCCTGTTCCTCCATCAGACGGCTCAACTCATCGCCTGTGACACCCTGTGGAAACCCGGGATAGTTTTCGATCAGCTCGGTGGTGGTCATCTGCCCTCCGAAAAGGCCATTCTGGATCAGAAGGGTATGGAGCCTTGCCCTCGATGTATAAAGACCCGCAGTCAAACCCGCAGGACCTCCTCCAATGATGACGACATCGTAAACCTTCTTCTCTTCCTTCCCCATCCTATCCTCCTTGCAAATCGTATCAATTTTCTATATGACATAGACGCACTCTTGTCAACGCAAACGGATGGTTTGATATGCCAAGTTTAATTTGAGAAAGAGAGCCTAAACCTTTATAATTGGCGAAAAGGAGGAGATCATGGAGAGGACATTATCGATTGTGAAACCGGATGGTGTATCGAAAAATCTGATCGGCGAGGTGATCAAACGGTTTGAAGAGAACGGCCTGAAGGTCGTGGGTCTGAAGATGATCTCGATGGATAAGAAAGAGGCAGAGGGCTTCTATGCGGTCCACCGGGGGAAACCTTTCTTCGAGAGCCTTACGACGTTTATGTCCTCCGGACCTTCGGTGGTGATGGTCCTTGAGGGAGAAGGCGCGATCTCGAAGACACGGGAGCTCATGGGAGCCACCGATCCCAAACAGGCCAAAGAAGGGACATTGAGGTGTCAGTTCGCCACCAATATTGAACGAAACGTCGTCCATGGGTCTGATGGCCCTGAGACGGCTGCCTTTGAGATAGGATATTTCTTCAACGCCCTGGAGATCTTCAGCCCTTGAGCAGCCCTGTTCCAAAAATCGATCTCAAAAGTCTCAGCCCCCCACAGCTCGAGGATCTCATCCGTTCGTTTGGAAAGGAGCGCTATCGAAGCCTTCAGATCCTGAGATGGCTCTACCAGAAGAGTGTCCATTCGATCGATGAGATGACCAATCTCTCTAAGAGGTTCCGTGAGGAGTTGAGCAAGGTCGGCTTCATCTCAGCCCTCCATCCCCTCCGTGTAGAGCAGGCAAAAGACGGAACAAGAAAATTTCTTTTCGAACTGGAGGACGGACACCGCATTGAAAGCGTTCTGATCCCTGACAGAAAACGCCTGACCCTCTGTGTCTCCACCCAGGTGGGATGCGCGCTCGGATGCCGGTTCTGTCTTACAGGGAAAATGGGTTTCAAAAGGAATCTCATCTCTTCAGAAATCCTCAATCAAATCCTTTCCGTCAGAGAAACGCTGACAGATGAAACACCCATTACCAATATCGTCTTGATGGGGATGGGAGAACCCCTGGCCAATTACGCCAATACCTTAAGGGCGATCCAGTTGATGACCCATCCCGATGCCTTCAAATTCTCTTCAAGAAGGATCACCCTCTCCACAGTGGGCCTTATTCCCGAGCTGGAGCAACTGGCAAAAGAGAGGATCTCCTTCCGCCTGGCCATCTCCCTCAACGCCTCAGATGAGGAGACCCGGAGTCATCTGATGCCCATCAACCGTCGTTATCCCCTCGGAAAGGTCTTGGAGGTCTGCAGAAACTTCCCCCTTCGACCGAGGACGAGAATCACTTTCGAGTATGTTTTAATAGCCGGGATCAACGATTCATCCGCAGATGCAAAAAGATTGTTCAGAATATTGAGGGGCATCCCCTCAAAGGTGAACCTCATTCCACTGAACGAAGCCCCTGGAATCCCTTTTAAAAGGCCTCCGGAAGAGAAGATCAGGCAGTTTCAGGAGATCTTGATGGCCGGGGGCATGACCGCCATCGTCCGCGCGAGCAAAGGGGCCGAGATATCCGCCGCCTGCGGCCAGCTCCAAGCCAAATCGCCTTCTGAACGTCCCCAGAGTTAAAGTGGTTCCGCCCAAAATGGATGTCCTCTTTTTTTCTCTTATCTTTCTAAATTTTTATTGACTTTTTAACTCATTCTAGTATCCTGTCCTCGAAAAATAGGTTCCAAACTTCGTTATAAAATTTGTCTTTATGTAAACAAAGCACTTCATGATCTTTTAGCGGAATATGAGGTGATTGATGAGATGAAAAAGAAGCGAAAAATGGTTATGCAAATTTCTCGAAGGGATTTCTTGAAATATACAGGAACGGTTGCCATCGGAGCCGGGGCTTTCCCAAATCGGATATGGTTAGACGATGCTATTGCAGCGATTCCAGCCTCTGAAGGATACCTTCTTGTCGATACTAAGAAATGCCAGGGATGTTTATCCTGCATGTTAGCCTGTTCTCTGGTTCATGAAGGGGAAGAAAATCTTTCCCTGGCCAGGATTCAAGTGCTTCAGAATTCTTTTGCAAAGTTCCCCGATGACCTTACCATGGCGCAATGCAGGCAGTGTGTCGAGCCTGCCTGTGTTGAGGCTTGTCCTGTAAAAGCACTCTTTGTGGACAAAAAGAATGGGAACGTCAGGGTGGTTGACGTGAAAAAGTGCATCGGCTGTAAATCCTGTGTTCAGGCTTGTCCCTTTGAACCCAGTCGGGCATTGTGGAACCCCAATAAGAAGAAGGCCCTCAAGTGCGATCTCTGCTCAGATGCCCCTTTCTGGAGCAAAAAGGGTGGGGTGGAGGGAAAACAGGCCTGTGTGGAAGTATGTCCCCTTTCTGCTATTAAGTTTACGAAGGAGATCCCTGAACAGAAAGGTGATACAGGTTATAAGGTTAATTTGAGAGAGGAGAGCTGGAGAAGGTTGGGATATTCAGCGGATTAGAAAAAAAAGAAAGGGCACAGAGCATAGGAGATACGGGGTCAGGCGGTGAACGGATATGCTGGTAAGATTTTAAGAATCGATCTTACGGATAGAAAGATCTCCAACATTGACACCAAGGACTACGAGGAGTGGGTGGGGGGCCATGGGATGGGATCAGCACTCTTCTGGGATCTCGTTAAGGACAAGACGATAATGGGGCTTGATCCGAGAAATGTAGTGACCATCATGACCTCTCCCTTATCTGGAACTTTGGCTCCTGGTGCCTCAAGCAGGACAGAGGTTCAAGGTATTGGAATTCAGTCTTATCCAATCGGATGGTTTACCCGGAGCAATTTCGGAGGCAGATTCGCATCTATGCTGAAGTATGCGGGCTGGGATGGGATCGTCATCGAAGGACAGGCAGATAAGCCGGTCTGGATCGACATACGAAATGAGGATGTGAAGATCAAGGATGCCCGTCACTTATGGGGCTTGGATACCTGGAAGACTCAGGAAGAGATATGGCGAGAGGTGAGCGGCCGGGGATACGGGAACTGGGTGGAATTGGGTTCAGAAGAAAGGACTACACAGCCCCCCGCCGTATTGACCATAGGCCCTGCAGGAGAAAACCTAAGTGTGATTGCTTGCCTGATCCATGATGCTGGTCATTCGGCAGGTCAAGGAGGATTCGGAGCAGTCTGGGGTTCCAAGAAACTGAAAGCCGTCAGTGTGATCGGGACAGGAGCCGTTCACGTGGCCGATCCAAAAGGACTCATGGAGGCACGTCTGTGGGCCCAGGCCAAATATTCCATGGATCTTAAGAATATTGGTGCATCATGGTTCTCCAGGTTTGGCCGAATAAGACCTCAGAACGTCTTTTGGAAAAGGAGTGAGCAAGCCAGGCTCCAGGCCTGTATCGGATGCCACCAGGGATGCAAGGAAAGATCGGATACAGGCTACGGCAACGAGTCAACCTGTGAAGAGACGTCGTTCTATCAAGGCTATGATAAATGGAAACATGGAGGCAGACAGACCTCTTCGGCGTACATAGCCACTGATCTGCTTCAGCGATATGGCATCAATGCCTATGAAACATCGAGAGGTCTTGCTTACATCATAGCTTTGCTGAGAATGGGCGTCCTCGGCCCCAGGGGTAAGATTCAGTGTGACCTTGACTTCAATAAGTTGGGAGAGACTGAATTTGCCGAACAGTTTGTAAGGATGATCGCATACCGAAAAGGAATTGGTAATGATTTTGCAGAAGGCTTTTTCAGGGCTTCTAAAAGATGGGGCAGGTTAGAAGAAGACCTGAAGACTGGCACCCTTTACTATTCCTATTGGGGTCTTCCTGAGCATGGTTATGATCCCAGGGCTGAGGTTGAATGGGGTTATGGGTCTATTTTGGGTGATCGGGATATCAATGAACACAGCTTTACATTCCTTTTCTGGGTGCCAAGCACCACCATCTGGGCAGGGAAAACACCTCGGCCTCCAGCAGAGCAGGTAGTAAAGATTTATGCTGAAAAATTAATCCCTTATGAAAACAATCCTTTGATGCTCGACTATAGCACTGAAAATATCTACTCTGAGCATATGGCCAAACTTGTCGCCTGGGATAGACACTACACAAGGTTCTGGAAAGAATCGGTCTTGTATTGTGATGAAAGATGGCCAGACTTCATCAATACGAGAATTTCAGACTATCGAGGCCTTACTGGAGAAGGAGAGCCAAGATTCTTTAATGCAGTGACTGGAAAGAAATTCAGTTTCGTTGATGGAATGGAATTGGGCAGGAAGATCTGGAACCTTGATAATGCCATCTGGACTCTTCAAGGCCGACATAGAAAAATGGTCCATTTCTCCGATTATATTTATCACATCCCCTTCGCAGGGTCAGGAAACTTTGCTATGTATTATTTGCCGGGTCGAGAAGGTGGGGAATGGAAATACATTCGCGTCAATGGTAGGTGCCTTGACAAAGGGAAATTTGAGGAATTCAAGACCAGATTTTACAACCTCGAAGGTTGGAATACCCGTTCGGGGTGGCCTAAGAGAAGAACCTTAGAATCACTGGGCCTCAAATCAGTTGCAGACGAACTCGAGAAAAAAGGGAAATTGGGGGCTTGACGAGCATGAGGAGGCTAAAAGATCCCTCCCGGGAACTGGTCAAGAGAATTTTTAGTGAGGTCGATTTTGAAGATCGCTTGAACGGATTCTGTTTGCGGGTAATGTCAATTATTTTGTGTCAGCAAAGGAAATGGGGTAGCTGTTCGTTGTTTAAGGTTCTCGTGAGTAAAGACCGAAAAGAGGATTCGTTCCATACTAGTTCGGTCACTAAAAGT
>JACAEX010000026.1 GCA_013388635.1 Syntrophaceae bacterium | reverse complement strand
GTAAACTTCGGCGGGAATCCAAGCTCCGTCCCTGCGTAGGCAGGGAACCAGGAACGTGTAAAACTGGGTTCCTGTTTTCACAGGAAACCCTGGATTCCTGGTCAAGCCAGGAATGACAATGCAAGGCGAGTGTCTATCCAATTATGGATCGATTAGTAACTACAATTAGGCTTTTCTTACGCTACTGGCCTTTCCCATCCTTAGCAGTGTCTGTCCGAAAAGCGCGGCTCCAATAGCGCCTGCGATCTGGGTATCAAAAGGATAACCGCGATCCCGATACTCCTTCTTGTACCAGACGGGATCAGCAGTCTCAATGCCGAGCTCCTTTTCCAGCCTTTTTACAACACCCACGTTCTTGGCAATGCCGCCGGTGATGACGAACCTCTCTTTTACGCCAAGGCGGTTGAGTAACTCCATGATTCGGTGGGCCATGGCAGAGCAGTAGGCTGCGATGATCTCGTTTTCGGGTATTCCTGCCTCAAGGAGGCCGATCACCTCACTTTTGGCGAATACGACACAGGTGCTGCTGATCATGGGAGGTTCCTTTCGAATCTGGAAGGAACGCGGGCCGATCTCCCAGACAGGAACTCGAATGAGATCGGCAAAGACCTCCATGCCCCGGCCTGTGCCAGCCGCGCATTTGTCGTTCATCATGAAGTTGAGAACCTTTCCGGTCCCGTCGATATGGATCGCCTTGCAGTCCTGTCCACCCATGTCCATGACCGTCCGGACCTCCGGTCCATACATAAAGTTGGCACCCCGGGCATGGCAGGAGATCTCGGTGATGGATTGCTGGGCCATGGGGACATTCACCCTTCCATAACCGGTTCCGATGCAGTAGTCGAGGTTCTCTATCTTCAGATCGGTCTTTTCCAGCGCCATGTTCATGCCCTTTCGCGCACTGTCCGGACTATCTGAACCCGTACGGGTGTTGCCATAAGCATAGAGTTCACCATCCACCATAATGACGGCCTGAGTGCTCACAGAACCGACATCCACCCCGGCTGTAATCAGTTCTCCTTTCCTCCACTCGATATCCGGGTTGACCCAGCTATCTTCAGGCCACCTCCAGTACTCCTCACCCTTAGGTGTTTCCACCATCTTGCCCGGCCTCCTTATCGATAGACTCGTTATCAGTCATCCATGGAAGTCGTCATTCCCGCAATCGCAGCCCCAGCAGCTCCAAAGGCACCGGTATAGTCAGGGTCCTCCGGCACGATGACGTCCATTTGGAGGTTCCTTTTAAGGGAGTCGACGAAGCCCGGGCTCTTGGCCATCCCTCCCACCAGAACGATCTCCTTTTCCAGGCCGACCATACGCACAACCGACCCGATCCTTCCTGCGATAGCATTCATCACTGCGCGTGCGATGTCTGGCTTTGGAGTCTTTTGATGGATCAGTGAGATCATCTCGGACTCACCGAAGACCGCACATTGGGCATTGATCGAAAGATTCTGAGTCGATTGAAGTGCGATCATCCCCATCTCATCGAAAGAAACCTCGAGGGCCCTGGCCATTGCCTCAACAAAGGTACCTGTTCCAGCTGCGCACTTGTCGTTAGTGGCAAAGTCGAGAACCCTTCCCTCCGGGTTAACCTTGATCGCCCGAGCCTCTTCAGCGCCGACATCAATGATCGTTCTAACTGCGGGGATCAACCTCATCACCCCCAGGGCATCCGCGGCAATATCCGGGATCGTTGCATTTGCAAACATCACCCGCTTGGCACCGCTTCCTGTCGCCACCACTCGTTCGACATCCTTTCGGGCCAGCCCGGCCTTCTTAAGGATATCCATATACAACTCCTCCAGGGTCTCTGCCTTCTTAACGCCGGCCGGACCGGCTCCTTTTTCGAGGATCTGACCGTCCTTCTCGATCACAATGTGAATGTTCTTACCACCGACATCGATTCCTGCAACGATCATTCCGGGCTCCTTCCTTCTTATATTTAGCCCTTTTAATCGGTCTTATCAAATCAATTTTGCATGATCGCTTCATCACCCTCCCCTCGGGCAGCCTCGAACCATGAAAATCCGACCTATTCTCATTCTTCCTTGGTGGGGAATGGGCAGATCTTTCTTTCGTGGGAAGGAGGTCTATTTTTAACCAGGGGTTTTGAATTGCTTACAAAAAATTGTCTTTCAGGAGGAGAGAGTATCGACCTTCGAAAATCGTGTAATATGAAATTTATCTGTAAAAACGATTAATTAGGGAAGGTAACCTCTGACACGGGCGATTGGCATTATTCTTGTTATCAAACTGATTAAAACCGGCTAAAAGGGATGAAAACATGGTTTCGCTCAAAGGAGAGGATAGGGTTTTAACAACGAACGAGGCGATCAAATACCTGAGGATTTCTAAACCCACATTTCTCAAATATATCCGCGAGGGAAGAATCAGGGCGATTAAGGCAGGAAATGGCTGGAGAATCCTGCATTCGGAGTTGCTACGTTTTTTAAAGGGAGAGACAGGGACGGTGGAAAGAGCGAACAATATGAAGAAGGTGGGAGATCGATTTGATGAAAAGGACGGAGCATAAATTTTTCGGGCAACCCGACTTACGGAAAGTGAAATGATGGCCATGCCTAATCAACATCGTGGCCCAAGGGATGCTGATTATCTAAAGAAGCTTTTTCGCAGACATGTGCAAGGGGCTCTTGTTCGATCAGGGGCCAGCCTGTTCATGTGGGTGTTTGCTTTTGTTGCCTTTCTTGAGGGCCATATCAGAAAAGATCAAATGGCGGGAATTAGCGCTTCCGTTGCCTTCCTGGTCTTAATTAATCCGCCCACTCTATGGATCTTAAAACGGATAACTCAAATAAATCTATTTAAATATTTTTCCCTTATCATCAACCTATTAGAAATAATCGGATATACCTCTGTCATCTATTTTTTGGGAGGTATTGAGGCTACGTATCTCATTCCCATCTACAGTCTCTTGATCGCGTATGTGGGGGTGGTGGCGCCCCGAAAATTGCCATTTATCATAGCCGGTATCTGTTCGATCGCCTTTGCTCTCATGGTGGTGCTGGAGTACCTGGGTTTTCTCCCCAGTCAATATCATGCAATGGGCTTCTATTTTCCTTGGAAACATCAGTTTGACATTCTTTTTGTAATCACAGCGCTCCTCTTCATGGGGGCCTTTATTGCGTCCTACACCGGTAATCTTCTGAGGGAGAACAGAGAAAAACTAAGGCGGCAAAATGCCGAGCTGGTCCAGGCCAAGGAGGCAGCGGAATCGGCCAATCGGGCGAAGTCTGAGTTTTTAGCCCGGATGAGCCACGAGATTCGAACCCCTATGAACGGGTTGCTGGGCATGATCGAAATACTCCTCGATACGCAACTCGATCGAAGGCAGCGTAACATCGTCGAGACCATGCGTTTTTCCGGAGAAACGTTGCTCAATATCATTAACGATATCCTGGACTTCTCGAAGATCGAGGCAGGAAGGCTGGGATTGGAAAGCATCCGTTTTGACCTCCGCCGGACGATCGAGGAAGTGATCAGCCTGTTCTCTGAGGCGGCCCGTAGGAAGGGACTGGACTTGGTCTGCCAGATCGCCCCCGATATTCCTGCGATCCTCTACGGCGATCCGGTTCGGATACATCAGATTCTCAATAATCTCATCACCAATGCGATCAAGTTTACCGAAAAAGGAAGGGTCGTACTCCGTGCGACTGTAGAGGAAGAGGCAGAGTATTTCGTGAGACTGCGAGTGGAGGTGGAAGATACCGGCATCGGGATTCCTCACGAGGCCCAGGGCACCATCTTTGACTCCTTTGTTCAGGCCGATGGTTCGATCAGCCGGAAGTATGGCGGAACGGGTCTTGGCTTGGCGATCTGTAAGCAGTTGGTCGAACTGATGGAAGGCAAGATCGGAGTGGAGAGTCAGCCCGGAAAGGGTTCCACCTTCTGGTTTACAGTACCTCTGGAAAAGGCCGTCCATGAGGGATGAGACCCTGTCAGTCCCGGTCTCGTTTCAAAGGAGTGAAGCAGAGGAGAGGAGTGAAAGGTTTGATGCCCGCATTCTTTTGGCAGAGGACAACCGGGTCAATCAGAGGGTGGCTCAGGGGATGTTGGAATATTTTGGTTGTCAGGTGGATATCGCATCGGATGGCCAGGAGGCCATGGAGGCCCTTTCACGTAATTCCTATGACCTGATCTTGATGGACTGCCAGATGCCGAGGATCGATGGGTATCAGGTGGCTCAAGCGCTTCGATCGATGGAGGCCTCCGATCAGGGGAACCATTCACACATTCCGATCATTGCCCTGACCGCAGAGGCCTCAGAGGAATCGCGACAACAGTGCATCGCGGCGGGGATGGACGATTACCTGGCCAAACCATTCACCAGGGAAGAACTGAGAGGCATTCTGAGGGCCTGGTTACACCGGAAGGGCTCGGAGAGGCAGGAGGAGAGGAGCCCTTCGCAGCAAGGGGAGTCTCTCCATTCGGCCTCGGGAGTGGATGGGGTCGATCGGAGGACCCTGGAGAGCATCCGGGCTCTTCAGCGCGAAGGAGAGTCCGATCTCCTGAGCAGAGTGATCGAAGCGTATTTCGGAGAGGCCGATCGTCTTTTCCAGATCCTTCGAGAGGCTGTGAAAAAAGGGGACGGAGAAGCACTCAGAAAAGCAGCCCACAGCCTCAAGGCGAGCAGCGCCAATGTGGGAGCCTGGAAGCTCTCCACCCTTTGCAAGGAACTTGAAATAATAGGGTGGGAGAAATCGATTGAAAAGGCCGCCTCCCTTCTTTCTGAAGCGGTTGTGGAATATGAAGTCGTACAAAAGGCCCTGCATGCTGAAATGAAGAGGAGGGATGGTGGAAAACGTGCTTCATGATAGAGATCAGCCGATCGTCCTGGTCGTCGACGACGATGTGACCCTCCGGATTCTTGTGAGAGAATCATTAGAGCCTTCTGGGTTTTTTGTGGAGGAGGCAACCGACGGTGCCGAGGCGATCTCTCTCTTCAGAAACCTCCGGCCGGATATCGTCCTTCTGGATGTCATGATGCCTGAGATGGATGGTTTTACCACCTGTTCCGAGTTACACAAACTCAGAGGAGACGAACAGATCCCGGTCGTCATGATGACGAGCCTGGATGACACGGACTCGATCAACCGCGCCTACGAGGTCGGAGCAACCGACTTCATCACCAAACCTATTAATTGGGCGATTTTACCTCACCGCCTCCGATACATCCTGCGTGCGAGCAAAGCCTTTAATGATCTGAAGAGGAGCGAAGCAAAGAATCAAGCCCTGCTGGAGGCCATCCCTGATATGCTCTTCCAGATTGACAGGGATGGTACATTACTGGAGATCAAGGGCGCGAGAGAGAATCGTTTCACAGCCATCCCAAACGAATTCATAGGTAGAAAAATAGGCGAGGTCATGCCATCAGAGGCGGCCCAAGCGATTATGGTCCATTTGGAGAAGGCGATTGTAACCAGGGAGGTCCAGGTTTTCGAGTATCGAGATTCAATAGAAGGGAACACCAGATTCTTTGAGGGGCGGCTCGTGGCGAGTGGAGAAGAGAAGGTCCTGGCGATCATTCGGGATGTCACCGAGCACAGGCTGGCTGAGGAACAGATATTTTTTCTCGCCTATCACGACACCCTGACCCATTTACCAAACCGCCACCTGCTTAAAGATCGAATGAGACAGGCCCTTGCCTACGCCCAACGCCACAATCTGCTGGTCGCCATTCTCTTTCTCGATCTAGACAATTTCAAGAGGATCAACGATACCCTGGGTCATAACACGGGTGATTTGTTGTTGCAGGGTGTAGGTGACCGGCTGGTCAAGTGTGTACGAAGAAGCGATACGGTTGCGCGTGCAGGGATGGAGCGGCTGGAACCTACGGTCGCCCGTCTTGGAGGGGACGAGTTCACCGTCCTTCTCAACGGCATATTGAGTATCCAGAATGCGGCCAAGGTTGCACAACGCATCCTCGATATGCTGAGCCAGCCTTTTATCCTCGGTCCGCATGAAGTCGTCATTACCGCCAGTATTGGGATCACTGTCTTCCCCATTGATAGCGAGGATGTTGAGACCCTGTTGAAGAACGCGGATACAGCCATGTACCAGGCAAAAGAGCAGGGGAAGAACAACTACCAGTTTTATGCGGAGTCTATGAATGCGGTTGCGTTGGAACGATTCACCATGGAGAATCAACTTCGGAAGGCGCTGAAAAATCAAGAATTTCGATTGAACTATCAACCACAGATGGACCTTCGAACCGGGAAGATCGTCGGCGTGGAATCGGTATTGCGATGGGTACAGCCGGATCGGGGATCGGTCCAACCCGAAGCCTTCATCCCCTTGGCTGAGGATACCGGCCTGATCCTTCCGATTGGCGAGTGGGTGCTTCAGACTGCGTGTGCCGAGACGCAGGGCTTGAGGAGAAATGGTTTTTCCTCCCTCTCTCTGACAGTCAACATATCGAGTCTCCAGCTCAGGCAAAAAGAGTTTGCACAGACGGTAATCCAGGTGGTCAAGGCATCTGACATGGATCCTCATCATCTGGAGCTGGAACTCACCGAAAGCATCATCATGCAAAACATTGAGGCGACCGTTCCCAAACTTCAGGGGCTGAAAGATATCGGCATCCAGCTCTCCCTTGACGATTTTGGGACGGGATATTCCTCGCTGAGCTATCTGGAACGGATTCCCCTTGATACGATCAAAATTGACCGATCCTTTATCAATGACATTTTTAGAAGACCCAATTGCGCCAGTATCGTCAAGGCGATCATTGCCATGGCACACAGTCTAAATTTGAAGGTTGTCGCCGAGGGAGTGGAGACAGAGGACCAACTCGCCTTTTTGATGGAGAACGGCTGTGATCAAGCGCAGGGCTATTTTATCAGTGAGCCCTTGCCCAGGGATGCATTGATCGATCTGCTGGATGAATGGAAGTCCCTAGATCTCAAGATGTTTCGATGAGGTGATCAGTGTAGAAGAAAAATGTTTGACAAATCGAATTAAAAGAGGTTAAAGTGATTGAAGCCATGAAGGCAGGGGGGTCCGTAGACCTCGTGCTTCATGGCTTTTTTTTGCCTGAAAGAGGGGGTGCTTTCAATGAGATCCGTCCCAAACTCAAAGGGAAGATTCACAGTGTTTCCAATCGGGGTCGTCCGTTCATCCTTCAAACGAGTGGATGACTGTCCGTTCCAGGGAGCCAGGGCAGCAACAACCGGAGAGATTGTGTTGAAGGAGCGATTTCAGCCAGCCCTGAAGGATCTCGAAGGAGTCAGCCATCTCTACCTTCTGACCTTCATGCACGCTGCGGATCGAAAAAGGCTACAGACAGTCACCCCCCATGGTCCTGAGGTTCACGGAACCTTTGCCACGCGGAGTCCCCATCGTCCCAATCCGATCGGATTGACTGTGGTTGAGCTTCTCAAGATTGACGGATGCCGGCTCCGCGTCAAGGGAGTGGACTGTCTGGATGGCACTCCGGTCATTGACATCAAGCCATACAATCCTGAGATCGATGCCTTTCCGCGAGCTGTGGCCGGATGGTATGAGAAGGTTATGAGAAAGAAGAAGAGGGGGAAAGTTGATCCTCCTTAACAAGACCGAGGAATAATTACTAAGGAGTCCATAATTGACAAGACATAACGTCATTCCCGCCCTGCATCTCGTGGTCGGGTCTAATTGACAAGTACGGGGTAAACTTCGGCGGGAATCCAAGCTCCGTCCCTGCGTAGGCAGGGAACCAGGAACGTGTAAAACTGGGTTCC
>JACAEX010000032.1 GCA_013388635.1 Syntrophaceae bacterium | reverse complement strand
CTTTTAGTGACCGAACTAGTATGGAACGAATCCTCTTTTCGGTCTTTACGCACGAGAACCTTAAACAACGAACAGCTACCCCATTTCCTTTGCTGACACAAAATAATTGACATTACCTTGGGCTTGCTCTTGCGGAAGGGTTGACTTTTCAGGCTTCATCGATTAACTTAGAGCCTGTGTTCTCTATCATTCCGCGTTCGTCACTCTTCGGTTTTTAGGCCGAATGGCGGAGAGAGGAGAGGGATGAAAAAGTATTCATATAAGGATGCAGGAGTCGATATCGAAAAGGGAGACGCCTTCGTCCAGGCGATCAAGCCGATGGTGGAATCGACCTTCAGACCAGAGGTATTGACAAAGATCGGTGGGTTTGCAGGCTGTGTCTCCCTTAATCTCGAGCGTTACAAAAAGCCGGTCCTGGTCTCGTCGACTGACGGCGTAGGGACGAAGTTGAAGATCGCCTTTATGATGGATCGCCATGATACAGTTGGGATCGATCTTGTTGCCATGTGTGTGAACGATATCGTGGTCACCGGAGCAAGACCCCTCTTTTTGCTAGACTATCTGGCCACGTCTCGTCTGGACCCTGAGAAGGCGACGAAAGTGGTGAACGGGATCGTGAAGGGATGTATCGAAGCAGAATGCTCGCTGATCGGTGGTGAAACAGCTGAGATGCCAGGATTCTATCAGGAAGGGGAGTATGATCTGGCCGGCTTTGCGGTCGGGATTGTGGAAGATGCTCAAATGATCGATGGTTCCGGTGTGACCGTGGGTGACAGACTGATCGGCATCGCCTCCAGCGGGCTTCACAGCAATGGGTACTCCCTGGTGAGAAAGATCCTCATTGAGGAGAACCGGATGAGCCTTGGGAAGAGGGTAGAGGAGATCGGTGAAGTCCTGGGAGAAGAGCTCCTCCGGCCGACAAAGATCTATGTAAAGCCAATTCTCAACCTCGTCAGGGACTTCAACATCGTAGGGATGGCTCATATCACCGGCGGAGGCATCTCCGGAAATCTCCCCCGGGTCATCTCGAAGGGCTGTAAGGCGATCATCCGTAAGGGGTCATGGGAGATACCTCCGATCTTTTCCTTTTTGAAGGAGAAGGGGAACATTCCCGATGATGAAATGCTGCGGACCTTCAATAACGGGATCGGGATGATTCTCATCGTCAGGGCAAAGGAGAGCGAGGAGATCGTCGAAAGGTTAAACTCCATGGGTGAGAGAGCTTTTCTCATCGGGGAGATTATAAAGGCCGACAGGGAGGAGGAGCCAATCGAGTTTGTCTGAGTGGATGTTGCGGCAATTCCCTCCGTCCAATCTTTTGCTATCATCTCTCTGAGTGTCGCGATATATAAGCCCTGAGTGGATAAATCTCGTGGTAACGGGGACGCCACATCAAAACTATATGTATGACGCAATCGTCCTGGGCTCTGGCCTGGGGGGGTTGATTGCCGGGACCTTTTTGGCAAAGGGGCAACTCCGGGTGCTCCTCTTAAAGGAAAAGAAGTATCAATCTTCATATCACGAGAAGGGATACCGGTTTGTCCCTTTTACGAATCTATCGGAGAAGATCGTCAAGAGGAGCCTTTTGAAGAGAGTCTCCAAGGATCTGGGTTTCCACCTTTTAGGCGATCTCGAAGGGGCGAAAGAGGGAGAGACGAAACTGAGAAAGGCGAAGGAGAGACCTCCTTTTCAGGTCATCCTTCCCAAGGCCAGGATCGATCTCTTCGCCGAGCGTTCCATGCTTGAGAGAGAGCTGAAAAGGGAGTTTCCCAAGGAGATCGCCCAGATCGAAGATTTCTATAATGAAATGGATGAGATCCATCGTCTCCTGAATAGAGAGAGGGCAGGGGAGGTTCCGCAAACGTTCTTTCCCTTCCAGACTCGTTCCTGGGTCAAAAAATTATGGCCTTTTAAGACCCTTCCGAAGGACACCATAGATCAGAGGCTCGCTCCATTTTCGAGAGAGTTTAAAGAATTCATACGATTGCAACTGCTCTCCTGGTCGAATCTCTGCTCGGATCACCTTCCGATCTCTCTGGTTAATTACCTTTTGATTCACGAAGGAGAGGATGATCGCTTCATCGGGATGGACCTCTGGAGGCTTGAAGAGAAGATTTTTGAGAAATTTCTTCAATACAATGGAAGGATTGCAGAGGTGGAAGGCATAGAGAAGATCCACAGGGGGTTGAGGAGAGGATTCACCCTGACGGGGAGAGGGGATGGCCAGGTATTTCGATCCAAATTCCTCATTATTAATTCTCCTCTTCAGCGGCTTTCCGCCTTTCTGGGCAGAAGGGCAAGATTTCTATCGAAATGGACGAATCGGATCCAAACCCGGTACATGGTTCTGCCTCTTTTTTTAGGGATCCGTGAAAATGTGGTTCCGGTGGGAATGAAAAACCTACTCGTCTCCATCCTGGACCTAAACAAGCCATACGAAGGAGGAAATCTCCTCTTTCTCAGGCTCAGCGAGAAGGGAGATGAGAGAGAGGCTCCAGAGGGAAGGAGAGCGGTAACGGTGGAAAGCTTGGTAGGCTCTGACCAATACGATTTGGATCTACTGGGTGAGCATCGGAAAGGGGTGATGAGACATCTCTCCCATCTCTTTCCATTCTTAGAGGAACATATCGAATTCTCCAGCTGGGATTGGGCAAGGGAACAGATCTCGTGCTGGTCCTATCCCCATTTTCTTTATGAGACAGCTTCGGGATTTGAGTGGAGAGAAGGGATCGTTCCGCACCGCATCTCAAAAAACCTCTACCTGACTGGAAGGGAGAGCCTCCCCTACCTTGGCACGGAAGGAGAGGTCCTCAGCGGATTGATCGTAGGCAAAAAGATCCTGGAGAAGTATTCTTAACCCTCGTTTTTCGTCGTCCTCCGTTTTACCTGCCTGGAATTTCCGTTGTATAATAATATAGATCATGAGCATCTTCAGGTTAAAACGAAACTGGATCATCGGAGGCCTATTCATCCTGACCTTTGCCCTCCTCCTCCTTCTTCGCGTTGGGATTTTTGACGAGGGTGAAGTGGACCAGAGAGGTGACCGCGGTCCAAATCTCCAGATGCGAAAGGACCGGGAGACGTGGATGAATATCTATCAACAGGGTGAGAAGATAGGCTATGTCCACCGGCAGTTTCTTAAGACCCTCGAAGGTTACAGGATTATCGAATCGGTCTCCATGCAGATGAACATCATGGGCATGGTCCAGGATCTCGGATTCAGGACAGAGGGGAACTTCGATCGCCATCTCTCCCTATCCTCCTTCGATTTTGAGCTCCGATCGAATCTCTTCCGCTTCGCTGCGCGGGGAAGGGTTAGAGGCAAGGTGCTCAGCATGGTTGCCGGAGGATCTGGTGCGGAGCAGAAGATCGACTTCCCTTTCGAAAAGGAAACGCAGCTCTCCATGAGCCTGCTGGAGAGGTTGGTGAACGAAGATCTGAAGCCGGGAGAGAGCAGAACCTTCCGTATTTTTGACCCCACCCTTATGGTTCAACAGCCTGTAAAGGTTGCCATCCTCAAGGAAGAGACGATATCCGTCATGGGACGTCAGGAAAGGGCAAAAAAGGTCTCTGTCGATTTTATGGGAGTTCCGCATTTTGCATGGATCGGAGAAGATGGGACCGTTCTAAAGGAAGAGGGGGCCTTAGGGATCAGATTGGAGCAGGTCTCAAAGGAAGAGGCATTGCATAAGGCTGCGCTCTCATCAGGAGCAGACCTTACAGAGATTGTCTCAGTACCTGCCAATAAGACTCTTCAGGATGTCGATCAAATTAAAGAATTGAAAGTCAGGCTGGAAGGTGTACAGGAGGGAGAGATTTTCTTGGACGGTGGCCGTCAGTCATTTGAAAGGAACGTCTTGACCATTCGGAGGGAGTCCATTTCGAATCTTCCTTCATCCATCAAAAGAGATGGGCTGTTTGAAAATGGGAAGACATCCCTGGAATCCACACCTTTTATCCAGTCCGATCATCCTGAGATTCAGGCCAGGGTCCGTGAGATTGTCTCGCCGGATGACGCTCCTCTTGTAAAAGCGAAGAAACTTATGGCATGGGTCCATGAAAACATTCAGAAGAGACCTGTCCTCTCCATTCCCAATGCGCTGGAGACGCTTCGAAATCGGGTTGGCGATTGCAATGAGCATGCTGTGCTGCTCACAGCCCTTGCCAGGGCATCCGGGATCCCGGCCCAGGTGGAGGCTGGCCTCGTCTATCAAAGGGGAAGATTTTACTACCATGCATGGAATGCACTTTATCTCGGCACGTGGGTCACTGCCGATTCTGTCATGGACCAGTTACCTGCTGATGTCACTCACATTCGATTTGTTCGGGGCGCGGAGCAGCAGGTCGACCTGGTTCGCCTGGTTGGAAAGGTGAAGATAGAAATCCTGTCACAAAAAAAGTAAAATTGTTTGGGATTTGGAATCTAAATTGGTTTCGACATGGTTGGGGTAGAATTGACATGATTGAGATCAGGAATCTCAGCAAACGGTTTGGAGAGATTGTGGCGGTCAACCGGCTCAATCTCTTTGTGCCAGAGGGAGAGGTTTTTGGGTTCATCGGCCCCAATGGTGCAGGCAAGACAACCACACTCCGGATGATGGCCGGGGTCATCGCCCCCACCGAAGGCTCTGTGATCGTCGACGGGATCTCTATGGCGGAGGATCCGTCCAGTGCCAAGAAGAGGATCGGTTTCATACCGGATCGGCCCTTTCTCTACGAGAAGCTGACCGGAATCGAGTTTTTGAAGTTCACGGCAGATCTGTACGGCATGGAGGATGGTCTCTTTGCTGAAAGATCGAAAAAGATCTTGAACCAATTCTCCCTTTCTCATTGGGCTGACGAGCTGATCGAATCCTATTCCCACGGCATGAAGCAGCGCTTGATCATATGCGCAGCGATCCTTCATGATCCGAAGGTGATCATCGTTGATGAACCCATGGTCGGACTCGACCCCGCAGGGATCAGGATGGTCAAAGGCCTCTTTCGGAATCTGGCAAAGAAGGGAACGACCATATTTATGTCCACCCATACCCTCGCCGTGGCAGAGGATGTCTGCGACCGGATCGGGGTCATCCACAAGGGGAGATTGATCGCCACGGGAACAGTGGAAGAGTTGAGGGTGAGAGCTCAGGTACGGGAAGGTGACCTCGAAGAGGTATTCATGATTCTCACAGAGGGAGAGTCCGTTCCGTGAAAGAGATCTTCACGCTTCTGAAGCCCCGTTTCTTATCATTCAAAAACAGACGCCGATCCAGAACCCGGGGAGGCCGGAGACTGAGACTCCTCGCCTTCGGCACAATCGGTCTTGCCTTCTGGGGAGGCACCTTCTCCATCTTCTACCGGGTTCTGGCTTACTTTCAAGGTCTGGAGGCCATTGGCGATATTCTTGCCTACAAGCTTCTTTCCATGATATTGATCATCCTCTTCTCCCTTCTTATCTTCAGCTCGATCCTGACCTTCCTCTCCAAGTTGTATCTGAGCAAGGACCTCTCCCTGATCCACTCCATGCCTGTCCCAAGAGAGAAGATCTTTCTCAGCCGCTGGATCGAAAGCACGGTCGACAGTTCCTGGATGGTCCTCATCTACAGCCTTCCCTTCTTTCTGGCTTATGGCATGGTCTACAGGAGCGGAGCCTTCTATTATGGAATGCTGGGTATCAATCTTATCCCCTTCTGCCTGATTGCATCGAGCCTCAGTTCCCTCATCGTCATGGTCGCTGCCTCGATTCTACCCGCTGGGCGGATCCGGAGCGTCTTCATATTCCTGGCGCTTTTTCTCTTCCTCCTGCTCGTCATCTCTTTTCGCCTGGTCAGGCCAGAGAGATTTGTCCGGCCGGACTCTTTTGTGCCAGTGGTTCTCTACCTGAAGAACCTGGAGACGTCTCACTCCCCCTTTCTTCCAACGACATGGTTCTTTGATAGCTTGAGGGCTTCCCTTTCAGGGTCTGTGAAAATTGCCTCTTTTCACTCAGCCCTCTCCTGGAGTGGTGCGATCAGCATGATCTTTGTCACGACATGGGTTTCATCTGTTTTCTACTTCAGAGGCTTGTCCAAAGCAGAGGTTGTTTCCAAAAGGTTCTACCCTTTTTTCGCTCGAAGGAGAAAAGGAAATGGATTTTTCCCGGACCTTCTCTCCGGGCCTGTCAGGGCCTTTGTCATGAAGGAGATGAGGACCTTTTTCCGCGATCAGACCCAGTGGTCACAACTCTTTCTCATCGTGGCCCTGGTGATCATCTATCTCTACAACTTTTCGGTTTTGCCTCTGGAGAGGGGGCCGATCAGGTTAGAGTATCTCCAGAATCTGCTCTCTTTTTTGAACATGGGGCTGGCTGCTTTTGTCTTGAGTGCTGTGTCGGCAAGGTTTGTCTTTCCTGCTGTCAGCATGGAAGGGGACGCCTTCTGGATCGTGAGATCTTCGCCTATATCAATTCGGACATTCCTCTGGATCAAATTCTTCGTCTACTTTCTTCCCCTTCTTCTCCTCTCCGAGTTGTTGATTGTATTGACGAACATCCTTCTCAACGCCACTCCTTTCATAATGGCCGTTTCTGTCATCACGATCTTCCTCATGGTCCCGGGGATCGTTTCAATGGGAATAGGTCTGGGTGCCATCTATCCCGATTTCCACTCTGAGAATCCGACCCAATCTGTGACCAGCCTGGGCGGTCTGATCTATATGACTTTGTGCATCGGTTTTATCGCTGCTGTGATCGTGCTCGAGGCTGGGCCTATTTATGATGTCTTCATGACAGATATCCGGAGGGCGACTCTCTCAGGGTTTCAGTGGCTATGGCTTGTCGGTTCATTCTCCTTGGTTCTTGTTCTTTGTGCGGCCGCTCTCCTGATCCCGATGCGCCTCGGGGAAAAGAGGATTCTCCGGTATGAACTTGGACATTAGATTCTGTTTTCAGCATAAAAAATAGGATTTCTAAATCAATTTCAGGGATTATCTGTGCCCATTCTTTAAGCAAAGCAATGAAACTGGCTTCCACTAAGGCGCGAAGCACACAATTCCACAACAAATCAACATCCCTTGTGGATTGAGAGGAGGTATCCCGTTGAAAGAAAAATATTTTTGAAGTTAAAAACAGGTGAAGACAAATACCTGATAAAGAATGTTTAAAAAATAGACGATGCTGATCCCTACAATAATCTTGTTGACGGACCTAAACTTGCTGTGAAGACATAGAAGGGTCAGACACGCAGAGACGATTCCAAATTTCCATACCCAGAATAGGTCATGATGAAGAGCCATGACAGAGCGAACAATTGGATTGAACTCCCATCCTTGATGATCTAAGATCATCATGGTGAACAGGATATCGAGGACGTTCAGGCCCAAGATCAGCACGAGAAAGAAGAACAATTTTGGACTGTAACGGTCTACATATCCTCCCTTCCCTCTATCTAAATCTCTTCGAAAGTCCTGCCTCCGGCCAAAAAAGGCATACCAGCTCAGAGGAGCGGTTGGTCTCTTTCTCCGGTCTTTAAGATTTCGCCTGCAAGTCTCGGGAGATTCTCGATCAAGAACCATCCCTTTTTCATTTTCCATGCCAGCATTTATTACACAAAAGGATGATTTCTTGCAAGGCTTTTTAGCAATTTAAGGAGGTGGAAATAAGTTATTGGATCTCAGGATGAAAATTTTTTGAAGGGAAGACCTCTATCAATTCCACTTGCCCTTGCCTTTTCCTTTGTCTGACTTCTTAAGCTGACCAGGAGGATACCTTTTCTCAACATCCGAGTGAAACTGGTAGGGTCTGTCTGTATCCATCTCCAAGACGACATACTCCCCGGTAGCGATGCGGATTCCTACCGGGAGTGAGGCAGAGACACGCCACTGGTCATCTTGAAAATAGAAATAGAGGCGCCGTCCCACATCAAAATAGACATAAGCAGAGGGATAATAATGATACCGATACTTGGCTCTGTGACCGTGAGCAGGAGCCCATGGTGGTGGCCCCTTCTTTTCACTTTCATATCCAGGCGATTCCTTCACAACCACTTTAGTGCTGTAGCATCCAACCAATGAGATTGAGAAAGCCAGTACAAGAATCAAAACCATAACTCCTGTTCCATGCCGCATTTTCATCCCTCCTGAAGTTTTGATCTCTTTACCCGGAAATAAATGCATCATCCATGCCATTCTTACCCCAGGATGATTGTTTAAATAAATATTTGAAACTAAATAAGTATCTGGGAGTTAAGAAAATCTAAATACCAGCGGTGAGTTTTTGAAAGAGACCATTTTTGTCTCCTCTCCTTATTTTTTGAGAGAAACGGAGCCTCTGTAAGGGGGGGTACTTAAAGGCGTTAAATAACTCTGGGGTTACCTTTATCCTTCGGCTTAAAAAAGGAGTGGGTACGTGGAGGTAGAGGTTTGACTAACTTATTTTCTGTCTTTCTGTGGTTGGGTCTCCTTCCTGGGGTATGGATGATTCTGTTTGGACATGGGTTAAGATTGAGATCAGGCAGGAGATGATGCTTGAGGGGCAGGCCTTTGACGCCCACATGGCAAATCGTAGCGGACTGATGTATATTATGTTATACGATCATCAGTTAACTGATAGGGATGGTAAGGTAAAAAATGATATTTCAAGACCTGACCCCAGGACGGTTCTGGTTGGGTGTGATCGGTACTCTGTTTCTGGTCATTGCGTGTGCGACCGTCCCCCTGACCGGAAGGAAAGGGCTGCGCCTCATCCCTGACTCGCAACTTCTATCCTTGAGTTTTCAACAGTATGCAGAGGTCTTGCAGAAGTCAAAGCTTTCAAACGACCCGGTCAAGGTTCAGATGGTAAAGAGGGTTGGTGAAAGGATCGCCAGGGCCTGCGAAGAATTTCTTAGGGAGTCAGGGTTAGAATCCGACATCAAGAATTACAAATGGGAGTTCAATCTCATTGAAGATGATAAGGTGGTCAATGCCTGGTGCATGCCAGGAGGAAAGGTGGCCGTCTATACTGGCATCCTACCATTAACTCAGGATGAAACCGGGCTTGCGGTCGTGATGGGTCATGAGGTCGCTCATGCTATGGCCAAGCACGGGAACGAAAGGATGAGTGAAGCCCTGCTGGTCCAGCTCGGCGGGATCGGTTTGTCGGCTGCCCTTGCCAAGCATACCGGTCAGACGCAACAGATTTTTTTAGGTGTCTATGGCGTCACGGCCAATCTGGGGTTTTTGCTTCCTTACAGCCGGCTTCATGAGTCAGAAGCGGACCGGATCGGTCTTGTATTGATGGCAAAAGCGGGATATGATCCTGGAGAGGCGATTGCATTTTGGCAAAGAATGAAGAAGAAAGAAGGAAGCAAAGTGCCGGAGTTTCTATCGACTCATCCTGTGCCGGAGACACGGATCGAACAGATCAGGGCCCATATCCCTGAGGCGATGAGACATTACAGGGAGTTGCAGAATTAAGGAGCGACGATCAGGGCCTCTAAGAGAACGTGTGTAGAAACTCCGATATTCAGGTGGTAAGGGGAGGAGCTTTGAGGTCGGCATTAAATTGGTGACCCAGGGATCTGATAGGGCTCATGAAAGGATAGGGAGGAGAGAGATGATTCCACAGATCAAGAAGATTCTTTATGCGACGGATCTAAGCAAAAACTCTTCTTATGCGTTTCTCTACGCGATCGACCTGGCAAAGAAACATCAGGCAAGGATTGTCATCTTACATGCCATTGAACCCATTCCTCCATATGCGGAGTGGTATACAGGCGTGTCGCCTGATGTAAAGCAGAGACAGCAGGAGGAGGCTCGTGAGGAGATCAGAAAGCACCTGAAGGTCTTTTGCGAAAAGGCAGAGGCCCAGTTTGGACCTCCATGCGTCGAACTGGTGTCGAAGATTCTCATCCCGCGTGGCCATCCTCCAGAAGAGATATTGAACGCGGCGGAGAAAGAGGGATGCGATGTGATCGTCCTCGGAAGTCATGGGAAGGGTTTCTTGGCCCACACCTTTCTTGGAAGCGTCTCCAGCGCAGTATTAAGTCGAACCCGAAAGCCGGTTTTTATCATACCTTTGCCATCTGAAAAGGTTGCGCTCGACTGGGATGGGATCTGAGAGCCCGTGCTCTTCCGGGAAAGATGGACCAGGCTCGGGGATGAGGAGAGGGGGATCAGCCCTTCTCGGAAAGGGTCTCCAGGATCCCCTTCAGGTATCCGATACTTCGGCTGGCGATCGTCTGGGGATCCGGGTCAAAGTCAAAGACCTCCACGGAGAGGTAACCCTTATAGTTATTTTTCATCAACATTTTCAGGATGGGCGAGAACCTGGTCTCTCCAAAACCAGGCCCCTTTCCACTGATGTCGTTGACGTGGACATGGCAGAGCATCCGGGAATCCAGGGCATGGATCAGGGCTTCTGTCACCGACTTTTCCTGAGCAGCCGCATGCCGACAATCGAACATCATTTTGAAATTGGGATGTCTGATCTCTGTGACCAGGCGAAGCGCTTCTTCCACGGTGTTGACGAAATTGGTGGCCTCTCGTGAGATTGGCTCAATGCAATAGGTCACCTCTCTTTTTCTTGCGGTCTCAAGGCAGGCCCGGAACGTCTCCTTGGCCCTTTCCCAAGAATCATTAAAGTTCCATCTCTCCTGAACCGTCCTCTGGTGGGGAGAACCGTGGATCAGGAACTTCCCGCCGATATCCGCACAGAAATGGATAAGGGCCTCCATATACTCCTGGGTCCTTATCCGGATGATCTCATCCGGATGGCTGATGTGAAGCCCTTCAGGTTTTACGAGAAGCCAGTGGAGTCCGACGATTTCGATGCCGCTCCTCTCCGCTGCCTGGCGGATCGCCCTGCGCCTTGGGAGGGAGATTTCCGTAACCGAATCGGCCAGGGTGTAAGGGGCAATCTCAACGCCTTCGTAGCCCAATCGGCTGGCATACTCAAAGACCCTTTCAATGGGCCAACCCTGAAAAAGCTCATTGCAGATTGAGATCTTCACGGCAACTCCCTCATCTTTTCATCACGGACCTGCTCTTCTTTTTCTTGAGAGGTTTTCTAAGAGCGGAGACCATCTCCTTCTGGAAGGCATCGTAAGCCGATCTGAATTCAGAAATCGTCTTCTGAACAGGACCGAAGCTCGGCCAGTCCTCAGGATCTAAACCCATTGAGCCCAGATCATCCAAAATGCCCACCCCTTTGAAGATTTCGGCTAACTCAGAGTTGATCTCAAAGGCCCTCCGGAAATCGTCGATCTGATTCAGCTGCTCGAGAGTTCCGGAGGGAAAGGTATGTGAAATCGACTCTTCATATTCTTTCAGATCGAATTGAGGTCCTTCGGCCATCTTTCTCACATTCTCCTGATGGTCTGGAAATTCGGTGTGGACCAGGTTTCGGGAGGAGAGCGTCCAATAGGTATCAAGCGGTTTTCTTTTGGATGCGGGAAGGTAGTGAATGCGACCCATGATCAATTTGGCCTGATCATGGGTAAGGTTATAGTTCTTCATCAGGTAGGCGACCCATCTCTCACGGTTCTCCCAGGAAAAGAAGATTGACCAGACCCTTCTTGCCACCAGTGTTCCTGATTTGCTGATCGCCTCCTCCCAGGTCTGAAGGGGCTCTTTTGAAGCGACCTCTTTTAAGGCCTCAAAGATGGGCTGATCGATCCTTCTCTGGCCATGAGCAAACCGGGTTACAGCCCGAACCTTCTCTTCGTAGGTTTTCGCTCTGGATACCCATTCCTTCGTGCCGTTTGCTTCGGAGAGGGCAGCGATCTTCTGAACCGCTCTTTCTTCGCCGATCTTTCTCCTTAACTCCTGAAAAAGCTCTTCCAGCTTCACCTCTCTCAGGTGGCTCTCCAGACGTCCTCCCATGTTGGTCATATAGAGCTGGGTTGGGTGGATTCCCTTCCTTACCGCTCTGGCCATTCCGTCCATTTCTTCGAGAATGAGCGTCGCCTCCTGGCTGAGGCTGAAATCGACCGTGATGTTGGATCCGAAACCAAAGGCGTTGATGGTTCGAGTGATATGTCTCGCTGCAGGGGTCGTGGCCGCTACCTTGATGACCATGTTCGGTCTGCCTCTGTTTTCCTGGATCCGATAGCCTGCTAAGAGATAGGCGTCATAGGCAGAGAGTTTCTCCGACGCAAGCGAAAAGGCCCTGAAGACATCTCGAATGCTCTCCTCGACAAGGTGGGCGATGTTTGGATTGAGCTGAAAGCTGACCACTCCCCCTCCAGAAGTCTCACCGAGGTTGAAGAAGATTGGTCGAAAGACGTAGAGGTTATCCCAGAGGGCCAGAAGCGTTGCGAAAAGGGCGATCTCTTCTCCATATTGGGACGGCCTGGAGATCCACTGCTTGAAGCTTGGATGTTTTTGTGCCTCTTCTCGAAACCTCTCAATCAGACCGGGTTCATCCTGATAAGCCCTGGCAGCCAGAACAGGGTTGGTGGAGACCTGTTCAAAACCGAGATGCCTGAGCCATCTCAGGCCTAGGGCATAGTCATTGCCAAACTTGCATTTCCCTTCCTTAACGATCCGATAATAGATATTCCCTTTGATCTCGGTTTCAGCCTTCCTCAGGAAGTGGATTGAGAGATTTTTTTGAACGCTCAGGCTCTCTTCAATCCGGCGCGCAGTTTCTGCCGCCATGCTGTGGCCCCTCTGAACCCTTTTCATCGTTGAGAGCCATTTTCTTATGACCGCCTCGCCGACCGAAATCCCTCCCTCTTTTCGTTCGACATTCTCCCACTCGTCCAGCACGTTCAAAATATATTCGAGGCATTCGGACTTCTCATCTTCGATGAGCCAGCGACTCTCCAAACCATAAAAGTTCAGGGCCATCTCCAACAGGGCTTCGTAGGCATATTGCCGGAGATTGACCGCCTTGCTAAGGGATGTTTTTGGCTCCTCTTTCTTCAGTCTGGATTGGGTGAAGAGAATGTTGAGCCTTTGGATCACTCCACCCACCGTTTTTGACAGAGCTCCGTTTATCTCAGGAAAGAGGACGTGGTCTGCGGCCAGGCAGGTCTGACCCATCTGAATGAGTTGGAGGATATGGCTGGCATGATCGTCCGTGATCGGCTGCATTTTTTCAAGGGAAAGCTCTTCAGGAACACTGGAATCTACGATCCTCTGAATCACCTCTTGTGTTATCTCTGCCATCACCCTCCTCCCAAAATTCTCAAAAGGTTGAGCTTCACACCCGGGCTCCTTTTTTCTCAGTCTTAATTAATCTTCTTTAGCCCAATGGAGGTCAAATGCTTTTCAATATGTGTCTCAAGAAGAGACCAGTAGTCTTCCTCATACCGGGCGAGCGTTTGAAAGAGGCGCTCTCTGAAAAAATTCCTCCCCGTCTCATTCCTTGCGTTAAGCAGATATCCATAGGTGATGTGGAGAAGCTGTCTTGAGTCATCTTGATCCAAAAGGGCTGGAAGCTCCTCGTCCTGAAGGCTTTCAAGGTCTGGAATCTGATCAAGCTCTGTGGTCACATGGTAGAGCTTGGATGCCTCTTTGAATGCCGAAAACGCGAAACGATGCATCTCCCTGTAGAGCAAAGGGTTGACAAGGGCGATCAGGCGCATCGCCTCAAGCCAGCTCGTACCGGCTGTTTTTAGATGAAGGGCCTTCCTTGCCAATTCTCCTAAGTCAGGGAAGATTGAGAATTTATCGCTTCCTGAGTGCACGGAGATCTTGTAATGTCCATACTCTTCTGCGATGCGGACATGTTTCCGGAGCTGTTGACGAAATTCTGATAAATCACCGCGATAGTCCACTCCCTTTTGAAAGTCGCCGACGAAACGGGGGGCGAGAGAATCGATTCTGATCCCTCTATGGTTCAGTTCGATGATGAGGAAGAGATGGTTTTCCGGAGAAGTGGGAAAGGGTGTCTCGTCGATTGAGATTTCGAAATCGATATGCGCCCCTCCCGATCGAAACCGGATAGATTCGTAAACCTCCTCTGTAAAGTCAAGGGCCTTGTGAAAGAGCAGGACATTTCGTTTGAGGGTCTCTTCATCAAACCGTATAGAAAATCCTCCGCGAAGCGTCTGAAATGAGAATTCTTTACCGAGGAACATATGGGAGAAAACCTCCCTATCTCCGACATCGATCTCCCTCTCAAATCGGCGATCAATGGTCTCTTTTGGAAGGCCAAAGGCTTCGGAGATCAATTTTTCGGAGAGATCGAGAGTGACCATGGAGACGCCTGAATTGAGGCTGTCCTTCACCTCCTCAAGGGACTTGAGATGATCCCCATCTGCTCCATATCCGTCCCGATAATCTTCCTGGAAGACAGCCCACGCAGCATCGCGGACCACCTCTTCAAATGTCCTTCCGGTCTGCCTGTTCTCGCGAGTAGACTGCTGGGCCAGGACCGGACGGACATCAAATTTCCGGATCGCCCGGATATGGCCAGGAGTGGCCAGGCCCAGGCGATCCCCGGTTCCGATGGTGATTGGGTGGCTCCGAAGGGAGCACGGTCTCGTGTAAGGGAAGAGCTCCATCAGGCACTGAGTGTTTTCAGCCGTGAGATCGCAGACCTTGAGTGCCGAGGGGTTACGGTAGCATTCCCCTCTGAAGGGGTCCTTCAGGACAAGGCTGGCCTCTCCTAAGACCGCCAGTTTCTTTCCCTGAGACGTTCTGATCAATCCATAAGTCAATCCTTTGTCAGAGGAGAAGGACTTTGGGTAAATCTTTATGAGGTCGATCGGGAACGGTTTGAAGAGGTCGAGGATATTCTCTCTAACAGAGGTTTTATTCTGGCAATTCAATTTGAGATCCTTTTTCGACCGATCATCGGTTGCGTAAGTTTTTCCATTATATCCACAGAGTTTCACAGTGTCAATTTCGGAGAAGGGATTCATGCCCGTGATAAAGGCGGGACGGGGTAAAGGAGGCTTCTTGACTTTTGTTCCAGTAACCCATAATAATGGAGCAGGGCAGGGAAGGAAGGTGAGATGATCAGGGACGGGGTTGCGACATTACTGAAAGAACTTCTGACCGTTGAGGAGATACCTTTCAACGTGCCCCCACAGAAGGAGATCGGAGACTTCTCAAGCGCGATCTGCCTCTCCCTTGCAAAGGAGAGGCGCCGGCCTCCCTTAGAGATCGCAAAAGAGACGGTCGAGAAATTGAGATCCAATCTTCCTCCCTACATCCGGGAGGTGACGTCCAGCCCTCCTGGATATATAAACTTCAAGGTGGATTGGCGGGCTCTGGCAGAGGACCTCCTTCCGCAAATCCTCGAAAAAGGGGATGCCTTTGGCCGTCCGGCCTCAACCCGAAAAGAGAAGGTCTTCATCGAACATACCAGCGTCAATCCGAACAAGGCCATGCACATCGGTCACCTGAGGAACGCGGTCCTGGGAGATACCGTGGCCAGGGTGCTCGAGTGGCTGGGGTTTTCCACGGAGGTCTGCAACTACATCGACGATACAGGTCTTCAAGTGGTCGATGTGGTGACCGCGTTGCTCTATCTTGATCCTCCTCGCTTCACACCAGGCAGCTCTGGATTCGAAGACATATGGCAAAAGGTCCCGGAGGATCAGCCGCTCGACTACTTCTGCTGGGATCTCTACGCCCGTTTTCAGAATGAGGTCGAAGCAAACCCAACCCTTCTTCAGAAGAGAGAGGAGGTGCTCCATCAGATCGAGGGTGGCAAGCATCCCATTTCTTCCTTTGCAAAGGAGTTGGCCAGGAAGATTGTTCAGGCGCATCTGGAGACGGTCGCTCAACTTTCCATATTCTATGACCTTCTCAACTGGGAGTCGGACATCATCCGTCAGGGTTTCTGGGAGGCCACGTTTGAGCTCCTCAAGGAGAGGAAGGCGATCCGATTTGAGACCGATGGCCCGAACAAAGGATGCTGGGTCGTTCCTTTCGGTGGCCTGGTTGAGACCGATGAAGGGGTGAAGAGTCTGGATAAGATCCTGGTCCGCTCGAACGGCAGCGTCACCTATACGGGAAAGGATGTGGCTTACCAGCTCTGGAAGTTCGGCCTGCTTCAGAGGGATTTCCTCTACAGGCCGTGGGGCATTCAGAACAATGGAGAGATGCTCTGGACAACGGCGCAGCAGGGGGAGCCGGCAGATCGGCTTCCTCGCCGTTTTGGCCATGCCGATCGGGTGATCAATGTGATCGACAGACGGCAGAGCTATCCCCAGCAGGTGGTCGGCGAGTGCCTTCGGCAGATCGGTTTTGAGAAAGAGGCTGAGGAGTCGATCCACTTAGCTTATGAAGTGGTCAACCTCTCTGCACAGGCCGCACGGCTTCTTGGCATGGAGGAGACGAATGAGAAGAAGGCCTTTGCCATGTCGGGTCGATCAGGAACAGGGGTAAAGGCAAATGACTTTATCCGGATGGTGAAACAGAAGGTGATCGAGAAGGCAGATCATCCCCTGGAGGAGGGTGTGGCGTCGTCACTGGCCTCTGCTGCCATCCGCTACTACCTGCTTAAGTTTACGCTGGAGAGCCAGATCGTCTTCGACTTTGATGAGGCGCTGAAGACGACGGGTGACACAGGGGTGTACCTGGAATATGCCCATGCCAGGGCATGCAGTATCCTGAGAAAGGCTGAAGAGCGGATGATCGATCTCGAGTGGCGAAGGGATTGCATCCCTGCTGATTTGACGGAGACCGAGAGGGGTCTTTTGGATGTCCTCTCAAGTTTTTCCTCAGTCGTTGCCAGAACGGGTGAGACCCTGAGGGTATCTCAACTGGCTGAATATGCCTTTGACCTGGCCAGCTCATTCACCAATTTTTATGAACATCCAGACCCGCAGGCAGAGGTCCAAACCCTGTTCATCCACCTTCAGGACAACGGGCTTCGAACCTTCCGGCTTTCGCTGGTCAGGGCATTTCAAAATGTGATGGCGAATCTTCTCAGGCTGTTGGGAATGGCCACGCTTGAAAAGATATAACAGTTCGGTGTTTCTCCTTTTGAGCTCCAAACTCTGAACTCCGAACTGATAACTCAGAGGGTGGAGGTGAGAAAGATGAACCGTAGAAAGAGGAGCTTGCCAAGGGGATGGTATCCATGGGATAGAAGGGATTGTGAACGGGAGATCGTCTCCTTCTTAGAAGAATGGTCACCTCCTGACCTACCGGTTAAAGGTCTGGGTGGAATTGTTCCCCATGCGGGCTGGTATTTTTCCGGAAAACTGGCTGCGAGGGTCTTCGATCTATTGAAGAGAAAAAGGGAGGTCGATGTGGTCGTCCTCTACGGAGGCCACCTCTCTTCTGAGGACCTTCCCCGGGTTGTGACCGAGGAGAGATGGGAGACCCCATTGGGCGACATCGAGATCGCCACCGATTTGGTAGAGAAGGTGATGAAGGAGATTGAGACGAAAAAGGAGAACCCGTCCAGCGGTGACAACACCATTGAGATCCAGCTGGCCATGGTCAAGCATTTCTTCCCTGAAGCAAGGCTCCTCGCCGTCCGATCGCCGCTTTCACCGAGGGCCAGGGCCTTAGGAGAGGCAGTGGCTGAGGTTGCAAATAAGGAGGGGATTTCGATCCTTGCGATCGGATCGACCGATCTGACGCATTACGGTCCGAACTACGGGTTTCTCTCGAAGGGGACCGGGCCCTCTGCAGTCGATTGGGTGAAAAGGGAGAATGACAAAGGATTTATCGATCGTGCATTAAGAATGGATGCGGAAGGTCTGATCAACCACACACTGGAGAATGACAGCGCCTGTAGCGCAGGTGCAGCAGCCTCTGCCATAGCAACTTGCAAGGCAATGGGTGCGGAAAAAGGGATTCTCCTCGATTACTACACCAGTTATGACATCATGCCGGACAGCAGCTTTGTGGGGTACGCTGGGATCGTCTATTGACGTAAAGAGAAGGGAGGCGGAGGCCAGATGAATATTCGTGATTTTACGATCTATGATATTTTTAAGAGGAATGCGAGGCTCTATAAAGACAGAACAGCCATCGTGGCAGAGAGCAGGCAGACCACATACGGAGAGCTTTTTGACCAGGCCAACCGGGTGGCAGGAGGCTTGATTCAGAGAGGGATAAAGAGAGGCGACCGGATCGCTATCTTGGCCAAGAACTACCCCCAGTTCTTTCCTTTAATGGGCGGCATCGCCTGCACAGGAGCTACCATGGTTCCGATCAACTTCCGGCTCTCGGCTGAGGAGGTGATCTACAATCTGACCAATACCCAACCGGTGATGATGGTGGTGGATCCGGATTTCGAGAAGATGATTACGGAAATTCGAGGGAGATGTCCTTCCCTCAGGGAGTTTGTGACCTTCGGACCTGGAGGGGCAGACTTCATCGCCTTCGACTCGTTGCTGAAGGCCTCGCCAGCAGACCCTGTTGAACTGAGTGGCGATGATCCCTTTGTGATCATGCACACCGCTGCAGTTCAGGGAAGACCTCGCGGGGCGATGATCAGCCAACATAATCTGATCTTCTGTACCATTCAAAATATCGCTCTCATGGGCCTCACGCCTGAAGACTCGTATCTGAATATCCTTCCTCTCTTTCATATCGGAGGGATGATCGGGGCCCTGATGATGATGCATGCGGGAGGCCGAAATGTGATGATTTCAAAGTTCGATCCGAAGGCTGCAGGGAAGATGATCGATCAGGAGAAGATCACCCTGATCGGCGACTTTCCACCGATTCTCCTGCAGCTGCTCGATGAACAGGCCAAGGGCGAGTTCACCCTCTTCTCCCTGAAGCACATATTCGGTGTCGATTCTCAGGAGACCGTCAAGAGATTTGAAAGCCTTGGCCATGGCCAATTCTGGCTGGCCTATGGCCAGACAGAGACCATGGGCCTGACCAGCGTCTGTTCAAATCGGGAAAGGCCAGGATGCGCAGGAAAAGCCGGCCTTCTGGTGAGGATGAAGATCGTGGATGAGTTTGACCATGAGGTCGAGACTGGTCAGGTGGGTGAAATCGTGGTCCGAGGTCCATTGGTTTTCCTGGGATACTGGGGAGAGGAGGAGTTGAGCAGGCATACTTTTCGAGATGGCTGGCATCATACAGGAGATACGGGCCGCCTCGATGAGGATGGCTATTTATGGTTTGCAGGGAGAAAGGCTGAAAAAGAATTGATCAAGCCCGGCGGTGAAAATGTGTATCCCGTGGAGGTTGAGAAGGTGATCCTTGAGCATCCGAGCGTCAAGGAGGTTTCAGTTTTTGGGGTGCCCGATCCCAAGTTCGGCGAAGGAGTTAAGGCGGTCTGCGTCTTAAAACCGAATATGAGATTGACAGAGCAGGAATTGATCGATTTTGTGGGAGGCCGGATCGCACGCTATAAAAAACCGGGCTATGTTCAATTTGTGGAATCCCTTCCGAAGAGAGAGGATGGTTCGATCGATCGAGAGAAGGTGAAGACGCTCTATGGTGGCAGGCAGGCCTGAGAAGGCAAGCCCCGCATTCAAAAGAATGAAATCGCCAGCGTGGCGATCGGAAAGAGAGGATAGAAGAAGGTATGAAACGGGTGGCAATCGTTGGAATCGGTCATGGAAAGTTCGGCGTGAGATCGGATGCCTCCCTCAGGGAACTGACTTTTGAGGCAGTGAAGGCCTGTTTGGACGACGCGGGTGTTTCCCTGAAAGAAGTGGACAGCATGGTGACAGGCATCGCAGGAGATGAATTTTCTCTTGCCCTTCAGCCCTCTGCCCAGGTGCACGACTATATCGGATTCTATCCCAAACCCAATTTTCGGGTCGAGGGTGCCTGCGCCACTGGAAGCATGGCTTTGAGGACAGGGTGGATGAATGTGGCCTCGGGCCTGGCCGATCTCGTTCTCGTGGTGGGCGTGGAGAAGATGACCGAGGTTCCGACCAGCGTGGCCACAGAGATTATGGGAAGGGGTGGCGATTCCATGTGGGAATACCCTTTTGGAACGACCTTCCCGGGTTATTATGCCATGATGGCAAATGCCCACATGGCTGAATATGGGACCACAGAGGAACAGATGGCCATGGTTGCGGTTAAGAACCATTACTATGGCCATCTCAATCCCTTTGCTCACATGCAAAAGGAGGTCACCCTGGAGAAGGCGCTGACCTCCTTTACGGTCGCCCACCCGTTGAAGCTTTTTGATTGCAGTTTGATCACGGATGGGGCAGCAGCGGTTCTTCTTGCATCTGAAGAGAGGGCGAAAACCATCTCGACAAAGCCGGTCTGGATCGCAGGCCTTGGCCTTGCCACGGACACGATGCGAATCACTGAGAGAGAGTCTTTGACTTCAATCGCAGCGTCCCGGGAGGCTGCCAGAATTGCCTATCAGATGGCAGGTGTGGGTCCGGCGGACATCGATGTGGCCACGGTCCATGACTGTTTTACGATTGCAGAGATTGTTGCCTACGAGGATCTCGGCTTTTGCGAGAAGGGGGAAGGGGGAAAGCTGATCGAGGCGAAGGAGACGTATGTCGATGGAAGGACTCCGGTCAATGTGGATGGCGGATTGAAATCGAAGGGCCACCCCCTTGGAGCGACCGGGGTTTCGATGGCTATCGAAATCACAAAGCAGTTGAGAGGAGAGGCCGGTCAGAGACAGGTGAAGGATGCGGAGATCGGCCTTACCCATAATGTGGGAGGGACCGGCCAGGTGGCTGCCGTTCACATCTTCAGGAGGGAATGAGATGGAGTTCAAGGACTTCTCTCTGGCTTTCAGCCAGACAAAGGTGGGCCGATTTGCCAAGGACCTTGCCGAAGGAAGGATCATGATGACCGTTTGCAGGGGGTGCGGAAAGAAGTATTATCCACCGAGGGCTGATTGTTCACACTGTATGGGAAGCGAGATGGAGTGGAAACCGATCAAGGGAGAAGGGAGCCTGGTGACCTTCACAAAGATTTATGTGCCGCCCGAACACTTCGCTCTTCGGCAGCCTCTGATGCCCTTTTCGACCGTCCAATTCGAGCCCTGTCCAATCGGGATTTTGGAGGTGGAGGAAGGTTTACGGATCATGGGCTGGATGCCAAAGATGGAGATCCAGAAGATCCGGGTCGGAATGAAGTTAAAGGCCTCTCCTCAGATTCTTCCTGATGGCAAGGTGACGATCGTACTGGAGGCGATGTGATCAGGTTAAGAGTGAGAGAGCGCTGGTCTCTGGGGAAAGAGGTCGATGGTTGGTTTTGTTCTACTCAGGATTTAAAATATTTGATCAGGCCTTGACGATCTTTTTCTTCCATTGTTTCATATTCTTTGTTACATTCCTGGTGTCGATGATGAGCGGGGCATGCCTGACCACCCACGGATAGTCAATCTGGCTATGGTCTGTAACCACGACCACCGCATCCATGGCGCGAAGCAGTCGTTCTGTGAGCGAAGATGATTTCAATTTGAATTGGTATTTCCTGAAAGGGGGGAGAACAGGGATATAGGGATCGTGATAAAGGATGTTGGCCCCCTTCTGCTGGAGGAGGTCCATGATGGCCAAGGCAGGCGATTCCCTGGCATCGTCCACGTCCTTCTTATACGCCACACCAAGGATCAGGATCTTTGACCCCCGGATACTTTTCTTCCTCTCATTCAGGGCATCCAGAATTTTGGAGACCACGTAATAAGGCATCGAGACATTGATCTCTCCGGCCAGCTGGATAAATCGGGTTGTGAAATCATATTCCTTGGCCTTCCAGGAAAGATAGAAGGGATCGATGGGAATGCAGTGGCCGCCCATGCCTGGCCCCGGATAGAAAGGTGAAAACCCAAAAGGTTTGGTGCTCGCCGCCTCGATCACCTCCCAGATGTCGATCCCCATCCGGTCGGTCAGCATCTTCAATTCGTTGACCAGAGCGATATTGACACTGCGATAGATATTCTCGAGCAATTTGGTCAATTCAGCCACCCGTGTGGATGAGACTGGGATTACCTTCTGGATGATCTGCCGGTAGAGAGAGACTGCAGCTTTCTGGCAGGAGGCCGTCACGCCGGCCACCACCTTTGGAATCAGTTGGGTGGTGAATCGCTTATTCCCCGGATCCTCCCTTTCCGGAGAGAATGCGAGAGAGAAGTCCTTTCCCACTCTCAACCCGGTCGATTCCAATCGCGGGAGGATCAGCTCCTCGGTCGTTCCCGGGTAACTGGTGCTCTCCAATATGATCAATTGTCCTTTCCTCAAACGGGCCCTGATCGCCTCTGTCGTCTTCTCAATATACTGTAAATCGGGTTCCATCTTCTCAGTTAACGGGGTTGGGACGCAGATCAGGATGCAGTCGGGTTCGCTGAGGCGTGAGAAGTCGGCGGTCACATCGAAAAGGCCGTTCCGAAGAAATTGAGAAATCCGAGAGGATGGGATCGACTTTAAGTAGCTTCTTCCTTTCCTCAATCGATCTACCTTCACCGAATCTACATCAAATCCCAGCACGCGGAACCCTTCTTCACAGAACCTCAGGACCAGAGGAAGACCAACATAACCCATGCCGATAATTCCCACGAGCGCATTTTTCTCAAGGATCCTTTCAAGAAGTTGCTTGAGGGTCTTTCCTTTCATATGTGGGTTTTCACCTCTGTCCCTTCCGTTCCCACGAGGGAGGGAAGGATGCGGTCGGGCTAACGTTTATAGAACGCCTTGATCCGGTCAACTATGTATGTCTGCTGGTCTTCGGTCAACTCAGGAAAGATCGGCAGGGCCAGGACCTCTTCCGAGGCCTTCTCAGATATGGGGAAGTCTCCCCGATGGTACTTCAGAGAGGAGAAACATTCCTGAAGGTGGAGCGACAGGGGATAGTAGATGTCCGTTCCGATCCCATGCTCGGTGAGAAATTCCCTGAGCCGGTTTCTCTCCGGCACCCGGATCACGTATTGGTTGAAGATGTGGCGGTTCTGATACTGAGTCGTCGGGAGCCTAAAACCCGGCACTGAAGGAAGGAGATCCTGGAGGAGTTCTCCATATCTCCTCGCCCTCTTCTGCCTTTCTCCAGTCCATTTCTCGAGATACCTGAACTTGACCAGAAGGATGGTTGCCTGGATCGTATCGAGCCGACTGTTGATTCCTACCCATTTGTGAAAGTACTTGGGCTGGCTTCCATGGGTTCTCAGGAGGCGAATCTTCTCGGCCAGCTGGCGATCGTCGGTCACAATCATCCCGGCATCTCCGAAGGCCCCAAGGTTCTTTGTCGGGTAGAAGGAGAGGCAGCCCAGATCACCCATCTGCCCGGCCCTTCTTCCTGGAGCATGAAGATTGGGTTTATACTCAGCTCCCAGAGCCTGAGCCGCATCTTCGATTACAAAGAGGTTCTTTGCCCTGGCGATCTCAAGAAGAGGTCCCATATCTGCACACTGTCCGAAGAGATGGACAGGGATGATCGCTTTTGTTTTGGGCGTGATCTTCTCCTCGATCTTAAAGGGATCGATGTTGAGGGTATCGGGATCAATGTCGACAAAGACGGGAATGGCTCCGATGCGCGAAACAGATCCAGCAGTGGCGAAAAAGGTAAACGGGGGCAGGATGACTTCATCCCCACTTCCAATCCCCAGGGCCATGAGCGAGAGCAGGAGGGCATCGGAGCCAGAGGCTACGCCAATGGAATATTTCGTCCCACAGTACTGGGCGATGGTGCGTTCGAGGGCCTCTACCTCTGGTCCCAGTATGAACTGCTGGTTCTGAAAGACCTGATCGAGAGCGGCCTTGATCTCCCCCTCGATCGAAGAGAACTGGGCTTTGAGGTCGAAAAAAGGGACTCTCATCCACGGTCCTTTCCATCAAAACTGTGGAGTTGAAGATAAGATAAAAAATATAGATAGTCAAGGTCGATTGAAAACGATATAATGGCAAACATGAAGGCCAATCTCGATTCCGTCTCGATCATCCTGGTCAGGCCCAGATTTCCTGAGAACATCGGCTCGGTCGCAAGGGCGATGAAGAACATGGGCCTGAACCGGCTGGTCTTGGTTGGCGGACCTTCTCCGCTCCAGGCCAATGCCTATAAGTTAGCTTCAGGTGCGGAGGAGATCCTGGAGAGGGCTGAAGAGTTTCCAACCCTGAGAGAAGCGATTTCTGAGATGGGATGCGTGGTGGGGACGACCTCACGGACCGGAAAGGAGAGAAGACCGCTTCTGACCCCAAAGTCCCTTATGAAGAGGGTCGTTCCCATTTCTCATGGGAATTTGATCGGGCTGGTCTTCGGTTCTGAAAAGGAGGGATTGACCAATGAGGAGCTCTCCCTCTGCCATCTCTATGCGAAGATCCCTTCATCCAACCTTTTCCCCTCCCTCAATCTTGCACAGGCCGTGATGGTGGTCTGCTATGAACTCTTTCAGTCCACGGTGACGGGTCAGGAGCCTGCTGTGGAGCTGGCAAAAGCCGAACAACTTGAGGGGATGTTCGAACATATGGAGCAGACGCTTGTCAACATCGGGTTTCTGGATGCAAGAAACCCGAAGAGAATCATGAGGGTCCTGAGACGCCTCTTCGGAAGGAGCGGCCTGGAAGAGAGGGAGGTGCGGATCCTACAGGGGATATGGAGCAGGGTGGACTGGTGCCTCAAGGGGTCGAATAGTGAAGCTCCTCGCCCACAGGGCGAGGGCTTCCCGGCAAGGTAATATCAATTTTGTATTGTATGCTGCAAGTCCGTTCTCGCCCTGAAATGATACTGCCTTGGCGTGAAGCCCCGGCCTGGTGGTCGGGGCTTCACAATCCGATGAGGTCATTTCTTCTCGAGAAACGGTTTGAGCAGGTCGATCGGAACAGGGAAGATCGTTGTCGAATTTTTCTCCGTAGCGACCTCGGTCAGGGTCTGAAGGAACCTTAACTGGAGGGCAGCAGGATTGACACTGATCACATTGGCCGCCTGAGCCAGTTTTTCTGCGGCCTGGGCCTCTCCCTCAGCGTGAATGACTTTGGCTCTCCTTTCCCTTTCGGCCTCAGCCTGACGGGCGATCGCTCTCCGCATCTCCTCAGGGAGATCCACTGCCTTGGTTTCCACTAACGAGACCTTGATTCCCCATGGATCGGTATGTTTGTCTAAGATGTCCTGAAGCTGCATATTGATCTTCTCCCGGTGCGCAAGCAGATCGTCCAGCTCCATCTGGCCCACAACACTTCGAAGCGTGGTCTGGGCCAGCTGAGAGGTGGCATAGAGATAATTCTCCACCTCCACCACCGCCTTGTTCGGGTCGATGACGCGGAAGTAGACCACGGCATTGACCTTGATGGAGACATTGTCCCGGGTAATCACATCCTGCGGCGGAATATCCATCGTCACCAATCTCAGGCTGACCCTGATCATCTTATCCACGCCGGGGATGATGAAGAAGATTCCGGGACCTTTGGCGCCGATCAACCTTCCCAGTCGGAAGATCACCCCGCGCTCATACTCCCTGAGGATCTTGATCGCTGAGGCAGCTAAGATGATAAGAAAGACGATCAAGAAAAAAAGACCGGACGGCAAACCTGTCACACCCATCTCGTTCCCTCCTTATTCTATTTTTTTCACCTGAAGTTTTAAATTCTTCACCGAGACCACAACCACTTTTTGATCTTTTTCTATCGGCTCCTCGCTGATGGCATTCCAGTATTCCCCATGGATGGAAACTTTCCCTTCAGGGGCGAGGTTTGTCACCGCGACGCCAGTCTCGCCAATCAGGCCCTCCATGCCGGTCGTCGGTTTTGATAGTCGAGCCTTGACGGCCTTGGTCACGGCAAAGGTGAAGAATCCTGCGCTGACCAGAACCGCAGGGATGATCACGCTCAGAGAAATCTTCATATATTCGGTTGGTGTTTCAATCAGCATAAGCGAACCTAATAAGAGTGAGATCACCCCTCCAACAGCCAACAGTCCGTGACTGACCACCTTTATCTCTGCAATGAAGAGGACGATGGCAAAGAGGATGAGGGCCAGGCCGGCAAAATTGATCGGAAGCATCTGCAACGCATAGAAGGCCAGGATCAGAAAGATACCGCCCACCACTCCGGGAAGGATGGCCCCCGGATTTGAGAGTTCGAAAAAGATTCCGTAGATTCCAAGCATCAGAAGGATGTATGCAATCGTCGGGTTGGAGATGATATCGAGAAGGCGATAGCGCCAGCTCATCTGCATCGAACGGGGCTTCACCCCCTTGGTCAGAAGAGTCCGTGAAACTCCATCGAACTTGACCACCTTCCCATCGATCCTGGTGAGGAGATCCTGAAGATCGGGGCTGATGAAATCGACCACATTCAGTTTGACCGCCTCCTCCTCGGTGATGGAGACGCTCTTTCTCACCGCCTTTTCAGCCCAATCCACGTTTCTCCCCCGCGTCTTCGCAATGGTCTTGACATAGGAGACGGTGTCGTTGAGGATCTTCTCCGACATGGTCTTGCTCTCCTTACCTTCTCCGAGCGTGACCGGATGGGCGGCTCCAATATGGGTACCGGGAGCCATCGCAGCAATGTGTGCGGACAAGGTGATGAAGACACCCGCGGAGGCAGCCCTCGCCCCGCTCGGCGCGACATAGACGATGATCGGGATATGGGCGGCGAGGATCTTTTTCACAATGATCCTCATCGACTCCATCAGGCCTCCAGGGGTATCGAGCTGAATGATCAGGCACTGGCCGCCTTGCTCGGTGGCCTGATCGATCGCCTCCACGATGAATTTGGCTGTGGCAGGGTTGATGATCCCGTCCACCTCGACGGCGTAGACAGGCGATTTCTCCTGAGCACCTCCTTGGATGGCGGAGACAAATAAGCATAAGGCAAAAAGGGAAGATATTAACACTTTCTTTCTTTTCAAAGTCTTACCTCCATCGACTAAAATATCCCAAAACGAACTGATTGTCAAATTATCAGACCCCGCTCCTCTAAATCCTGATCTTCATCAGGTCTTCGGCCAGGATGACCTCGCCTCCAAAAATCTCCTTGCAGGGTTTCGCGATTTGAAATTGGTCACAAACAGGGTAGAGATGGGTCAGGATCAACCTTTTACAGCGGGATTCAAGCCCGATTCTTCCAGCGAGGGACGGGGTCAGGTGGCCTTCGACCTTCTTCCCATCGGGGAAGGAGCACTCCAAGACGAGGAGATCGGTCTCCGAGGCGAGGTCAACAATGGTCTGGCAATAGTCGGTATCGCCGGAGACAACCACCGATCTTCCGTCCTCAAACTCGATGCGGAATCCCACACTCTCGGGCATATGGACCATTGGTTTTGAAAAAATCTTCATATCTCTGAAAAGAAAGGGGGCCTTGGAAGTTTCGTGCACGGTCAGATCATAGGACTGAGGTTCGATCCAGCGTCCATGGATTTCCCGAAGTTGAGCAAAATAGGAGTTAAATCCAGGTCCAGCCAAAATGGTGAGGCCTTTCTTCCGCGGAAGCTCTGCATACTTAGAGGCAAACAGGATCGGGACGAGTTCTGAGACATGGTCCGGATGGATGTGCGTGTAGAGGATAAGGTCGATATCTTGATAGGTCATCCCCACCTCCAGCATCCTCCTCAATGTTCCAGACCCGCTGTCGATGAGCATCACAGAGCTTTGAGATATTAAGAGGAGTGCTGGAGATGCCCTTCTCAAGTACGGGATACCCGTTCCAGAACCCAAAATGATCAACTCGGACAATGCTTTCTCCTAAAAGACTCTGTTATAAGACTAACATGAATCGGATAGATTTCAAATCTCCATTTTTGCTCTCCTTTTGGTGCGTTGACAAAGGATTATCTTTCCAATAACCTATCTTTATGACACCTCATGAAGAGGGGATGATCGAGATCGATGGGTCTTATGGAGAGGGCGGTGGCCAGATCTTGAGGACCTCCCTTGCCCTTTCAGCGGTCTTGAGGAGACCGGTCAGGGTTCACAGCATCAGGGGAGGCCGGAGCAATCCCGGGCTTCAGCCCCAGCACCTGAGAGGAGCCCAGGCCTTGGCGCGGATGACCGGTGCGCGGACAGAAGGCCTTCATATCGGTTCAAAGACGATCACCTTCATCCCCCAAGAGATCGTCCCCGGAAACCACAGATTCGAAGTGGGAACTGCGGGGTCAGTTTCGCTTCTTATGCAGGGACTCCTTCTTCCCCTCTCTCTCGCCAAAGAGCGATCCAGATTGACTCTGGTCGGAGGGACGCATGTCTCCTGGAGCCCTCCCTTCCACTACATTGACCAGGTTCTCTTCCCGACCCTTAACTCCATGGGGGTATCCCTGGAGGCAACACTGGAACGATGGGGTTGGTACCCCAGGGGAGGCGGGATCGTCCATGTAGAGGTTGAGCCCGCTTCGGAATTGAAGCCGGTCGTTTTGATCGATCGGGGCAGGCTGAAGAGGATTCGTGGGATCTCTGCAAGTTCCCATCTCCCTGAACATGTGGTGCGGAGGCAGAGAGATTGGGCTATCAGAAGGATTGAGGCAGAGCTGAATCTGGAGGCTGAGATCGAACTGATCGAGGATGCCCCTGCCAACAGCCCGGGCTCCTTCCTTTTTCTGATGGCGGAATCTGAGAAGGCGATCGCAGGCTTCTCCTCTTTGGGTGAAAGGGGGAAGAGGGCAGAGGACGTCGCCGGAGAGGCTGTGGATTCTTTAAAGAGGTATGTCCAAAGGGATGGCTGCATCGATCCCCATCTTGCTGACCAATTGATACCCTTCATGTCCATAGCCAGAGGGTGTTCCTCTTTTACGACCACGGAGGTCACGGATCATCTCGTGACCAATCTCTGGGTGGTTGGGCATTTTCTTGATGTGCAGATTTCAAGATGCGGGCAGAGAGGAGAGGTGGGAAGGGTTGACATCACGGGGTCGCCATCGTAAAATTTTCTTTAAAGGAGAGCTAAATTAATAGGATCTACGGGAACGTTCTCGGTTTGAAACCGAGCCAAGTGAAGAGAATCGAACGCCTTTACCGGAGGAGAATTCCTCCTCAAAAGATTGCCACGCCTGAACTCCTCAGGCTTCTCTCTCATCTTTCCAGCGAAATTCGGCGCCAGATCGGCATCCTCGTTGGCCGTAGAGGATCGATCGAGATCGTCATGGTAGGAGATCAGAAGGGGATTACGATCCCTGACCTCTCTCGGTATAGAAGCGGTCTGCTACGTCTGAGGGGGCTGCGCCTCATTCATACCCACCTCCAGGGAGAGCCGCTGACAGAAGAAGATCTGGCAGACCTGGCTCTTTTGAGATTGGACATGATCGTTGCCATTGGGCTCGATGGCGATGGGTCGCCTGGGCCGATCTATTCGGCCCACCTCCTTCCTGACAACCCGGAAGAGAAGATGTGGGAGATCCTTCCTCCTTCTTCGCCGATGTTTTTGGACATCGACTTTTTGAAATGGATTCAATCTCTGGAGGACGAATTTCAAAAGGGGCAGAGATCGGTTCCGCTCCGGGGGCCTCAGGAGAAGGCGATTCTCATCAGTGTCAGCAGAGAGAGTCGGGACAGTGTCGAGAGGTCCATGGAGGAGTTGAGAGAGCTGGCGGAGTCGAGCGGCGTCTTCGTGGTCGACACCGTTGTGCAGAGACCTCAGAAGATCTACCCTGCCACCCTGATGGGGGAGGGAAAATTAAGAGACCTGCTGGTCAAATGTATGCAGTTAGGCGTGGACCTCATCATTTTTGACCAGAATTTGACACCCGGGCAGATGGCTTCCATCTCCGATTTCACGGAACTGAGGGTGATTGATCGGACACAGTTGATCCTCGATATCTTTGCACAGCGCGCCCATACACTGGATGGAAAGATCCAGGTGGAGCTGGCTCAACTGAAATACCTCCTGCCCCGACTGGCGAAAAAGACACTGGCCCTCTCAAGACTGACCGGTGGGATCGGTGGAAGAGGCCCGGGAGAGACGAAGCTGGAGATCGACCGCCGAAGGGTGCGAGACCGCATCCATCTCCTGGAGAGGGAGCTCAAGAGGCTGAGCATGAGAAGAGAGCAGGGCAGGGCAAGACGGGCAAAGACCGGAATCCCGACGGTTTCGATTATTGGATATACCAACGCGGGAAAGACCACCCTCTTTAACCTTCTCACCAGGAGTCAGTTTCAGGTGGAGGACAGACTCTTTTCCACCCTGGATACGGCAACGAGGAGATTGCGCTTTCCAGCCTCGTCGCCAATCGGAAGCCGGATCCGTGAGGTGGTGATCACCGATACAGTCGGCTTCATCAGGGATTTACCCGAGGATCTGATCGGCGCCTTCCGGCCGACCTTTGAGGAGTTGCAGGAATCGGACCTGTTGATCCATCTCATCGATATCAGCAGTCGATTTCTTGAAGAGAAGATCGAGGCCGTTGAGAGGACCCTTTCTGAGTTAAAACTGAGCGGTCTGCCCACGGTGAGGGTCTTCAATAAGGTGGACAAACTGAACCCGGAGGAGGCGGAGGCGATTTGCAGGAAATATGGAGGGGTGGCCATCAGTGCGCTTCAACCCGAGAGCCTTCACAAGCTCTTTGCGGCCATCGAGAAGAAGCTGTGGAATGGGATGGCCCGAGACCGATTGACAAATGGGGTTTCGTCTGATATATCACTTTAAATTAGTGAAAGAGAGTGAGGGAGACCATGGCGAGCATCATGAGCCCTGAAGAGTGTCTGACCTTTGATGATGTGTCACTCCTTCCGGCTTTCTCAGCAGTGTTGCCTCGGGATGTCGATGTCAGCACCCGGTTGACGAGGACGATCCAGTTAAACATCCCTCTGGTCAGCGCAGCGATGGATACGGTCACGGAGTCGAGGACTGCAATCTCCATGGCCCAAGAGGGGGGGATCGGCATCATCCACCGTAATCTATCGATTTCGGATCAGGCCCTGGAAGTCGATAAGGTAAAGAAATCTGAAAGTGGGATGATCACCAACCCGATTACGATGCACCCCGATCAGAAGATCTTTGAGGCTGTGGAGATCATGAAGAAGTATCGGATCTCAGGCGTTCCGATCACAAAAGAAGGCAAGCTGGTGGGCATTCTGACCAACCGGGACCTGAGATTCGAGAAAAGATTGGACGAAAAGATTTCTACGGTGATGACCAAGGATCATCTGATCACCGTTCCGGTGGGGACCACACTGGAAGAGGCCAAGGAGATCCTCCATCGGCACAGGATCGAGAAATTGCTGGTCGTGGACCAACACAACAATCTCAAAGGCCTGATCACGATCAAAGACATTGAGAAGATGAGAAAGTATCCCAACTCCTGCAAGGATGCCCTCGGCCGTCTCCGTGTCGGGGCTGCGATCGGTCCCGGAAAAGACCGGGAGGCCAGGACCGAAGCACTTGTCAAGGCGGGTGTGGATGTCCTGGTGATCGACACCGCCCATGGCCACTCGAGGGATGTATTGGAGTCTCTTCGCGATACAAAAGAGAATTTCCCGGATCTCCAGGTCATCGCAGGGAATGTGGCGACGAAAGAGGGGGCCCTTGATCTGGTCAAGGCTGGAGCCGACGGGATCAAGGTGGGTGTCGGACCAGGATCGATCTGCACGACGCGGATCGTTGCAGGAGTGGGGGTTCCACAGCTCTCCGCAATCCTGGAGACTGCTGAGATTTCAGAGAAGTATGGGGTGCCGATTATTGCAGACGGCGGGATCAAATTTTCAGGAGATATTACGAAGGCCATCGCGGCAGGGGCGCAGTGCGTGATGATCGGAAATCTATTTGCAGGGACGGATGAGACCCCGGGTGAGATCGTACTTTTTCAGGGCAGGAGCTACAAGGTCTACAGGGGCATGGGCTCCCTGGAGGCGATGAAAGAAGGCAGCCGGGATCGCTACTTCCAGGGCGATGTCGAGAACGAGGCCAAGCTGGTGCCCGAAGGGATTGAGGGAAGGGTTCCTTACCGTGGGGCGCTCTCCTTCTGTATTCAACAGCTCATTGGAGGGCTGAAATCCGGCATGGGTTATCTGGGTGCGAGGAATCTTCAGGAATTGAAGGCGAAGGCAAGATTTGTTCGGATCACATCCTCCGGCTTGAGGGAGAGCCATGTCCACGATGTGATCATTACCAAAGAGGCCCCGAATTATCGGCTGGAATAAGCAAGGGGTTCCTCTGCAGATCTGTTGTAAAGGTGGGGTCCGAAAAAATCCTCCATTCTATTAGAGAGCGGCCAAGCCTTGGCCACGTCCAGGAGCCTCCGGGGAGTCCGACGGAACGGTGGGTCTATGAAGAAAGTGGTTTTCATCCTGATCATTCTCGTCTTTTCTGTCTTCTACTCCATGGGCTTTCTGACGAAGCGAGAGCCCCTTCCTTTTTCCAAAGACTTTTTTTCAGTCGAAGGCCCTTCTCCATCAGAACGGGGATGGGAGCTTAAGAAGATCTTCCCGCTGAGCAAAAAAACAGTGGATTCGCTCCACGAAGCAAAACTGGACAGGGGAATCCGAAACCTTCCCATCCTCTCTTACGCCCTGATCCGGGAGGCTGAAAAGGCGATCCAGGATGGAGACCCCAACCGAGGCCTTGAGCTGGCCACATACGCCATCCAGTTTTCACCTGATCTGCCGCAGCCTTATTTCGAGCTGGCACGGGCCCGCTGGCACGAGGGTCCTTTCGAATTCTTCGAGGTCCTTTCCATCCTCATCAAGGGTCAGAAGGCTCGGCTCCAGCACTACCCTAGTTCAGTCCGGCTTTTTTACGACACCCTCTATATCTTTTCGAATGCCATCCTTCTGACCTTTATGATCTTCGGGATTGTGGTGATGATCAAATATCTCCCCCTCTATCTCCACGATGTCCGAAGGGCCGTGCCTCAAATGCTCCCCAAGGGATTTCTGATGGGCCTCAAGATTCTTATCCTCTTCATCCCATTCTTCTTCCGTCTTGACATGCTATGGGCGATCCTGTTCTGGTCGATATTGCTCTGGGGCTACGTAACCAGATGGGAGAAGCGATATATCTTGGTCTTTCTCATCGTGCTGGTTTATCTCCCCCTTTTCCTTCGCACCTTTTCTTCCTTTTTGAACAGCCCCTCCTCGGACGTCCTTCTGCGAATGTATCAGGCCAACCATGAGGAGTGGGATAAAACCACGGTGGAGAGGTTGAAGGAGTGGGTGTCGGCCCGGCCAGATGACGCGGAGGTCCTTTTCACCCTCGGATTGATCGAAAAGAAGCGGGGTCGGTATTCCCAGGCGGAGGAATTTTATAAGAAGGCTATTCAAAGAGAGCCTGAATTCAGCGAAGCGATTTCCAATCTCGGGAACGTCTATATGGCCCAGAAACAGATCCAGCCGGCGATTGCCTCCTATCAACGGGCCATCCATATCGATCCGAAGAGAGGCGCTTATTACTATAACCTTTACCGTGCGCGTACCCAGGAGACCTTTCTTTCGAGTGAGACAGACCAGATCTTTCAAAAGGCAAGAGAATTGGACCCGGCCCTGGTGGACTACTACTCGGGGATCGACTCGGCCAACATCAACCGCCTGGTGATCGATCAGTGGTTGACGACGAGCAGACTCTGGAAGAGGTTTGTGAGTGAGTCGATCGTAAAAGAGGAGTTCTTCCTCAGCCTTTTGAGGGGCTGGTTTGAAGAGGTGCCGTCGAGGAATTTTCCTCTGATTCCGATCCTCTTCCTCGGGTTCTTAGCAGGGATGTTTGGCTATAGCCGGACCAGGCGATTTCTGGCCCGGTGCCCGATGTGCGGGGTCCCCACCTACCGGCTCTACACGGGAACCGTGGAAAAGGAGATCAGGTGTTTCAACTGCCATCGCATCTTTACGGAGAAAGAGAAGCTCCATCCGAGGATCCTGGAGAGGAAATCTTTCCAGGTCAAGCAATTTCAGAAAGAGGACCAGCTGATCATGCGATTTCTCTCCTTCTTCTTTCTCGGATTTGGATACTTATGGAGGGAGCAATTCGTCAGAGGATCGGTCCTTCTCTTCCTGTTCCTTGTCCTCCTTTTGAGGTTGATCTATCTGGACGGGGTCGTCCCTTCAGCAGCGCCGGGCCTGCCCCGGGCTCCGGGGGAGGTGGTCTCATGGATAAGCCTCTTCGCACTTCTCTATTTGGTATCGCTCTGGCAGATATTTCAATTCAGACCGAGAGTCGAGATTAAGAAATTGTAGGAGAGGACCATGGCACTTCAAGGGAATTTGAAGGACTTCAGCATCACCGATGTTCTCCAACTGATCGGTCAGCAGCTGAAGACCGGAGTTCTCAGGATCCGTCAGGGAAAAAAGGTCGTCGAAATCTATTTTGCAGATGGAATGATCGTCCATGTCTACTCCAATTACCGCGGGAAGAAGGATCTCATCGGTGAGATCTTTGTGAAGGTTCAATTGATCACCCAGGAGCAGCTGGAGCGAGTGTTGAGGATTCAGAAGGAGACGCGCAAGTACTTAGGGGAGATTTTCGTCGAGCTCCAGTTGCTGACCAAGGAGGATGTGTTAAAGGTCATTTCGACGCAGGCTTATGAGACGATCTACGACCTGTTCTGGTGGCAAGAAGGTGAGTTCTATTTTGACCTGAAGACGGTGGAGGTTTATAAGAAGATCCCCTTTGCCCTGAGCACGGAACAGGTCTTATTGAACATTTTGAGGATGGCGGATGAGTGGTCGGAGATCGAAAAGAAGATTTTCTCCCCTTACCTGGTCTTTCGAAAAACCCAGGAGAAAGGAGAGGGATCGGCCGGAGGACTCGCTCTTCTCGAGGGAGTGAAGGAGAGGCTCACCCCTGAGCAGGAACTGGTCTACGGTCTGGTGGACGGAACCCGGACGGTCCAGGAGATTATTGACCGGAGCCTCTTCGGAAGATTTAATGCGAGTGAGATCTTGGCCTCCCTCCTGGACGCCGGAATGATCGAGATCGCAGGCGTTTTGACCCCGAGCCTGATGACCAGGGTGAGGACGATCAATCTTAGAGAGATCCTTTCCGTCGCCTCTCTCGCAGGCGTTGCCATCCTCCTCTTTTTGCTCCTCGCCTATTTGAGACCGGACTTTTTCAGCCATCTCTTAGAGTCGAAAATAGAGCGCGTGGAGGTCGAGGTCCCCACCCACCTGATTCAAAAAGCAAGGGTCGACCGAATCAAGAACGCCCTGGAGATCTACTACCTGGAGACAGGAACCTATCCCAGCCAGCTCGAAAACCTGGTCTCCGCCCAGTTGCTCCGGAAGGAAGAACTCTTCTACGGGAAAGGGATCGCTTATCAATATGAGTTAAGGGGTGAGGAGTATCTCTTGAAACACTAAATTCAAAACCCAGACAGGAAAAGAATTTAAGGTCCTCAACTTAGATGAAGTATGCTTCAAAAGCCCAATTTGACAGGATACTCATTCTTGACTTTGGTTCCCAGTATACCCAGTTGATCGCCCGAAGGGTGAGGGAATGCCAGATCTATAGCGAAATTCATCCTTACGATATCCCTGTGGAAAGGGTGAGGGCTCTTTCTCCGAAAGGGATTATCTTTTCAGGCGGACCTGCGAGCATCTATCAGAAGGAGGCACCGCTCTGCGACCCCTATCTCCTCAGGATGGGCATCCCTGTTCTTGGGATATGCTATGGGATGCAATTGATCAGCCATTTATTAGGTGGCGAGGTCGTCCGATCGGAGAGGAGAGAATATGGGAAGGCCAGGTTGATCCTTGATCGACCCGGCAGACTCTTTAAAAAGATCGGCACAGAGGGAGGCGCGCTTGAGGTGTGGATGAGCCATGGGGATCAGGTTCGCAGATTGCCTTCTGGATTCCGTGGCCTTGCCCATTCAAGAAACACCCCTTTTGCTGCGATTGAGGATGCCGCGAAGAGAATCTACGGGCTCCAGTTCCATCCTGAGGTGGTTCATACTCCCAAGGGTCTGGAGATCATCAGGAATTTCCTCTTCGAGATCTGCGGGTGCTCCAGGCTTTGGACGATGCAATCCTTTTTAGAGGAGGCGGCCCGTGATCTGCGCAAGAGGATTGGGTCCCGGAAGGTGATCTGTGCCTTAAGCGGCGGCATCGACTCCACGGTCGTTGCCCTTCTCCTCCACCGAGTGATCGGTGATCGGCTGAAATGCATCTTTGTGAACAACGGCCTGTTGAGGAAGAACGAGGCCTCTCAAGTGGTCAGGCTCTTCCAGCACCATTTCAATATCCCCCTGATCTATGTCGATGCGGAAGACCATTTTTTGAAGAGGTTGAGGGGGATAACCGATCCGGAGGAGAAGAGAAAGAGGATCGGAAGGGCATTTATCTCCGTCTTTGAGAGGGAGGCGAAAAAGATCGGTGGAGTGGAGTACCTGGCCCAGGGGACCCTCTATCCGGACGTGATCGAAAGCGTTTCGACGAAAGGCCCTTCCTCCAAGATTAAGAGCCATCACAATGTGGGAGGCCTGCCGGAGAGGATGAGGTTAAAATTAGTGGAACCGCTCCGGGAGCTCTTCAAGGACGAGGTGAGAGAGCTGGGCAGGGTGTTGGGGTTGCCAAAGGAGGTGGTCGGTCGCCAACCCTTTCCTGGTCCTGGGCTCGCCATTCGGGTGATCGGAGAGGTCACCAGGGATAGGTTGGAGATCGTCAGGGCAGCGGATGAGATCGTCATCCAGGAGATGGAGAAGGCGCACTGGCTGGATCGGGTTTGGCAGTCCTTCGCCATTCTGCTGCCAGTGAAGACGGTTGGAGTGATGGGAGACGAACGGAGCTATGAGCACGCGGTCGCATTGAGGGTGGTCAGAAGCCAGGATGGAATGACAGCAGACTGGGCGAGATTGCCTCATCCTGTATTGGGAGAGATCGCCAATCGGATCATTAACGAGGTAAAAGGGGTGAACCGCGTGGTTTACGACATCAGTTCGAAGCCACCCAGCACGATCGAATGGGAGTGAATAAACGATATATGGAACACGCTAATTTTGTTCATCTTCACGTCCACAGCCAGTTCAGCCTTCTGGACGGGGCCATCCGATTCGAGGAGGTCTTCGATCTGGCCAAGAAATACCGGATGCCAGCCGTTGCCCTGACCGACCACGGGAACATGTTCGGAGCGATCGAATTCTATCAGATGGCGATCAAGCATGGGATCAAGCCGATCGTCGGTTGCGAGGTTTACGTGGCACCCGGAAGCCGCTTTGAGAAGAAGATGGTCAAGGAGGCCGAGGGCGCGTATCATCTCACGCTTCTAGTCAAGAACAGGGTTGGCTATTTCAATCTCATCCGGCTGGTCAGTCTGGCCCACCTCGAAGGGTTCTATTATAAACCGAGGGTCGATAAGGAGCTTCTGAGCCGATATAACGAGGGACTGATCGCGCTCAGCGGCTGTCTCAAGGGTGAGATCGCGGTTCTCGTCAGCCGGGGAGAGATGAAGAAAGCCGTCCAATGCGCAGAAGAGTACGGAAGGATATTTGATGATCGGCGTTTCTTCATCGAGATCCAGAATAATGGTGTGGAGAACCAGTCGCTCATCAATGGCAGGCTTTTGGAGATTGCGCAACAGCTCTCCCTTCCGATTGTAGGCACAAACGACTGTCACTACCTTCACCGGACGGATGCCAAGGCCCATGAGGTCCTCCTCTGCATTCAAACAGGAAAGACCCTCTCGGATAGCGATCGGATGAAGTTTTCGTCGGATGAGTTTTATTTTAAATCGCCGGAGGAGATGGCCGATCTCTTCAAAGACATGCCGGAGGCCTTGACCCATACGATGGAGGTCGCAGATCGATGCAATTTGGAGTTGAAATTTGAGGAGAAGCACATACCCAAGATCTCGGTTCCCTCGGGCGAATCCCTGGACAGTTACTTGGAAAGGCTCTCGAGGGAAGGGCTGGAGAGAAGACTGATCGCCCATCGTGACAGGGAGGACTTTAAAGAACGATCTGCCCGATACTGGGCCCGCTTAGAGGAGGAGCTCAAGGTCATCCGATCGATGGGGTATTCAGGATATTTCCTAATCGTGGCGGATTTCATCAATTTTGCGAAAGGGCAGAGGATCCCCGTCGGCCCGGGAAGAGGTTCAGCAGCAGGGAGCCTGGTCGCCTATGCCTTAAACATCACCGATCTGGATCCGATCGAATATGATCTCATCTTCGAACGGTTCTTGAATCCCGGCAGAAAGAGCAGCATGCCTGATGTGGATGTCGATTTCTGCATGGAGGGAAGGGAGGATGTGATCCGGTATGTGATGAATAAGTATGGAAGGGAAAACGTGGCCCAGATCATCACCTTCGGCAAGATGCAGGCGAGGGCTGTGATCCGAGACGTCGGCCGTGTGATGGACATCCCTTATGCCGAGGTAGACCGGATAGCTAAGTTGATCCCCAATACATTAAATATCACGCTGGACCAGGCGCTCCGACAGGAGCCAAGGTTGGAGGAGATGATTCAGAAGGACGCCAGAATGGCCTCTTTATTCGGGATCGCAAAGGCCTTGGAGGGATTGAGCCGGCATGCCTCGACGCATGCGGCTGGCGTGGTCATCTCCAACAAGCCGCTTATGGAATATCTGCCCCTCTACCGTGGACAGAACGGGGAGGTGATGACTCAGTATTCCATGAAGGATGTGGAGAAGATCGGATTGGTCAAGTTCGATTTCCTGGGGCTCAAGACACTCACCGTGGTCAACAATGCGATCCGGCTGATCGAGAAGGAGAAGGGGGTGAAGATCGAGATCTCTCAGATCCCGCTGGACGATCCCAAGACGTTTGCTCTCTTGGCATCGGGATCGACGCTCGGCATCTTCCAGCTGGAGAGCTCCGGCATGAGAGATTTGCTGATGAAACTGAAGCCGGAAAGCTTTAAGGATATCATCGCTCTGGTGGCTCTTTACCGGCCGGGACCGCTGGGCAGTGGTATGGTTGAGGAGTTTACGAAGCGAAGGCATAGGAAGGAACTGATTCGATACGACCTTCCAGAGTTAAAAGAGATTTTGGGGGAGACCTATGGAGTGATTGTCTATCAGGAACAGGTGATGAGGATTGCGAGTACACTCGCCAATTTCAGCCTGGAGGATGCCGATATTCTGAGGAGGGCGATGTCCAAGAAGGATCCGAAAGAGATGGAGATGCAGAAGGAGAAGTTCCTCGCAGGGGCCCGAAGAAATCGGATCAATCCGGCAAAGGCGGAGAAGATCTTTGACCTCATCTCAAAATTTGCGGAATACGGTTTTAACAAATCGCATAGCGCGGCCTATGCCCTCATCGCCTACCAGACGGCTTTTTTGAAGGCGAATTACCCCATCGAATTCATGGCCGCCTCCCTGACCAGCGAGGTTCAGAATCCGGACAAGATCGTTAAATATATTGCGGAATGCCGGGAGATGGGGATCGAGGTATTGCCACCGGATATCAATGAGAGCCATAGAGATTTTGCAGTGAGGGGAGGGCAGATTCGATTTGGCTTAGCTGCGGTGAAGAACGTCGGGGATGCGGCTGTGGAGGCCATCCTTAGCGAGAGGGAGGAGGGAGGCAGGTTCAAATCCCTCTTCGATTTTTGTAAGAGGGTCGATTTAAGAAAGGTGAATCGTAGGGTGATCGAAAGTCTGATCAAATGTGGCGCCTTCGACTTCTCACATGTTCACCGGTCTCAGATGCTGACCGCCTTGGAGGAGTTTTTGGAACGCGGCCAGTCGCTCCAACGCAGGAAGGAGGAGATTCAGATGAGCATGTGGGGCTCCCTCCAGAAGGAAGAAGGGGAGAGCTATCCGGAGATTGACGAATTTGCCGAAAATCAATTGATTGCGTTTGAAAAGGAGACGATCGGATTCTACATCTCCCGCCATCCTTTGGCGAGCTATCAGGAGGAGATCAGGAGGCACACGCCTGAGGACACCTCGACGCTTACGAGATTAGAGCATGGGGCTGAAGTGAAGCTTTGCGGTCTGGTCAGCGGACTGAAGGAGATCACGACCAAAAAGGGCGATCGCATGGCCTTCCTCAGCTTGGAGGACATGAAAGGGTTTGTGGAGGTGATCCTCTTCCCCGAAGTATTCAAAGCGGCTCTGCCCTGTTTGAGAGGAACGGACCCCGTCCTCGTTCGGGGCGTCCTGGATCTCTCGGAGGAACATCCGAAGATCAAGGCCTCGGAGGTTCGGCCTCTTTCAGAGGTTGCCTCTCCCTCCAAAAAGACCCTCCATTTAAGGATCCCAACCTCCTCGCTGACGCCATCCCAGCTGATCGACCTGAAAAAGATTATCATCGCACATAGGGGGATGTACAGGGTCTTGCTCCATCTGTCCAATGGCAGGGAGGGGGAGACGGTGGTCGCCCTGTCAGACGAATACCGGGTGGATCCCAATCCGGACTTTCGAAGTCAGGTGGCCAGTCTCTTTGGATCTCCGGTCCTCTCGCTTGAATAGGTGGGTATCGATATGGTGAGACACTATTTAGATTTCGAAAGACCTCTGCTCGAGTTGGAAAGAGAGATTGAAGATCTCAAAAGGTTTTCGAAGGGGAAACAGCTTCATCTCAATGAACAGCTGAAAAATCTGGAGGATAAGTATCGTCGTCTCCAAAAGGAGATATTCTCCAATTTAACCCGTTGGCAGATCACACAGATGGCAAGGCACATCGACCGGCCAAAGGCATCCCATTACATCCAGTGGATGTTTGAGAATTTTGTTGAACTTCACGGGGACCGGGTCTATGGGGATGATCCAGCCATCGTGGGAGGGCTCTCGAAGCTTAACGGCCGGTCTGTGATCCTGGTGGCGCACCAGAGAGGGGTGGATGCAAAGGAAATGGCGCAGCGGAACGCGGGGATGCCGCACCCAGAGGGGTATCGAAAGGCACTGAGGCTGATGAGGATGGGAGAGACGTTTAGGAAGCCGGTTGTGACAATGATCGACACCCCTGGCGCATTTCCTGGTGTGGGAGCCGAGGAGAGGGGTCAGGCTGAGGCCATTGCAAGAAATCTTAAGATGATGATCCTGCTCCGGACCCCCATCCTCGCCATCGTGATCGGAGAAGGAGGAAGTGGAGGAGCCCTGGCCATAGGAGTTGGTGACCGGATCCTGATGCTTGAATATTCAATCTATTCCGTGATCAGTCCGGAGGGATGTGCAGCCATTCTCTGGAAGGATGGACGAAAGAAGGAGGTAGCAGCCGAATCGTTAAAGCTGACTGCGGCTGATCTGTTCCGGCTGGGAGTGATCGATGAGGTGGTCAAAGAGCCATTGGGAGGCGCCCATCGCGACCCCCAGGGAATGGCGGTGTCTTTAAAGCAAGTGGTGGAACGCCACCTAAGGGAATTGGAGAGTAAGGACATCGAAGAACTCCTTGCCCTGAGATATGAGAAGTTCAGGAGGATGGGAGCCTTTGTCGAGGATGGATCCGGATGATCAGCTGAAGTTCAATGTCAAAATTCAAAACCTAAAGCGATTGACTTTTTTGTCGTATGCCATCAAAGATTCAAGTCTTGCCAGAAGAGGTGGCCCAGGTTATTGCGGCAGGAGAGGTGATTGAGAGACCTGCCTCTGTGGTTAAGGAGTTGGTGGAGAATGCGATTGATGCCGGGAGTTCAGAGATCGTGGTCGAGCTGGAGAGAGCCGGGCTTCAGCTGATCCGCGTCTATGATGACGGAGAAGGGATCGATCGGGAGGACCTTCCCATTGCATTCCAGAGGTACGCCACGAGCAAGGTCAGAAAGGCGGAGGATCTCTATGCGATTCATACCTTAGGGTTCAGGGGAGAGGCCCTTCCCAGTATCGCCTCCGTCTCAAAGATGACGATCAAAACTCGGGTCCAGGGATCGATCACCGGAACAAAAGCCGTGTGCGAAGGAGGTGAGATCAAAAGTATTTCTGAAGTCGGGTGCCCCATCGGGACAGAGGTTGAGGTGAGGCAAATCTTTTATAACATTCCGGTGAAGAGGAGATTCTTAAAATCGATCCGTTCAGAACTTCGTTACTCCTTGAACTATTTTCTCCGATTGAGTCTTTCCCACCCGTTCATCTCTTTCAAATTGATCCATGACCATCGGATGCTCTATCAGTATCCAAAAACAGAATCGCCTCTGGTTCGAGTCGAGGCGGTGTTGGGGAGGGATCTGGTGGACCATCTCCGGCCGTACGAAATCCATCTCGAGGATATTGGCCTCTCGGGTTTTGCAAGCCTTCCTACGATTTCAAAGGGAAATGCCGACGGGATCTATCTCTATGTCAATCGCCGATTTGTCAGGGATCGGATGATCCATAGGGCGGTCATGGAAAGCTACCGTCACCTGATCCCGACCGGAAGGTTTCCGATCGTTATCCTTTTTCTATCGGTCCCTCCATCCACCGTGGATGTGAACGTCCATCCCACCAAGGCCGAGGTGAAATTCCGTGATCCGGAAAGAGTCTTCCTTGCTGTGACCGAGGCCCTGTGTTCTCTCCATGGCCGAAGGGTCTCGGTCACGTTAGAGGCCTCGGGGAGAGCAGAAAGAGGGTTGGACTCCGAGAATGAGGCTTCGGTACCGGCCGTCTTAGCCACGTATCTCGATCAACCCCAGGAAAAGAAGGAGCCGGTGGCAGGGGTCAGCGAGCCAATGCCTGAGGAGTGGAAGGCAGAGTCTAAGCTTCCGTTCCGGATCTTGGGCCAGCTCCAGAGGACCTACATCCTCTGTGAGGGGGAGGAAGGATTGATCATCATCGATCAACACGCTGCCCATGAGCGTGTCCTTTTTAATCGATACAGAGATCAACATGAGACCAGGTCCATCGTCGCGGAGAGGTTTCTTCTCCCCATCCCGATGGAACTCTCCGCGGAGGAATCGTTCATTTTAGAAACACACCTTGGAGAGCTCCAGTCGATGGGGTTTGAAATTGACCCGATCGGTGGGAGGACCTACGCCATTCGCTCCAGGCCATCCTTTGTCGATGAAAAAGATGCGAAGGGAGTGGTGAGGGAGATACTGGATGCGCTCCCTGCTTTAAAGGGAGAGGGACGAGGAGCGGGTGTGTTCGACACCATTCTGATAACCTTGGCCTGCCATTCTGCTATACGAGCGAACTGCACATTGAGGAGAGAAGAGATGGAAGAGCTGCTCCGAACCCTCTGGCCGATCGATCTCCACGCCACCTGTCCACATGGGAGGCCGATCTTCTTCCAGCTCCATCTGGACGATTTAAACAGACAGTTCAAACGGAGGTCTTGATCACCTGAGAGGCATTTCTACTCGGGTTTGGATTCCTGATTCAGTCCATATTTCTCTAACCGATAACGCATGGAGCGGAAGTTGATGTTGAGAAGCTCCGCGGCCCTCTTCTTAATCCCTTTGGTCTTGTCCAGGGCCTTGAGCAGAAGGGTCTTTTCAATATCCGCCACGATCTTTTCAAGGTCGATCCCCTCGTTTGGAATGTCGAGGTCGAAGGTCCCCATCTTGACAGGGATTCTTTCGTTGAGATAAGAGCCGAGGTTCTGTGCCGACAGCTGATGGGAGCCCTCGAGGGCCACCGCCCTTTCGATGATATTCTGGAGCTCCCTCACGTTTCCTGGATAATCATAGTTGATCAGAATTTGAAGCGCCTCCGGAGAGACTGTGGAGATATTTTTATTCAGTTCCTCGGAGTACTTTTTCAAGAAATGGGCGGTCAGAAGAGGAATGTCCTCTCTCCTCTCCCTCAACGAAGGAAGTTTGATCTGAATGACATTGAGTCGATAGAAGAGGTCTTCTCGAAAACGTTTTTCGCGAACCGCCTCTTCCAGATCCTTGTTCGTCGCTGCAATGATGCGGACATCGACCCGAATATCCTCGGTGCCTCCCACCCTCTTAAATTCCCTGTCCTGCAATACACGCAGGAGCTTCACCTGCATCATGAGAGGGAGTTCGCTGATCTCATCGAGGAAGATCGTCCCTTCATCGGCCACCTCGAACAGCCCTTTTTTGGTTGCGATGGCGTCTGTAAAGGCACCCTTCATGTGGCCGAAGAGTTCGCTCTCAATCAGGGTCTCGGGGATCGCACCGCAGTTCAGTGTGACGAAGGGCTTCTCCCTTCGCGGGCTGTTATAATGGATCGCCTTTGCGACCAACTCCTTTCCAGTTCCGCTCTCTCCGGTGATCAGGATATTGGTCTTGGTAGGCGCCACCTTCTCCAGAAGTCTGTACAGCTCGAGCATCTTAGGGCTCTGACCGATGATATTCTCAAAGTGATACCGGTCCTTGACCACCTCCTTGAGAAGGATGTTCTCCTTCTGAAGGTTCTTCCTTTCCAGGGCATTCTTGATCACCAGTTTGATCTCTTCGACCTTGAACGGTTTGGTGATGTAGTCGTAGGCGCCCTCCTTCATCGCCTTGATCGCAGTATCGGCAGACGCATAGGCCGTGATCATGATGGCGATCGTTTCAGGTGAGATCTCTTTGACCTTTTTGAGCGTTGAGATCCCATCCAGCCTCGGCATCCGAATATCGAGGAGGGCCAGGTCGAAAATATCCTTCTCGACCAGTCTGAGCACCTCTTCCCCGTTCGAGGCCAGGGAGACCTTATACCCCTCCTTCCTGAGCATGATATCGAGAAACTCCCTCATGCTCTGTTCATCATCCGCAACCAGAATCTTCTCCTTCGGCATAGATTCCCTCTCACTCGACGGGCAGGAAGACCGTAAAGGTCGACCCCTTGGCCCCCTCACTCTTCACCTGAATGATGCCATTGTGATTTTCAATAATCTTATGGACGATCGACAGGCCCAAGCCGGTCCCACCTTCCTTGGTCGTGAAGAAGGGCTCGAAGATCTTCTCTCTCTCCTCGGGAGGGATCCCGCAACCCGAATCGGTGATGGAAACCCTCACCCATTCTTTGCCTCTCTTCTGAGCCAAGACCGGAAATCTCGGTTCCCAGCGGGTGCCGTTCTGTCTTTCCAGTTCGATGCGGATCTCGCCTCCGTCTGACATCGCTTGAACAGCATTGAGCAGAAGGTTCCAGAAGACCTGCTTCATCTGATCCGGGTCGATCATCGCCTGAATACCCTTTGGGGGCTCCGGGGTCTGGATACGGATACCGTTATGGAAGGAAGGGGAGTGGATCAAGAGGTCGACGGTCTCCTCAATCACCTTCTGAATCTCATAAGGCCTTCGGTTGATCTGCGGAGGCTGGGCGAAAAGAAGAAAATCGGTGATCAGGGCATTGAGCCTCTCCGATTCTCTCAGAATGATCTCCATGAGTTGTTGTTGGTGGCGCTTCAAGCGCAGTTCTGACTTCAACATCTGGATCGATCCACTCAGGGAAGCCAGGGGGTTCCTGATCTCGTGGGCCATGCCCGCGGCCAGTAAACCGATGGCGCCCATCTTATCCAGGCGTTTCATCTCTTCTTCCATCTCTTTGAATTTGGTGATGTCCTGAAAGATCAGGGTGTGGCCGATCAACGATCCCTCTGGATCGGTCAGCGGGGAGATGGAGAATCCGAGGTAGATATTCTTGCCTTCGTGATTTGTGAAGAGCGTTTGATAACGTTGATAATCGGAGGAGTCGGGTCCCTTCGACTTCACTTCATCGATCACCTGACCGATTTTTGGGAAGAGATCGTAGATTGAGACATTTCTCAGCTCTTCCGCATTGCGGCTCAAGATCTTTTCTGCGGTTCGGTTTAAGAAATTGATCTCTCCCGAGAGGTCGATCGTCAGGAGGCCGCTGTCCAGGCTCTGGACAATGTTTCGATTGAATGTCTCCAGCTGATCGTAGTCAACCTGTTTCTGAATGAGTTCCTTCTTCTCCTTTTTCAGCTCCTCAGAGATGATGCTGCTCAAAAAGGCGACGATATAGAAGGCAGCCATGTAGAGGATCAGGGAATAGAAGGTCCGGCTCGCATCGGGAAGGGAGATCTGTCCCAGAGGATTGATCACCTGGTGGAGCTGGAGCAATAGAAGGAGGCCATAGAGGAAGGTCGAAAGGGAAGCAGAGAAGAAGGCGCCCCTCCGGTAGAAGATGAAGCTGCTTCCGATGATTGAGAAGACATAGGTGATCGGAAAGAAACTTTCTCTCCCTCCAGTGAAATAGATCAGGCCTGTGATAAAGAGATGGTCTCCAAGGATCTGGATGAAGCTGAATTTCCGGAGGTCCTTTACTTTCTTCAAGACGAAGGCATAAACGATCGTGACGAGATAGAAGAGGATGAGAAAATAGTAAAAATGATTTGTCATGGGGATAAAGAAATAATTCTTTTTGGAGAGCTGAAAGAGGAAGGTGATCGCCAGAAGGCAAGTGAGGATGATGATCCTGCAGAGCATCAGACCCTTCACGTTTTTCAACATCTTTTGATGACTCTCAACGGAGAGATTTGGATTTGGGTCCATCAATATAACCACCTGAGGAGAAAGAATTAATGGCCTACAGCAGATGCCATCTGGAAGATGGGGAGGTACATCGAGATCACAACCCCACCGATGACCACTCCCAAAAAGACCATCAGGAACGGCTCCAGAAGCGAGGTCAAATTGCCCACGGCGACATCCACCTCTTCCTCATAGAAGTCCGCGATCTTGGAGAGCATGTTATCTAATGCGCCTGTCGATTCGCCGACAGAGATCATCTGGATCACCATGGGAGGGAAGTTTCCACTCCGGTTGAGCGGTTCTGCAATCGTCTCCCCTTCTCGGATGCTTGCCCTTGCATTCATGATCGCTGTTTCAATCCGTCTGTTGCCAGAGGCCTTGGAAACAATGGTCAGTCCATCCAGGATGGGAACCCCACTGCTGACCAGGGTCCCCAGCGTTCGGGAGAAGCGGGCGACTGCAATCTTCTGGAAGAGCGGCCCGAAGACTGGCAATCTCAGAATAAGGCCATCAATGATCAACTTCCCTTTCTCGGTCCTGTAATATCTTCTTAGCGCGATAAATAAAAAGACTAACCCAAAGAACATGGCAAGAAAGTATTTCTTGATAAGCTTGCTTATCGTGACCGTGACCAAGGTGGGAAGGGGCAGTGTCTGGCCTGCGGACCTGAACATCGTTTCAAAGACAGGGATGACGAAGACCATGAGGATGACCACCACGATGACCGCCACGCCCACAATCGTGGACGGATAGATGAGGGCTGACTTCACCTTTTTCTTCAGTGCCTCGGCCTTTTCGATGTAGTTGGACAGCCGGGTTAGGATGGTATCTAAAATACCTCCTTCCTCGCCGGCCACGACCAGGTTGGTGTACAATTCGTTGAAGGCAGTGGGGTGTTTCTTGAGCGCCCCTGCAAAGGTCGAACCTCCTTCCACATCCTCCCGGATGGTCTTGATAATATCCTTGAATACCTTGCTCTCCTGCTGGGAGGCCAGAATCTCAAGGGATTGAACCAAAGGCAATCCGGCATCGATCATCGTTGCCAGCTGCCGGGTGAAGATGGCGATCGCTCGTTGTTTTACCTTCGGCTTGAAAAAGGGGAGGTTGATGGTGATCTCTTTTCCTTTGGGAGAGATTTTTGTCGGAATGATGTTCTGCTGTCGAAGATGGGTCCGGATGGCAGCTTCGTTGGGAGCCTCCATCTCGCCCTTCTTTTCAACCCCTTTCGTCGTCTTCCCTTCCCATCGATAGACCGGCATCGCTCATCCCTCCCTTATTGGCTTTTAGGCTGTTCTCATCGGCCTTTCCCTTCTCGCTGCGGCGATATTGGAGGTGGAGAGCATCTGCCGGAATTCATCAAGATTATGGCTCCTCGCCATGGCGTCCTCCAATGAGATCAGATGGCGTTCAACCAACGAAAGAAGGGCCTGGTTCATGGTCTGCATCCCGAATTTCGCTTGGCCGACCTGCATAACGGAATAGATCTGCTGGATCTTATCCTCTCGGATCAGGTTTCGAATTGCAGCGTTTGGAATCATCACCTCCATGGCGAGGACGCGGCCCTTTCCGCCAATCTTCGGGATCAGCTGTTGGGCCAGGACGCCTTCCAGGACAAAGGAGAGCTGGGTCCGGATCTGTTGTTGCTGGTGCGGAGGAAAGACATCGATGATCCGGTTGATCGTTTCCACACAGGAGTTGGTATGCAACGTGGCAAAGGTCAAATGGCCTGTCTCCGCTGTCACCAGGGCAGCCTCGATCGTTTCCAGATCCCTCATCTCGCCGATCAGGATGATATCCGGATCCTGCCTGAGGACATGGCGAAGGGCAGAGGCAAAGCTCTTCGTATCCGCGCCCACCTCTCTCTGGTTGACCATGCAATTCTTATGATAATGAAGATACTCGATCGGATCCTCAATGGTCATGATATGGGCATTCTGTTCCTTATTGATCTTGTCGATCATCGCTGCCAGGGTGGTCGATTTTCCCGTGCCGGTAGGCCCGGTGACAAGGACCAGGCCCTTGGGTTTTTTGATCAATTCATTGACAGCAGGAGGGATTCCCAGTTCAGTGAAGTTGAGGATGTCAAAGGAAATCGCCCGGAAGGCGCCACTGACCGCGCCCCTCTGCATATAGATATTTCCTCTGAAACGGCTCAGGCCCTTCACTCCGAACGAAAAGTCCAGTTCCCATTCCTCCTCAAATTTATGGCGCTGGGCATCGGTCAATATGCTGTAGCAAAGCCTCTTCGTATCGGCAGGGGTCAGGGCGGTCGTATCAAAGGTGACCAGTTTTCCATCGATCCGAAATTGCGGGGGAGACCCTGTGGTGATATGCAAGTCGGAAGCCTTCTTTTCGATCACGGTTTCAAGCAGTTTCTGTAATTCAACCATTTTTTCCCTCCTGATTCTTCACTCTTTTCCATCATCGGTCTTCCATCGTGCTTCTGAGGACCTCCTCGATGGTCGTCAATCCATCCCTGATCTTATTGATCCCGCTTTGTCTTAAGGTCTTCATCCCTAAACGGATAGCCTCTTTCTTGATCTCAGAGGCTGAGGCGCGTGCCAGGACGAGGTCCTTGATCTCCTCCTTCATGGTCATCACTTCATAGAGACCGAGCCTGCCCTTATAGCCCGTGTTGTTGCAGATGGTACATCCCTTTCCTTTATAGACCGGAAATGATTTTGCCTCTTCTGGCGGCACTCCTAAATCGATCAAGAGCTGGGGATTGGGTTTGATCTGCTCCTTGCACTCCGAACAGATCTTGCGGACGAGGCGTTGAGCGAGGATCAAAATGACCGCAGAGGAGATCAAAAAGGGTTCGACCCCCATATCGATCAAACGGGTGATCGTTCCAGGAGCGTCATTGGTGTGAACCGTGCTCAGAACCAGGTGCCCGGTCAGGGCTGCCTGAACCGCAATCTGCGCTGTCTCAAAGTCCCGGATCTCACCAACCATAATGATATCCGGGTCCTGACGCAGAAAGGATCGGAGGGCAGAGGCAAAGGTGAGGCCGATCTCCTCGTGCATCTGGACCTGGTTGATCCCCATGAAGTTATATTCAATGGGGTCCTCTGCCGTCATGATGTTTTCGGTCTCCTTGTTCAATTCAGATAAGGCAGAGTAGAGGGTCGTCGTCTTTCCGCTTCCTGTTGGACCTGTGACCAGGATCATCCCCACGGGTTTGTGGATAGCGCTCTGAAACTCAGCCAAACAGTCTTCTTCAAAGCCAAGCTTCGTCATGTCCAGTTGCAATGCGGACTTGTCCAACAACCGGAGGACCACTTTCTCACCGAAAAGGACAGGGAGCGAGGAAACCCGGAAGTCCATTTCTCTTGCCTTCCCCATGCGCAGCTTTATCCTCCCATCCTGCGGAAGCCTTTTTTCAGCAATATCCAGTTTGGCCATGATTTTTAGCCGGGAGGTGATCGCATTTTTCAGCTGGGGAGGTAGCAGCATATCCCGTCTCAGCACTCCGTCCACCCGATATCTGACCCGGTAAGTCTTCTCATAAGGTTCGAAATGGATATCGCTTGCCCCCATTTTGATCGCCTTGATCAGGATCCCGTTGACAATTTTGATGATGGGACCCTCGATCTCTCCTGATTCGTCGGCAGCGGCCTGAGTTTCGATCACCTCCACATTGTCCACAGCTCCGTGGACAAGGGAATCGAAGTCATCGACATCGACGAGGTCATCCTCGAGCAGTGCTCCGCCGTCCAGAGGAGCCTCCCTCTCCTCCATGGTGTAATCCGCTGCATTGAATGAGACTGTTCCCTTTCCAGCAACGCTCCCACCCCCTCCGTAATACTTTTTAATAGCATCGATGATCTCGGTCTCCAAGGCGACCACGGGTTCGACATTGAAGCCGGTCATGAATTTGATTTCGTCAATCACCACAATGTTGCTGGGGTCGACCATTGCAAGGGTCAATTTGGGTCCGACCCGATTCGTGGGAATGATAAAGTGCTTCTTGGCTACGCTGGATGGAACCAGTTTGATCACATTCGGATTGATTTCGATCTTGGAGAGCTTGATGGAAGGGACTCTATAATATGCGCTGAGGAGAGCGAGGAGGTCGTCTTCCTTGATATATCCCAAGCGGACCAGGCTCGATTCTAAGCGACCTCCCTTAAACTTCTGGTCTTCAATCGCTTTCTTAAGCTGGTCGGGTGTGATGTAGTTTTTCTTGACGAGTAAATCAGTCAGACGTTCTGCCAAGAGAAGTCCCCTCTGAATCGAACAATATTTATTTTAGTGGATATTTGAGGACACTGGATTGTTATGTTAATAGCAAAATGAGTGCCAAATTTTGACAATTTTCTTAATCGGCTGATTTTAATTGGTTATTTTGTAATTTGATTTTTTCACATGAGAAAAAAGTGAAAAAAAGGGGCCTCTGCTGGCTAATAATTACCCACTTTTCGAGAGAAATTTACCCTGATTGTGCAACTGCGATTACCTTTTTTGGCCTTAGCTTTTCATGGTTAACAGAATAGAGAGGCAGCCTGACAATGAAGGAACTTCCACTTCCCAGCTGGCTCTCCACTCGAATCTCACCGTGGTGAGCCTCTACAATCCACTTACAAATGCTAAGTCCAAGGCCGCTTCCGCCCTCTTCTCGAGACCGTGCCTTATCGACCCTAAAAAATCGGTTAAATATCTTTCCCTGATCCTCTTCGGCAATGCCAATACCAGTGTCGGAAACAGTCACCTTGGCAAATTCGGCCTGGTCTCCTTTCGCCCAAGTCAAAAGGCCCCCTTCTTCCCGCAGCGATTCCTTTGTAAGGTGGATGCGGATAGCTCCTCCGGCCTCCGTGTACTTGATTCCATTTTCAATCAGGTTTATGAATAGCTCTCTGATTCGCAACCGATCCCCAAAAATATGCATCTCTCCAGAGTGGTTTGACATCTCGAGACGCAGGTTTTTCGTCCGGGCCAGAAAGCTCATCTGAGCGACCACCTCGGTCAAGATCTCGGTCAAATTGATATCCTCCCTCTCGAGACGGACCTCCCCGCAATCGGCCCTTGAAAGGAGCAAAAGGTCTTCTACAATCTTGGACATGCGGTTAATCTCTTCCAAATTACTCCTTAAGACCTGGATGTACTCCTGATCAGTTCTCTTCCTGCGCAGCGCCACCTCCACCTCTCCCTTCAGAATGGTCAAAGGGGTTTTCAATTCATGCGAGGCGTCAGCAGTGAACTGTTTGATCTGACGAAAGGACTGATCCAGACGGGAGATCATGTCGTTGAACGTCTCAATCAGCCTTGAAATCTCGTCCTTTGCCTTTGGTGGTTCAATCCTCTGATTCAGGCTTTGGGAGGTGATGATCCGGGCCGTCTGAGTAATCCGATCGACGGGGCCCAACGCCTTGTTGGCGAGAAATTGGCCGCCCAAACTGGCAACCAGAAGCGCCAGAGGGACAGCGACCATCAGGATAATGAACAGGGTGTTCAGGGCATCCTCCACATCTTCTAATGACGAGGCCACCTGGATGATCTTACTCATATGATTCTGCTCTAAAACGGGGAACGTGATGATTCGCAGAGGACTGTTGGAGAAAGAGCGATTCGTCTCGAAAGTGACCACTCCCTTCGAGGCGTTCTTCAACGCGGTGAGGCTGATTGGAAGCTGGACGTTTCTCAAGTTATCCGATTTTCGACCAATGTTGCCCGATTCGTCCAGGACCTGTATGAATTTCCCAACGGGTCTCAGATTCAGGGATCTTTCAAGTGCCTGATCGAAATTTCCGAAACCGAACTTAGATAGCGGGGAAGATGATTCCGAAGCGATCAATTCAGCCAGGGACCGCAATCTATTATCGACATCCCGATGGAGGCTTTTCGAGAGGGTCAGGTACAAAAAACTGCTGAAGGAGATTAATAGAACTCCCAATATCAGGACATACCAAAGCGTCAGCCTAAATCGGAGATTATGGAAAGGCATCTATCCTCTTTTCACGGTTTGCCCTGTGCCATGTTAGGCTCAGGGGCTGTCTGCTTGCCCGCAGAAAGAATATAACCGATCCCCCGAAGCGTGTGAATCAGTTTGGGTTCAAAATCCTTATCGATCTTTTTTCGAAGGTAATTGACGTATACGTCGACCACGTTGGTCATTGAATCAAAATGGTAGTCCCACACATGTTCGGCGATCATAGTACGCGTGAGGACCCTATCCGGGTTTCTCATAAAGTACTCCAGGAGGGCGTACTCCTTGCTTGTCAGCTCTATCTCTTTCCCCCCCCTTGCCACTTTATGGGTGACAGGGGATAAGGTTAGGTCGGCTATCTTTAAGAGGGGTTCCTTCTCCATTTTCTCGCGGCGGAGGAGCGCACGAACCCTGGCCAAAAAAACCAAAAAATTGAATGGCTTGGTCAGATAGTCATCGCATCCTGAATCAAGCCCCTTGACAATATCCTCCACGCTATCCTTTGCGGTCAGGACCAGTACGGGAACATTGTTCTTCTCCCTCCGGATCCTTTTCAATACCTCTAAACCATCGACCTTGGGGATCATCAGGTCGAGCACTACTAAATCATACTCATTCACCTCGGCCATATAGAGGCCCACTTCACCATCATAGGCAACGTCCACCGCATAATGTTCTTCCTCCAGGCCTTTCTTAATAAAGCTGGCGACTTTTTTCTCGTCTTCGACAATCAGGATTCTCATTACTTTCCCATGACTGGAATGTGCCCTGAAAGCCAGGCCTTGTTGGCAAGGGGCTTCACTTTGGGCTAGGCGGCCAAAGTAGTTAATCACATTATAAATTCACCGCAAAAAAATGCAACAGAGAAATATTCAAGACAGAGATGTGCTGGTTTGCTATTTTCAATGCCGAATCTTGACACCGGATCGCTGCTCTGTTAGCATTTCGATATTTTCTGGCCATGGAGAGGACTGGGCATTGATAAAATTGGCAGGTATTCAGATCTCGTGCAGTGAAGAGAAAGAGAAAAATCTGGAAAAGGCGGCTAAATTTGCTGAGATCGCTTGCGAGAGAGGGGCGAAGATCATCTGTTTCCAGGAGTTATTTACGACCCATTGGTTTCCATGGGAGATGAAGAAAAGCCATTTTTCCCTGGCTGAACCGGTCGATGGCCCCTCCATAACAGGGATGCAGAAACTGGCAAGGGAGCACGAGGTCGTTCTGATCTGCCCGATCTTTGAGAAGGGAGAAGGGCGCTTTTACAATGCTGCGGTCGTCATCGATGCAGACGGAGAGATCTTAGGGTCTTATCGAAAGATCCATGTTCCACAGATCCCTCTCTGGGAAGAGAGGTACTATTTCTTCCCTGGAGATGCAGGGTTCCCTGTCTTCAGAACAAGATTTGCTCTGATCGGTGTCCAGATCTGCTGGGACAATTTCTTCCCGGAAGGGGCGAGGATACTTGCGTTAAAAGGTGCTCAGATCATTTTTTCCCCAACTGCGGCTGCGTTTGCATCCCAGAAAAGGTGGGAGACCGTAATATCGAGCAATGCCATTACCAATGGTGTCTACATCTTTCGGGTGAACCGTGTCGGCAGCGAGGAGAAGCAGGATTTTTATGGAATGTCTTTCTGTGTCTCGCCCGAGGGAGAACTGGTCGACAGGCCCTCTGGAATGAAAGAGGGCATTGCACTGGTTGACATCGACCTTAAGATGATCGATAGGGTCAGGAAGGAATGGCCATTTCTCAAAGACAGAAGGCCAGGAGCTTACAGACAGATTGCAGAGGAGTAAACCTCACTCAGAGCATAGCGATAAAGTGCGTGTAAAAAAGAATCTAAAGAATCCGCTATGCGCCATGCGCTCTGCGATTTAAGGCAAGAGGAGAGAATGGAAAAGAGAAAGTTTATCAAGGAGTATGTAGAGCCGATCGTCATCGCAGTCCTGATCGCTCTTTTTATTCGGACCTTTGTGGTGCAGGCCTTTAAGATCCCGTCGAGTTCGATGGAGCCGACCCTTCTGGTGGGTGACCATATTCTTGTCAACAAGTTCATTTATGGGGTGAAAATTCCCTTCACCGATATTAAACTCTTTCAGTTTAAGAATCCGAAGAGAGGGGACGTCATCGTGTTTGTTTATCCGAAGGATCGATCGAAGGACTTTATCAAAAGGGTGATTGGAACAGAAGGTGATAAAGTCGAGATCATCCGTGACAAGATCTACATCAATAACCAGGTGATCGATGATCCATGGGGGCACTATAGCGAGAAGAGCGATTGGTTAAGATACCTTCAGACCGTGGAGAGGTTCGGTCCTGTCGTTGTTCCAAAGGGTTCCTTGTTCGTTCTCGGAGATAACCGTGATAACAGCCAGGACAGTCGTTTCTGGGGATTTGTCAATACCGATGCGGTCCGGGGGAAAGCCTTCATCATCTACTTTTCATGGGATCGGAGTGCCGAGGACATATTAGGTAAGATCAGGTGGACGAGGTTTGGGAAGCTGATTAAGTAGCGAATACGTTCTCTTTGGCCCACTGGATATCCTTCCGAATCTGATCAATCAGATGGGAAGGGGAGTCAAAGCGAACCTCGTCCCTGATCCTCTTTTTGAAACCGACCTGAATCTCTTCACCATAGATGTCTTGATCGAAATCTAAGAGGTAGACCTCCAAGGTCAAGTCGTTCTTCTTTGCTGCTGGCGTTGGAGCGAAGGTGGGATTAAATCCAACGTTGGCAACTCCGTTGAAAGATAGATCTTTCCAGATCACATCGACCGCATACACCCCCACCTTTGGGTACAATTCATCTGCTGTTTCAAGATTCGCTGTCGGGAAACCGAGACCATGTCCTCTCTTCGACCCTTCGATCACTCTGCCGATGATCAGGTGATCCCTCCCCAACAGTTTCGAGGCCATCTCCACCTCACCCTTTTTGATCAGATCTCTGATCTTCGAACTGCTGACAATCGTGTCCTCAACTGTCAGCGCCTCTACCACTTCCAACCCGATATGGAAGAGCTCGCAGATCTGTTTCAGAGTCTGAATGTCCCCGCTCTTCCCTTTGCCAAAACGGTAGTTATATCCGACAACAATCTTCTTAACATTCACCTTTTGAATGAGAATGTCTCTTACAAACTTCTCAGGAGAGATTTCTGCGAAGGCTGAGGAGAATTCGATACAGAGAACCCTTTCAATTCCTGTTCTCTCAATCAGGAACATCTTCTTTTTAAAAGGGGTGAGGAGCGGAAAAGGATGCTCAGGGAAGAGGACTTTTAGGGGGTGAGGCTCAAAGGTGATGACCACAGCCTCCCCGCGGATTCTTTCTGCTTCCTCTCGCAATCTTTCAAAAATTCTCTGGTGACCCAGATGAACACCATCAAAATTACCGAGGGTCACCACAGGATTGATGAAGGGTTTCTTCAGTTGATCAATTCCGAAAATGATTTCCATCCGGGTAGGAGAAAAATCTATAAATTTTCGAAACTTGACTTATCTCAAAAAAATATAATATAATATTTTAAGATTTTCAACCGGTGGATCTGGAGAAGCCGAAGTGGCGGAATTGGTAGACGCGCTAGATTCAGGGTCTAGTGGGAAATTGCTCCCGTAGGGGTTCAAATCCCCTCTTCGGCACCAAAGCTGCTCTGATAATTCAGGTTCTCCCTTGAGACATCACTGGGGTGTTCTTCAGGAACGGAGCTCAAGATAGCTACGTTAAGGAACGGAACGATACGGAAGTTTTTTGCCAAACATCGACTATTCGCTGTCTGCATCTTCCTTTTCGCCGTCCTTGTTCATCTGCCCTATATAGCTCCCGGAGGTCCCTGTGCCGCCTACCCTAATCCCTTATTCTTGGTTATCGATGAGGGAACGGTCCTTTACGATTCCTTTCGTATCACATCAGGTGAGGTGATCTACCGCGATTTCTTCCAATTTCAAGGACCGGTTTTCTATTACGTTTATGCGGGCTTGTTTGCCTTTACCGGCCCATCCATAGCCGCAGCACGGGCGTTAAACATATTGATTACAGCTTTCAGCGCCACGCTTATTGGATTACTGGTCAGGCGAAGCCTTGGGCCCTTAGCTGGTGCAGTCACAGCGGTAGTGCATGCATGCCTCCTGGTTCCGATGTATCCTTACACATCCCCACACTGGCTGGCCGAGGCTTTTGTTTTTATGGGCATTTATCTATTGGTGACAGGCCGAAGCCGGGCAAACAGAGAGGTGGCTGCCGGAGCCAGCCTTGGACTGAGTGCCTTTACCGTTCAATCGCTCGGACTACCAGTCCTGGTTGGATCTATCCTTGCGCTGGCCATAACAGGGGTCGCCCAGCGAAGCTGGAAGGAGAGTTTGATCCGTGCATTCAGGTTGTTCGTAGGGGCGCTACTAAGTATTTTCCCGTTTATCATTTACTTAGGTGTGGTCGGGGCACTCGATCAGATGTGGTACGGGACGGTCGAATGGGTTTTCAATCACTACCCTCAAGGCCAAACCGATGCGATGACGCAGGGCTATGGCGCCTATCTTGCCGCATTCCTTGCCCTCCACAAAAGTGTTGGTCAGCCTTGGCGTGGCCTGGGAACGATTGGACTTCATATCGTCAAGTTCTTGCCCGTATTTACAATTTTCGGAGCAATCGTAGCAGGAGTTCGAGTTATTGTGAACAAGTGGCGACAACGATTTGATTATGGCGATCTGGTAATCGGCAGCGCGGCTGTTGCAGCTACCGCTCCTTTGCTTCTTGGAATTACGCGTGTTGATATTGTGCATATCGCTTTCCTGGGTAGCTTTGGGTTATGGGGTGCGGCCACTGCTTTCCAGTCATTGGTGAACTGGAAACTTCGTTTTCATTTCCCAGTGTTGAGTATATGGATCGTCGTTGGAATCCTTGTCATCACAAACTTCAGTGGAAAGGCTGTCATGACCTATCGGCCATCACGCCAGATGCAGGGCTGGAGGGGTGAGATTCTGAAGCTTGGCCTGGGCCGCTGGATTGATACCAATCTCGGTCCGAATGAACGGATCGTCACTGCTTTTGGCGGACTATCATATCTCTATATCAGGCGCTCGGCTGTGGGTTTCACCTTTTTGCCATTTGGCACGCCCGGATATTACAGCGACGAACAGTGGCGGAAGCTGGGTATTCAAATTTTGAAAACCCTTCCACCCGTTGTGGAAGTAACCCAGGAACAATGGCTTCAAGTGACACAGAGAACACCAGAACTGGCTCGGCGTTACCAGCTTTATAATATCCAAGACAGGTACATTCTTTTGCGAGAGGGATTCGCCCCGCATAAGTGAGTGCCGGCGAGGCACTTCCACCAAGGGAGATGAAGGCCTTGATTTCTTATGGGCATGTAATGACAAGCCATATGAAAATTGTGACATTATATGGGAAATCAATGGAGGTTCACAGGATCACTCATGGCGAATGAAGATGGATTGAAGGGTTGTGTAAAGCTACCGACAGCCTTTGAGGATTTGGAGATCTTTGTAAAAGACTCTGGAGTCTCGAGAAAGGTATGCATTAAAGGGAACCATGTCGCGCCGGGAGGTCGTCATAACTGTCCATATAGTGAATTCGAAACCTTATTATCCTTGGATACGCTAACGAAGATTGCTTTGAGAAAAGGAAGATATTTCAGGGACGAGGTAGAACGGAGCGAGAATAAAAATTACCTCGAGAGGAAGATAGAGATTCTTTTGAAAGAATTTGGCATTGTTCTCTCAGACAAGAGGATGCTTGACTTCGGATGTGGGGCAGGAGCTTCGACATTGATCTTTCTCAGATGCGGAGCAACCGATATCACAGGTGTAGATGTGGATCAAACACTCTTGGATATTGCCGAATCAAGATTGAATGATTTTTTCCAGAGGGGATATCGATTGGCAAAAATTGAGTATATCGATGGCAAATATTCGATGCCCTTTCCAGATGGTGAATTTGATATCGTATGGGCTCAAGCTATCATGGAACATGTTCTTCCGCAGCAAAGGGGGGTTGTCTTAAGAGACCTATGGCGAGTTTTGAGAAAGGGTGGGTTACTGATCATTTTTGGCACCCCCAATCGATTATGGCTTAAGGAGTTTCATACCTCGAATCTATTTTTTGTAAATTACTTGCCTCTCGACATAGCCATTTTTATTGCCCGCCATTGTTCGAATAGGGTTTTCGCGAGCCAGTCCAAGGAAGAGCTTCTATCCGGTGGCTTTCGAGGTTGCACCTACTGGGAGATTGCAAGGACGTTGCCCGACGCAGTATGTCTCAATAAGGTGTTTCGCAAGAAAGATTTATCCGTCGGCGTCCAATCGTGGTGTGGAGACACAGATTCAAAATTAAGGAAGAAAATGATAGAAATATATGGTTTTTTGATGAAATTATCGGACCCGATTCTTGCTTTATTTGATCTTCCTCAGACTGCATTTCTGCCATCGCACATCCTCGTCTTTCGAAAATCTTAACCATTTTCCTATGGGATACTCCGAACGACATATCATTCGATTTACGACGAAATTGACATGCGGTCGTTTTTGAGTTGACACCGGGATACCATTTAGCTATATTCCTGACCTGTAGAGGAGTTTCTTAAGTCAAAGGTGAAAATCAGCTCGAGATCTACCTTGAAATTACCCCTTCCGATAAAAGGAGAGAAACTTTATTCTCTGCTGTTTCTTTTTCTCCTCCTAACTGTGACCTTCTTTCCGCTCATTACTGGCAAGAATTTCATACCGTTTGAAAAGTACCCTCAGTGGAGTTCCATGTTGGCACAAAGTTCCGGTCAAACACTCCGAGTCGATTATCCTGCGATTAAAAGGTTCAATCTTATGCCCTGGGCTGAAGACCCTGAAGTTGGTTCTATTGGGATCACCTGGGCAGAGAATTTCTATTTCGCGTTTAACCTGAAACGAGGCAAGTTGCCTCTTTGGGATCCCTATACGGGTGGAGGTATCCCGACGCTCGATAGCGGACAAAGTCGGCCGTTTAATCCGTTTCGGCTACCCTTCTATCTCTTTCAAACAAGCTGGATGTACTCAGTAACCCTTCTTCTCGGATTGCTCTTCGGGGGGACAGGTGCTTACATTTGGCTTTCAAAGCGCGATATTTCCCCTGCTGCGGTGACTCTTGGGACAGGCCTTTTCATTCTTAACCCATGGGTCCTTGATCGCTTGGTTCTTACAGATTCTGCAGCCTACCTTGTTCTTCCCTGGTGTCTCCTTACCCTCGAACAGGCGGTATGGAGGTATTGGCCAAGCATCGCCCGAGCAGTGCTCTGTTTCCTCCTTATGGGGCATTCCGGGCATCCGGTAGCATGCCTAATTATGGCGGGTGTAGCCTTCACCACCTATCTTTTTGGCGGGAGACGGCCTGGCATCATTCAAGAAAGCTTTTCCAAAAGGATCAAGATAACGGGGGTGGTCAGCGGAATGACGTTAATAGGCCTGGCCGCTCTATGGCTTCCTCTTCTGAAGTTACTTAGTTCGGGATATCTTTACAAGAAACATGGATGGTTTGGATTCGACTACAGTTGGAAATCACTCGTGACTCTCCCTTCAGATATGTTCTTACTTCCCGCCCTCGGTGCACTCTTAGCTTGCGCACTCTTTGAGCGGAAGAAGCTGCTAACGGTTTGGGTCGTTTTTCTCGCAATCGCCTTTTTCATTCTCCTTCCCCTGCCTTGGGCTGGAAGCCGGCTATCGAGACTCTTAAGTTATATGGGCCTCCCAACACTCTACCTAAAGGGTCTCTTTTGGGTTTCGATTTCTTTCCTTGCTCCATATGGCTTGGACGCCTATCGAACATCGAAGAAAAGTGAAGCGATAGTGGTATTTGCCGTAGGAACAACGATGTTAGGTGTAAGCGCCTGGCAGTTCATTCGTTCACCAGTGCCAAGAGACGATATGTCGGCCTTTCCAGCTACTGCTTTCCTGTTATTGGCATTCGGACTTTTGGCGCTTGTAATATTACGTATAGCCGGGGGGAGGCTATTCGCCCTGCTCATGTCTGCGGTCATCCTGGCTCCGTTTGCCTTCCCTCTTTCATTGAACAGGTTGGTATGGAACAGGATCGATTTCAAAACGAACCTCGTGGTGGAATGGTTGAAGGCCTACCGGCCGCACGCAAGAGTGGCCTCGGTCGACCCGAGGCTGTACTTTGCAATTCCACCAAACCTCGGCCAGGTATATGGTGTTAGGTGTGTCGAGGTAAACGCCGCTATCTTTCTGAATAATTATTATTCAATGTTTCATCATCCGAGGAGCGCTTTCTACACAGCCGTATTCTTCGACTTCCTTTCCCCAAACGTTCTAAGTCACATGGGGGCAAGTGTTGTATTGTTGCCTGACCAATCACCATCGCTGGCGTTGGAACTGCTCACCAGAGGTACCCATTTTTCGGCTTATGCAATTTCGGGAGCGCACGGCCGACTCTACTTTGCTGAGCGGGCTTGCCGATATCAGGAGGGATCAAACATGGTAAACCAGATACTTTCTCTGAGCCGGGATACCGATGCTGTAGCAGTGGTTGAAGGCATGGGGAATCCCGTGCCGGAAGTGATCCCTGAGATCCCGTCGAGCAAAGGAAAGGCGGTTTTCGAATTGGATGACCCAGAAGAGGTATTAGTGCGTACAGAATGCCCTTTAGAAGGTCTGTTGGTTTTAAGAGATTCGTGGTACCCGGGTTGGGTGGCTTTCATCGACGGGAAAAAGGTTCCGATCTTCAGAGTCAACGGCTGTTTCCGAGGAGTGTTGGCCCCTCCAGGGACACACATGGTAAGGTTTATTTACCGCCCAATCTTAGTCTACATAGCCGGGGTGGTAAGTCTTCTATCGTCACTCCTGGTGATTTGGGTTTCTGCAAGGAGAAATTCCCGTGGAGCGCCAACCATAGGTTACCCGAAGAGCGAATTAGTCCAATGGTAAGCTTCATTGGCTCCTAATTGAAAGATTATAATCGGATTTGAAAAAGTCTGTTGAGATCTTCAGTGGCTGAAAGGCCTTATCTGCAGGTGGTGCTGTCCCTTCTTTGAAGCATTCAAGGGTTCCCTCTTTTTCTGAAGTGGGCTGTCCTGTTTTCGGATCGACCCTCACAAACTCGATCCCCTCAGGAACAGGGAATTCTCTGATCGGTCTTTCTTTTAAGATCTTCGACATGAAATTTACCCATATCGGCGAGGCTGCCCGGGAACCAGTTTCATTCTCACCAAGAGATCTTTCTTCGTCGAACCCCACCCAGACACCTGCGATGAGGTCCGGGGTGTATCCAATGAACCAGGCATCGAGAAATTGGTTAGTTGTACCCGTCTTTGCAGCGATAGGTCTACCGAGTGCTTTGGCTCTCCAGCCCGTGCCGTGCTGAACGACCCCTTGCAAGAGGTTGGTCATGATATAGGCCGTTTGGGGGCTGATCACACGCTCTTCGTTTCGCGAGCTCCCTGGATGTGACAGAGGAAGATTTTCCTCGAGGAGATTTCCATCCCTGTCGAGAATCTTCTTGACAAAGATGGGTTTGAAGCTATTTCCCTGGTTGGCAAATACAGCATAGGCCTTCGTCAGTTCATAAAGTGAGACGCCGGAAGAGCCAAGAGCCATAGAGAGATCATTTTGAAGGGGGGAGGATATCCCCAGTTTTCTGGCATAATCTTTGATGTAATCCATGCCAATATCCTGAGCGATCTTCACGGTTACAATATTGATCGAATGGGTGAGGCCATTTCTTAACGTGGTCGGCCCAAAAAATTTTTCTTCAAAATTCTTGGGTTTCCATTTTCTGTCCTCCCATTCAAAAATGACAGGAGAGTCGACAATAAGCGAAGCGGGATGATAACCCTTGTCCAGGGCTGACGCATAGACGATGGGTTTGAAGGCTGAGCCGGTCTGCCTGCGGGCCTGGGTTGCGCGATTGAACTGGCTCTTTCTGAAATCTCTGCCTCCGACCATTGCCTTCACATATCCTGTTTCCAAGTCGAAACAGACCAACGCCCCCTGGAGAGAAGACGATTTATCCGAAGGCGGGTACTTCTGCCTTTTTTCAATCTCCTCCAATCCGGCCAAGATCGCAGCCTGAGCGACCTTCTGGAGATCGGTCTCAATGGTGGTGTAAACCTGGAGGCCGTTCTTGTATAGAGCTTCTTTACCGTACTTCTCCTCCACATACCTCCTGACGTGCTCCACAAAGTGGGATGAATTCTCAACAGATGGGTTCTGCTTTCCCTTCGTCTTCAGAGGACTCTGCAGGGCTTTCATGTATTCATCGTGGGAGATCAGACCTTCCTCCACCATCCGATTGAGGACGTAAATCTGTCTTCTTCTCGCTTGTTCAGGATGATTGTAAGGGGAGTACTTTCCGGGTGCCTGGGGTAAGCCCGCGAGAAGCGCAGCCTCTGCGAGGTTCACTTCTTCAATGGCTTTGCCAAAATAGTCCTCTGCCGCAGCAGCAACTCCGTAGCACCCATGCCCCAGGTAGATCTGGTTCAGATATAAGTAGAGGATTTCTTCCTTAGAGAGGTACTTCTCGATTTTGAAAGCCAATAGCGCCTCGCGAATCTTCCTTGGAAAGCTCTTCTCGGAGGAGAGAAGGAGCGACTTCACCACCTGTTGGGTTATGGTGCTGCCTCCCTGAACAATCTCACCAGTAAAGATATTTTTGAGGAGGGCCCTGACAATGGCGACGTAGTCTAAACCCTTATGCTGGAAGAATCTCGCATCCTCTCCTGCAACAAAGGCCCTGATCAAATGGTGGGGAATCCGATCAAGGGAGACGACCTCTCTTTTTTCGAGGAAAAACTCTGCGATGATCTCTCCGTCCTCTGAGAAGAATCTGGTAACCGTAGGAGGTCGATAGTTCTTTAAGTTTTCAATACTCGGAAGATCGTGAATGAAATAGAAATACGAGACTATACCAAATACGATCCCCATGGTTAGAAGGAACATGGTGATCGCAATGATGATCTTGACTGTTCTGTCGAGCCGATTTGATTCCATTTAAATTCTTGACTTCCATACTGAAGGATATAATAATGATAGAAGTTTTTCAACTAAGAGAACAAAGTCTCCGGGCTAAGGTCAAGGTGAACCAGCTTGCCGGTAGGCAGGAGGGCCGGTTTTAGCAATGGGTTACTCGAATGGGTCTTAAGCCACAAACCATAGCCTTTGTGGTTTAAGTAAGCGGCTCTTTTCGCTTTCACCTTAACCCGATCCTGCGGATGGTTTTTCGAGGAGATTCATCTTCAATGTCCCAGACGGAAAAAGAGATGATTTCAGTTATCATTCCTGTCTTTAACGAGGCAGAGAATATCTCACCGCTTTGCGAAAAGTTGACTTCTGTCATGAACGATATCAAAAGGGATTACGAAGTCATATTTATTGACGACGGAAGCTCTGATGATACGCTGAGTGTGTTGAGACCCATTTGCATGAAGAATCCACGTATTAAGTTCATCTCCTTTTCTCGCAATTTCGGACAGACCTCAGCCTTGAGCGCTGGCATCGATTTCTCAAAGGGAAAGATCATCGTCCCCATGGATGGTGATCTTCAGAACGATCCGGAGGATATCCCTGTGCTCCTCCGTAAGATTGAAGAAGGGTACGATGTCGTAAGCGGGTGGCGAAAAGATCGGAAAGATCCTTTTCTGAAGCGTCGATTGCCCTCCATCATTGCAAACAAGATAATCTCTTTTATCGGAGGAGTCCAGATCCATGACCATGGATGTACGCTCAAGGCCTATCGGAAGGATATTTTGAGGAACATCCGTCTCTACGGAGAGATGCATCGGTTCATTCCGGTTTATGCCAGATGGGTTGGAGCCCGGGTTGCGGAGATTCCCGTGCACCATCATCCCAGGAAGTTCGGATCATCAAAATATGGGGTGAACAGGGTCTTCAAAGTGATTTTAGATCTGATGGTCGTCAAATTCCTGCTCTCTTATTCCCAGAAGCCGATCTACATATTTGGGGGAATGGGTTTTTTGATGATCTTTGGCTCCATCCTTTCCGGGGCGTATGCCGTATATCTCAAGCTTTTCAGGGGGGTTTCTTTCATTTTAACGCCGATGCCCATCCTGACGGTCTTCCTTCTGGTACTTGGGTTTGTTTCAATTCTGATGGGGTTCCTTGCGGAGGTCCTGATCCGGACCTATTACGAATCTCAGGGAAAACCCACTTATCAAATCAGAGAGATGCTTTCCTAAAAAATAAAGTTTTTGGTCCAAGGGGTAAGGGCAAAGATGCCAGTTTCGTCAAAGGACTTTGGCTACGTTATTTGTCTTAAAGACTTTCCGTAACCCCTTAACTTTAAACGAAACGGGCTTCCTAACCTTTACCCATATACCAAGGTCATCATAGGGTATTTTTACTTTCCAAATATTATGTGCGGTATTGTGGGATTTCTCACGTCAAAAGTCTCTGATATTCCTGAGCCCGAAATCCTGACAAGGATGAGGGAGACCCTGACCCATCGAGGCCCGGATGATGCAGGAGAGTATCTCCGCCATTTGGATGATCAGGGACCATTCGTGTACTTTGGGCATCGGCGTCTGAGCATCATCGATCTTGAGGGTGGACATCAACCCCTGTGCAATGAGGATGGAACGGTTTGGGTGATATTCAATGGGGAGATTTACAATTTCCAGGGATTGAAGAGGGAACTCGAAAACCTCGGCCATCGATTTAAGACGCGTTCGGATACGGAAGTGATCGCCCACGCATACGAAGAATATGGGGAAAGTTGTTTTCGACATTTCAATGGGATGTTCGCCATCGGCATCTGGGATGAAATGAAGCGGCAGCTCGTTCTTGCGAGAGACCGCCTGGGAAAGAAACCGCTCTATTATGCCTCTGTGAACGGGACCTTTCTTTTTGCTTCGGAATTGAAAGCGATCATGGCCCATCCCAATTTCCAGAGAAAGATTTCTCCTCTTTCGCTGATGAGGTATCTTTTCCATGAGTTCATTCCATGCCCCCACACCATCTTTCAGGATGCAAAGAAGCTTTTGCCCGCTTCATACCTCATCTGGACCAAGAAAGGAATCGAAGTTGAAGAATACTGGTCTCCTTTCGTTTCGGAATATGGTGGAAGGAATCTGCCGGAGGCAGAAGTTGAAAACAGAATACTCGAACTTCTCAGACAATCTGTGAAACGGAGGCTCATCAGTGATGTCCCTCTTGGTATCTTTTTAAGCGGAGGCATTGATTCCAGTGCCATTGCTGCCTTTGCGCAGAAGGAAGTTCCGGGGAAGATAAAGACGTTCTCCATCGGTTTTGAAGATCCTTCTTTTGATGAATCAGAATATGCCTCTTCTGTTTCGCACTTTCTTGGCACGGAGCACTTTGAGCAGACGATGACCCCCGAGGATCTGCTCAATATCGTTCCCAGCCTGCCTGATATCCTGGACGAACCCATGGCAGATGCCTCCATTCTGCCCACGTATCTTCTATCCAGGTTCACCAGGCAATATGTCAAAGTGGCCCTCGGTGGCGATGGAGGAGATGAACTTTTCGCTGGATATCCAACCTACTTGGCCCACAAGTTTGCTCGGCAATATGAGACGTTTTTAGGAAATTTACATCCGGCTATCCAATTTTTAGGAAATTTGCTTCCGGTCTCCGATGACAATATCAGTTTTGATTTTAAGGTGAAAAAGTTTCTTTCAGGAATCGGATACCCCGATGGCATCCGCAACTCTGTCTGGCTTGGCTCTTTTCCCTTCTGGGAGATTGAGAAGGTGGTCTCTCCTCAGCTGAACGATCACTTTAATCGCACCCAACTGGTGGAGGAGATTTCCAGACATGAAGAAAGCTTCCCGCTAAAAGATTTGACCACCCTTGTTCAATACCTCGATCTGAAACTCTACCTTCAGGAAAGCATTCTGGTAAAGGTGGATCGAGCGAGCATGGCATGTTCATTGGAGGTCAGGGCGCCTTTCCTCGATCATGAACTGGTTGAATTTGTGATGGGACTTCCGTCAGGTTTGAAGTTGAAAGGGTTTACCTCAAAATATATCCTCAAAAAGGCCATGAGGAAATTCCTTCCACACGCGGTGGTCGAAAGAAAAAAGAAGGGTTTTGGAGTCCCGATTGCAAAGTGGGTAAAAGGGCCATTGAAGGACTTATTTGCTGACCTTCTCTCACCCCAGAGAATCAAAAAAGAAGGTTTTCTCAATGCTGACTACGTAGCCACGCTTCTTCAAGACCACTTGCTGAACAAGAGAGACAACAGGAAACAGCTCTGGACCCTCCTTATATGGGAACTCTGGTTGGAACGGTATCGTCCCTCCCTTTAAAAGAATCCCAAACACTTTGGACTTTCCTTTTTTGACAAGAAGGGTGTGCTGTGGTAAATTAGGTTTGAGTAGATATGGATTTTACAGGCGCAGCTTTATGATGCGCAGCCGTGGCAGAGCAGAGATTTATGGAGTGTGAAGAAAATAGAAACCGCGATCTCTTAGTAAACATACTGAAAGAGGTGTTAGAGCAGGACCGGGAGGTTCTATTTGCGTATCTTTATGGCTCCTCAGCATTTAATCCCTTTCAACCTGAAAGCGATATAGACGTAGCAGTCTATCTGAAGCCTTCGGATACAGAAGGATACATTCGAAAAGAAAGAGCGTTACTCGCCATCTTGATTACCAAGCTCCATAACGACAGAATCGACCTCAGAATACTCAATACATGCCCCTTTTTATTACAATACAACATTATTAAGGATGGGGTTCCTATCATAATTAGAGATGAAGCGGAAAGGGTTGAATTTGAGACTCGCGTGATGAACAGGTTTTTTGAGTTGAAACCCTTTCTTAATGAATACGAGAGAATGTTTGCATTAAGAATCAAAGCCGGTGTTTAGATGAATCCGAAAGAATTGGTGAGAAAGGACAGGATCATTCAATATCTTGATAATATCGAGAGGCAGATAGAGGATATCCGTGCCATTCCTGTAGCTGACAAAGACTTCTTTCTGGACAGGAAAAATTCTATTCAAATCAAGGCCGTAAAATACAGTTTGGCCTGTGCTATTCAAGATATCATGCGCATTTCTGTTCACATTGCTTCAGCGCTTTCCCTCTGGAGAGTGAGGGAAAGCGAAACAGAAGCAATCTTGGCTTTGGCAGAAGCAAAGATCATTCCCGATGAATTTGCTGAGAAGATAAAAGGGATGCCTGCCTTTAGAAATAGGATCATTCATGATTACTTACCCAACGAGTTCGATGCGGTAAAACTCTTTGAGAGTTTACAGAATTTGGATGATTTTAGAAAGTTTTCAAGACATATTTTGGAATGGATTTCCTAAGAGAAGTAAAACCGTCAGCACTCGGTCCTCGGTCTTATTTTACTCAATCGGTATATCGATTCCTTTTTCTCCGGGTGATTTTGGATCCCAGAGTAAAAGATACATAGAGGCATCGCTTGGGAACCTTCTAAAGTTAGCGAAGCTTCCATCAAAATACCCCATCAATGCGACAGGATAGCTCTCTTTAAATTTCTTTGCATTCGATTTATCCGTAACGATCCAAACCCGGCTTCCGTCAGCAACGTACTGAGCAAAGCCGCTATTTGAAGAGTAGATAGTGTAAACCTTGTTTCCATAGATGAATGGCTTGTTAAACTCTACTTCCATTCCCGATTCCTTCAAACGAAAAGGAATAACATAATGGCGGTCCTTTGGAGTTGTTTTGAAATAATGGAGGATTCCTGGTATATGCGCTATGGACTGAACAAAAATTTTATCTCCCTCTTGGAGATGGTTTCTTAGATAAGTGACCAAGCCCCTGAAGTCCTGTCTTTCGGCGGGGTAGTAGAGAGGAAAAATGAGGAGGTTAGAGGCGATGAGGAAAATGACGAAGATGAGCCGGAGCCGCAGAAATCTTTTTAATCTTTCAAATCTTATTTCCATTACATCGAGCGATAGGAAGAGCGTGATAAAGAAGAGGGGAAGAAAGGTGATGAAGTATCTGGAGGAGACGAAATGAATGATGTTGAAGAACTCACAGAAAAGGAAAATTCCTCCTATGGGAAGAATGAGGATGAGTAGAAGGATGAGGGCATTTCTTTTTGATTTTGAGATAAAAGGGAATAGGATAAGGAGGATGACTGAAAACAGCGTGAGAGGATCATGGGGTATCCAGTCATGAATAACATCTGATAGGATAGTTAAAAAGCTACCAGGGTTTCCATGAAGAGGGTCCATGATCTCCTGCCCTTTATAATTGGCCACGATAAAAATGATCCAGGGGAGGCAGAGAAGAAGGATGAGTCCGTTGAGGATCAAGAAATTAGAGAGAGGAGAACTCTTTTCCTGCTCCTCTGGTCGATAGAACCAGAGAATCTGGGATAAGGCGATAAATGGAATGGAGCTGTAACTGGTATAAAACAGGGTAGCAAAAAGCAAGGCCACGGGGATAAGGTATCTTCT
>JACAEX010000052.1 GCA_013388635.1 Syntrophaceae bacterium | reverse complement strand
GATTCTGGTGCGAGGGAAAACTGATCGATGTGCAACGCATTAAAAATACCGACCTCAAAGGTGTGCACTTTTAAAACTTAAAGTGTGCACTTTTAAATTTTAGCTAACAGTCTTTTTTTCCGCTATTTTTCGTAATCGAAATATACCCCGCAGGCCCTGTCTTGGAGGCGCGTGAGTTTCATCTCATAAGGCTTCTTCCTTTTCCGCCAGCCTTTCCACAGCGACGACGCGTTCCCCTTCGTCCAGCGTAATCAATCTCACTCCCTGCGTCATCCTTCCCTGAGTGGGGATGTCCACGGCCCGCAGTCGGATGATCTTACCCTTATCGGTGATAAGCATCAATTCGTCCTCATCGGTTATGGTCTTGATGGCGACCACATCGCCTGTTTTTTGAGTCCTCTTCACGGTGAAGATCCCGGATCCCCCTCTATTCTGCATCCGGTACTGAGAGACCTCGGTCCGCTTGCCATAGCCATTGGCAGTGACGGTCAGGATCTGGGTGTGGGGGGAGACCACTTCCATACCCACCACCTCATCGTCCTTCGAAATCCGGATGGCCTTTATTCCCCGAGCGGTCCGGCCCAGTTCCCGGATCTGGGTTTCGGGAAAATGGATCGCCTTGCCCTTCTTCGTGCCGAGGAAGAGCCGGTGCTGCCCGTCGGTCAGTTTGGTTGAAATCAGTTCATCGCCTTCGTCAAGATGAATGGCAATGATGCCACCGGCTCGAGGGTTGCTATAGGCCTCAAGAGCAGTCTTTTTGATGATCCCCCGTTTGGTCACAAAGGTGATGAACTTGCCTTTGGCGAAGTCTTTGAGAGGGAGAATGGTTGTCACCTTCTCCTCTGGTGCGAGGTTGAGAAGATTGACGATGGCCTTGCCCCGGGTCATACGGCCAGCCTGGGGCAGCTCGTGGACCTTCATCCAGTGTACCTTTCCCGCATCGGTGAAAAAGAGGATGTAGTGGTGGGTAGAGGCGATGAAGAGATCCTCGACAAAGTCCTCCTCCTTGACATGGATCCCGACCTTTCCTTTTCCACCCCGGTGCTGGCTCCGATAAAGACTGATCGGGCTTCTCTTAATATATCCCGTGTGAGTAATGGTGACCACCATATCCTCTTCAGCAATCAGATCCTCGATCCGGATCTCTGGAGCAACCTCCACGATCTCCGTTCGTCTCTCGTCCCCATAGGCATCGCGGACGGCTATGAGCTCTTCCTTGATCAGATTGAGCATCAAGCGTTCGTTCGAAAGGAGGGCGTTCAACCGGTTGATCAGCTTGATCGTCTCCTCATACTCCTCCGCGATCTTCTGCTGTTCAAGGTTGGTGAGGCGTTGCAGCCGCATCTCCAAAATGGCCTGGGCCTGTTCTTCCGAAAGGCTGAAGCGTTGGACCAGGCGATCCTTTGCCTCCTTGGGCGTCTTCGAGGCCTTAATGGTGGCGATCACAGCATCGATCTGGTCAATGGCCTTCTTCAGGCCCTCGAGGATGTGGGCCCTGGCTTCCGCCTTCTTCAGGTCGAAGAGAGACCTTCGGGTGACCACCTCTTTCCGGTACTGGAGGAAGAGCTGGAGCATCTCCTTAAGGGGGAGGAGCTTCGGCTGATTCTGATGGATCGCCAGAAGGATGACCCCAAAGGAGGTCTGCATCTGGGTATGCTTGTAGAGCTGATTGAGAATAACCTCGGCCGCTTCATTGCGTTTCAGCTCGATCACCACCCTCATCCCATCGCGATCCGATTCGTCCCGGACATGAGCAATCCCCTCGATCAGCTTCTCTTCGATCAGTTCAGCGACCCGTTCGATGAATTTGGCCTTGTTCGTTTGATAGGGAAGCTCGGTGACCACAATGCTTTCGCGCTCCCCTTTTCGATCCCTTTCGATGATCGCCCTACCGCGAAGCTGGATCACCCCTCTACCGGTTTCGTAAGCCGCGCGGATACCGTCTTTCCCGTAGATGAACCCACCTGTTGGGAAGTCGGGTCCAGGGAGATGGGCCATCAGCTCCTGGACAGAGATGTCAGGGTTTTCGATCAGGGCGATCAACCCGTTGACCGTCTCCGCGAGATTGTGGGGAGGGATGTTGGTCGCCATCCCCACTGCAATTCCAGAGGAACCGTTGACCAGAAGATTTGGGAATTTGGATGGGAGCACGGAAGGTTCTCGGAGGGATTCGTCATAATTCGGGACAAAGTCGACCGTCTCTTTGTCGATATCCTCCAGCAGTTCCTTTGAGAGCTTTGCCATGCGGATCTCGGTATAACGCATCGCAGCTGGAGGATCACCATCGATGGAACCGAAATTTCCCTGGCCGTCGATAAGAGGATACCGGAGAGAGAAGTCCTGGGCCATTCGAACGATCGCGTCGTAAACGGCCATGTCGCCGTGGGGATGGTACTTTCCGATCACATCTCCGACGATTCTGGCAGACTTCTTGTAAGGCTTATCCCAATCGTTGTTCAATTCGTTCATCGCATAGAGGATCCGGCGGTGGACCGGTTTGAGACCATCCCTGACATCCGGGAGGGCACGGCCGATGATCACGCTCATGGCATAGTCCATATAGGACTTTCTCATCTCGTCTTCGATGTTGACAGGTACGCTTTCTCGAGCAGCCTCCATAAAAGCTCCTGAATAATTAACCGATTTTACTAAAAAAGCTAATATAAAAGCCTCTGCCCTGTCAATAGAATTCGCCAGCAATCTCTGCCCCGACCTTGACAAACGGAGGGGAAATATGATTTATATAAAAGACTTAATCCTTTTGAATCTCTTGTGAAGGAAAGGACTCCGTGAAGAGGACGTATCAGCCTAGTAATATCAGGCGGAAGAGGACCCATGGGTTCCTCAAGAGAAAGAAGACCAAAGGGGGCCGGAAGGTACTAAAACGGAGGAGGATGAAGGGCAGAAAGACCTTGACCGTTTAGTGGCCTGATTCCTGTCGATAAGACCCGACTGAGAGAGGATTGACGTCGAGGGTGGCTCTTCACAGGTTTACAAGGAAAGAGAGGATCAACCATCCTCAGGACTTTAAGAGAGTGATGAAGTCGGGAAGGAGGCTTTCCTCAAAAAATCTCACCCTGTTCGTTCAGGAGAATAGGTCAGGTTTCCATCGGCTGGGCATGGTGGTGAAAAAGGAGATCGGTCCAGCCTCTTATCGCAACCGGGTGAAACGCTATCTTCGAGAGTTCTTCCGCCTCAACAAACAGCAGATCAAAGGGTCTTTGGACATGATCATTCGGGTGAGAAAGGGGTGTACCCTGACCCGATACCGAGAAGCAGAAGAGGAATTGAGAGGACTTCTGATCAGATGAGTAACCGCAGGCTGGGTTCGACCTTAGAGAGAGGGGCGATCTTCCTGATCTACCTTTACCGGTACGCCTTCTCAATCTTTTTTAGTCCGTGCTGCCGTTTCACCCCGTCCTGCTCCTCCTATGCCTCCGTTTCGATCGAGAGCTTTGGAATATTGAAAGGAAGTGGGCTTGCCCTAAAGCGACTGATCAAGTGCCATCCTTTCCATCCAGGGGGGTACGATCCAGTCCCCGAAGAGAGAGTGGACGATTGCTCCCAGAATAGAGATTTCTAAGAGAGAGCCAAAGGACAATTTAAGATATGGAAAAAAGGGCTATCCTTGCGATAATATTGACTTTTCTGATTATTTTTGCATGGGGAGTAATCCAGTCGAGATTCTATCCGCCAGAGCCCCGTAAAGAGGTAAGGAAGGAAGAGACCACGCCTTCTGAGAAAAAGGTCGATCTAAAAGAGACCAAACCCCTTTCCTTCAAAGAGGAAAGACCCCTTTTAAAGAAGAAGGTACTTCCCCGAAAAGAGGTCTCTGTTGAGACGCAGAATTACTGGGCTGTTTTCACCTCTGATGATGCTGGATTGAAACATTTCAAATTCAAGAAGTATCAGGATAGAGTGGAGGAGTCCGCCATTACGGTCAAATTGACCCAGCTGGTGGAGAATCTCCTTGGTAAGAAGGAGCATAAAGAGAGGAAACCGCAGCCCTTGGATCTCGTGAATACGAGAGAGGAGGAAGGGCTTCCTTTAAGATTGACGTTGTTTCCGTTCTCTTCTGAAGGGGGCTGGGAGATTGATAAGGACCAGCTTCGTCTGCTCAATCCTGGAGAGGAGGGGAGGATCACCTTTACCAAGACCTTGGAGAATGGGTTAAGGATAATCAAACGATATGGAGTGAGATCGGATAGGAATAGCTTAGACGTGGAGTTAGAGATCGAAAACCCTTCTTCGAAAGAAGCGACCCTGCAACTGGGGATGGAGTGGATTGGAAGGGTTGAACTGGAGAAGCTGGCCGATGAGGGAAACAAGGATTATGGCTTGAGATACTCTTTCATGAAAGATCAGAAGGTGGAGAGGAAGGAGTTTGGATCAGGAGGCGGATCGGGTTGTACTCCAGGCTGCGGAGCTCCAAAGAGGAGGATTGAGCCTTTTGAGTCTTCGACCCAGGGCGACATCCGGTGGTATGCCTTTGAAGGAGAGTATTTCGCAGCCCTGCTGATCCCCCCTCCTTCGGAGAAGAGGGTCACCTTATCGGTCAAAGGCGATGAGAAGAATCTGTTGAGAGCTGCCCTGATAACCTCTCCGGTTTCTATCCCGGCAAAGCAGGGGGTGAAGATTCCGTACCGGGTTTATATCGGCCCCAAGGAGGGAGACCGGCTGAAGGAGATGGGGGTTGGCGCGGAGAAGCTGGTCGATTTTGGCTTTTTTACGATTGTGGCCAAGCCTCTGCTCTGGTTCCTCAAGCTCACGAACTCGGTCACAAAGAATTATGGGATCGACATCATCATCTTGAGCATTCTGATTAAGATCATCTTTCTGCCTCTGACACAGATCAGTTTCAAATCGATGAAGGAGATGCAGAAGGTCCAGCCGGAGATGAAACGCCTTAAGGAACTCTACAAGAACGATAAGGCGAGGCTCCAGCAGGAGATGATGTTGCTCTATAAGAGGCGGAGGATCAATCCCATGAGCGGATGCCTTCCGATGCTGATTCAGATCCCTGTCTTCATCGCCTTATATAATGCGCTTCAAAATGCGATTGAGATGAGGCATGCTCCTTTCTTTCTTTGGATCAGGGATCTCTCTGCTAAGGACCCGATCTACATCACGCCCCTGATCATGGGAGCCACCATGGTCATTCAGCAAAAGATGACGCCCAGCGCAGCCGACCCAGCTCAGGCCAAGTTATTCATGCTGATGCCGATCATGTTCACGTTCCTCTTTCTCAATTTTCCGGCCGGGTTGGTCTTATATTGGTTGATCAATAATGTCTTGTCGATCGGCCATCAATACTACCTGAACAGGAGGGGTTGACGTTGGAAGAGGGAGTTGAGGTTGCCAAACAGCTGATGACGGGATTGCTGGAACGGATGGAGATAGAGACGACGGTTGAAGGATTTTTAAAAGAGGGAGATGTTTACTTGGAGGTGAGGACCAACAGGGAGGGCGTTCTCATTGGAAGGCATGGCCGCACCTTAGAATCCCTTCAGTTTCTGATCCACCGGATGGTCAATAAACGGCTGAAGGAGCCGGTGAGGGTAATTGTGGACATCAATGATTATCGGAAAAAGAGGGAGGAAAGCCTGAAGAGGATGGCCATTCGATTTGGAGAGAAGGTCAAGATGAAAGGTCAGAGTCTAACGGTTGGTCCCTTTAATGCCCAGGAGCGAAGGATCATTCATATCACGCTCAAGGAGGACCCCCTTCTCATAACGGAGAGCATTGGGGAAGGGGAGATGAAGAGGATGAAGATCATCCCGGCAAAGAGAGAAGCCGGGAGAGTTTGACCCCCTAAACAGGACCCCCCTTGTCTCTATCGGGCAGGATTAGACCGCAAGAAACGGAGACGATCGCAGCGATTTCTACTCCCTTTGGGGAGAGCGGGATTGGGATTGTTCGTCTGAGCGGTCCCCAAGCTGAGAGAATCGGCCGGAAGCTGTTCAAGCCCAAGAAAGAGCAAGGCGATCTTATTTCCCACCACTTCCGCTACGGCGAGATTATCGATTCCCAGGGCAATCCGATCGACGAAGTCCTCCTCGTCCTGATGAAGGCTCCCAAGACCTATACCCGGGAGGACATTGTGGAGATCCATTGCCATGGAGGATACCTCATCCTCCAGAAGGTCCTGGAACTGGTGTTGAGGGAAGGAGCAAGACTGGCTCAGCCCGGAGAATTCACAAAGAGGGCTTTCCTCAACGGCAGAATCGATCTGACGCAGGCAGAGGCAGTGATCGATCTGATCAGGGCCAAGACCATGGCGAGCCTTGAAATCGCTGGCCAGCAACTGAGAGGTGCGCTCCAGCGGGAGATGGCCTCTCTCAAAGAGGCTCTGCTCCAACATTTAGCCCTGATCGAGGCCCATATCGACTTTCCTGAGGAGGAGATTGAACCCCTCTCTCTGGCTGAGATGAGGCAGGGCCTTGGGGAGATGATCCATAAACTGGAGGAGTGGGTCGACTCCTATGAAGAGGGAAGGGTTTTCCGCGAAGGGATCTCCTGCGCCATCGTCGGAAAGACCAATGCGGGCAAGTCAAGCCTCCTCAATATACTATTGAAGGAGGAGAGGGCGATTGTCACGCCGGTTCCAGGCACAACCAGGGATGTGATTGAAGAAGTCCTCAATATCGAAGGGATTCCGGTAAGATTGATGGATACGGCGGGGCTGAGGAAACCGAAGGATTCTGTGGAGATGGAGGGCATAAGAAGGACGAGGGAGCGGGTTGGGGATGCGGACTTTGTCCTACTGGTCGTCGACGGAAGCCGGGGTCTTGATCAGGACGATTTTGAGATCTTTGAGGAGGTCAGGAGAAAGAAGAAAGTGGTGGCCATCAACAAGAACGATCTTCCATTAAAGATCTCGCTTGAAGAGCTGAAGAGAGAGTTTCAGGAAGATCCCATTGTGTCGATCTCCGCCCTGAGAAATGATGGGATCGAAGATTTGAAGAAGGCCATCTACAACTCTTTGATCCATCGGAATGTCCGGTCGTCGCCTGAGCACCTGATCGTGACCAATATCCGGCACAAGAAGGCCCTTTCTCAGGCCAGGGAGAACCTTTCGGCTGGATTGAAGGCCCTAAAAGAGGGGGCCTCGCTTGAACTGATCGCATTCGAAATCCGCTCTGCCCTTGAGGCCCTCAGCGAGATGGTTGGAGAGACAGCCAGCGAGGAGGTACTGAACCGGGTCTTTGAGCAGTTCTGCATCGGGAAGTGACCCCCCTTTTTCAAAGGGGGCTATGGATGTTTCACGTGAAACACTCCCCCCATATTCTTCTGATCAACCCCTGGATTACCGATTTTGCCGCCTATAATCTCTGGGCGAGGCCTCTTGGCCTTCTCTCCCTCGCCGGTCTTCTAAGGGCGAATGGGTTTAGGATCACTCTGATTGACTGCCTGGATTTCCATGTCGTGAGGAAGAAGTATGGCGATGGGAAATTCTATAAGACCAAGATCGAAAAGCCGGATCCGCTGAAGCTCATCCCGAGAAATTACAGCCAGTATGGAATACCTGAAGAAATGGTGTTGAAAAGGCTTTCATCGGTTGAGGAAAAGCCTGACCTGATCGGCATCACCTCAGGGATGACGTACTGGTATCCGGGAGTTTTCAAAGCAATCGAAATCACAAAAAAATTGTTTCATGACGTGCCAATAGTTCTGGGCGGAATTTATGCAAATCTCTGCTTTGATCATGCAAAAAGGCATTCCGGCGCGGACATTGTGTTCAAAAGCGGAGACGAAAGGGAAGTTCTGAAATTAATTTCTGAATTAACCGGTTATCAACTCCGAACCCCCTGTCTGTCCGGCAGGCAGGCGAACTCCGATCTCCGAACTGAAACTTATCCTGCCTTCGATCTCTACCCTCATCTTGACTATGTCTGCCTCTCCACCTCAAGAGGGTGTCCGTACCGGTGTACCTATTGCGCCACGCCGGTGTTGACGAAAGGATTCGTGAGGAGAGATCCTGTGAAGGTGGCCGAAGAGATCGGATACTGGACAACCCATTACCCGGTGACCGATATCGCCTTTTACGATGATGCCCTTCTGGTGGAGGCTTCAAAGCATATCATTCCGATCTTGACCGAGGTGATCCAGCGGGGCATCCAATGCAACTTTCACACCCCCAATGCCCTCCATATCAGGGAGATGGATGAGGAGGTAGCAGGGCTCCTCTTTCGGGCAGGATTTAAGACGATTCGCCTCGGCTTTGAGACATCGAATGAGACGATCCAATCCGAAACCGGAGGCAAGGTAGATAATCAAGAGCTTAGAAGGGCTGTGAAATATCTAAAGAGGGCAGGGTACTCAGGCGAAGAGATCGGGGTCTATGTCATGGCAGGATTGCCGGGTCAAAAAGCAGAGGAGGTTGAGGAGAGCATTGCCTTTGTTAGAGAAGTAGGTGCAAGGCCGATCCTTGTGGAATATTCACCCATTCCTCACACCCCTCTCTTTGAGAAGGCGAAGGAGATCTCAGCCTTCGATCTTGAGAATGAGCCTCTTTTTCATAACAATTCCATTCTTCCCTGCCAGTGGGAAGGGTTCACGATCGATGATTACAGGAGACTGAAGGAAGAACTTAGGAGGAGAGAATGAAACCATTTGAAATAATCAGAGGCATTTTTATTGTCGGAGGGCCGGAGATCACCGATGGACGGGACGGATGCGTCTATCTGATCAATCTAAGAGAGCTGGTATTGATCGACACAGGAGCAGGCTGGAGCGTTGAGAAAATCATAAGTAATATTAACAGATTAGGCTTAGATCCATCCAATCTGACCAAAATACTCCTCACCCACTGCCATATCGATCATATCGGTGGTGCTCCTGAGATTAGGAAGAGATTTGGCTCAAGGATCTATATCCACAAGCTGGATGCTCCTCCACTGGAAAACGGGGATTCCATTCTGACCGCAGCCGGATGGTATCAGACCACATTTCCACAAACGCCTGTAGATGTGAGATTCGATCTGCCCGAGGAGGTATTGACAATCGGAGGCGAGAAGGTGGTCTGCCTCCATAGCCCGGGCCATACACCGGGCTCCATTTCTATCTATCTCGATCGAGACGGGAAGCGAGTTCTTTTCGCTCAGGATCTTCACGGCCCATTGCTTCAGGAATTCGGATCGAGTCTCGAAGATTATCGCCTCTCCACCAAAAAGTTGCTTGATCTGGAGGCCGATATCCTCTGCGAAGGCCACTTCGGGATTTATAAGACGAAGAAGGATGTGAAAGACTATATTCTCTCCTGCCGGAGGCAATACAAAGTGGAATAGCTCATCTGGGAAAATGTTCGTCAATATGCCTGCCCGATTTATCCGGGATAGGAAGGCGCTCGATACTACATCAAATTTGATGTTGATTAGAAACCCGATTCGATGTAGAATTTTGTAGTTCCTTATGAAAAAGCGAGTAAAGCCCCATTTACCCCTTGAACAGTTAAAGGAGCCGGATTTTGCTCATCGTTTCAAACGGGCTGGAGAAACTTGGGATCTGCCCCTGAAGCTTTCTTCTATGCGCAAGGCTTGCGGCTTATCGCAGATAGAACTGGCGAGGCGGGTGGGGACATCTCAACAACAGATTAGTCGTCTGGAATCTCCTTCGTATGAAGGTCACTCTCTGAGCATGTTGCGCCGGGTTGCGGACGCTCTTGGAGCGAGTGTCCGTGTGGAAATTGAGGTCAAAAAGCAAGGGCGCCCACCAGTTGTTGCTGAAACCAAAGCGATTCATAGAGAGAGGAGTAAAGATCTGCACAAACGAAGTGCGTGGTCAAAATTTGAGCTTGACTTCATGAAAAAAGAAAAAGCAGACATGATGAGGAATCTTCGCATCGTGGAGGCCCTCTATAAAGAAGCGGTGACGCTTGGTATTATTCCAATAAAGAACCCCCTCGACGGGATAGAGGTGGATCTAAGAATAGCCAAGGTCGTGAATAGTGTTTGAGCGTTTGCTTAAAAAGATAGCACATCAGTTGAAGAAGGCCTCAATTCCTTACATGGTCATTGGTGGTCAAGCTGTGCTTCTTTATGGCGAACCGAGACTGACCCGGGATATTGATATCACCATGGGGATTGGTGTGGAGGGCTTGGATAGAGTTAAAGAGGTCATCCGCATTATAGGCCTCAAGAGTCTTGTTCGGAAGGAGAAGGAATTTGTAGAGCAGAACATGGTGTTTCCCACCATAGATAAAGAAAGTGGCATTCGAGTTGATTTTATCTTTTCAGGCTCTTCCTATGAACGGAAGGCGATCGAGAGGGCGAAAGATATTACATTGGGCAGATCAGTCGTTCGGTTCGCTTCTCTTGAGGATGTTGTGATCCATAAAGTGATCGCTGGAAGGGCAAGAGATATTGAAGATGTCAAATCCATTCTCTTAAAGAACCCGGGGTATGATTCAGTCTATATTGAAAAGTGGCTGAAGCAATTCGATAGATCCTTAGGGAGGAAATTCCTGAGAGTGTTTGGAAATATAGAGAAAGAAATCAATGGCCGACATCATAAATAAGCCCCATTGTGCCTATTCCGCTGAATCCGGCCGGCTGTTCCGATCCAAACCGGCCACTTGTTCCGAT
>JACAEX010000025.1 GCA_013388635.1 Syntrophaceae bacterium | reverse complement strand
TTCCCACAAAGCCGACGACGAACTTCTAAAATTGCTTAAACCGATCGAAAAACCAAGGTGTGCACTTTTAAACTTTAAATCCATAAAAACGGTGCACTTTTAATTCTTAAATGACACTCCCTTTCTTTTTCTTGACTTTTCGCAGGGAGACTGAATAGAATTATGAATGATATGAATCTTAGAAGGCTCGAAGAACTTCTCAAAAAGGTTAGGGCAGGAAAGACATCGATTGACGAGGCGATGCTCCAATTGAAATCACTGCCTTTTGAAGACTTGGGCTATGCGAGAGTCGACCATCACCGGAGTCTTCGGAAAGGGTTTCCAGAGGCAATCTGGGGAGAGGGGAAAACCCCTCAGCAGATTCTTTCGATCATGAAGGAGTTGAAGAGAAAGGGCCAGAACATCCTGATCACGCGTTTGGAAGAGGGGAAAGCCAGAGCCGTCCAAAAGATCTTCCCAAAGAGCCAATACTACCCTCGGTCAAAAGTACTCACCTACCTCACCCATCCAGTGGAGCCGGTGGGGGAGGGGACGATTCTGGTCATCACGGCAGGGACTACAGATATCCCTGTGGCTGAGGAGGCTGCTCTCACTGCTCAATTCATGGGCAACCGCGTCGAGACGCTGTATGACGTGGGTATTGCGGGGATTCACCGGCTGCTTTCCGAAAGGGCAAAATTGGAGAAGGCTCGTGTTTTGATCGTGGTGGCCGGGATGGAAGGGGCACTGCCCAGTGTGGTGGGAGGATTGGTGGATCGACCGGTGATCGCAGTCCCGACCAGCATCGGGTACGGAACCAGTTTTGGAGGGATCGCTGCGCTTCTCACCATGTTGAACTCCTGTGCCACTGGGGTGGCAGTGGTCAATATCGATAATGGATTTGGAGCCGGCTATATGGCCAGCCTGATCAATCGAATGTGAGTGGTTTGAGATGGACGAAATGACCTGGGTCAAACTGTTGGACGAAGCGATTCCTCTTTTCCTACTTCTCGGTCTGGGCTTTGTTCTCTATCGAGGGTTCAGGAGGAATCAGAACCTCCTCTCGGAACGAGAGGCATTGTTAAAACGTTATCTTTTGTTTCGAGGAGACAAGCAGGTCCGGTTGAAGATTTACGGGGATGATGAGAACATACGGAGCGAACTCCTCAAGAACATTTCGAACAGCTGGAAGAACTTCAAGAGGATCTATGACCAGTGCCTCCTTTCTTTGGGCCAGAACACGACCAAAACGAAACGGCTCCTATATCTCATCACCTTGGGTCTTCTGATAAACAGCACCAGGCATTTTGCAGAGGCATACTTCTTCTTCAGCCTGAAGGCCCAGGTCTTGCATATCCTCGCCAGGGAGCTCTCATATTATGTCCTGGTAATCATCGGATTCTTCTTGTTGAGAAGCCAGACCCATAAGTTTCTCTCCATGAAAGGTGAGGCCGTGAAGGTGGATCGGGAAATTCTCTTCTTCCCCAATGGCCTATCGGCCGAAGGAGATCAGGAAGTCCTTTATAATGAGTTCGATCCCCTCGAGACCGCAGGAGGAGAAGATGGCAAAGAAGATCAGAATCCTGGTCAGTGACTTGAAGGTCGAGGCTGAACTGAATGAGTCAAAAACCGCTCAATTGATCTGGGAGGCCCTGCCCATAGAGGGAAAAGGGAATCTCTGGGGTGAGGAGATATACTTCTCCATTCCGGTCAAGACAGGGCTGGAGCAAGGGGCGAGAGAGGTTGTCTCGGCCGGAGAGTTGGGATATTGGCCCGCGGGTCACGCCTTTTGCATCTTCTTTGGTCCGACCCCGGCGAGCCGAGGGGATGAGATTCGAGCGGCCAGCGCCGTTAACGTGATCGGAAAGGTTCTGTCCGATCCAAAGGTCTTCCGCAAGGTGAAGGACGGTACAAAGGTCACTCTGGAAAGAGTGTAAATTCCAAACTTCAAATCCGAATGACGGAAAGGATTTGATGCTGTGTCCTGTGCGCTGTGCTCTATCCCAGGATTGGAACCGTGTCGATTTCTTCGAAAAGATTGCTTCCTCATATGATACCATTCTCGATCTTCTCTCGATAGGACTTTATCGTAGATTTCTAAGGAAAGCTGTGGAGATCTTGGCTCCCGGAAAAGGCGAACGGATCCTGGACATCTGTTCAGGCACAGGAAGGGTAGCCTCGTGGATGGCTCAGGCCGTTGGAAGTGGAGGGGAGATCGTGGGAATGGATATGGCTGCGGGTATGGTGGAGGTAGCAAAGAGTCGATATGGAGGTTTGACCAATACGCTCTTTCTGCAGAAGGATGTGACGGAGCCCTGGGGATACCAAAACTACTTTGATGGAATCTTCGCTTCGTTTTCTCTTCATGAAATTGGAGAAACAGAGCGGCCAAGGGTTATCCAGCAGTCCTTCATGGCCTTAAAGGAGAAAGGGAGGATGGTGATCGCCGATTTCAATCCGCAACTATCAGGGATAAGGAGAATTCTCCTCCTCATCTTTTTCAAGCTTTTTGAAAGGGAGAACCTCGACTTCCTCTCCCTCAAGCTTGAAGAGATCCTGGAAAGAGCAGGATTTAGAAGGATTCAGACCTTTCCGGTTTTAAGTGGTCTTTTCTTGATTACCATTGTATACCGAAATCAGAATTGACGATCGGGATTTTCCCTTCCTCCCCTTCTGTCTCACTTAATGCTTCCGGTACCCTGCCTGACGGAGTTCGGCCAGCATGGTTTCGATATTTTCAGGTCCTTCCAGGGCGTAGCTCTCTGCTTTATTCAAATCCAGGCTTGAAGGGCATCCGGTCTCTTTTATAACGATTTCCTTAATCGTATGCTCATTCAATGCGGATGGATGAATCTGGACCACCTTCACCTCTTGATCGGAGGGGGAGGATTTCTTCTTGCCCGCTGGTAGATAGATGGCACCTGTACTAAAATCTACCGCGAAGGCGATGAGGCCCGGGATGATGAAAAATATTAGCCCTATTCCATCCAAAATCGCCACTCCGGGGTCAATTGCCCCGGCCTTCTGCCCTCGCCTTTCCGGATACATTAAGGTTCCACACCCCATGACCTGGACGACCATGGCCACGGCGACGAAGAGACAAAGGCCTGCTGTCAACGTCTTTCCCAACTTCATTGATTTCGCCCTCCCTTCAAAGTTTTTCTTGAGTGGATCCTGTCAGAATCCTTCAGACCACTTCCCGGCTGCTAAATCCTGCTTCGGGATCATCTGGAAAGTCCTTCTTTGGATCTCTTCCGGTGCCGATCCAATTTTGCACCCTTGATTAAGATATCCTGCAAACCTTTCCTCACCTCCTGATCCTCGATCTTTCGGACAATCGTTTCGATGCGATTCAATGTCGCTTCATCAAGCTTCTCATGCTCCCAGAGATGGACTCTCGAAGGAGCCGAGACAGGTGGAGCGATCCTTCCCAATCTGAAGCGGAGGTCTTGGATGTGTGGTCCACCCAGAAATTCGTTCAGTTTTTGCAGGAGTGTGGTTTTGAGGAATTGGAGTTGTTGCATCCAGGTCGGATGGGAGACATCGACGAAAAGGATCCGATTTCGGATAACCCGGGGTTGAGTTTGAAGCGCGACGGATTCGCCCACGATCTCCTTCCATGCGCTCAGGATGGAATAGGTCTTCAACGGGAAATCGATCTCCAGGGACCTTAAAGTCTTTTCCAAAATCGAATGAATCGGTTGAGGTTTTTTCATGGTCAAGTGAAGCATGGAGCAGAGCGCATAGAGCATAGCGTTAAAAATTCTCACGCTCTGCGCTTTGCGCTATGCGCCCTCCGAAATCTTTGACGAATCAATTCTTGGGAAAAGGGGAGCGGGCTGGATCACCGTTCTCCTGGGTTTCAGACCTCCCCACTCTCCGTTTTCTTCCAAAGTCTGTTCCCAGAGATTCTCTTCCAGGCCGAGATACGACCACATCTTTTCAGAGGTCGAGGGCATAAAGGGAGCGAGAAGAAGGGCAATAATGCGAATAGCCTCCAGGGCCTGGTAGAGAACCGTAGCTAAGCGTGGTCGCTGCTTCTCCTCTTTCGCAAGGGACCAGGGTGCGGTCTCATCGACATATTTGTTCGCCGCGCTGACAATCTCCCAGATCGAAGACAAAGCCTTGTTGAAAGCGAGATCCTCCATCTGTTTCGATATCTGATGGATCACCCTTTCGGAGATTTGCTGAAGCCCTTGGTCCACATCCTTCGAAGAGGAGGGTTCAGGGATGGAACCACCAAAATATCTGATCACCATACTGAGGGTTCGGCTGAAGAGGTTGCCCAGATCATTGGCCAGATCGCTGTTGATCCGATGGACCATGGCCGCATGGGAGAAGTCGCCGTCGCTCCCGAAGGGGACCTCCCGCATGAGAAAGTACCGAACTGCGTCCACCCCATAGGTATCGACCAACCGATTGGGTTCCACGACGTTCTGGAGGGACTTGGACATCTTCTTGCCCTCAACCGTCCACCATCCATGGGCAAAGACCGTCTTAGGGGGCGTCAGGCCGATGGCCCTGAGCATGGTCGGCCAGTAGACCGTATGCGTCGTAAGAATATCCTTGCCGATCAGGTGAATGGCCTCCGGCCAGAAATTGGAGAATTGGCTCGTCTCGGAGCCATATCCGATGCCGCTGACATAGTTGATCAGGGCATCGAACCAGACATAGGTGACGTACTCGGGGTCAAAAGGGATTTCAATTCCCCAGCTGAGCCGCTTCTTCGGCCTTGAGATGCAGAGGTCTTCCAAAGGGCTTCGCAGAAAGCCTAAAATCTCATTTCTTCGCGAAGGAGGAAGAATGAATCGATCGTTTTTTTCAATCTGTTCAATCAACCAGGATTGGTATTTGCTCATTCGGAAGAAGTAGTTCTTCTCAGAGATCCCGATCACTGGACGGAGACAATCAGGGCACTTGCCATCGATGAGATCCTTCTCTGTCCAGAATCGCTCGTCAGGAACGCAGTACCAGCCGTCATAATTGTCCTGGTAGATCTCTCCCCGGTCGTAGAGATCCTGAAGGATCATCTGGACCACCTTTTTGTGACGGCCCTCGGTCGTACGGATGAAGTCGGTATTGGAGATGGAAAGCTTTTTCCAGAGGGATTGGAAACGTTTGACCATCTCATCACAGTGAGCTTTTGGATCTACGCCTCGCTCCTGAGCAGCCCTCTCCACTTTTTGGCCATGCTCGTCCGTACCGGTGAGGAAGAAGACCTGGTAGCCCTCCAGACGTTTGTAACGGGCGAGGACATCGGCTGCGACCGTGGTGTAGGCATGGCCGATATGAGGGACATCGTTGACGTAGTAGATGGGCGTCGTAATATAGAAATATTTTTCAGATCTCAGATGCGTCAATGGTAATCTCTCCCCCTCCCTCCAGCTCTACGGTCACGGTCCGGCTGAGCACGTTTTGGCGGATAATCTTTCCTTTGCCAGCACGCGTGACAATGTGTTTGCCCACGCGGGGCAGGTCCTTTTTTAACTCTATATAGGTGGGAAACTCATAGGCCAGACAGCACATCAGACGGCCACAGATACCCGATATCTTCGCTGGATTGAGGGCCAGGTTCTGTTCCTTGGCCATTTTGATAGAGACCAGTTCAAATCGGTTCATAAACTTGGCACAGCAGAGCTCCTCTCCGCAACTTCCGATGCCGGAGATCATTTTGGCTTCGTCCCTCACCCCGATCTGCCGCATCTCGATCCGCATCCTGAACTCCGCTGCCAAATCCCTGACCAGCTCCCGGAAATCGACCCTCTTTTCAGATGTGAAGTAGAAGAGGAGTTTGGAACGGTCGAGAAGAACCTCTGTCTTCACCAACTTCATGCTCAGACCCTTTTCCTTGATCTTTCGAAGGCAGAAGTCGAAGGCCTCCTTCTCCAGCAGAAGATTCTTGTCGAACTGTTCCAGATCTTCTGGCGTCGCTTTCCGGATCACCCTTCGGGGAGATTTGAGGAAGAATCGCTTCTCCCTCTCCCGGGGCGGGGAGAGGACCTTTCCCAGCACCAACCCTTTTTCACTCTCTGCGATGACGTTCTCACCCGTCTCGAGAGTGAGATCCCCAGCGTCAAGCTCTTCTGTCTTTCCATTTGAGAGTCTCACAAAGACCATTCGAAGCATCTTCTCTATCCTTCAGCCCAGGAGAGCATCATCGCCTCCAATGAGAGCATGATATTGGCATTTCCCCTGATGGCGAGCAGGGTTTGATGCAAGGCCTCCATCCGGTTCAAAAGTGAGGGGAGGTTCCACTTTGGTGCAATGGCCTCCATCTGATGGCGCAGATCGGAATGGATCAATTTTGCGCCATCCTTCAATGTCTTCATCATGACCAGATCCCTGAGCAGCGTCTTGGTCACCTCCAGGATCAATACGACCGTATCCCGATTGGATGAGAGGCATTCGGCCCAGCTCTCTTTCTTCTCGAATGGGATCGTCTTCAATCCGATGAGGTCGATCAAGAGTTCCTCTCTTGGAATCTGGCGCATCTGCTCCCGGATCTCCAGGGCCTTTCCTGGGCTACCCTCTGAGAGAGCGGCTAAGAGATGGGCCTCCTCTCCATTGAGACCCTCACGTTCCACCAACCAATTCGAGACCAATGGGATAGGCAGAGGATAAAAACGAATGGGCTGGCAACGAGAAAGGATCGTGGGGAGAAGGAGCCTCGGGTTATTGGCAAGCAGAACAATTACCGTATGGAGCGGTGGCTCCTCGAGCGTTTTAAGGAGCGTGTTTGACATATTTGGAGCCATGCGATCTGCAGCCGCCAGGATGCAGAAACGGCGACGTCCTTCATACGGTCGATAGGCGAGATCCCTCTGCATCTGCCTCACCTGGGCCACCTTCAGGGTCTGGCCTTCGGGCTCGATCAGCAGCACGTCGGGATGGAGGTGATGATCGATCTTCCTGCAGGAGATACAGCGGTCACAGGCATCCCATTGCTCCGCCGATGCTTCAAGGCAGTTGAGGGCCTTTGCGAATTGGAGTGCTGTCCACTTCTTTCCAATGCCCTCGTTTCCTAAGAAGAGGTAACTGTGACTCACCTTCTCCTCTTTGATCGCCCTTTTGAGAAATTCAATCGGCTTGGCATGTCCCAAAACGTCCTTAAAAGACATATTTCTTCTCAAATTCCAATACCCAAATCCCAAGTTCCAAATAAATCCCAATGTCTCAATAACCAAAATGGAATTTAAACCTTTTTTAGAAATTTGGTCATCGGGATTTGATTATTATTTGGTTATTGGTGCTTGGGATTTGGTGCTTCTATATCCCTGTGCCCTATGCCCTTTGCGATTAGTAATTCATCCACAATTCGCCTTATCTTCTCAAAGACCTTCTCCTCACCCTCCCGGGTGTCGATCACTTTCACCCGATGGGGTTCCTCCTTCGCAATGGCGAGGTATCCTTTCCTGACCCTGCGGTGAAACTGAATCTTCTCCTTTTCGAAACGTCCCTCCCTCTCCTTTTTGAGCATCCGGTTTCTATAAGAGGCCCTTCTCAATCCCAATGTGGAGGGGCAATCCAGGAGAAAAGTGACATCGGGCTTGATGCCTTGAGAAGAGAGGCGATTAAGCCTTTCGGCCAGTCTAAGGTCCACTCCGCGGCCATAGCCCTGGTAAGCAATCGTTGCATCGTTGAAACGATCACAGAGGATCACCACTCTCTTCCGTAGAGAGGGCTTAATCACCTCCTTCACATGCTGAGCCCTTGCGGCCTCGTACAGGAGGGTTTCGCTCAGAGGAGTCATCTCGCCATGACCCGGGTCGAGAAGGATCCTCCGAATCTTCTCACCGATAGCAGATCCGCCTGGCTCCCTGGTCATTTTACAGGGGATGCCTTTTCGGGAAAGATATCTTTTCAGGCGTCGGATCTGAGTAGTCTTTCCGCTTCCTTCCACTCCTTCAAAAGTGATAAAGAGTGACACCTCACCCCTCGCACGCCAAATCCAGACCCGATCCGGTCTTTCCAGAACATGTTTTCCCAGAACCGAGCGATCGCCTGTTTCTTATTATAACTCAAATTCCTTTTGCGTTCCGCAATCCGGAACCCCTAAATCAAATAGCACCACCCGAATCGGTCGGGTCTCTCGCCGTACTGAATCCCTGTGATCTCATCGTAGAGCCTCTGGGAGAGAGGTCCGATCTTCCTCTTATTAATGATGACTCTTTTCTTGTTATGATAAATCTCCCCGACAGGAGAGATAACGGCTGCGGTCCCGCTTCCGAATGCCTCCTTTAATCTCCCGTCTTTTGCAGTTTTGAAGACTTCGTCAATGGAGATCCTCCTTTCGAGGACTTTGATCTTCCATTCTTTTGCCAGATGGATCACCGAATCCCTTGTCACTCCGGGCAGGATCGTGCCCTCCAGAGGCGGGGTGATCAATTTGTCGCCAATAAAGAAGAAGAGATTCATCGTCCCCACTTCCTCAACATACTTTCTTTTGATTCCGTCGAGCCACAGCACCTGAGTAAAACCCTTCTTTTTCGCCTCCTCAGCAGGTAGGAGGGTAGCAGCATAATTGGCCGGTGTTTTGGCAGCCCCCAGTCCGCCCTTTGCCGCACGGATATACTCACCCGGAGTGATCAATTTCACAGGGTTGATCCCTTCCTTATAATAGGCTCCGACAGGAGAGGTGATGATCATGAAACGATAAGTCTCGGAGACCTTCACGCCGAGAAAACTATCTGTTGCGAAGATAAAAGGACGGATATAGAGGGAATAGCCCTTTTTCTTCGGGACCCACTCCTTATCCAAGGTGACCAGTTCCCTTAATGCGTTGATAAAGAGGTCATAGCTCACCTCGGGAATACATAGCCTACGGCAAGACCGGTTCATCCGTTCATGATATTTCTGGGGTCGAAAGATGTTGATCGCCTCGGTTCGTGTGTAAAAGGCCTTGAGTCCTTCAAAGATCATCTGGCCGTAATGGAATGAGCACATCGCTGGAAAAACCTCGATCGTTCCATAGGGTACGATTCGCGCCTCGCCCCACTCCCCATCCCTGTAGTCCATGATCACCATATGGTCTGAAAAGACCTCTCCGAACCCCAGGTTCTCGAAATCGACCTGATCGATCCTGCTTTGGCGTGTTTTAATAATCTCCATCTCTTCACTCCTCTCTTGGTCTCTGGGACAATCCATTCAAACCGTGAGGTATTATAAGCCATCTTTCAAAAAAGTAAAATGGAAAATAACAGGAGCCTGTCAGCTTGATTATTTCCCGGCGTTCGGATATAAGAAGACCAGATCTTTTGAAATTTGAGCCCTGGCATTTGAAATTTATCTTAAGAGACAGAGGAGGATCTATGGATCAGCCTGAGAGGGTCGTGGATGGGTTCAGGTTTCTTCCACCCGGACTGAAGGCTTGGGTTCGGACTTTTATCCCTGATGAAGAATTCAAGGACCATATTCCATGGACCCCCATGAAAAGGCCCCTGGGTCAGACGACCATGGCGCTCGTCACGAGCGCAGGGATCAGTCTGAAATCAGATCCTCCCTTTGATATGGAAAGGGAGAGGAGGGAGCCCATCTGGGGCGACCGCTCCTATCGGATTATACCGAGGGGAACGACTGAAAAAGATATCGAGGTGAATCATCTCCATATCAACACAACCTATATCAAGCAGGATATCAATGTCATCCTTCCCTTGGCCCGGATGGAGGAATTTGAGAAGGAGAAGGTCATCGGCCGTCTTGCACCAAGCGCCTACTCTTTTTATGGTTTTCAATGGCAGAGCACAGAGTTTCTTTCGGAGGCGATTGAGCCCATCTCACGGGCGATGAAACAGGAAGGGGTGGAGGCGGTTCTGCTCACTCCTGCTTGACCCTTCTGCTGCCAGTCCGTGGGGCTGGCTGCAAGGTTCTTGGAGGAAGCCGGGTTTTCTACTCTTATATTAAGCCCGACCTGGGAATTCCATCGAGCCGTGGGGATTCCAAGGACAGCAGCGATTGAATATCCTTACGGCAGACCGGTCGGGCAGGTTGGGGATCGGGAAGGGCAGAGGAGCGTTCTGCTTAAGACCCTTGAGACCCTGGAGAAGGCGAAAAAGCCAGGGGAGGTTTTTCATCTCCCCTTTACCTGGCCTGAAGACCCCAAAAAGACAGACTGGCAACCCCCCGAGATGTCCCCATTGATCAAGTATTATTTGGATGAGATCAAGAGAGCCAGAAGCCAACAGGAAGGACAGAGATCAAAGGATGTCTATTGATCAGCTACCCATAATTTGCGAAGGGAGTTTTCTACCTCTTTCCGTGCGGTCAAAGTCGCTATCGAAACTGATTAGGGTTAGGCCATATATTTCAGCCGCCAAGTATTGATAAGCATCGTCAAAGTCAAGGTTGAATCGTTTGGCGACCTCTATGATGGATCCTATTTCGTTTAGAGAAAGTGATACTATTATTACGGCATTAGAAATCATTTCCCTCAAAAATTGACCAAATATCTCGTGCTGGTTCCGGCGGAAGAGAAGAAGCCCTATGGAATGGAGCGAGTAGTCTGACAAAAAGAATTGGTGTTCACCAATCTTTTCCAAAAGTGATCGCACCTCTCTTTCATTCGTCTGCCCCAAAAGCACTTCAAGAAAAATATTGGTATCTATGAGCAACCTCATTTTTCACCGATCCTCCACTCTGAGATCTTATGCTGGAGCTCGACGGAAGTGTATCGGTCGCGAAGATCTTTTAATGCCCCGGCCCATCCGAAATCAAATTTCCCTATCGGTTTTTTAACACGTTTTTCCAATAGGAACTTGATGAAATCCTCGACCTCTTGCCTGAGCTCAGGAGGCAATTCCCTGATTATCTGTTCGATATTTTGCATCTCTTAAAGCCGCTCCTTTCTCAACGATTTTTAATTTTATGATACCACAATTCCTCAATATCGTCACTACTCCGGCAGAAGAACCTGAAGCCTTTCTCTTATGGTCAGGTTGGGGCAGACCAGAAGCACTGCATCCGAATAACGCCGATCCTGCGGATTGGCCAGTTTATTGAGAATCTGCCAGGCGATGGCCATCCCCATCACCACTGTTTTTCCGCTTCCGGTGGCCATCTTACAGGCAAAGCGCGTTAAGGCTCCTTTTCCCGAATGATTAAATTCATCCTTGGGGATCATCATGCTCTGCCTTTCCGCAGGAGAGGCTTCAATTAACCAGATGAGCGTCTCAGCAGCCTCCCTCTGACAGAAGAAGAGCTTTCGTTCTCTTTCAGGGTTGTTCCAATGATTTAAAAGCTGGCGGGTAATCGGAGTGACCCCCGGATAATTCCTTTCACGCCAGCTCTTTACTTTTTCTCTAATGGAATTAACCAGTTCAAGAGGGACAAACTCCTCTTCAAACATCGAGAGCTGCGCCCCTCTGGTGCGCGGTCTGAGATAATACCCCGCAGGCCGCCTCCCTGACGTGCGAATGGGCTGACCTTCTTTGTAATCCCAGTATTGCGAGGGCTCTTCAAATGGAGAGTTGATAATAGGATTGTCAACCGCAAGACTCATCGAGCCACCCATTGATTAAAAGAAAATACTAAATTATTTCAATATGTTGAATTCCATTAAGGCGGTTTGGTTAATTGCTTAAAGTTAATTTCAAAGTTATTTATCAATTGTCCGCGTATAAGCCAATCACGAGATGGAATTTGTGGCATTAATTCATTCCTCTCTTTTTATCCAAATTCTCTTTTCCATAGGTACGGGGTTCTAATGAGAGAACTCTCATCACTTCATTGCCCCGAAAATCGACCACCTTGACGGCGATCTGTTTGTGGTCGCCTGGTTTGAAGGGAAATGAGATCGTGCCACGCATCTTTTCAAAAACCTCGGGATCGATCTGGGCTTTAAGGGCACGCTGGAGTTTGTCCCAGGCATCTGGATCACCAGGAAAGAAAGATTGGCAGATGTGGAAAGTCATTCCATCGTAATCTGTATCGAGAAACCAGGCAGCGACGTCAGAACCGCTTGAGTGGTGAGTCTCACCGGTGATTGGATCATAGATATCCACCCCCCGAAGCTCAACGATGTATGTGCCGTCTTTCTGCTTTTCCCATCGGACGTCGGGTTGACCAAAAACGGTGAAAATCTGACTGGCACGGGTGGTTTTGAGAAGATCGCCCACCAGCACATCAGGGGCAATATTAGCAAAATGGATGGTCAGGCCCTTAACAAGGTCCTTTGCCTTCTGCACAAAGGCCTGGGCTTCGGCGTCGAAGCTGAATCCGGCAAGAACAAGCGAATCATAAGCATTCAGTTTGGCTATCTGGATAGCCTCATTAGCCTGCGTGGCTGTCACAGGTCCATACTGGGGACCAAAACTGATGGCTACTCTCTGCCCCCTCCCGTTCCCTCCCCCTTTGATGGGGGAGGGTGAGGGTGGGGGTGTTTCGCCTTCAGCATGAAGAATTCCGAGATTAAGGATGCGGAGGTTTTCAAGCTCCATCTTCTTTCCACCCGGGAAAAGGACTCCTCCCTGCTGTTTGAGAAGATTTAGCATGGTGGTGAGATAATCACCCGCACGATCACTGATACGAGTCTGAACCTCCTCCTGTTCAAATTGTGGAATGGGAATCTGCGATGGGTCTTCAATGGCTGGAACAGGAATGGCTTCGACGGTGAATGGACCTGTTACACGAACCACCCCTCGCTTGATATGAGGCCTGTCATATAAAGTTTCTTGAGGTGCATTTCGCTGAATACTTTCATCTATCTCTTGACGTTTTTTCCTCTTAAGCGACCAGAAAAGCTCATGAGCTCTTTTTCCATCTTGAATTTTGAATTTTTCATTTTGAATATCTAATTGGTGCGGCACCTCCCACTCTTTCCAATTCGTTTTGAGCACCTTATTCAATTCAGAGAGTGCCTCTTCGATCTTTGGTTGATACTTGGCGGCAATCGTATCAATTTCAGTATTTTTGGCAATGCTTTCAAGGGTTATATGAGGAACAGTTTCGTATATGAAGCCACCCGAAGGTCCCCTCGAAGGCTCCATCAATTCGTAATAATCATATCTTGCAGTCATCAGCCGCTGGCGAGCAATGGCGAGAGCAACACGAGAAGTATCACCCACTGCCACAAAATTTTCTCTTCCAAACACTTCGTCCATCAGGCTCCGAACCAGATGCAAATTCTCATCGTTAATCTGAACGAAGATGGAGCCGCTTTCTGTTAAGGGTTCACGGGCGAGAAGGAATCGGTCGCGCAGATAGGTGAGGTATGAGTGGATGCCAAGTTTCCATGTATCTCGGTAGGCTCTAATCTGTTCGGGCTCGTGGGTGAGGTCTTCGTCTTTATCCTTGACATCACGTCTGTCCACACGGGGCTGAAAGTTGGAGGAGTATTTAATGCCATAAGGTGGATCGATATAGATCATTTGAACTTTCCCCGCCATTCCTTCTTTGACCAGAAGGGAATTCATCACCAGAAGGCTATCTCCAAGTATTAATCGGTTTGCCCAGCCCACCTCATGTTGATAGAATTCGATCTGTTTATCCATTGGAAGAGCGGTTTCACCAAAAAGTGATAACTGAGGCTCTGGTTTCTTCACCGCTTCGAGAATCGCTCTTGTCGAGATGCGCTCATGAATATGAAGGGAGACAACATCAACCTCAAAGGAGGTGTGTTCCGTCTTTCCCGCCCACTGGAGCTGTGGGTCAAGATGAGGGTCATAGGCGTAGGAAGTAGCATGCCGCTCACGAACTTCGTAAGTTGGAGCAATCCCTGCCGGAGGATTGTTCTTCCGCTTGGCCTCATCGTGCCGGTAATCCCCTACGCCGTCCTTACCCGCTTCTTTCCGTTTTCTTGCCATCCCCTCTCTCCCCTTAGAGAATGTGTACGGATTAACGATGCCTATTATACTCCTAACGGGATAAAAATAAAATATGAAATCGAATACAAGGTCGTGCCGTGGGGTTGGGGAATTTAGAACGGTCGACCCTGATCGAAATAATCTTTGCTGCCGCCTGGTATTCCGTCTCGTTTATGGGGTTTCTTTGATTTCAGGTGATGCATTGGGATCGAAGGGATTCGTCCTCAGGGCAAGGGAAAAGAGATAGGGATAGTTAGTCCTCAAATGCTTCATGTAATCCAACCACTCAGAGATGAGGAGACCATACACTCTCTTCATATCCACGGAGAGATGGTCATAATCGGCATCGGGAAGATGTGAGACTGCTGTCCTATGGGCCAGTTCCTCGGTCAGATGGAAGACTGCCCAAAGGAGGTTGGTAAAGGAATCGTGTTCGAGAAGATTGGGGTTTTCAAGCAAACCCAATAGAAAGTTCCTTTTTGCCAAGAGAAAGCTCCTTAAGTCTTCCAAGTCGCCCTTTCGACTCTCGACCCCGAGATCATGCTTCCGCAGTCCCTTCTTCACCTCTAAGAATTTCTTTTCGGACCAGTCGTTGGTTATGATGAGGTCGTTTTGGATCCGATCAGCATGGTGAGCGAAGTTGGAAAAATATCTTAAGAGAACGGTTCCCACTTCGCTGAAGAAGGCGCCGATCACCATGTTCAACTTCTTAAGCATCGCCCGCCTCTCCCTTTTGCTCAGCAACTGATGGATGATCAGCGTTACCAGGAGGACCTCAAGAAAGACAAAGGCGATATCTCCGATCAGGTAGATGAAGATATGGTGGACATCTCTGAAGATGGCGTAGTGAATGAGATAGAAGATAACGGATAGAACGATCAGGGACGACGCAAATAGGATCTGCCAGTTCAAACGCTTCATCGGCCTTCTCCTTGGGGAGGAAGATATTAACTTAATCTTATCACATCCTTCTGATTCAGGACAGGTCTGACTTTCTACTATCACCTGAATTAGGATTTAAAGACAAGTCTTGATGGTGTTTTGGAAAGCATGATCGTCCCTGGGGAGCAGGGGGGATTCTTGGAAGGGTGAGAGATATGAATGATAAGGGTTTAAAAAGCCTCAAAATACACCCGCTTTCTCTCAAAATTACTGGATTCACCCTATTTACTGTTCAAACAGTTTTTATTAAACTTGATCGGGTAGCTCAAAAAATCTGAGGAGGTAGAAAATGAAACTGAGCGAATATTTTGAGAAGAAGAAAGGGAGAGGGGTTATCGCCTCTGCAGATGCAGATGGGAAAATAGCCATCGCTGTCTATGCGAGACCCCATTTTGTCGATGAGAAGACTGTTGCTTTTATTATGGCTGACCGGCTCATCCATAAAAACCTCGAATCCAACCCACATGCCGCCTACCTTTTTATGGAGTCGGGTGATCGATATGTTGGGAAGAGGCTTTATCTAACAAAGGTGAAAGAGGAGAAGGATAGCGAGTTGATTGATCAAATTCGCCGCAGAGAGAGTTGTCCGGTGGACGAGGGCTATAAAAAAGGGACCCGATTCCTCGTCTATTTTAAGATTGACAAGGTGTTACCCCTGATCGGTGCGAAGTAAGAAATTAACTCATTTAGCACAAGATTATCGATACTGAGGGGAGAATTTGGATGAAGGTCCTGTCACCGGTGGAACAGGCTTCGTGGGCACACAACTAACTTCCCGTTTGATTAAAGACGGGCATGAAGTGACTATCCTGACCCGATCTTTGAAGGGAGCAAAGGGATCCTTACCGGGGATATCCTACTTGGAAGGGGATCCAACCAAGAAAGGTCCGTGGCAGGAAGCCATTAAAAACCACGACGCCCTGATCAATCTTGCAGGAGCATCGATCTTCAGCAAGTGGACCGAGGAACACAAAAGAGCAATCAGGGAGAGTCGGGTCAGCACCACTCGGAATATCGTCGAAGGAATCCCGTCTCATCCCCAGAAGCCGTTTACACTGTTTAGCACCTCTGCTGTAGGCTATTACGGTTTTTGTGGAGACGAGGAGCTCACGGAAGACTCTCCTCCAGGGAGTGATTTTTTAGCCCGCATTGCCGCGGAATGGGAAGGTGAGGCATTGAAAGCCAGAGAGAAAGGTGCCCGGGTGGTCATCACTCGTTTCGGAATCGTGCTTGGGGAAAAAGGAGGAGCCCTCGGCCGGATGATCCCTCTCTTCAAAAAATTTATCGGAGGGCCCATCGGAAGCGGAAAACAATGGTTTTCCTGGGTTCATATCCAAGACCTTGCAGAGGCCTTCATCTTTCTGTTGAAGCATCCTGAGATTTCAGGACCGGTTAACCTCTGTTCTCCTAATCCAGTAAGAAACAGAGAGCTCGCCAGAGCCCTCGGGAAAGCCCTTCACAGACGCTCATTCATGCCGGCCCCTGGGTTTATGATCAAACTCGTCCTGGGAGAATTTGGCTCGGTCATCCTCGAAGGACAGAGGGTGATTCCAAAAAAATTGCTGGAGAAGGGGTTTGTCTTCCAGTACCCCAATATTGAAAAAGCTCTTCAGGGGATTGTAGGTCAATAAATCTGGCTGGTATTTAGGATGCGATGGCCTTCTGCTTTCCAATACCCCGCTGATATCCAAGCCAATTCTTCCATTTATCTATCGTTATCTTGAAAATTTGCGGGAGAGATCTCGATGGAAAAAACATCCCAATTGAAAAAATTTCTGAAGAGTCTATTTTTCGCACAAAAATTGGCGGTATTAGCGACGCAGAGCAGAAAGCAGCCCTATGGTAGCTTGGTGGCTTTTATGGCTACCAATGATTTGAAATATCTCCTTTTTGCAACGAACCGTACAACCCGAAAATATGCCAATATCATCAAAAATCCCAAAGTGGCCATGGTCGTAGACAATCGGTCTAACGAAGAAGCCGATTTCCATGAGGCCACAGCAGTGACCATTACGGGTAAGGTCCAAGAGACAGAGGGTTCCGAAAGAAAAGAGTTGCAAAAGCTTTTTCTGAGAAAACATCCCTCCTTAAAGGATTTCCTCTCGTCCCCCACCTGCGTCTTATTCAAGATGGAAGTGGAGACTTACTACGTCGTCAATCGGTTTCAGAATGTTGTAGCCCTTCAAATGAAAAAACGGGAGTTATCTTCTCGGCGAGCAGACCCATTTAAGAAAGGAAGCAAATCCGAAAATCTTCACTTGGCAGGAGTTGATCGCTTTGCCGAAATCGATTGCAGACGCTCGTTTAACAAGTGTGACCAGATTCTCTGTTCAAGGGAGATGGGGAGCGGCGAAGATTTCCGATTTGCTCAAAGCGGTCGAGGCCAGTGATAAAGTGAAGTATGTCCATTTCTGGTCCTACCGGATGATCTATGATACCTCCATCCCCATCGAAGTGGCTCTGCGGGAGAGAACCCTCCTAACTTATGAATTTGATGGAGAGCTTCTGGAAGAAGATTACAGGGGACCTGTTCGCGGATTTTGCCCTATCTTTGGGGCTACAAATCAGCGAAGAGTGTGGTGAAGATTAAGTTGATGGATCGTTATGTCTCCGGCTTCTGGGAACAGCGCGGATATCCTGACGAGGCGATCTTTACCGCAGAAAAAGTCCGCGACATGAACCAGGGTAGCCGATTGAGACCTATTCCAGATGGTGAAGTCATCCGTTTTCTGGACGAGTAGATTTTATCGGATGAGAAGGTGGAAAAATTTTTTAGATGCCTGACGATTGAAATCGACGGTGGCCCTTAGCCCTCCGCTGCGTTGATTTATTAGGCTTTATTCGAGAGCGATCCTTCAAAAACTGGCCCCAGTATCGCTTTAAAATAAATTTCTAAAAAATCAATAATCTCTTTCTTATTTTCAGCGATATAGAAATTGTCTCTATCAGTATTATTGCGAATCCATTCTCCTACATCCACTGAGATACCCGGAAAACCAATGTAACTCCATAACAAAGGATTGTTTTCAATAGCTCCAGCAAGAGTACTCTTAGCTGATCCGCTTTTGTAATGCTGATACTTAAACCGTGCATTTGAATTGGGCCCGGCCTTACCAACTTTTAAAGCTCTATTTGGTGGCGCCTTAGCCTGGGAAGATTCCACCAAAGTGAAGATATAAACTGCACCATATCCGAGGGGAAGATCCTTTGTGTGATGGGGAGCTTTCCATAGTTCGTGTTTAATTTCATACGAATTGAAATCGAATTTGAGACGATTTCGCATTTCTGCAACAAACTCATCAAGAATGAATTGTGGATTTTCTATCATTTTTTAAACCTAACAATTAATGGACTGCAAGATTCATTTTTAGCGATACTATGCAAATTGATTGGGTTTGTCAAAGGAAATTATTGATGAATAGAAAGGTTGGGGAGTGCAAGGATGCTAAATTCACTTTTTTATTTCAAAGCGAAGTGCTCGTAGATCTTGAAGCGTATACTGAGACCTCGTGTAACAAAAGAGACCTTCTGAGGTCAGGGTTTTTCGGATAGGTTGGGAAAGGAAGGGAGGTTTTTATGAGTGTCGTGTTGAACGGTTGATTAAAATCCTTCTGGTTGCGGTCACCCATCAATGGGTAACCGCAACCCTTAGTGATTCTCCTAAGATTTGCTTCGTTTTATATCGAAGCGGTCCAGGTTCATGACTTTATTCCAGGCTTTTACGAAATCTCTGACAAATTTTTCTTTACCATCCGAAGCCCCATACACTTCTGCAATAGCTCTCAACTCATTGTGATGTCCAAAAATTAAATCCACCCTTGTTGCGGTCCATTTCAACTCGCCTGTTTTTCTGTTATAGCCCTTGAAGAGATAGGAATGGCCGTCAACAGTTCGCCATTCTGTTGACATATCTAAAAGGTTAACAAAGAAATCATTAGTAAGAACACCAGGAGTTTCTGTAAATACCCCATTTTTAGAGTAACGATATGTAGCTCCCAATACCCTGAGCCCACCTACCAGAACAGTCAATTCTGGAACCGTAAGACAAAGAAGTTGTGCCTTATCCACCAATAGGTATTCTGGAAGGTATCTCCCTGAATCCTTGAGATAATTTCTGAAACCATCCGCTAAGGGTTCCATAGCAGAATAAAAGGCAATATCCGTTTGCTCCTGGGTGGCATCCACTCTTCCAGGTATAAAGGGAACGGTTACCTCGTATCCCGCTTTTTTGGCTGCAAGTTCAATAGCGGCGCATCCTCCAAGTACAATTAAATCTGCCAAAGAGACTCTTTTCCCTTTTTGCTTGGCATTAAATTCCTGCTGAATCTTCC
>JACAEX010000004.1 GCA_013388635.1 Syntrophaceae bacterium | reverse complement strand
GCTCAGCAGTTGAACGGACTGGCAAAAGAGTTGCGCGAGATCACCGGAAGATTTGTCATCCGATAACGGCGATGGGATTCAATAAGAGAAAATTTATAGCACAGTACAAAGCCGAGACCCAGGAGCATCTCCAGAGGATGAGCGATCGGCTGCTTCTGCTGGAAAAGAACCCGGATGACCGCTCCCTTCTTGAGACCCTGATGCGAGAGGCCCACACCATCAAAGGTTCCTCCGCCATGATCGGCTACAAGAGGATCGCCGATGTTGCCCATGCGATGGAGGACGGCCTGGAGAAGGTCCTCGAAGGAAAGGTCAAGTTAGAAAAGGCCCATGTCGATGCGCTCTTCCGATGCATCGATGCCATCCCTCTGCTGATTGAGGACAAGGTGACCTGGGATGACAGCGGGGTGAACAGACCGTTTGTCGATGAGCTCTGCAAAGAGATAGAGGGGGTGTTTCAGGAGCAGGTCTCCAGGAGGGGAGAGGAGAAGAGACCGAAGAAATCAGAGGCGAAGAAATCGGCGGGAGAGCCGGTCGCCGCCATCCCGAAGCCGGAGGCGATCACTTCGGCGCCCCTGACCGAGGGAAGCATTCGGGTCGATATCCGGAAATTGGATAAATTGATGAACCTTTCGGGAGAGTTGCTCATCTCAAAAATCCGTCTGGATGAGTTGAGCAAGAGCCTTTCGCTCAAAGCGGAGTCGGATGTCCAGATCAGGGAAGATTTCAGCAACTTGATTCAGGAATTGACCAAGGTGGATAGCTCGATCGATTTTATCACCAAGGGATTGGAGGACGAAGTCCTCAGGCTGCGGATGATTTCTGTGGCCTATCTCTTCGGCAGCTTTCCCCGGGCGGTGCGCGATTTAGCCAATGAGAAAGGGAAGGATGTTCAGATCCTGATCAAGGGAGAGGAGACCGAGCTCGACAAGTCGATCATCGATGAACTGAAAGGGCCGATCATGCATATCCTGCGCAATGCGATCGACCACGGAATCGAGCCACCGGAGGAGCGGATTGCCAAGGGCAAGCCAAGGACCGGGTTGATCACCTTAAGCGCTTCTCAGAAGGGCAGTCAGGTCGTCATCGAGGTCTCTGATGACGGAAACGGGATTGATAGAGAAAGGGTGAGGAGAGAGGCGGTCAAAAGGGGATTGATTTCCGAAGAGAAGGCCAGGGAGTTAGGGGACGAACAGATCTACTCCCTCCTCTTCATGCCTGGCTTCAGCACCTGCGAAACGGTCACCGAAGTCTCCGGGAGAGGAGTGGGGTTGGATGTGGTCAGGGAGAATATCTCAAGATTGAAAGGGATCGTCGAGGTATACTCCACCCCTGGCCAGGGATCGAGATTCGTCATGAAGGTTCCCCTGACCCTGGGGATCACCGAGAGTCTCTTTGTCGCCTGCGGGAACGAGACGTTTGCCTTGCCCATCGAAAACGTGGTGGAGACCATCCGGGTAAATCAGGGAGAGATCCGAACCATCGAAGGGAAAGAGGCGATCACGCTGAGAGGGCAGATCTTACCTCTGTTGCGTCTGAACGACGTCTTTAACCTTTCCCAGCGGGGCATTGCGGAGAAGAAGGTCTTCCCTGTGGTCGTGGTCCAATCGGTAGAAAAGAGGATCGGCTTGATGGTAGATTTGCTCCTCGGCCGGCAGGAGATCGTGCGTAAGAATCTCAACGGCCCCTTAAGGAATGTGCGGGGGATTTCAGGCGCGACGATCATCGGCGATGGCCGGGTCATTCTCATCTTAGATGTTCCGCAGATCGTTGAGAATGTCGAAAGCGTCATGATCAAAAAGGTCCAATTTGCCTCCAAGCCTGCTCCGAGAAAGAAACACAAGACCGTTCTGCTTGCGGAAGATACCCTGAGCACGGCGATGCTGGAAAAGAACATTCTGGAATCTGCGGGTTTCTCAGTGGTGATTGCCCGCGATGGCCAGGAGGCCTTTGAAAAGGCAAGCCAGGAGAGGTTTGATCTGGTGATCACGGATGTCTTGATGCCGCGGATGGACGGGTTCGAACTGACCCTGCGGCTCAAGAAAGATCATTTATACAAAGACGTTCCGATCATCATCGTGACGACGCGCGAGAGCGAAGCCAACAAACGGTGGGGCCTGGAAGCCGGTGCCGATGCGTATATTTTGAAAAGCGAATTCACGGCTGAGGGACTGCTTGAGACCATCGAGCGATTGATCGGGTGAGAGGGGATTAAATTAATTGTCAGAAAATAAAGCCTCCGGGTTAAGGTCACGGTAAAGAGGCCGGTCTTGTAGGGAACGCCTACAGGCGTTCCTTACGCTGGGGCAAACTGGTTTCCTCACCTTTGCCTTGACCCAGGAACAACCTTTATCGTTCGAGCCTGCCAGTAGGCAGGGGTAACGAGCCCGTCATCAAAGATTCCTCTGGGCTTTGTCTTCTATGATGTCCAGGAAGGTCCGAATTTGCTTTTCCACCTGGGCAGGGGCATAACTTCTTGAGTCGGTATGGTCTGCCTCAATGATCAACCCCGGTTTGCCGGTGATCCGGGTGACCTCCCTCCTGAGATCGTATTGCCCGAGTGAGTACGGTTTACAGCTCCGGTTGGAATGCATGATAAATCCGTCCGCGGCATACTCTTCAATCAAGTTTACCATCTTTCTGATCTTATACTCCAAACCCTGGTTCAGATGGATGGTGGCGTAGGCCCTGGCCAGAGCCTTCAAAGGTTGGTCTGATTCGATCCGGTCGAGAGACCAGGCTGAGGTGTAGGTGTCCGCCACGAGAACCGCGCCGCGGGAAGAGAGCATCCTGGAAAGGTTGCGGATATCATACCAGATCGGGATGTTATCCCAGATCAGCCGAATCTTTTCCCGGTCAAAAGCGCCCATCCCATGGCTCACCCGATCCTCCAGTTCTCTTTTCAGTCTTCTGTAATATCGGGCCGCCCAAAGCGTTCCCCTCAGAGTGACGATCGGAGCCATATGGATAAAGGCATCAAAGGCAGCAAACGGAGCCGGACGTCGCCGGGAAAGGTCGAGGATCTCTTTCCACAGGGTGATCGCTTCGAAGGAACGGGAACAGACCCGATCGAAGCGCTTCTCCGGAAAGGGACGCCCGAGCTCCCGTTCGAGAAACGCAACATAGGCCTCCATCTGCTTCTCAACATACCGGAAGGTGTGCTCCTGGATGGGGCCATGAATGAAAGGGGTGTCCAGAAAGAAGAGTGGTGCCTTAAAGGCTCGGGCCTGGATTTCGTACCATTTGATCACGGTTCCACAGATATTGTTACTGCATATCAGAAGGTCCGGCTTCGGGAGAGGCCCGAGCGGACCTTTGCCGGTAAAGGAAGATCCGATATCGGTCAAGGCATAGGAGCAGAGGTCCCGGGAGTATCCCCTGTGCTCAGCCGCCTCGCAGAGGGAGACCGACATCCGGAAGGCCCCGCACATCGCTCCGTAATTTTCCGGGTAGAAGGGGAGGACCCCCATCGCATAGAGAGGCTCCACAGGCCCACCGCTCGTGATCCACGCCACTTTCTTACCAAACCATCTCGGATGCTTGGCCATGAGATAGTATGCCTTCATCAGGCGGCGATACGCCCGAGTGGATCTAATCTGTCGATAGGGATTGGGCTGTCGTTGGTTTTCCATTGCTCTCCTGATTGGGATTCATTGAAGAATCTGAAATCCGAAATTTCAAAACTCGAAACAAATTCTAAATTCAAATGACTAAATCTTATCAACTTACTAATCAGTCCATAATCGTATAGACACTCGCCTTGCTTTGTCATTCCTGGCTTGACCAGGAATCCAGGGTTTCCTGTGAAAACAGGAACCCAGTTTTACACGTTCCTGGTTCCCTGTCTACACAGGGACGGAGCTTGGATTCCCGCCGAAGTTTACCCCGTGCTTGTCGATTAGACCCGACCACGAGATGCAGGGCGGGAATGACGTTATGTCTTGTCAATTATGGATTCCTTAGTAACTCCTTTGTTTTTCAATTTCGTGCTCGCAGTTTAGAAATTCATCCCTTTTAAAAAGGATGAAGCATTTCGACAAAGGCTTGGATGCGAATCTTCAGCTGTCCCAGGGAGTGATCAGGGTCCTCCACATCCAATAGCAGGGTGGGGATGCCCTTCGATTCGAGAGCCGCTTTCAGGTCCGGATAATCGAAGTAATGGGCCTCGCAATATTTATAAAGGAGAAAGATGACCCCCCTCGCTCCAGATTGCTCGACATCCTCCAGGAGGGTTTCGATATGGGCTCGATGACCGGTATGTTTGGTGGGACAGAAGAAGGAGGTGAAGTAACGCTGGGTCAGGGCTTCGAGCGGGTCGGGGTTTTCCGGCACCATGAGGCGGAGCGTCCTTGCCCCGCTGCAGAGATCATCCCGGACCACTGTGGCGCCAGCCTCCTCGATCAGGGAGAAATAGGAATCCGAGTGGACCATATTCCCTGAAAGATAGACCGGGATGAGGTTTTCATCTCTCTCACTTCTTCTTGTTACTCCGTCGAGCAACTGGTTCAGTAGATCGAGATATCTCGACCGATCCATCAGGTATCCCGCCCGAATCAGCCGGGCAAAAAAACCTTCGGGCAACTGGAGGTCTTTCTTTTGCCTGAGGGTATAAAGGTTCCTCATTCTTTCGCGTATCCGATTGAAGAGCTGGATGGAGGCCTTCAGGCTCTCAGGGGTAATCCTTCCCGAACGAGACTCAAGAAAGTTCTGAAATCGCTTGATCTCTGCTTTCAAGTAGGGACGGGAATGTTCTGAATTCAGATTTGAAGGGATCATCAGGTTGAAGTGGATGGAGAGTCGGCCCTGGTGGGCCCAGATGTCGGAAAGCCCCTGCATGGAGTCGCAGGTGTGGGTGAAGACGACCCCTTCCAGGGAATCGAGTTCCCCCCGGAGCAGGCTTTCAAGAGAGGATTTGACCAGGTGGCAACAGTTAGAGGGGAGGTGGGCCTGCACGCGGGACATCTCGATCGGGGTCCCCATGAGGCGGAAGGGAAGGTATCCGGCTGCGTGAAGAAGCTCTTCAGGAACATAGGGGCAGAAAAAGCCGATCGCACGACGCTCTTTTGGTAGAGATCGGGAAGAGATGACGGCCTCGATCTCTTCCCGTATTTTTGCAAGATCGTTCTCGTGATCCACGGGATCTCCAGCTCTTTTCAGGGAATCGCCTTAAATCTACCACAGAGAGATAGCTGATTTCAACAGAAGTTGTAATGCTGCAGTTGGGGAGAAAGGCTGCCATCGGGCGGGAATATCTCCGAAAATCTTATCAAGCGGTCGGATGATTTAAGATTAGGTTTGGAAAGGTAACCCCGTATCACAGCACGCGTTTTCGATGCTTGCGGTATTCTTGTAGTTGGGGGGACAAAATAAGGTTTCCGCTATAAGATTCTCTCCGACATCCCCGCCCGATCCTGGCAAGTTTCCATGGAGGAGTGAGGCATTAATAGAAGCTTGGTTTTTGTCTTGTGAGCGCACGATGTTTTGTACTATAATGGGACAGATTTTTTCTCCCTATAGTGCCAATGAAAGGAGACGACTGCATGCTTTCGACCTCTGATGTAGGAGCATTCGAGGTTCCCGAATCCCGTCCCTGGTTCAAGTATTATGATCCGAAGGTCCCCCGGCACCTGATCTATCCGCGTATTCCGCTCTACTGCCTGCTGGACGAGAGCGCGGCCAGACATCCTGATAGCCCGTGCACAAACTTCTTCGGCAAACAACTGACCTACCAGCGGGTGAAAGAGCTCTCCGATCGGTTTGCAGCGGGTATTCGAGGCCTCGGCATCAGAAAAGGGGATCGGGTGGTCCTGCTCCTTCCCAATTCGCCTCAGTTTATCATTGCCTACTACGGCCTTTTGAAAGCCGGGGTTGTGGCCGTTCCCCTCAATCCACTCTCCTCCGAGCGCGAACTCGAATTCTACCTGACCGATTCGGAGGCTGGGGCTGCCATCACGATTCCACTCTTTCTGAATAAGGTGATCCCGCTCAAAGGGAGGACTCCTCTCAGACATATCATCTGCAGTCGCCTCGCCGACTTTCTTCCCTTTCCTCTGAATCTCGGTCAGGGTTTCCGAGAACGGATATCGATGCACGGCTTGAATCGCGAGACCCTGGTTGACTTCAAAGATTTGCTCAGGCAATCCCCCCGTCCTGACTGGCGTGCGGAGGCAGTTGAGCCGGACGAGATGGCCGTTCTGATTTATAGCGGCGGAACCACGGGCGTGGCCAAGGCGATCATGCTCTCTCACTTCAATCTTGTAGCCAATGCTCACCAGATCATCGCCTGGGGCCAGCTGACCGATGAACAGGGGATCCTGGCTGTCCTGCCTCTGTTCCACGGCTTTGGCATGAGCGTGACCATGAATGCGGCCCTGCTCGCAGGAGGGGAGATTATCTTGCTGCCCCGTTTTGACGCAAGGCAGATCGCCCGGGCCATCCAGAAATATAAGCCGTCCTTCTTCATTGGCGTTCCGACGATGTTTGTCCGGTTGAGCAATCTACCGGGCATTCAGCGTTATGATTTCAGCAGCCTGCGAGGGATCTTTGTCGGTGCAGCGCCGCTGACCCGCGCGATCAAGGATGAGTTTGAGGCCAAGCTAAAGTCGACGGGCAAAGAAGGCGGCCGGCTGATCGAGGGATACGGACTCACTGAAGCGGTCACTGCAATCATGGCCAATCCCTATAAGGGAATGCACAAGGTTGGAAGCATCGGCATTCCGTTTCCCGATGTGGACATGAAGATCGTCAGCCTCGACGAAGGCCGTGACCTCGGACCGGGTGAGTTGGGCGAGATCGTTTTGAGAAGTCCTACGGTGATGCTCGGTTACTACAAAAACCCTGAAGAGACCCGGAAGACGATTGTTGACGGGTGGCTCCACACCGGAGATATTGGCTATGTGGACGAGGACGGTTATTTTTACATTACCGACCGGAAGAAGGATCTGATCATCGTCAGCGGGTTCAATGTCTTTCCTCGCGAAATTGATGAACTGATCTACCAACATCCCAAGGTCAAGGAGGGCATCAGCATCGGTCTTCCCGATCCCCTGAAAGGGGAGCGCATCAAGGTCTACATCGTTCTCAAGGACGGGGAGACGGCGACGCAAGAAGAGTTCATCGCCTACTTCAGAGAACGACTGACGCCTTATAAGGTTCCCTCCGAGGTCGAGTTCCGAGCGGAATTGCCCAAAAGCATGATTGGAAAGATTCTCAGGCGTGCCCTGAGAGAAGAGGAGAATCGAAAGGCGAAAGAGAGTTAGGCGAACTTTTTATATCCTCCTGGTTAACCCTTGGCCCACTTAAAATTTTTCTGGCAGCTTGGACAGGACTGGAAAGAATGCCTTTCCTTGTTTTAGGGTTCCTGATGTTTAGCCAGTTGGAAAGAGTTTCGGCAGGCGTTGGGCCAGCATGATGTCTCCGCTGGCCTTGAGCTTGCCACTCATAAAGGCATACACCGGATTGAGTTCGCCTTTGCACAGAGCAATCCAATTTTTGTCTGACATTCTCAGCGAAAGCGTTGGGCTTTCATGGACTCCCTCGAATATAGTGCAGGTCTGATCTCTGATGACCACATACCAGTCTCCGCCTTCATCTCCCTCGATGTTATACTGGATCACCGCGTCGAGCCCGGCAGCCGCCTCCCGATCAAAGACCTCGGGCATCGTGGCAAAAATCTCCTTTGCCGAAGTAAATCCCGTCTTCATCTCTCTTTCCCCTTCCCTGAAAATTGCTCGATTATTGCTGTAGAAAATCTATACTTTTTAAATGAGCCTGTCAATTCTAAATTCCAGATTTCAGAAAGAGGGTTTGAGAAAGGAAGGGTTGACAGGAAAGGGAGAGGGAGGATATGATTTTTGAGGAGGACCGGAATGGAACGAATCACCTATCTTGAAAGGCCAGATCTTCGCAGGCCGTATCTCATTATCGGATTTGAAGGATGGCCCAACGCCGCTGAGGTCTCCTCTTCTGCGATTCAGTATCTGGTGGAAGCCCTGGAGGCCAAAAAGTTTGCCTCCATTCCCGCAGAGAATTTTTATGATCTCTCCTCGTCCCGACCTGTGGGGGTCATCCGGGATGGAAGGCTGATCGAATTGAAGTATCCGAGCAATCATTTCTACTATGTCAGGACCTCGTTCTCCAATGACCTCATCCTCTTCCAGGGGATCGAGCCTCATCTGCGGTGGAGTTTTTTTGCCGACCTCATTCTCAATCTGGCGGAGGGCTTCGATGTCCCTCAGATCTTCACCGTTGGCGGAACTTACGATTTCGTCCCTCATACCTATCCTCCGGTGGTGAGCGGCCTGTTCAACCATGAGGACCTGAGAGAGGAGGTCCTTCGGGCAGGGATCGGGTTAACCGAATATAGCGGTCCGATCAGTATTCACACCTTTATCCAGGAGGCGGCGAGGAAGAGGGGGCTGCGAGTGATCAGCCTCTGGGGCCATGCGCCTCAATATCTTCAGGGGAAGAATATAAAGGTCGTCGGTGCGGTCCTGAAAAGCCTGGTCAATCTGACCCATATAGAGGTTGACCTCTCAGAGCTGGAGAGGGCCGGCGATTATTTTGATCAGCAGGTCAACCGCATCGTGGAGCAGGATCCAAAACTTCAGGAGGTGATCAGTAAATTGGAGGAGGCCTATCGACGATCGGGAAGATTTCCCCCTCCCTCAAAAAAAGAAGAAGGGTCGGCAGAGGATAAGGTGGTCTATATTCAGGCCTTTCTTAAGAGACAGGAGGATGAGGAGAAGCGAGACGGTTAACCGGAGATTAATCCCCAGAGAACCCCGAGACCGGCCCTGATCTGTCCATTTGAGCCAGTTCCTTGAGACTCTTTAATATCCTTTTCGGTCTTTGCAGGGAGAGTTCTGTTTTGGAATGGAATCCAGTGGGCAGGGCGTAGACATCCACGCCAGCCTGTTTTCCCGTCTCGATGTCGGTTACCGTATCTCCCACGAAGATGGCGTCCTCCGGGGGGAGATTCATCTCCGCCAAGACCGCATGGATCATGTCCGGAAACGGTTTGTTTCGTGCGACATCGCCGGCGCCGATCACCGATCTAAAATAGTCTGACACTCCCAGATGCTCGAGCACCCCTCTTGAGAAGCGGCCGAATTTATTGGAGGCGACTCCCAGGACTTTTCCCTGTGAACGGAGGGTCTCCAGAACCTCTTTTGCCCCATCCAGAAAGTGGGTTTTATCGAGGTAGACCTCCTCATATCTTCTTCTCATGATGGGGATGCCTTTCAGGACCTCTTGCGGTGAGAAAAACTGGCTGAGCGTTCCTTCTAAGTCCGCCCTCAGATATTTTTTCAGATCGCTGAAAGGGAATATCTCTCTCCCCAGATGTCGAAAGGCCTCTTTCAGACCCAGGTAGATCGCTTCATAGGATTCGATCAGGGTTCCGTCCAGATCGAAGATGATCCCTTGGATCCTTTTTCTTAGGTCGCTGAGTATCTCACCAAAGTCCTCAAAGAAATGGCAGGTGATATCCTGATCGATGCAAAATCTGTAGAGAGAGTCTTTGGCGAAGACGAAGTCCGCTTCACGGGCTGCGCAGCGATCGGAGACCCCGTTGCCGATGAAGAGAACAGAATCGTAGGCCTTCCGATGGATTTGGACGAGCTTCTTCTTGCAGGTTCCACACAAACCGCATTCCTCGTTGGAGTGGGGGAAGGAGACGTCGATCCCATCTCTTTTCTGGAAAGCGGTATGGTTGGCGTAGAGAGGAATTTCCGAGAGGTGGTGAATCTCTAAAATTGTTTGGATATAAAAATCGAGGCCATCACTGACGATTTTGACATCGACCCCTTTATCCCGGCAATACCGGTAGAACGGGACGAAATGGGGATCGATGTTCGAATGTTTCTCAATAAAGCCGAGGATGGTCTCCCGATCACCTCTGAGAACCTTTGCGATTCGAGCGTAGGCCTCTTTGGATCCGATCTTGCCCTCCCGAAAATCTTGATCAATGTCTTTCCAGCCGTCCGGCGAGAACCGGGTCACCAGGGCGTAGCCCACATCCCTGGGACTGATCGTTCCGTCAAAGTCGCACAGGATTAATGTTTTCATCAACATTGCCCTTGAAGGCTTCATCCCCCCTGTCTGTTGCAGGTACGAACCATGAAGATGGTCTTCGGGTAAAGGTTAGGAAGCCAGTTTCGTGTAGAGTTGAATGGTTACGGTTAAGAGATTTAAAGGACCAAGGACATAACCCTTAGACGAAACGGGCATCTTGACCCTAACCTTTAGACCAAAAACTTATGGCTACCTCTAAAAATGTCATTCCTGCGAAAGCAGGAATCCAGAAGGTCTTGAAATAACTGGACTCCCGCCGGAGTTTACCCCGTACTTAATACGGGGCGGGAGTGACGGACTGGGAAT
>JACAEX010000045.1 GCA_013388635.1 Syntrophaceae bacterium | reverse complement strand
TTGGAGGTCATCACCTGATTGTGAGAAACCAAAAGTCCCCGCAAAAAAGGAAAGCAGGACCAGAGTACAAGCAAATAGATGAATAAATTTCTTCAACATTGTAATTTTTAAAATAACATAGATAAAAGGAATTTTCAACAAATAACTTTTGTAAAGTTTAAAATGGGTGAATGTTCCTAGAACGAAATGCCTGTCTTAGGAGAAATTTCAGCCAACTGCTCCAGTGGAATGTACACAACCCTTGATCCCCTATCCTGTGCCATTATCTCGCCCCTCACATCATCATCGGCCATCATTCTGGAAGAATCAAAGGGGAATGGAAGGTCCTTGAAATGGTCACACAAATTGGAGTGGATACGATTGTTCTGGTCGTCTTCAAACCTCTTAGCACGTTCGTAGTGAAAGAAATGAAAATACCAAGGCCAGAATTAACCTCAAGAATCTCAACTATTGCTCGTATTCTCAATCCTCGTATACCAATTCGAATGGGCTGAATCCGTCCAGCCCACCCATGGAAGGCAGAGATGGAAAAGGGATTTATAGATTCTGGTGTCAACACCGTCGCCTATCCTCTTCAGGGAACAATGGATTACGCAAAGGAAATCGGTCTTGAAACGAGATGCATCAAGACATGTTGTAGCCTGATTTAATTTTGAAGAATGATTGTTGAACCGGGCCGAACTTTTGCCCATTTGAAGAATAAATTTTCCCATTATGCGTTGATGGAGCAATCTTTAATCAGAAAACACATAATTGATCTTGATCTAACCCCGTGAACTTGAAACTTTATTGCATTTGTTGTAAATTTAAATTTATACGAATGTGAGAACAAGCATGAGGAGAAAAATATTTGTCTTTGTTTTCTCTCTTTATCTTTCCTCCTTTGTAATACTCTCAAATCATCTTTCTTGCTTGAATTTGACATCCTCTTCAGCCGGGCAACATCAAGGCAGTTCACACAGTAACCCCGGTCATCCTCAACATCCGATTATTCCCTGCAAGGGTAAAGCTCCAAACCCTGCCAGTCATTCTTGTTGTAATCTAATCTCTCAAAATACGCCTTCCTATTTTCCCATTTCGGGCTTTTCTTTTTTGATAACAGTCGAGATTGTATCCTATCCATCAGAAATTCCTCGAACCATTTTTCGCCCACCCAAGCCCCGGCTTTAATTCTTCTCTCATTAGTTTGAAAATAAACAGGTCTCAATTAATAAATGTAGGGGAGCCCCTCCGTGGGCTCTACATAAGGCGGCCGCAGAGGACCGCCCCTACAACTAATAAATCAAGCGAAGAACAATGGCATGGATGTACCAAGGTTCGTCCTCTCTTCTCACGAATTCGGAGAACTCAACCTCTTATTTAAGGAGGTAGTAAAATGAGGACATGTCCGAGGTGCCAGGCGAAGGATCAAGATACATTACATTTCTGCAAGAAATGTGGGTATAAATTTTCAGGCCCCCATTCGGACTTTTGCAATATGTTCCTCGTCGCCGCCAGATTTCGAAGGAACAGCCTAATGTAGAAGTGAAGGAATCAGGAAAGATCCCGAATACAGATTTGGGAGGCTCGAATCGAGATGTTGATACCAAACAAGAAAGAAAAGAAAGGGGGAGATTTTATGAAGATTAGGAGGTTGAAACTGTGGGCGTTTGGTCCTATCCTTCTCTCGCTTCCCATGATGTGCATGCATCTGGGGGAGGGCCATCATGATGGCTCCCATCACTCCTCGTTCCCCCAACAATCACAACATCTTTCCACCTATGATCCAATGGGCGGGAGGATGACCGAAGAGGGATGGATAACGGTTAACCAAAGCAGTAATTTCTCAAAAACAGAGTGGACATTCATACTAAGCACAGATAAAAAGGAAAAGGGGAGGAATCAAAAAAATCATAACAAATTTCAGAAAATCATAACGCTTTACAGTTGATATGATTTGTATTGATTTATGGATTAAAATTCTAACAAAGGTAAGAAAGGTGAACTTAACTAAAACAATTTTAGTTTTCATGGTTTTCCTTATTCTCTTATCTAACCCGATTTTGCACAATTATTCTTTTGCAACCGAACCATCAACTGGTATGGAGGAGAGTTTTTGTTCCGAAGAGAATCAGCCTGAGCATCATCAAACTGATTGTCGTAATAAATCACCCTGTCAATATGATTATTTCTGTTGTAATGCGGCCACTCTGAACACAATATCTTTTCTCTCTGTTTTAGATTCCTACCCATTAAATCCTGTTGAAATTTTTTTCAAACCATTAGAAGTTACTAAATTCCTCTATCATCCACCTCGAACCCTTTCCTAATCACTTTTTCGCATCAAAAAGAAAGCTGAATTTCTTTTGTCGAAATACCACCTGCTCAAATTGAGCTATTTCATTCCAGCTGATGGGGTGGAGGAGGTGATTTTATGGATGCATTACAAGTTGAGCATAGGAACCTCGATCTCAATAATAGAGCCATCAACCTGAGTGATCTCCCTCAGATCAATTCTCAAAAAGTCATTACGATCATAAGACATCGTATGGCTGTACAAAAAGCACTGGAAATGATCGAAGCCAAAATGACGGATCCGCCTACCCTTAATGAATTATCCTCTTTTTCTGGAATGAGCCGGACCTACTTTTCCTATGTGTTCAGGGAAGTTAAAGGAATGAGATTACAAGATTACCTCATTCAGGCCCGTCTCAATAAAGCTAAGAATCTTCTGGGAAACATCGATTTAAAGATCAAACAAATTGCTTACGAAACTGGCTTCAGAGACCCCAATTATTTTTGTCGAACCTTTAAGAAAAAGACAGGCCTTAATCCAACCAATTGGAGACTGAAGAAACTGGAAAATCTCCAAAAGGGGGGATAGTGTCAAACTTAAATCCTTTTGCTCAGTTAGTATAATATCAGTCTATCAACTTTGATGCATCATTAACAGTGCCTCACCGAGGGCACTGAATTTTAGCAGAAAGAAAGGGTTCCCAATGAGATCTAAATGGATATTATTGATTTTGTGCCTTAACTTCATTTTTACCTTCCCTTCTCTCTCGATCACCCAAACCAGAGACCCAGGCAAGATTTACAAGGTGGCCGTCCTCCCTTTCATGATTTACAGCCAAGAGAATCTTGATTATCTCCGGGAGGGCATCTATGAAATGCTCTCGTCTCGAATCCCAGTGGAAGGAAGAATTGTGGTCATCGACTGGTCTGTTGTGGAGCGTGCACTCTACGAAGAAAGACCGATGCGCCTTGATGAAGCGACAGCCACAAAGATTGGGAAGAGAGCGGGAGTTGATTATATTGTCCTCGGAAGCCTCACCAAGATCGGTAACTATATCAGCCTGGATGCCCGTCTCATTAGCGTCACTGAAGAGAAACCTCCCCTGACGGTTTATACACAGGACAAAGGCATTGATGATGCGATGGTAAAAATTGGAGATTTTGCCCAGGAGATCGGATATAAAATCCTGGGGCGTCGTTACACGGCAAGCCTGCCTACCGAACCGAGGCACCCCTATATCATTCAGCATAGGAGGGAAATCGGTGGGATGACCCCGGAGGGCATAGGCTATAAGAAGAGTATGACTCTTAACTTTGAAATCAAGGGCCTTGACGTCGGCGATGTGGATGGCGATAAAAGGAATGAAGTGGTGATCATCGATAACAACACCCTTTATATTTTTAAGTACGATGGAGACAAACTGAATCTGTTTCAGAAGATTGAGCATGGATACGAACATAATTTTTTGACTCTCGATGTGGCCGATGTCAATCGAAATGGCTTCGCTGAAATCATTGTCACCTCTATGGTCGATGATAACCTCCGGTCTTTCATCCTGGAATATGAAGAGGGAAAATTCAGAAAGATTATCGAAAAGGCGAACTGGTTTTTTCGAGCGCTGGATCATCCTAAAGAGGGACACCTCTTAATGGGACAACAGCAGGGATCAGATGGGATATTTTCGGGTCCGATCTATAAAATGGTATGGAGGAAGAAGTCTTTCGAAAAGGGCCCTAAAATGCCCTTCCCGAAGGAGACGATAATCTTCGGTATCACCCTGGCGAATATTCGAAGCCAAGAAACATTAGACATCCTTATGCTTGATGATTCTGATCGATTGAGAATTGTCGCTCCTGATGGAAAGTACCTCTGGAATAGCAAGAATCGATTTGGTGGGACGATCAATTTCTATGAGACAAGGAAGAAACAGGACCCTTCTTTCAGAGAGCCAGTTCTTCTCTGGAGAGTCTATATCCCGGGTAGAATCGTTATCAGAGACCTCGATGGAGATGGATTAAATGAGGTGATCGTCAATCGAAATCAATCCTCAACAATGAGGCTTTTCGAAAAAATAAGATCCTTCGACAAAGGAGAGATCCACGACTTAGTGTGGGATGATGGGGCGCTTACAACAAACTGGAAGACCCGGGAGGTCAATGGCTATATATCCGATTATCAGATTAAGGATCTGGACAATGATGGTGAGGAGGAATTAGTGGTAGCCGCTGTGAACCTCGGGGGTATAATGGATAGAAAAGGAACCAGTAATATCCTTTTCTTTAAGCTCTTTTAAACTACGAGGATCTGTTTCAACTGCGATTCAAAGAGTCCAAAAAAGAGCCCCTCACCCTCCCCTCTCCCCAGTGAGACTATGTCACAATGGGTAGGGTGAAGGGGTGAATATAAACTAAACTTTATTGAAGCTCGATATAAAACGCTCTTTGAAAACTGAATAGAGATAGACGGTCGTCATAGTAGCCCCACTGACAAGGTTTTCGTCTTTTTGAGCCCTGTATGGCTTCATCTTTCGGGATATTATTCCAAGGCAGGGGATCTAAAGGCCATAAGCCTTTCAATCAACCCCGAGACGCCAAGAATCGTGATCATTCGGGCCAGGTTGAAGCACGTACCGAGCAAGGAAGTCTCTGCGTTTACCCCGCTCTGCCCCCGTAACAAAAAGCCATCCGTCTTGAGGTTCCTTTTGATGTGCCCAAAGGGATGATCCACACGGGCTTTCCGTCTGGCATAGATCTCCTGTGAGGAGGCTTCCTCGTATTGAGCTTCCAATCTCCCCTTCACCTCCTCAAGAGGAAGACGGATGATTTTTCGACCTTTCTTAGCCTTGGTACATTCCCCATAATGGACACAATGATGGCAAATCTTCTCGTCAGTGATCTGATAATGCCTCTTCCTGCTGCCCTTATCTGTCCCTGCATAGTTCAACCGATGCCCCTCTGGACACCAGTAGCAATCCTGCTCCTGATCATATCGAAAGTGGCTCTTGCTGAAGGGACCTTCTTCTTCGTGCAGCGCCTGCCGCTGAGAGGGAACTACCACTTTGATCCCTTTCCCATCGATCTTTTGAAGCTCCTCGGTGTTCGCATAACCCGCCTCTGCGCAGGCCACCTCACAAGGCTTCTCTAAAACATCGTTGGCTTGATCGATCTGCAGGGCAAACTGATTGACATCACTGGTCTCACTGACCGACTCCGTATGCACAATCAGCCCGTACTTGTCATCCACCACGTTCTGCACATTATAGCTCGCATGGCTGCCCTGAATACTGTGCATGATTGCACAGTCCGGATCGGTCAGATTGATCTAATCTCGCCCCGTCTCTTTCATTGTCTTTAGAGCCTCTTGAACCCTCTCTCTCAATTGTTGCTTCTGGGTCAGTTCGTGCTCCATTTCTATCCATGACTTCTGGCCCTCTTCCGTCTCATCAATCTTCTCACATTCCTCCACCAGCTCTTCGATACGACAGTCTATCTCTGAGAGGTTTTGCTCATAATAGGCTTGATCGTGTGTCTGGGCCCGGGAAGCATTGGCTCGGATCTTGGCTCCGTCCCTAAACAACACATTGCCCGCGATCAGGTCGAGCTTCAAACACATTCGGGCGCATTGCCTCAAGACCTTCTTGAGTGCCCCCTTGTTCTTGCGCCTAAACTCAGCAATGGTCTTGTGGTCCGGTTTTAAACCGCCCATGAGCCAGATGAAGGAAAGATTGTGATGGGTCTCGCGCTCCAGTTTTCGGGAAGTCTTGATCCCGTAAGAGTAACCGTAAACATACAGCTTTAACATCGCCTTGGGATCATACTCGGAGTTGCCCACTTGATTAGGATCGATCTCAATCCCTAAGGTGTTAAAGTCCAAGGCTTCCACAAAGGCATCGTAGGCTCTGACTGGGTCGCTTGGAGCCACATAGTCTTCGATGCTTTGTGGAAATAACCCGAATTGATAGCGATTCCCATATCGATATGCCATAGCCGCTCTCCTTTCGTTGAGTTGTATTGTATCATATCGATGTGGGTTTTGAGTAAGATATTCCATATTCATTTTAAAATTTCTTCCCCACCCTTAATTGCGACACAGTCTCCCAGTGGGGAGGGGGGTGAGGGTGAGGGGCAAACGAAGGGATTTTCTTGACATCTATTCTCTTATGCCTGCATAGCGGATGAACCAGAATAATTTCAGAGAATATAGTCATTTCTTTTGAACTATAAAACCTCGGTCAAAGTTAGCCTGTTCTAACCTCAAAGAAGACCTATCATAACAAACATAACAATCCAATTATGCTAAGGGAGTCCATAACCCCCCCTTTCACCCCCCTTAAACTTAAGAGGGGAATAGTGGGGGGTTACAAGACAAACGGCATTTTCATCGTTCGAGGATGCCCTCCGGGCATGGGTATTATGGATCGACTATTACCTATATTTAGAAGTTCATAAATCTTTCAAGCCAATCATAACTATAGTTAGAACTTCATAACTCTTTCTTCTTGTTCACATAAAGATGGCGTGATATCAGTTTAACAAAATACGAGGAGGAAAAGAGATGAAAAAGCTCATAGCTTGTGGTCTGTTCTTTTTTCTCGTGGGGGCCCTGAGTTCTACGGCCCATTCTCAGAAACTGGACTTCAAGGCATCTGGGTTCATTGATACCCACTCGTTCCTTTATCAAAATATTCCTTCGGCAGCAGACCCCATTTACGGGGGTGTATGCAATGATTTTTTGCCCGGAGGAGGGGCCTTCGATCGCAGTGCTTCATATATGAATACACGTGCAAGATTGAAGTTTGATGCTATTATGGCCAAAGAGTTAAGCGGGACCATCTTCTTTGAAATGGACTCAACCCGGTGGGGCGAGACAGGAGATGGTCGGAATAGAATGGGGGTCTGGTCCGGCGACCGGGCTGCTTTGGAAATCAAAAATGTTTACATCGACTTTGGAATTCCCCACATTGGAATTCCGGTGCCCATAACCGCGAGGGTTGGGCTTCAGCCCCTGGGTGTTAGACCAGATTTTGCTATTAGCACAGACGGTATGGGCATTACATTGGGCGCCAAGATCGAACCCGTGAATGCCAGCTTGCAGTGGGCTAAGGCCATCGAAGGAAAAGACGCCTCTTCCGATGATGTGGATGTCTATGGCCTGCACCTTTATGCCAGGTTGGACAAAATCACGATCGGAGGGTATAGCTTTTACTACAACATGAACACCTATCCCTTAAATGCCGTCACCACGACTTATGGATCCAGTCCCACCCATCAGGCTGATATGTGGTGGTGGGGCACCTATGCAGTGGGAAAGGCCGGCCCTATGGACATCAATTTCGATTTCTTATATGACCGTGGCGAAGTGAAAAAGAAAGCTGGCGCCCCGGCGCCGGATGTGAAGTATCGTGGTTGGGCATCGCGCCTGAAAGTAAATTATCCCTGGGAGAATTTCAATTTTGGTGCTGTTGTCCTCTATGCCTCCGGCGCCGATCAGAGGAAGACGTCGAGTACCGGTCTACCAGGAACGACCACGCCCTTCGGTACCGTCACCAGCAAAGTTAACTCTATCGTCTTGCCTCCGGGTTCTGAGGCGGGTGTTATTTTTTATGATGGCCTTGGCGTTTTTTATGGTCACGCTCTGACCAGCAGGGAACCATCATTTATTTTTACTGACTATAATCGTGTTCACAGGAGGCCAATCGGGGGGACCTGGATGGCCAAGGTCTATGGAAGCTACAAAGTGTCGCCGTGGTATAATATCACCTTGGCAGCAGCGTATATCGGCGATACCACAGAGCACGGTAATACCCGTGGCACGGCGAGAAAAGCTCCATTTGGGGCTTCTAACTTGAGAGATGATAGTACGATCGGTGTGGAAGTGGGCGTAACCAATGAGTTCAATATCTACAAGAATCTCTATCTTTCGGTGATCCTGGGCTACCTGTTTCCCGGCGATGCTCTCGAATACTTCGATGCCGCTCGTCGGAGGAATGTAAAACCCGATGACCCATGGAGCCTTGCAACAGCCATGGTTTACAGATTTTAATTCAGACTGCGCTGTGCCCTTCTTGGTTCCGTGCCGTGAGAAGAGATATGAAGGGACCTCTATGAATTCATAATAAAATTAAGGACTTTATAATTACTTCTTCTTGTTTATCAAAGGAGGAAATGATATTAATAAATTATAAAACTTAAGGAGAGGGAGTAACCTCCAACCCCCCCATTCATCTCTTTTCCTCCTCAAGGAATGTGGTGCCATCTTTATAGTAGAAGAGGGTTTAGCTGAGATTCAGAGGAAAGGGCTTTAGATCTCTAATCCTTTTGTTAAAAACAAGTTTTAATTTATCTGATCATTGTAAGAGCGGCATTTTTAAGCCGCCCCTTTATAAATCTAAATCTCGATTTGTTTGATTGATGGAAATTATAAAAAGGGACTCAATATTGAGCTTAAATTGGGTATATCGGGTGAAACTCTTATACGTTGTATTCATATTGGCGACGGTCATACTATTAAGTTGTGCCCCCCGCTTCTCCCTCCTTGGACCCGTATACCTCGTCTATCCTGAGAATCGATTTATTGATATCGAATTGAGAAGTTATACCTTCCAGCCCAATCACTTTGTGATCCTGCAGAACCAATCTTCCATTACCCTCCGCTTAACTAATACTTTCAAGATAAAACATAATTTCACTTTAATAGATTGGCAAAAAAAAATTCTGGTTAATGTCGATCTCAGGCCAATGGAATCCACTACCCTTACCATAGAATCCCTTGAGCCCGGTAATTATATTTTCTACTGTAACCGATTCCTTCATCGGCTTGGGGGAATGGAAGGAATGCTCATGGTGGATTAGGAAATAGTAGTAGATTTAAGTATGGAAGCAAGGAGATGATGTTATGAAGATCCGAAGGTTAAAAATAATGATGCTTGGTCCTATCCTACTTTCGCTTCCCATGATGTGCATGCACATGGGGGATGGCCGCCATGATGGGAACCATCATTCTTTACAATACGGTCCATCTTCATTAAAGGAAACCACTGTGGGTATGCAGGATAGGAATATAAACCAATCCTCCCTGATGAAAAGAAATTAGATTACGCCAAAGTACTGTATTTTTCGTAACAAAATACAGAACTTACCCTATTTACTTCTCGTGCCAGTTTTAGTAGCCTTAATAAGGGGACACCCTTTAAAGCCACCAGCCATATTTCCTATTTATGAAGGGATTGATCGGTTGCGGGACGGCTCATTACGTTTCAGCCTAACAGGCATGATCTTAAGTGACCATTATCCGTTGTGAGAAAAAGGAGGTAGCATGACAAAGAATAGCCGAGTAATACTAATGCTATTCATCGTAGTGGGGATAACGATGTTTAAAACCTTAGCTTTGTCGAAAGATATTCCCATGGTAACAATCTATGAACTCAGGGGCATGCTCGACAACCCAGATCTCACTCTTATTGACGTTCGGTATGACAAAGACTGGGAAGGAAGCGATATAAAGATCAAGAGTGCAGTTCGCGAGGATTACAGGGATGTAAAATCCTGGGCTGATAAATATCCTAAGTACAAGCTCCTTGTTCTTTACTGAGCCTGACCCGAAGAACGGACGAGTGCCCGTGTGGCACGAGAACTGATAGACAGGGGATTTACAAATGTCCATGTCCTTAAAGGTGGGTGGAATGAATGGGTTAAAGCCGGGCTCCCCACTGAAAGAAAGTAGGATGAATTCTTTGAATCTGTCCCAGCCTTTGGATGATCTAAGAATGAAGAAGAGAGTTTTTTGTGGACGATGACTTGAGTATTCTTCAACTCTACCAGCATGAGTTTTCGGAGGAAGGGTACGAGGTCATTCTTGCCAGGAAAGGAAAGGGGAATATCGGGACAATTTCATGACCTGGGGAGCCGAGGCATATCTTCTCAAATCATCCGATCTGACAGAACTTAAGCAAAAGGTGCGGGAAATCCTAAAAAAACGGAACGAGGAGTGAGATGCAAAATGGCCAAAGACCCGATTTGTGGAATGACGGTTAAGGAAGAAATAGGAATTCAATTCAAATACAAAGGGCAGACTTACTATTTCTGTTCGGATTTTTGCAGAAACCTGTTTGAAAAGGATCCGGAAAGGTACGCCGTTCTGATCCGACCTTGTGCGGCCCCTGGTATGGAAAAGGAGAGAAGCATCGCCTACTTCTCCATGGAGATTGCAATCGATTCAAGAATACCGACTTATAGTGGCGGGTTGGGAATCCTCGCGGGAGATACCCTCAGATCGTGCGCTGATTTAAGGGTGCCCGTGGTTGCGGTGACCTTGTTATACAAGAAAGGCTATTTCTATCAGAAACTGGACGAACAGGGGAACCAGTATGAACTGCCTGTCCAGTGGAATCCCCAGGACTATTTAAGGTTGTTGCCTGAAAAGATCGATGTGCAGATTGAGGGTAGGTCCGTGGGGGTAAGGGCCTGGCAATACGACATTGTCGGGATAACCGGATGTTCGCTGCCCGTGATCTTCCTGGATACGGATTTGAAGGAGAACAACGATTCCGACAGGGCATTTACCCATTATCTTTATGGCGGCGATGAAAAATACAGACTTGCCCAGGAAATTATCTTAGGTATCGGCGGAATAAGGATGCTCCGGAAATTGGGTTATACCGAGATCAAGAAATACCATATGAATGAGGGCCATGCCAGTCTGTTGGTTCTAGAACTCCTGAGAGAACGTAAAGAAAACAAAGAGGCCGTATGGGACTTTGAAGGAGTGAGAGAATCCTGCGTTTTTACTACCCACACACCGGTTTCTGCCGGCCATGATCGTTTCTCATACGATCTGGTCAAAAACGTTCTAAGAGAAGAATTTTTACCTTTGGAGATCGTAAAAATGCTGGGAGGCGACAACGGTTTGAATATGACGTTCCTTGCCTTGAACCTGAGCCATTATGTAAACGGTGTAGCCAAAAAGCATGGTGAAGTTTCAAGAGGGATGTTTCCTGGATATGCGATCGATTCGATCACAAACGGTGTCCATTCGCATACATGGACTTCGGAGAGTTTCAGACGGCTTTTCGACAAATACATTCCCGGATGGGCTGTCGATTCGTTCACATTAAGATACAGCTTGGGCATCCCAAAGCAGGAGATCTGGAACGCCCATATGGAATCAAAGAATTTGCTCATTGATTATGTCAATAAGGAAACGAATATCGGGATGGATTACGAGACATTCACAATCGGCTTTGCACGGAGGGCTACTCCCTACAAGAGAATGCATTTAGTCTTTTCTGACATCGAAAGGCTCAAACGCGTTGCAAGGGAAGTGGGGAAGATCCAGTTCATCTTTGCCGGCAAGGCCCATCCAAAAGATTGGCCGGGAAAGGAATTGATCAAAAAGATACTCGCTATCTCAAATCAGCTAAAAGACGATATCAAGATTGTTTATTTGCCCAATTATGACATGGAGATTGCCAAATTGCTCATCTCAGGGGTTGACCTCTGGCTCAATACTCCTCAAAAACCCTTGGAAGCCTCTGGGACTTCCGGCATGAAAGCAGTGCATAATGGAATTCCTAATTTCAGCGTCCTTGACGGCTGGTGGATCGAAGGGCATATTGAGGGAGTTACTGGATGGTCCATTGGATCGAAATCTCCTGAGCCCGGAAGTGACTACAAAGACGCTCAGGAAATCTATGACAAGTTAGAGAACATCATCCTTCCAATGTACTACAAGGAAAGGGAAAGATGGATGGATATCATGCAACATAGTATCGCTTTTAATGCTTCTTTTTTCAACACCCAGCGGATGGTGCAACAATACGTTTTGAATGCCTACCTTCACTAAATCGTCATCAAACAAGGAGGTAAGACAATGGCAAAAGATCCTGTATGTGAAATGGAAGTCAACGAAAGAGAGGCGGCTGCCATTTATGAATACAAAGGCAAGACCTACTATTTTTGCGCGGTTGGGTGTAAGGAAAAGTTTGCCAAGAATCCACAGAAGTTCTTGAAAAAGACCAAAAAATAGCATCGCCCAGAGGATCATGAAACGCATCGCTGTTTTGACATGCGGAGGGGACGCCCCTGGAATGAACCCTGCCATCCGGGCTGTTGTCCGGACGAGCCTGGATAGGGGTTGGGAGGTTTTTGGCATCCGGCAGGGTTATGCCGGTCTCATCGCTGGCAACATGGCGCCCTTAGGTACAAGAGATGTAGGGGGTATCATTCAGCGAGGAGGTACGATATTAGGCAGTTCCCGCTGCCCTGAATTTAAGACTCAAAAGGGACGTGAAAGGGCAATTCTCCAGCTTCACCAACAGAAGATTGACGGTCTAGTCGTGATCGGCGGCAATGGATCACAGACTGGTGCCCAGGCATTGACCAGAGCATTTATCTCTTAAGCCCGTATATTTTTAGACTTAGGTGCGATCCATTTTTCACAGGATCATGGCAGTCATTTACGTTAAGGGATCTTCGAAGACAGACAATTTTAGACCGTAGATGTTGGCGGGCGGAATATCGATTTTACGAATCCCTGGTCGGACAAAGTGCTTTCGCTAAGCAAGATAAAGGAGGAAGAAGGCAGGGGTAAATGGATTCCCCCCTCGCTGCGAAGATATTTGAAGACGGGCAATGTGAGCACCTCGGTATATGATGGGTGCAGGAGGTCGTACCAACGAAGGAGTTTATATCACAAGGTCTTTGAAAACCGGCTTGAGATGTCTGAAAAAAAGAGAGAAGATTATCGCCTCCTGAAAGGGGAAGTGTTCCTGAAAGGAGATGCATTATTAAAAGAATTGAAATAAGAATATTAACAATTCTCTTCAGCATCTATTCCTTCAACTTATCGACAAATTATTTCAAATAATAATCCAGACAGATGAATTCGTCAAGGTTTTCTCAAATCGTGTCATTTAAGAATTAAAAGTGCACCGTTTTTATGGATTTAAAGTTTAAAAGTGCACACCTTGGTTTTTCGATCGGTTTAAGCAATTTTA
>JACAEX010000024.1 GCA_013388635.1 Syntrophaceae bacterium | reverse complement strand
TTATCCGCACCACCAATGCCATTGAACGAAGATTCGTGGAGGTCCGAAGAAGAACCAGACCCATGGGCACTTTTAGTGACCGAACTAGTATGGAACGAATCCTCTTTTCGGTCTTTACTCACGAGAACCTTAAACAACGAACAGCTACCCCATTTCCTTTGCTGACACAAAATAATTGACATTACCGTGAGGGGAGGCAATGTTTATTGCGTCGAAAAGAAGGGTTGACTTAGGTCAAGGATTTTCTTCGGAACATTGGGATAATGGAGTCATGGAATGATGGGGTATGCCCAAACCCAAGGAGAAGTGAGCATGAAGAGAAGAGCGATTTCAAAGAAGGAGAGGTCAGATATCCGCACGTTGATGAAATTTGTAGGGATCTTTTGCATGGAGAACCATGACGGAGAGAAGGTCCCTTTCTCCTTCAAAATGCTCGATATTAAGGAGATCGAGAAAGCAGAGATCCCTCTTTGCCAGGATTGCACACGGCTTCTCAGCTACGGTCTGACCATGAGACTGAAGTGCCCCCATGATCCCAAGCCCATGTGCAAGAAGTGTGAGACCCAGTGTTACCATGGTGAGTATAAAGCAAAGATCCGGGAGGTGATGAAATTCTCTGGAATGTATATGATCAAGCACGGCCGACTGGATATGCTGTACCATTACCTGAGATAGGGAGGTGAGGAGATAAGGAGATGAGGAGATGAGGAGAAGAGGCGCAGTTATCTTGATGAAATTGATCTAAGTCAAGGCGAGACTTTGAAATCAGGGTTAACTTTAGGACAAAAGGAGAATCGGAATGGCTGAGAAGAAAGAGATCGTTTGTTTTGTCTGCGGGAAGACAGAGCATCAGGGCGTTTTACTCCCGTGCCGCAAAGGTGGAGAGGATCTCTGGGTATGCACCCGGTGCCTGCCCATGCTGATCCACGGAGGCTAAGAAGATAGGTCGGAGTTCAGGGTTCGGCGTTTGGAGAAATAAGAAGCTCAAGAGTGCCCGAGAGGAAAACGCTGGAGGAGATCAATGGATAAATATGCAAAAGCTTTTGTGAAGTCGAGTTTGATCTATCTTGGGATAGGGACGATCATGGGGATTGCCATGTTGATATGGCCAGACCATCGATTTGCTTTAATACGGGTCCATGTCCACATCCTTCTTTTAGGGTTTATGGCCATGATGATCTATGGGGTGGGATACCATATTCTCCCCCGATTTATGGGCAGACCGGTCTACAGCCAGCGACTGGGGAATGTTCAGGTATGGCTTGCCAATATCACGCTCGTCGGCCTCTCCTTTTCATGGATTTTAGAGGCCCTACAGGGTGGGACCTGGCACGTTCTGGCCATTCTATTCGGGATTGGTCAGGAGGTTTCCGTTTTTTTATTTATCGTCAATCTCTGGATGAGTATGATTCCGAAGTCGGATGAAAACGCGAGTTAGGAGTTGAGAGTTCGGAGACCGAAAATTAGATTCTCCGAACTGAAAAGGAGGAAACCATGGCTGAGAAGAGATTCAATAAAGATATGGTGATCGGAGATGTGTTAAAGGCCAACCCCGGGGCAATCAAAGTGATCGAAAAATATTTTGGGCAGGGCTGCTTCACCTGCCCCGGGATGAGGATGGAATCGATCTCCTTCGGGGCCTTGATGCACAACATTGATCCGGAAGTGATCGTCAAAGAACTTAATGAGATAGAGTAAATTCGAAGCACGAAATTCGAATTTTAATGGAGTGCTTTATGGATCCCATCCATCTTCTTGAGAAGGCTGAGTTTTCAAAAGAGAATTTCGTACCCAAACAACTCCATATCGGAGAGGCAGGGGCAGCGGTGCTTCTCTGCTTTGAGCCAGGTCAGACCATGCCTCTTCATCCTCATCCCGGCGCTCTGGAAGTGATCCTTTGTGGTTTAGAAGGGGAGGGAACCCTGGCCATCGGGGAGGAGGAGAAACCCTTTAAGAAGGGTGATCTCATCTTCTGCAAAGGCGAAACTCCCATCGGTCCAAGGAGTTCAGGTCAGGAGAGGTTGATAATTTTGGTCATCCTGATCTTGAAGAAGTTGGTTTCTAAGGAGGATTGATGGGGCGTTTCTTTCCTTTCAATGATAGTTTTTGATGCTGGGTTTGTATTTTTCAATCTGAAATCTGAAATTTGAAATCTGAGATATTCTTATAAAGGACTCCATATCTTACTCCATGACAGCTGATAAGGAGAGACGAGACTCCAAACTTCTCCATCGCCATCAAGAGGATGGCGCCTCCGGCCAGGATCACATCCGCCCTATCAGGGGGGAGACCGGGTATCGTTTTCCTCTGAGCGATGGTTTTGGACCGATAGAGGTGAAGCTGATTTCTCAGCGACTCCTTTTTCAGGACGAAATGGTGGATCTTCTCAGGAATGAATTCTTCCAGTCCCTGTTCCACAGAGGCCAGGGTCGTGGCCGTTCCACCGACAGCGACCATTGAGAACGGTCCCCGGGGATGAGGAACCCTGGTCAGTAATTTCCGAATCTCCCTCTCCATCTCCTTCCATTCCTCTTCCCGGACAGGATCTGAGAGAAGATGCCTTTCCGTGAAACGAACCGAACCGAGCGGAAGGCTCATCCAATGTGCGATTTGCTCACCTCTGCCCAAGATGAACTCCGTGCTTCCTCCGCCAATATCGATCACAAAGGTAGACCTCTCCATCTCCTTCAAATCCTTGGCCACTGCCAAAAAGGAGAGTCGAGCCTCTTCCTCGCCTGAGATGATCTCAATGGAGAGACCGAGCCTTTCCTTGACCATCCGGATGAAGGCCTCAGAATTTCTGGCCTCTCTGAGGGCACTGGTTCCCACGGCAAAGATCTTCTGGACCCCCATGCTCTGACAATGTTCCATGTACCGGGCCAGTGTCTGGAATCCTCTCTTCATGGAATCCTGGTAGAGGACGCTGTCCTTCTGAACGCCCTCACCCAGCCGGACAATGGTCTCTTTTTCAAGGAGGGGTTTGATCCTCCCCCCCTCCACCGTCGCGACGAGAAGAAGGATGGTATTGGTTCCAACATCAATGGAGGCAACCGTCTTCATTTTTCTCAAGACCCGATTCTAAACTAACCAAATTTTTCCCATATGTCTATCTCTAAATTTCGTGAATATCTTTGCCATTTTGTATCCTCTCACCGCTGGGGCCCTTCATGATTGGAACTGTTAGCTAAAATTTAAAAGTGCACACTTTAAGTTTTAAAAGTGCACACCTTTGAGGTCGGTATTTTTAATGCGTTGCACATCGATCAGTTTTCCCTCGCACCAGAATCTGATTTC
>JACAEX010000033.1 GCA_013388635.1 Syntrophaceae bacterium | reverse complement strand
CGTTCTACGTTCTACGTTCTACGTTTTCTTCTTTTGAAACCAGAATCCCGTACTCGAACCCGTCAACCAATGCCATAAAAGAGGCTTTGCAGATATTCTCAGAAAAAGCCTTTACCCTCCAGGCATCCTTTCCATTGCTGAAGAGGATCTCCACCTCGACGCCTGCTGCGGTTCCAGCCCCTGGATCGAAGATCCTCGAACTGAAGTCGATCAATTTCACCCCTTCGATCTCAGGAAAGATCGATTTGAGTGCCTTTTTCAGTGCCCTGGCCAGTGCGTCCACAGGCCCTGCCCCTGTATCGGCCTCATGCATCTCCTTACCATTGGCACGAATCATGATGGTGGCCTCGGGTCGAATGCCGTCATCGATCAGGCGGTAGTTTCCGATGATCTCAAAGTGGGGTTTGTAGTCGGCCATCGATCTCAACAGGTTCAATATCTTTGTCCCGTCCTTGATCCTCTCTTCAACCAAGGTCCTTCCTCCATCCTTGACCTGTCTGAAAAATACTACTATTACATTAAAAGATTTAAAATAATTGTCAAGCAAAATTATCATTTACCCAACCCCGACCTATGTGATTGGAACTTAATCCCTAATGAAGCTCCCCGTCCACAGGACGGGGCTTCCCGGAAAGGAATTATCATCTCACGAAAATCTTGACAAAAAAGGTGCTTTGTTGTGAAATCTACATCGTGGAGCTGTCTTTGAGTCCCTTGGTAAACGTTGGAGAAAGGAGGTGAGGATAGAGCTTTCGGTTTCTTAAAATCCGGCTCACCTAAGCGGTGAAGGAAGGAGGGAGAATATGGCTGATCAAATCAAAGCTGGTTGTCTTCAGCCCTGGGATGTCAGGGATATGCCTGAAGGCCCAAAAAGGGGATTTAGGAACTTTCTTAAATTCATTGGTCCAGGTGCCATCATGCTCTCCCTTTCTATCGGGAGCGGTGAGTGGCTCATGGGCCCTGCAGCAGCCGTCCAGTACGGCCCAATGTTGATGTGGATTACCACGATTGCTTGCATTACCCAGACCTTTTTTAACCTTGAGTGCATTCGATATACCATCTATACCGGCGAGCCCATGATGATCGGTTACAACCGTTTAAAACCCGGACGTTGGGCTATGGGGCCCCTTCTGGATCATCACCTGTGTCGTCTGTATTGGACCAGGATGGGCCATCACCTCAGCCACCGCATGGACGGCCATCCTTATTAACAAGATGCCAGGGCCTGAACAGAAGGTTACAGTAATGGTCTGGGGGATGGTCTGGACTGCCCTGGTCCTCTTCATGCTCTTATGGGGAAGAAAGGTTGAAAGTACTTTAGAGAAGATCTCCTGGGCTTTTGTGGCTGCTATTGTCGGTTCGATGGTGATTCTTCTCATCGGCTACGTTCCTGCCGAGTCGATCTGGAGAGTTACCAAGGGCTTCTTCTCCTTTGGCATGATTCCCGAGGGCGCAGATCCGGTGCTTTTGGGAGGGTTTGCTGCTTATTCAGCGGCAGGTGGGATTTTCAACATCTCCTCCTCTAACTGGTCCAGGGATAAGGGGTATGGAATGGGTAAGGAGGTCGGTTACATCTCTGGTGCCATCGGAGGGGAGAAGATTGATGTCCATCCCACTGGAATCGTATTTAGACCCACTGCCGAGAATCTGAAACGCTGGAAAGACTGGCTCCACTTCGCTCGTTTGGATCAATGGATCATCTTCGGCTTGGGTTGCTGGATCGGAATGTGGCTGACTGTGAACTTCGCCGTTGGTTTGATCCCTCAAGGGACCAAATTGGGAGGCTGGGCAGTGGCTGCTTATCAGGGTGATGCGATCCGTAAATTCTTAGGAACCCCTGGATGGGTCTGGGTTCAACTGATCGGTTTCTGGGTCCTTTTCGGCACCCAGCTTGGTGTCACTGACTCCGCGACCCGTCAGATGGCTGATATGCTTTACAACCTCTGGCCGGGTTTGAGGAGTTGGATCAAAGGGGACATCCGAATCATCTACTATATTGTCTTCGCCCTGGTGGTCATCTGGGTCATCATGATGGTTTCAGTGGTAAAACTACCCTTAACCTACATCCTGATTCAGGCCAATATCGCTGGGTTTGTCTTCGTCTACGGCGGGATTCAGACACTGGTGGTCAACCATAAGTTCCTGCCCAAGGCCATCAGACCCAACTGGTTCGAAGACCTGATGGTGATCTGTATGATCATCTTCTATGGGATCTTCAGCCTTTTCGCGGTCAATAAGGCATTCAAGACAACGGGCTGGGTCATCCTGCTAATCGTCTACCTCATCGTCCTGTTGCTGGGCATTGTTGATCTGGCAAAGAGAAAGGAAGAGGGTTATCAGGAGTAACGATCCAAACAGGACCCTCCTTCTTTCAGGGGAAGGGTCCTGGCTAAGGGCAATAGAGATTTTCAGATGATAAGAGGTTATTTCACCCGATTTACAATCTTTTTATGGTGTGGGATCGGGTTCCTTTTTGTGGCTCTGCGTCATATCCTGATGAATGGCTATAACCATAGGGCCGGGTTCATGGTCCTCCTGGGCCTGGCCCTGTTGGCTGCCGCTTTTACAGATAGGCAGAAGAGAAGAATACGCGCCTGGAGAGCAGAACAAGACCGCAGAGCAAGGGAGGAAATGGCAAAGAAAAAGTCTTAAAAACAAAAACTGCTCGTTAACGTCTCCGATGGTTGCCCCCCTCGCTTTTATACTCCCCGTACCGCCGAATCAGTCGAGTCGGATTCTTGACATAGAATGAATTAACTGATAAATTTATTAACAAATGATCAAGGAGGCACTGAAGTAACCGCATTGCTTCTAATCTAAGTCTGGAGGAGTATATGAAACTCAGTCGAGAAGAGATCATCAGCAGGATGGAAAAGCTAAAGGACGGCGAATCACTAAAATTCAATATCCCGGAGATCTTTGGAGGCGGCGTGGCGATCATCGGGCTCAACCCGGAAAAAGGTGGGAAAAAGTACCTGCTTCAGCTCGGAAATGAAGGTGACCAAAAACCCTATTGGGATACGGATAAAGCAAAGGACCTCGCCAAATGGGTCGCCGACCGTCTCGGTGATCTGATTTAGCTCGAAGGTCCATAATATTCCGCCTGATCGGTTCTGAATAGTTAACCAATATTCCTGTAATCCCATCCCTCACGATGAAGTGACCGGAATATCTTCAGGGAGGAGAAATGTTGAAGAGAACGAACTCCGCTGGAAACTCCAGCGGGGTTCGTTTTTATCCGGCCAAACATCCTTTTGAAGAAGAACTGGCGGATTAACCCTTGAATGCTTAAGAGGATCGATTCCCGGGGTGTCGAGACTACTCTACTCGTCAGGGAATATATTTTCAAAACCTTTTCTGAAGCCGTAGATGAGAAACCCTATAATCCCGACAACGATAGCTACACAGACCAGCAGTATGAAATTCGGAGGAAGAACGAACATTGGATAACCCCCTCTTCAGAATTGGACTAAAAATAACATCTATGGCTTTTGTTGTCAACAGAATTTGGTGAGATTTCTGGAAAGTTCTGAAATCTCGGACTACTCCCTCCTGCCAGCCAGCCCGCTTTTGGATCCTCCTGCCTACCGGTTGGCAGGGGGCTATCAGGCAGAGATCAGGAGACGATTATGCGGATTGCATAGAAACATAATTCTCAGAATTTATTGACAACGGTGTTGAAGCCTGATAGGGTTTAATTAACTCTCTAATAAATATCAATTTGTCACTCCCGCCCCGTATCAAGTACGGGCTAAACTCCAGGGGGAGTCCAGTAATGTCAAGAAATTCTGGATTTCTACTTTCGCAGGAATGAGATTGTCAGAGGTAGCCTTAATTTGGACTAAATCTTCCACCGGCATTGAATAACTCTGAAATGAGAGCAGGAGAAAATAGGTGGAGAAATGGAGGAGAGAGATGAATCCGCAAATTAAGAAGATTCTTTATGCGACAGATCTCAGTAAGAACTCTTATTATGCCTTTTTTTATGCGGTAGATCTAGCAAACAAATATAATGCAGAGATTATCATTCTACACGCTGTTGAGCCCTTTCGCCACCCGTATGATGAATCTGGTATTGGGATAGAGAAGCGGGTGAAAGAAAGCATAAAGCGAGAACAGGAGAGGAATATCGAAGAAATCAAGAAACGTCTCCAGGAAGTTTGCAAGACGATAGAGGACCAAATGGGCTCCGCATGCATTGCGCTTGTATCCAAAATCCTTGTTCCGGTGGGCTATCCCGTGGAAGAGATTTTGAAGACAGCAGATGATGAAGGTTGTGACACGATCATCCTTGGAACTCATGGAAAGGGGTTCTTGAAGCAGACCTTTCTTGGAAGCGTCGCTGGTTCAGTATTACAACGGAGCCGAAAGCCCGTCTTTATTATCCCGCTGCCTTCTGAAAAAACGAATATTGATTGGACCAAATTCTGACCGGTCCATAATCGAGGGTCCCAGAGCTCTGGCGTTCAAGGGGTCAACGGAAGATTCTTGAACTTAATGCCCGGATTTGTTTTGCGGATGATTTCCAAGATCTGCTGAAGATCCCTGTTTCTGGGAATTCCGAAGAGGTAAGCTTTTTCCCTCTCCAGCCTAAACCGGATGAATCCGAGGGGCAGATGGGGGCCCTCCACCGTTGCTATTTTTGTGGAATGGATACTGATGAGCCTCCTGAAGCTGAATAACTCTAACTTTCCATCCTCGTTTATTTCCACCCTGTAAGAAATTCCCAGAGAGAAAAACCAGGTCATGACGAAGACAAAAGCAACCATAAAGAGTTGAAGCCAATCGACCCATCCCTTTGTTCCCATGATAGAAACGGAGACAACTGTCCAAGCGAGCAGGACTAAATAGAAAATGGCTACATAAATCGTGGGGGCTCTATAAACAAAAGTTTTTGTGGTGCCAGAAGACTTCTTGTTTATCATGGTTTGGAGAATAAGGAAGGGGTAATCTCCTCCCTTCCAAAAGGGGAAAAGAGAAACGCCCCTTTCAAAAGGGGCGTTTCCAGCGATATGAACCCGATTTTCAAATATCACCCTCTATAAAACAATTTCGGAACGATCAGGATGATATCAGGAAAGATCATGCAGAGAATCAATCCTATGAACTGGAGTCCGATAAATGGAGCTGCTGCCTTCCAGATATCGGTCGTTGAGATCTCCGGCGGTGCCACACCTTTGAGATAGAAGAGAGCATATCCAAAAGGTGGGGACAAGAACGATATCTGCAGGTTGACAGCGTAAAGCACTCCGAACCAGACCGGGTCGAACCCCAACTGCCGGATAATCGGGCCAAAAATCGGGACGGTGAGCATGATAATGCCGACCCAATCGATAAAACAACCTAAAAAGATCAGGATAAGCTGCGTGACACCAATGATGACCCATCTTTCCCCGATTCCAAGAAGCAGGTCCGTGACAAACTTTCCACCTCCCACCATGACGTAGAGAGCGACGAAGATGTTGGCTCCGAACATAGTCCACAGAACCATGGCCGAGGATTTCAGGGTATTCTCGCAGGCCTCGACCACTCCCTTCCACTTTAACCTGCGTTGTAGGGCAAGGATGACGAACGCTCCAGCGCATCCCACACCTGCCGCCTCGGTGGGTGCTGCAATGCCAATCAAAATAGTGCCAAGAACGAGAAAAATCAGAATGGCTACGGGTATAATTGGCTTGGAGAGCTTTAACTTTCCAGACAAAGGCAGACGCTCCTCTTTGGGAATCGCAGGTCCCATTATCGGGTTGTGATAAGACCGTACGGAGATGTAACCTATATACAGGGCGGAAAGGAGAAAACCAGGCAAAAAGGCCCCACCGTAGAGCTGGCCGATTGAAACATTATCGACCATCCCGTATACGATGAGCATGGCACTCGGCGGAATGAGGATCCCAAGGGTTCCACCTGCAAGCACCGAGCCAGCAGCCATATATTTATCGTACCTTCTTCTCAGCATTTCCGGAAAGGCGATCACGCCCATGGTCACTTCACTCGCTCCAATCACTCCCACCATAGCAGCCATCATGGTGCATGCTACAACAGACGCTGTTGCCACACCGCCTTTAAGCCATCCCAGCCACTGATGGACCATTTCATAGATTTCTCCGATGAGACCGCCCCTTTCAAGAATACAGGCCATGAAGATGAAGAGGGGGATGGCGTCCAAGAGATAGTTTACCATGAGGCCAAAGATTCGGGTTGGGACAATATTGACAGCAGAAGGTCCCTGCAGAATTGCAGTGAAAATGATGCCCACCGCCCCACAGGAAAAGGCCACGGGCAGCCCAAGCATCAAAAGGATCAACATGGATCCAAACATCGTGATGGTAATCAGCTCGATACTCATTTCATCTCCCTCCCGGTCGCAGCCATGTGGATATCGCGGATCAACCAGACAACTCCCTGAAGCAGCAACAAAAACCCTCCCAGAGGCATCATAAACTTGACCGGATAGTAAGGAGGTTGCCAATCGGTAAAGGAGAGTTCTCCGGGAACGGTAATCCCGAATATCTTACCTCCACCTAGCATGGTCTGGGAACTCCAGTAAAAATTCCAGCTCGTATAGGTGAAGACGATCGCAAAGAGAAAGAAAAAGATAGAGGTGATCAAATCGAGGTAGGCTCTTGTTCTTGGAGGGCGAGTCGAGTAAAAAACATCCACTCGCACATGGGCGCGGTAGTAGTGGGCATAGCCGGCCGCGGCACAGTAGAAAATCGCAAAAAGGAGGATCATGCTCTCATGGCCCCAGTTTGTAGGCCGGTTAAACACATAACGCATCACCACCTCAAAGGTGATCACAAAGACAGCCAGCAGGGTCACCCCAACCATCATCTTTCCGACAAAGATGTTGGTTTTGTTCACAATCATCATAAATTTCCTCAAACCATCCATAACCTTCTCCTCAGAGGATCTTCAGCCCGTTCCATCCACGTAAAATGGGGAGGAGAATCGAAAATATTCCGCTCCCCCTCCCCAGTCGCCTCTAAAGGGTTAACCTCTTCCCTTTCAGATCAACTAAGTCTGAATCCTTATAGTAGCCGATCTTGATAGACTTCATGTATTCCCATTGAGACTTGAAGGCCTTCATCGCAAGAGGATGCTTCTTCGCCCACGTCACCCACAATTCCGGGGCGAACTTCCTGAACTTCTCAATATCGGACTCTTTAAGCCGGATAATCGTAACCCCTTGCTTTTTCTGGAAGTCTTCGAAGGCCTGGATATCCGCTTTCTGGATGGCTGCGTAATGATCCCAGGAGTGCCATTTGACCACTGCTTCTACCATATCCTGAAGATATTTGGGCAAAGCCTTCCATCTGCCCATGTTAACCTCCAAGCTCATCAAGTCCACAGGTTGATGCAGGCATGGCGTGGAGGGAGGCCCCATGATAATGTACTTTGCAATCTCTCCATAACCAAGGTTGTAATTGACCGCTGCACCAACATAGTCCGAAGCGTCGATGACACCCTTCTCCAAGGCAGGATAGACTTCCCCTCCAGGAAGGAGCACGGTAGAGACACCAGCCGCCCGATAGATATCAGCGATCATACCTCCCGGATAGCGGATCTTTTTTCCCTTGAACTCTTCAAACGATCGAATAGGTATCTTAGAATGGATCAGGTTATCATCATGCTGGATGGGTCCCACGTACATCATATTATGTGCGCCATAAGCTTCCCGGGCAATTTCTTTTCCTCCCAGATATTCATACCAGGTTTCCCACTGGTCCGGACGATCCATTCCAAATGGGTAAGAAGACAGGAAGGTACAAGCAGGCACCTTACCTACCCAGTAAACGTCAAAGGAATGGTAAGCGTCAAAAACACCCGCCTTCACTGCGTCAAACATCTCAAACGTGCCCACAATCGCACCGGCAGGAAAACCTTCAAATACGAGTTTACCCTCCGAAATCTCTCCCATCTTCTTGCAGAATTCCTGAAATTTCACAAACCCAAGGGTGCCTGCATCCCAGGCTGTCTGGATCTTCCATTTGATAGGTGCGGCCGAAGCATGTTTGAGAAACGCGGGAACACCGATGGTGGCTGCCGTCACGCCGGCCGTGGCTGCCGCGGCCTTCAAAAACCTACGACGAGAAACCTTCTCTTCACTTTTCTTGTCTTGAACTTTCTTTCCCATACCTTTCTCCTTTCACAAAAGGGTTAAAGGAAAACAACCTGCCTCTTCTAAAAACCTTCACCTCCTTTCGCATGAGATTTGGTTAAATTCAACCTCTTTGAAAAATCTTCCTTCCGAAATTGGTCTTACCATTAATGGCAAAAAGAAATAATATAATTTAAAAGCCTTTGTCAAGCTAAATCTACTTTACCATCGCCTCCCAGACCACTTCGGTAATATCCTTGACCCTGATTTTGATCTTGTGTTTTCTGGCGTAACCGGAGATCGTCCGGATGCATTGCTGGCAGGAAGTGACCACCTCGTCCGCTCCGGTCCTCTGAATCTCTTCGACCTTCCTTTGAGCAATGGCTGCGGAGAGCTCCGGATCGATCATCTCAAGATCCCCTCCCCCGCCACAACAAACCGATAGCTGGCGATTTCCTTCCAGTTCGACCAGATGAAGATTGGGGATTTTTCTCAATATATTTCTCGGCGGGTCGTAAACGCCACTGTTTCTGCCGAGATCGCAGGGATCGTGATAGGTCACCTTCCTCTCAATCCCGTTATTGAAAGCAATCTTCTTCTCCTCGATCAGTCTCTCCATGAACTGGGTGGAGTGGAGCAGCTCAGCATCGGTATGATACCTCTCCTTCCACGTGTGATAACAGGAGGGACAGGCAAAGACAACGGCCTTCGCACCCACCTCCTTCACCTTCTGCTCATTGTGTTCCACCAGTTTTCCCATCTTCTCCTTCATCCCTGCCTGAATCAGAGGAAACCCGCAGCACCACTCCTCTCCTCCAAGGATGGTGAAGTCCACTCCGGCCCTGTCCAGAATCCGGACAAAGGTCTGAGGAATTTTATGGGCCATGGGGTAGAAGGCTGCCACACATCCGACGAAGTAGATCACCTCAGCCCTCTCCTTTTGAAACTTATGATCGGGAACCTCCCCCAATCCCTCCACCCACATCGAACGGCTTTGATTTGACTCACCGGAGATATTGAAATTCTTCTCCAGGGCCTCCACCACCCGATCGACAACCTTTGGGTACTGCCTTCTGTCGACCAGGCACTCCCTTCCTGCGAGAACACCCTGGTTCGTCTCCACAGCAGGAAAACAGGTCTGGGTACAGAGCCTGCATCCGGTACAGCGGAAGAGGGTCTCCTCGATCTCCGGGGTCCAATCGATCTTATTCTCGATGATCGCCCGGATCAGCGCATTCTTACCCCTTGGCGTCGCCCACTCTCTTCCTTTAACGGTATAAACAGGACAGACTGCCAAACAGAAGCCACACCGATTGCATTTGGCGATCTCATCGTATAACAATGTCTTCAGCTCTTCCTGTTTCATAATTCACTCTTTCCTCGCGTAAAATCCTAAATTCGAAGCACGAAATTCGAAACAATATCGAATGTTCAAAATCCTAATTTTCTAAACAAAAAAGATCCAAATCTTGAAAATTAACATTTTGAATCTGTTTCGGATTTCGACATTCGGATTTCGCATTTTTGGTACGTTAGATTCCTCCTACAAACCTTCCCGGGTTGAGGATTCTCCTCGGATCCATCTCCTCTTTAATACGCTGCATGATCCGGAGATCGCTCCGGGCCTCTCCCCACACATCGATTCTCTTTTTAAGAGAAGAAGGGGCCGACTCCACAATCAGATTTCCTCCGTTCTTCACCGCTTCCAGGGTCATCTTTTGAATCAGCCCGGCCAAGACCTCGGCTTTTGATCGCGAAACCTTTGCCGTGAGGAGATGGGAATAAAGGATCCCATTTCCGGAATGGCAGATCAAGGCAGATCGAACACCCGATTCTGCGGTCATCCTTTCATAACTTGCGATCATCTCCCCGTGTTTTGACAGGAAAAAATTCGACTTGAGAGAGATGAGATCCGGATCGCTCCAGATCGAGAAGTCTCGAAGGGCCTTCCAAAAGGCCTCTCCTTCCTCCCCATCCATCGCCTCCGCGTTGACACATCCGTATCTCTTCCCCCGTTCCCCAATCTCAGCCATCTGTCTCTCCACACCCTCTCGAACACCCTCCAATCCAATGGCAACGAGATAATTCCCATCCGTCGATAGAGGGATCTGGCGTTTCAAATAATCGAGAGCCGGTCGGTTGAGGGTTTCAATGGAGGCAGGAATAAGCTGGGACGAGATGATCTCCCGAACGAATCCATCGGCCTGCTCCAGCTTTTGGAAGGAGAGGAGGAGAGTCGCCTCCTTTTCGGGAAGGGGAAGGAGTCTAAAAGTCATCTCACAGATGATGCCCAGGGTTCCAAAAGAACCGATCAGGAGTTTACACATATCATAGCCGGAGACATTCTTGACCGTCTTCCCACCTGAAACCACCACATCCCCATTGGGGAAGACCGTCTTCATACCTGTAATTAAGTCTCTCGCTGTGCCGTAGAGCAATCTCTTGGGCCCGCTCGCATTTGTCGCCACAATCCCGCCGAGCGTCGCCTTATCTGAGAAAGGTGGGTCGAGAGGAAGAAAGTAGCCTCTCCCCTCTCTGGCCAGGGTCTTCTGAACCTCATCGAGGGTGATGCCGCTTTCTACGCAGAGGGTGAGATTGTCGCAGTCCTTATCAGTTATCCGATTGAGCCGGGTGGTTGAAAGAAGGATGTCCACCCTTTTGGGAATGCCACCCATCTTCATCTTTGTCCCATTCCCTCTCGGGACGAGGGCTAACCCTTTTTCATAGGCATAAGCCACGACCCTGGAGGTCTCGTCGACCGTCGCCGGAGAGACAACCACCTTGGGGGTCTTTCCATCCAGTTTATAAGCCTTTAGCCTATCGCGATCCTTAATGAGATTGGCTTCCCCAACGATCTCTTGCAGCCGAGAAAGCGTTTTCATGGTGCTGGGCATACTCCTTTCTCCTTCTCCCACGCTAAGCAGAGAGCGTCTGTTCCGGCAGGACCTTCCCCGGATTATAAACATCCTCAGGGTCGAAGGCCTTCTTTACCTTTTTCATGGCCGCAATGTCCTGAGAGTTGAAGACGAAGAGCATCTCCTTCATCTTCTCCGTGCCAATGCCATGCTCCCCGCTGATCGTCCCACCTGCATCAGCACATAATTTCAAGATCTCAGACCCGGCTAAATGGACCTTTCTCAGCTCCTCCTCATTTCGCTCATCGAAAAGGATAAGAGGATGAAGGTTTCCATCTCCCGCATGGAAGACATTCGCAATGGCGAGGCCGTATCTCCTGCCTATCTCCATCACCCTGGTCAGAACCTCGGGCAGCCTTGTTCTCGGAACGGTTCCGTCGCAGACAAAGTAGTTCGGCCTGAGCCGGGCCACCGCGCCGAAGGCACCCCTTCGTCCGGCCCAGAGCTGCGCCCTCTCTGCCTCGGTCTTTGCCACCTTCACCTCACGGACATTGTTCTTCCTGCATATCTCCATGATCCTTTCAGCCAGCCTCTCCATCCCATCCTTTAATCCATCCAGTTCGATTAGAAGAACAGCCTCTGCATCGAGAGGAAATCCGGCGTGGATCGACTCCTCAACCGCCTTAATCGTCAATCGGTCAATCATCTCTAAGGTCGCAGGGATGATCCCATCGGCAATGATCGCGGAGACCGTCCTGCCTGCATCCTCCAGGGAGTTGTAGATGGCGAGCATCGTCTTGACCGCTTCAGGTTTTGGCATGATCCGGAGGATCAACTTCGTCGCAATTCCCAGTGTTCCCTCCGATCCCACTAGCACGCCGGTTAGATCGTAACCCGGATGGTCAAGGGCTTTGCCGCCGACCTGAATCACCTCACCGTCGTAGAGCACAACCTCTGCCCCTAAGATGTGGTTGGTCGTCACCCCGTATTTGAGGCAGTGGGGCCCTCCCGAATTTTCTCCGAAATTTCCTCCAAGCGTGGAGACCTTCTCGCTGGCCGGATCGGGTTGGTAAATATATCCGTAACGGGCCAATTGGTTCTTCAGCACAAGGGTGAAGATCCCCGGCTCCACCACGGCCCTCTGATTCTCGATGTCGATCTCCAGAACCCTGTTCATCCGAGAAAAGTGAAGGACGATCCCTCCCTGGGTGGGAATGGTCCCACCGCTCAGGTTCGTTCCAGATCCCCTGGCGACAATATGGATGCCATTCGCCCGGGCGAACTTGACGATCTTCGAAACCTCTTCGGTCGAACCAGGAAGGACGATGCAGTCAGGCCTTCCCCTGAAGAGGGAGGCATCGTAGCCGTAGAGGAGCAAGTCCGTCTCAGAGGACAGGACATTCTCCTTCCCTACGATCCCCGCCAGTTCCTCAACCATCTTCTCTCGTTCCATCAAAACCTCCTGGAATTTTGTGCAAAACAGTTCGGAGTCATGAGTTAAGAATTCGGAGGGTTTATCTTCAAAGCCTCTCCAATCCGAAATCCCTGTCTAAAATTGTCCTATTCTCCAAATCGATCTCCTGCTCTCAAGTCGGTCAATTTAGCAAACTCGATCGGGCCAACCTTCTCCCCTTTCTCCGTCCTCAGTCTACCGATCTGGATGACGCCATCTTTTAGTGCAACCCGAAGTCCACTCTCCTCGATGGAGATGATCTCTCCCAAGGCCCTTCCCGTGGATTCCGGAATCAGCATGGCCTCATAAAACCTCGTCTTCTTCCCCTTAAAGGTTGTATAAGCACCGGGCTGAGGATCGCACCCCCTGATCAGATTGTAGACGTCCCTGGCCGGTCTCCCAAAATCGATCCTCGCCACCCGATCATCGCAAGGAGGCTCATAGGTCGCCTTTGAATCGTCCTGAGGGATTCGAGGCGCCCTTCCCTTTTCGATCAGCTCAACCGCCTCCATGATCGCATGAACCCCGAGAGGAAAGAGGGTATTAAAATAAAGGGTCCCTGCAGTATCATGGGGCCCGATCTCCACCTCTTTTTGAAGGAGGATCGGTCCGGTATCAATCCCCTTATCGGCCCAAAGGATTGTCAGCCCCGTTCGGGTCTCTCCCATGATGATCGCCCAGTTGATCGCACTGGCTCCTCGATGCCTTGGCAGAAGAGAGGGATGATAGCAGATCGTCCCGATCGAAGGAAGATCGAGCAGCCTCTCTGGAATGATATCGGTTACAAAGGCAAGGATGACCAGATCGGGCTCCAACTTCAGGTAGGCTTCATAGACTTCGGGATTCTTCATCCGGGAGGGACGAAAGAACAAAACGCCTGCCTGCTCTGCGGCCTCCCTCAACGGCTCTCCCCTCCGATCCGGAGGACAGAAGACGCCGACCACTTTCTCGCCGTTCTCAACCAGAGACCTCAAAACCTTCTCTCCAAAAGGGCCCTGGCCTACGAGAACGATCTTCATTCCTTTAAGCTCCTTGACTGATCAAGACAAAAACAGGATACCTCACCCCTCGAAAGCTGTGTCATCATTGCCTAAAAAACACTTCTGTCGCTACACGGGAGAGGCGGTCAGGTGACGAGGCTGATTGCCTCTCCGCGGAGATCACCCCCTTGTCATGATTACGACACAGGCACAAAGCAAGGGGATGGTCTTTCGCTTCTTAATGATCCTGCTTCTTGGAATCGGACTAAGAAGGAAAACCATTTAGCTGGGATTGATCTCAGGCCTTTTTGCGCTTTGCATCGAAGGCGGCGATCTCTTCCATAATGGCCAGGATCGTCTTCGCATTCTCATAGACCGGGGTGTCTACCATCTTCCCCTGATAGGAGACCGCGGCCGCGCCTTTGGCAATTCCCTCCTCCTCGAAGACCTTGACCACCCCTCTGGCCCATTCCACGTCCTCCGGTGCTGGCGTGTAGATCCGGTGAGAGGGTTCGATCTGGCTTGGATGGATGAGCATCCTTCCTTCATAGCCTAATTGACGGCCAAATCGCGTGCTCTTTTCAAATGCCTCGGTGTCTTTGTACGCCACAAACGGGCAGTCAATGGCAATGCACCCTGCAGCCCTTGCCGCAACAGCAGTATGGGCCCTCGCATAGAACTGCTCCTCGCCTTCGATCGTCAGCTTCACCCTCATATCTTTTGTGTAATCCACCGCACCGAAGATCAGGGAGTTGACCCTTTTGCTTGCGATGGCTGAGGGATAGGCGTTGATCACCCCTTTGGCTGTTTCGATGAGAAGCTGGATGGCGATGCTCCCTACAGGCAGGCCTCTTCTCCTCTCGAGCTCCTCAAGCTTCCAGTCGAGGCGCTGGACATGATCCGGCCCTCCACACTTCGCCAGACAGACCCCGGAGAGCCCTTCGTGGACGATCGCCTCAAGGTCATCGTTCGTCATCAACGTCTCCCAGTTGTTGATCCGGACGTATACGGTCGACCCTCCAGAGCCTGCAAACTTCAGATTCTCACGGGTCATCTCACGGGCCTTCGCTTTTTCAGCGGGTGGAACAGAGTCTTCCAGGTCGAGGGTGATGATGTCGGCTGGAATCTCCGGTGCTTTGGCCACCATCTTTTCATTATTCCCCGGAACATAAAAAACAGATCTCATCACAGTCATTGTCATACCTCCTGTTTGGGAATAAATCCGAATTTCGAATATCGAAATCCGAAACAAATCTTCAATCCAAATCCTTCAAGTTCTAAACCCCCTATTTCGATCATTAATGTATTTTCGTAATTCGTGCTCGTTTCGAATTTCGCCTGCCTGCGGTAGGCAGGGATTTCGTGCTTCGAATTTCTTGTTCAAGGTTAAATTTTCAGCAAGCGTTTGAGGGTTGGGGCGATCTCATCCGGCCGATCGACCACATGGACCCCGGCCTCCTTGAGCGACTTGATCTTATCCTTCGCCGACCCCCTTCCTCTCTCAATGATGCTGCTGGCATGGGAGAACCGCATCCCTTCAGGGGCCCACGCGCCTGCGACGTAGACCACGAGAGGTTTGGTGAACTCCTTCTTCCTCACCGCCTCTGCGGCCTCCTCCTCATAGGGCCCGCCGATCTCCCCGAACATCGCCACCGCCTTCGTGTCCGGGTCTTTCTCGAACAGGGGCAGGATGTCGCCACAGGACATACCTAGAACCGGCTCTGTCCCGATGTGGATCACCGTGCTGACACCCATCCCAGCTTCCTTAATGGCCCAGGGTACAGTCCCGGATTGACCCCCACTTCTTGAGATCACGCCAACCGGTCCTGGCACGAAGACCCTCTTGGCAAACTCAGGCGTGCCTCCCAGCCATCCCATGACAGCGATCCCAGGGCTCATGATACCGATTGAGCCTGGCCCGAGGAGTTTAACCCCATGAACCTTTGCATAGGCCATCATCTCAAGGATGTCATACAGAGGGACCCGCTCAACCGGCATCGATATAAACTTGATTCCTCCATCAATCGCCTCAAAGACCGCATCTTTCAGTCCTGGGCCGGGCACAAAGGTCACACTGGCATCGATCCGGCCATGTGCTCTTACCGCTTCCTCAACGGTATTGTAGACCGGTATCCCTGAGACGTCTTCACCGCCCCGTCCGGGTGTCACCCCTGCCACGACTTTGGTGCCATAATCTCTCATGAAAACCGCCCGAGCAGACCCTTCCCTTCCGGTAATTCCCTGAACCAACACTGTCGTGTTCTTTTCAAGCAAAATAGCCATTTCTCACTCCTTCTTATGAAAGTGACAGTCCCCGTTTCTCCAAATACTCCTTCAGCCCTGGAATGGGGGCTTCGATCCGGATCGCTTTATTTCCTCTGAACGAACACTCATACTCGCAGGCCAGGCATTCCGTCCCAACCCTCTCCGCATAGGCCGCATCACCGGCGAGCGCTGGTTTGCCGTCTTTAATGACCAGGATGCCCCTGTCATAGAGCTTACAACCCGCTGCGCATGCGTGCGTCTTACAATCTTTGCATTTGCTATCGTCGATGATGACTTTGATCGTTCTCTCTTTAAACTCAATCATCGCCTACTCCTCCTTTATCCCTCTGTCCCTCCGGTACTCCAGGATCAGCGCCTTCATTCTCTTGGCTAAGAATTCGGTCTCGTAAACCTTATCGCTTCCATAGAACTCAAACCTTCCGGGCAAATCTTTCGTCCCCTCTTTCAGTATCTCCATCGACTCCTTCTCTTTATTTCCGCAGAGGAGGATCACGCAGGGGAAACCCGGCCTCTTGGGTATCTCCTCCCGAAGGGCCTTCACCACGCCGTGTGCGTGGTGCCACTGCTCCTGATTCGCCACGATGAATCCACCGAGCATATACCCTTCGATCCCCGGCTGGTTAATAATCACTTTGGCCGCCCTGTAGACCTTTGCCGCAGTCGGGTTTCCACTGGTGTCCGCATAGTTAGCAATCTTGAGCCCCTGCCGGTTCAGGGCATCGACCCCGAGAATCGCACCGCCTCCGCCGATTCCATGATAGCCTACGTAATTGAGCTCCTTTATCTCTGGAACCATCTGCGCAATGTAGCAGGTCCCCCGGAGATCTCCCTCCTCTATCTGCCACGCAATCTTATCCAGCTCAGTCGGAGGCGTGGGTGACTCTCGCGCCACCTCAATGCCGAGCTCCGGATGACGGAATACGGAGGAGTCGTCAATCGCCATCCGACAATCTCCGGCCAGTATCTTGCCATCCTTGGTCTGAACCAGAGGATTGATCTCCGCTGTCCTGCAATGATATGACCGGAAGGTCTGGTACAGACCCATCACAGCCTGAGCAATCGCTGGAAGGAATTTGGTCGGGACCTTCAGCCTGACTCCGAGATTGAGGGCATCGTAAAGGCGAAAGCCTCTCAAAACATCCACAGGCATCTGGGCAATCTTTTCGGAAGGCACCGATTCGATGTCCATGCCTCCCTCTGTGCTGAACATCACCACAGGCGCACGCACCTCCCTGGAGGCATCGATAATGATGCCCGCATAGTACTCCTTGTCGATCTCCAGCTTCTCCTCAACAAGGACCTTCTCCACTTTGAGCTTCTTGATCTCCGATCCGAGAAGATCGCTGGCGACCTTTTTGGCCTCTTCCGGATTCTGGGCAAACTTAATGCCTCCAGCCTTTCCCCGGCCTCCGGCCCAGATCTGCGCCTTGATCGCGACCGGCTTCCCGATCTTCTCCGCTATCTTCCCCGCTTCCTCCGGTGTCGTAGCCACCTCTCCCTGAGGAATGGGGACTTTTGCTGCCTTGAGCAGCTGTTTTCCCTGATACTCATATAAACGAGCCATAATAACCTCCTTGGGGTGCTTCTCAAATTCTCTGGCTTTATAACAAACCGCAGAGAGGTTGTCAACCAAAAAATGATTTTTGGACAAATGGTTTGACCACTACCATAACGATCCAATATCCCGCCTAACCTTTCGATCTTTAAAGGATTCTATTTTTCGATTGACAACATGACTGAATTCAAATTAAAATGGTTTGACCAAACCTGAATCGACATGTTCCAAACGATCAGGCCCAAAAGGGCCTCCGACGAAATCGTAAACCAGATCAAAGGCCTCATCAGCGAGGGCAAGCTAAAGCCCGGCGATCGCCTTCCTCCCGAACGCCAGCTCGTTAAAGAATTTGGTGTAAGCCGTCCCACCCTCCGAGAGGCCCTGAACTCATTGGTGGCGATGGGGTTTCTCGAAGTGAAACAGGCCAGGAGGACCTTTGTCAAATCGGTCATCTCGGAAAGGATTGAAGACCCCCTCTCCCGGATCATTAAAACGGACACACAGAAGATCTTCGATCTGATAGAGGTGAGAAAGGCGATGGAGTCATGGGCTTCCTTTCAGGCAGCTCAAAGAGCGATGGACGAGGATATCAAACGGCTGGAAGAGATCATCGTGGAGATGACCAAGGCCTTTGACGAAGGTCGATCCTGGGAAAAGGAAGATGCCGATTTTCACCTGGCCATCGCTCAGGCAACCCATAACACCATCCAGACCCATCTCATGTCCACCATTTACGGGCTTCTCCGGGAATCGGTAGCACGGGTCTTCACGGATCGAGAAAAGGTGAAAAAACTGATTCGTCAGCATTACCAGATATTCGATGCGATCAAGAACCGCTCGCCCAATAAGGCGAGGAGAAAAACGCTTGAACATCTAAATTATGTCGAATCCGAGGTGATGGCCTTCAGGAATCAGAAACGATGATCGAATGGTATTGAGCTCGCTTATTGAAAAATCGCATTCTAATCCAACAGAGTCGGATCCGCCTTTGGCGGAAAGACTTTGAGCCATTTCTGCTCTCCTTCAGGAGCGCCGAATCGTTCAGATCAGGTTGGAGTAATGGAGACGAAGAGGTTATAATTCGACCGACGATAAGCGAGAAGGGAATTTCGTATGCTTAAGAGATTGATTGAGATCGTTGGGAAAGAGAATTTCACCGACCAGCTGGAGGAACTGGTGCCCTACAGTTATGATGCCTCGATCAACGTCCATAGACCCGATGCCGCCGTCTGGCCTGAATCGACGGAGCAGGTATCTGAAATCGTCAAGTTTGCCAATGAGCATAAAACCCCCCTGATCCCAAGGGGGGCAGGGACCAGCCTGAGCGGCGGGGCGGTCCCCATTCAGGGCGGCATCATCATCGACCTCTCAAAGATGAACCGCATCCTCGAAATCAGTATTGAGAACCGTTATGCCAAGGTCCAGGCAGGCGTGGTCTGTGACGATCTCAATCGGGCATTGGCAAAGTCCGGCTTCATATTTCCCCCTGACCCTGCAAGCAGCTCCGTCTCTACGATCGGCGGCAACGTAGCCACAAACGCGGGCGGGATCAAGGGGGCCAAATACGGCACCACGCGAGACTATGTCCTCGGTCTGCAGGTCGTCCTGCCAACCGGTGAGATCATGCAAACCGGCGCCTACACGATGAAGTGTGTCTCGGGCTACGACCTTTCGAAACTGTTCGTCGGTTCTGAAGGAACCCTGGGGGTGATTACGGAGGTCACCCTGAAGATCAATCCCATCCCCCGACATGCGATGACCGCAGTGGCAACCTTTGCCAGGCTGGAGGATGCGGGAAAGGCGATCTCTCAGACCATGATGAGTGGCGTGCTTCCGAGTGTGATGGAGATCCTCGACAAGGTCACTCTCAAATCGATTAAGGAGAACACCGACATCGACCTGCCTGATGCAGAGGCGATGATCCTGACCGAGACAGACGGCTATACCTGGCAGGAGGTGGAGGCCCAAATGGAGGTCGTCTTAAACATCTTTAACCAGAACCATCCGATCTCTATTAAGACGGCCAAGGATGAGAAGGACCGGCTCGATCTCTGGAAGGCCCGCAAGTCTGCTTATGCCACCCTGGCACGGGCCAGCCACAGCTTCGTGCTGGACGATGTCACCGTTCCGGTTTCAAGAATATCAGACCTCCTCTTGGGGATCCAGGAGATCTCCCGAAAACATGGCATGCTGATCGCGACCTATGGCCATGCTGGCGATGGCAATCTCCATCCCCAGATCCTTTACGACGAGTACGACCCGAACCAGGTGGAGTTGATGGAGAAGGTCGAGGAGGAGATCTTCGACTTGGCCATCTCACTCAAGGGAACCCTCTCAGGAGAGCATGGCATCGGCCTCTCCAAGGCCAACTACATGAGCCTGGAGCACGATCCTGTGGAGATGGCCCTGATGAGAAAGATCAAAAGGGTTTTGGACCCTAACAATATTATGAACCCTGGGAAAAGAGCACTGGATAAATGAAAAAACCGAAATTCGAAGCACGAAACCCGAAACAATTTTGGATTTGGTGTTTTGGATTTGGAATTTTAACTTAACAGGTGAAATGATGATCAACCATTTGCAACTCGACGACAACCGGCGTAAGGCGATCACCCAATGTTCCCGCTGCGGCTTCTGCAGGGCGGTCTGCCCGATCTTCGACCTGACCAAAAGGCCCATTACCAATGCTCGAGGAAAGATGATCCTCCTCAAAGAGGTGATGGACGGGAAGCTTCCCGTGACCGAGGCCGTGGCTCAGGCCCTTCTCCGCTGCACCACCTGCATGAATTGTACGACCAACTGTCCCTCCGGTGCAGACCCTCAGGAGGTGATCAAGGCCATGCGAAAAGAGCTGGTCGGGATCGGATACGACAACCTCTTCAGGGCCATGGGCGAGATCGTGGAGAAGTATGGCAACATCTATGGAGAGCAAGAGAGGCAGGACTGGGGCCATAGGAAGGGAAAGGCTCCCTACGTCCTCTTCTTAGGCTGTGTGGGGACCTATCGGGAGCAGGAGAGCGTGGCCGAGACCATCCGCCTTCTCGATCTCCTCAAGGTCGACTTCACCATGATCGAAGAGGTCTGCTGCAGTGGGGTGCTCGAAGACGTGGGCTACCAAGTCAAGAAAGGATTGGCCCAACATAATATTCAAGAATTCCAGAAGACCGGAGCGAAGACCCTGATCACCACCTGTCCTTACTGTTACCGGGTCTTCAAGGAACATCCTGCCTACCGGGATCTGGGCCTGGAGGTTAAGCACATCACCCAGTTTCTCAAAGACTTTGACTTCGAGGTGAAGACGGAAAAAAGGGTCACCTATCACGACCCCTGCGATCTCGGCCGTCATGCAGGCATCTATGATGAACCGAGGGCAATCATCCGCAAGATCGCTCCCAATTTTGTCGAGCCGAGACGAACCAGGGAGAACGCCATGTGTTGCGGCGCGGGAGGAGGCTTCAGAGGTGCATTTCCAAAGGACTCGGTCAAGATTGCAAGAAACCGCTTGAGCCAGATCATCGAGGAGACAGGAGCCGAGGTTCTGCTCACCGAGTGCCCTTCATGCCTTCATAATTTTAGAAATGCGAGGCGAAGGCAGAACATCGAGATCTACAATATCACCGAGTTCCTCGCCCGGCTTTATGAGGAAGGGCTTGCCAATAAGAAGGAGGCAGCCTAATTCGCCATGAAGCTCTCAGCCCTCTCTCCCAGACAACTGATCGAGATCGATGCCTGCACCCGGTGTGGCGAATGCCTGAAATCCTGCCCGGTCTATGCCCAGAAGGGCCAGGAGGAGATCGATCCCCGGGGAAAGATTCAGGCCTTTAAGGCTTTCATCCGGAGCCAGTACGGCCTTTGGGCAAGGGTCTTCGGCCCTAAAAAACTGGACGAGGAGAAGTTGAAAAGATTCTCAGAGATGGTCTACCGCTGTACCCTCTGCGGTGAATGTGGCGTGAGCTGTCCGGTCTCCATCGATGCTAAAAATCTCTGGCTTGCCTTGAGGGAGACCCTGGTGGAGATGGGCTACTTCCCGAAGGCGATGGATCAACTGAAGTCCAACCTCTCCGAGGTCCATAACATCCTCGGAAATGAAAATATGGAGCGGGTGGAGTGGGTCAAGTCCCTGGACGAGGTCCCGGATCACCTTTATGACAAAGAGAGGGCTGAAGTGGCCTTTTTCGTCGGGTGCGTGGCCTCCTTCTTTCCCATGGTCCACAGGATTCCCAAGGCCCTCGTCGAGATCTTTCGGAAGACCGGGGTTGATTTCACCCTCCTCGGCGGAGAGGAGTGGTGCTGTGGGTTTCCTCTGATCGGAGCAGGAATGAAAAAGGAGGCCGAGGTTCTGATCCAGCACAATCTCGAAAAGATGAAAGCGAAGGGCGTCGTGCGGGCGGTCTTCGCGTGCCCGTCTTGCTACCATACCTGGCTGGAGGATTACCAAACAGATATCGAGGTCTTTCATTCCACTCAGTTCCTCAAGAAGTTGATCGAGGAAGGGAAGATCATCTTTAAGGAGAAAAAGGCGAAGGTCACGTATCACGATCCCTGCGATCTGGGCAGGGGGAGCGGTGTTTATGAACCGCCCCGAGAGGTGCTCCGGCAGATCCCTGGGGTGGTCCTCGTTGAGATGGAAAACAGCCGAGAGGCGTGCAAGTGCTGCGGTGGAGGAGGTAACCTCGAGATGGTCGATCCAGAGCTTTCGGCAGCCCTGGCCCAGGAGAAGCTCAAGCAGATCCAGGCCACCGGTGCCGATACGGTGATCACCTCCTGTCAGCAGTGTGTGCGCACCATGATGAGCACGGCCCGAAAGAAAAAGATCCCGATCACCGTGATGGACATCACGGAATTTGTGCTCAAAAATATGAAGTCCTGAGATCGAGGTTTCGAGTTCTGAGTTCGGAGACTTAAATCAATCAAAAAGGAGGAGACCATGTATCTATTTGATCTCGGAAAGCTTCCAGGGCAGCAATCGATGCTCATCTTTCATGCCCTTGCGCGAATGGGAATCGAGGCCCTGGTGATCGTATCACCAAGCCGCCCTCTTGCGAGCATCGGATATTTCCAGGATGCCGAGCAGGAGGTGGACCTCCAGTACTGCAAAGGGATGGGGATCCCGTTCATGCGAAGAGAGGTCGGAGGAGGAGCCACTTATCTCGATGAGAACCAGATCTTCTATCAACTGATCTGGAGGAAGGAGAATCAAAAATTCCCGAGGGCGATCCATGAGATCTACCCCTGGTTCTCACAGGCGCCTGTTGAGACTTACAGGACCTTCGGAATCCAGGCCGAATACCGGGCGGTCAACGACATCATTACCAGAGAGGGAAGAAAGATCGCAGGGGAGGGCGGAGGGAATATCGGGGACTGTATGGTCTTCGTCGGAGGAATCCTCCTCGATTTTGACTACAGAACGATGAGTCGGATCTTGAAGGTCCCTGACGAAAAATTCAGGGATAAGGTTCATAAAACCATGGAAGAAAATCTGACCACGATGAAGAAAGAGCTGGGAACGATCCCTCGCCGTGAGGAGATCGTCAGGGTACTCCGAGAGAGTTTTGAAAAGATGCTGGGAAGGCTCGAGCCTGTCTCATTGAACCAGGAAATTGTCGAAAAGATGAAAGAGTTAGAATCCTGGATGACATCAGAAGGGTTTCTGCTGAAAAAGACATCCAAGGTCCCCAAAGGGGTGAAGATAAAAGAGGGCCTGGAGGTCTACTACGGCCTCCACAAGGCCAGGGGCGGACTTATCCGGACCATCGAAGAGATTTCGGAGAGAAGGATCGAGCAGATCACCATCTCAGGGGATTTCACCTTTTTTCCAAAGGAGCGGCTCGACGGTCTGGAGAGGTCACTGGAAAGGGTTCCCCTGGAAGAAGACCAGATCATCGAAAGGGTAGAAAGTTTTTATGAAAAGGAAAGGATCGAATCCCCTGGGGTCGAATCGAAAGATTTTTCAACGACCATCCTGAATCCTGTTCGGGCCTCAACGACAGGTTGAAGGAGGCGATTTCTGCAGCATAGGAAGACACCACTGACACCCTATTGGGCCTCAAGCCACTTCATGGCTTTATCAGGGTCGCTGAATATCTCTACCGTAACGCCAGTATCGGCATATTCTTTAATTATTCGTTTCATAACCATCTGTCCTATAACTTTTTCCGGGAGAACAAGAGCCCAATATTTCCACCCTGCCTTAATGACTCGAGGCCTCCAAACGGTCTTAGTCCATTGCATGTCATCTTTACCGATAACAGTATTTTTCCTGTCATCTGATAGCCATTTTTGAGCCCTATTTTTCTCTAATATTGCAGCTCCTGCACTTAATGCGTCCTGAAATGTCTTCCCAGACGTAAATTTATGAAATTCATGGTGGACGATTTTCTTTTGAGGATAATACCATACGGTTATATATTCGTTCTCAAGAACAACCTCTTTGTCCATGATTCCACCTCCGTCTAAAAGATTAAAATACGAAAAGGGACATAGTTGAAAATCAACACTTATTTTCGGCTCCTTCCATGTTCTGAACGGCCTTAGCAATCGCTGAAGTACATACCCCAAGTTGCCGCGCGACCTCAGCCCTCGAAATCCCGTACTCATGATTCAAATGATACGCAACCTTCACTCGGACCCTCGAAAACTTTCTGGTCCGCACTCCCAGCCTCAATGCCCGCTCCGAAACCCCTTCTTTATCGCATATCTCTTTAATCGCATTATCCATGCAACTCTTCATTTCACGGGATCTCTAATGCTAATACCTGGTGTGAGGACTTACACCTCACGGGCTCTGTGCCATGCCCGGCACACACGATTATAATCAGCGGTGGGGGTAAACCATCCGATCGAGTGCTCGCTTCAACGATAAATATCTTTACGGTGGCCCACTTTGACTACGCAAACTGTAAGTTCAACGTCTTGGATCGAATAGGCGATACGGTACCGTCCTTGACGCAGTCGATACCTTTCCTGACCGGCCAACTTTTCGCAACTCGACGGCCTTGGGTTATTGGCAAATTCCTCAATGCGTTTGAGGATCTTCTTCAAATCTTTCTTGGGTATGGTGATGAGGTCTTTCTCAACAGATGCTTTGAAAAGAACTTTATATGCGGCCATCTTTCTTTAGCCTTTTGACCATTTCGTCATAGCTAATTAACCGCTCTTTAGCCCTTTCTTCAAAGGCCGCAATATCCTCGGCATCCTCTGCAAGAGCTTCTCTGATCGCATTATTGACAAGCTCTGATATTGAACGGGAGGTCTCTACAGCCTTAAGCCGTAATGCTTTATGTAGCTCGGGATCCAGATATACTGTAACTCTTTTGGTTTGTGTAATCATAACCTCCTCCTACTGTAGTTATATAACTATAACACCATAACGACAAAACGTCAATCAAATAAATTAATTGCCAGAACCGAACGAAAAGGGTATCACGCCAAGGTCCCGTGTTAACAGGACGAAGGCGGATGTGCTTCGGCGGGTGTTCGCCTAAGCTGGAGCCGGTGCTGCGGACTTCAGTCCGCGGGGCGGCTCCGCTTCATGACCATCGGACCTTAGGACATACAAGATATTTGCAGACTTCTGATGAGGGGAGAGCAAGGGGCAGGCCTGATGATCGAGTTTGACCGCCAGATCGTTCCGCAGCTCCATCTTACTTATTCATTAGAACAGATTGCGTTGAAGGCGTGATCACAGGCCTCGATCGTCCGATCCAGATCCTTCTGGGTATGGGCGAGGGAGACGAACCAGGCCTCGAACTGGGATGGCGGGAGATAGATCCCCTCCTTCATCATCTCCGTAAAGAACCTGGCAAATCGGTTGGTATCGCTCGTCTTTGCCGAGCGATAATCCCTGACCGGCCCTTCTGTGAAGAAGAGGGTGAACATGCCTGTGGCGTGGTTAATGCAGAGAGGGATCCCTTTCTCTTCAGCGCTGATCGAAATGTTCTCCACGAGGTAAGATGTTTTTTTCTCCAGGTCGGGATAGGCCTTTTTTGACCTCAACAGGTCCAGCGTCTCAATCCCTGCGGTCATGGCAAGGGGGTTGCCAGAGAGTGTGCCTGCCTGATAGACGCCTCCTAAAGGGGAGACCTTCTCCATGATCCTCTCCCTGCCTCCGTAGACACCGACCGGAAGCCCACCACCGATGATCTTTCCGAGGCAGGTGAGATCTGCCCTGATCCCATAAAGTTCCTGGGCACCTCCGTAGGCCACGCGAAAGCCGGTGATCACCTCGTCGAAAAGCAGAAGAATCCCTTCCTCATCGCAGATCTTTCTCAGGCCCTCCAAAAATCCCCTTTCCGGCGCGATCACCCCCATGTTCCCTGCTACAGGTTCCACAATGATGCAGGCGATCTGGCCTGGATATTGGCTGACCAGGCCCTTCACACTTTCTAAGTTATTGTAGACGGCTGTTAAGGTATGTCTGGCTAAATCCTCTGGAACTCCAAGGCTGTCGGGAACGCCAAAAGTGGTGGCGCCGGAGCCTGCCTTCACGAGCAGGCTGTCTCCGTGGCCGTGGTAACATCCTTCAAACTTGATGATCTTATCCCTTCCGGTATATCCTCTTGCCACTCGAATGGCACTCATCACCGCCTCTGTACCGGAACTGACCATCCTGACCAGTTCCATCGAGGGAAAGGCCTTCTTCACCCTGGCCGCGAGTTCAACCTCCAGAGGCGTGGGAGCACCAAAACTCGTCCCTTTCAGCACCGCCCTTTTCAGCGCAGCCACAACCTTCGGATGGGCATGACCTAAGATCATTGGGCCCCAGGAACCGACATAGTCGATATATTCATTTCCATCGACATCCCAGATCCTCGACCCCTTTGCACGATCGATAAAGAGAGGCGGAATGCCTATCGCCTTGAACGCCCGGACCGGGCTGTTCACACCCCCTGGAAGCATTTCCAAAGCTTTATGGTAGAAGCTGATCGATCTCTTCCTGCTCATCTCTCATCCCTCCTGCCCCTGTCGGCTAAGGAATTTGCCTTCAAGGTGTGCTGATCTTACCCTGGAAATTTTCACCCATAATCCCCAAAATTGCAACAGGGTTTGAATTCTCGATCCTCCCTCCCGGGCTTCTCCGGCCCGCCTATCCCCCTTCGAGATTGCCGAGAGGTTGCGTTTCATTTTGAAATGGCTTAATATTGGAAGTCAATTTCAAAATTTCAGGAGGCTTGGCTCATGGCGATTATCAATTTCGGGGGAGTGGATGAACAGGTGGTCACTCGAGAGGAATTTCCGCTTTCAAGGGCGCGGGAGGTTCTGAAGAATGAAACGGTCGCAGTACTGGGATACGGGGTCCAGGGACCGGGGCAGAGCCTCAACATGAGAGATAACGGAATCCGTGTCATCGTCGGTCAGCGGCCGAACACCCCTTCATGGGAGAGGGCGGTGAGGGATGGCTGGATGCCCGGGGTGACGCTCTTCCCATTGGAAGAGGCTGCTGCAAAGGGGACGATCATCGAGTATCTCCTTTCGGATGCCGGGCAGAAAGAGTTCTGGCCAAAGCTCAAACCCCATCTGACCGAGGGCAAAACCCTCTTCTTCTCCCATGGTTTTGCAATCACCTACCGGAATCTAACGGGCGTTGTCCCGCCGAAGAATATCGACGTCATCATGGTCGCCCCAAAAGGTTCAGGCCTTTCCGTGCGAAGAAACTTCCTCGAGGGCAGCGGCATCAATGCGAGCTATGCCATTTTCCAGAACTATACCGGCAAGGCGGAAGAAAAGGTGCTCGCCCTTGGAATTGCCATCGGTTCAGGATATCTCTTCTACACCACCTTCGAGAAAGAGGTCTATAGCGATCTGGTGGGCGAGCGGGGCGTCTTAATGGGAGCGATCGAGGGGATCATGGAGGCACAGTACAACGAACTCCGAAGGCATGGCCATAGCCCCAGCGAAGCCTTCAATGAGACGGTCGAGGAGTTCACCCAGAGTCTGATCAGGCTGGCTGCAGAAAAGGGAATGGACTGGCTCTATGCCAACTGCAGCACAACCTCCCAGCGGGGCGCCCTGGATTGGAAGGGAAGGTTTCGCGATGCCGTGGCCCCTCTTTTTACGGAGCTCTACAAACGTGTGGCTGACGGAACAGAAGCCCGGATCGTTCTCGAGAGGAACAGTCAGCCCGACTACCGGCAGAAATTGAATGCAGAACTGGCAGAGATGGCCAATCTTGAGATGTGGAAGGCAGGCGAGAAGGTGAGAGAACTCCGACCCGAAAACTGGAAGAGGGAAGCCTGATCTCCAGACCTCTCGCCTCATCGTCCGGTTTTTCCGAAGAGCCAATGAGAGGCACGGAACGTTCCATGTCCAAGAAAAGGCCATTCCTCACCGTCGATAATGCGACGCTTCGTCTGCAGGATCGAACGATCCTCCAGAACAGCTCGTGGCAGATCCACGCGGACGAGCACTGGGCAATCCTTGGACCGAATGGGGCCGGGAAATCGACCTTTGTTCGTTCCCTCTGGGGAGGGGTCCCTCTCCGAAGCGGCCGCATCCTCTTTAACTTCTTGGGCTCCGAAACAGATCTCTCCTCAGCGCCCCAACGGGATACGATCGGCTATGTCTCTTTTGAGACGCATCAGGTCCTCATGGAACATGAAGGAATCCAGGAGGATCTTCGTGCCTTCGCAAGCAAGAATGATGAGGGCACGACGGCCCGGGATGTGATCTTCTCCGGACTCCCTGCAGATCGAACCCTCTCATCCTCTGATCAGAAGAGATGCGCAGAGATCGCAGACCTTCTCTCAATCCAGCCTCTCCTCCATCGCGGCATCACCTCTCTATCAACCGGAGAGATGCGCAAGGTATTGATCGCCCGGGCTCTGATGAAATCCCCAAAGCTCCTAATCTTAGATGAGCCCTTCGATGGGCTCGATGAGGCCTCCCGTCAAACCCTGAGAGAATCGATCCATCGTCTGATGGCAAGCGCCTTGCGGGTCGTCCTCGTCGTCCATCGATTGGAGGAGATCCTTCCTCCCATCACCCATCTCCTCTTCGTCAGAGACGGCCAGCTCTTTATGCAGGGCCCAAAAGATGAGATCTTGACCTCTGAAAATATCAGTCGGCTTTACGGATGTCAGCTTCGGCTTGAGAAAGAGGACGGGACGTACCGTGTCTCCTACGAAACCGAGAAGAAGGAACCCATCGACAGCGGCCTCCTGAGTGAGGAGGTACACCAGGACCTTCCGGAGACCCTGATCGAGATGAGGGATACCACGGTCCAATACGATGGTCATGTCGTACTCGATGGGTTGAACTGGGTGATGAGGCGGGGAGAGAACTGGGCGATCCTGGGGCCTAACGGCTCGGGCAAATCCACGATCCTAAGGCTGATCCTGGGCGAAAACCTGCAGGGGTATGCAAATCAGATCACGCTCTTTGGAAAACGGAAAGGCACCGGAGAATCCCTTTGGGAGATCAGGGAAAGGATTGGAGCCGTCTCCTCGGAGTTGCAGATCCAGTACCGCAAAAAGATGAGCGCCTATGACGTCATCGCGTCCGGGTTTTACGACTCCATCGGATTGTATCAATATCCTACGACAGAGGAGAAGGAGATCGTTGACCGATGGATTCAGACCCTCCATATCGAAGACATTGCCCATCGGCCCTATCATCATCTCTCCTATGGCCAGAAGCGGCTGATCCTCCTGGCCCGGGCCATGGTCAAGTCACCGGCCTTATTGATTGTAGACGAACCCTGTCATGGCCTGGATATCCCCAACCGCAAAAGGGTCTTAGAAATACTGGAGCGGATCGGCCATACCCAAACCAACCTCCTCTACGTGACCAATCACAGGGACGAGATCCTGGACTGTATCACCCACGTGATTCGAATCCATAAAGGGAAGGTCCTGAGCCAGGGGAGAAAAGAAGAGGTGCTGCCCAAGCCGGTCCAGGCATGAGAGCCGCTTACCTCCCTTCCTACGCAGCTCCGTCGCCCGATATACCCAGCGTCAATCCATAAGCTTTGTAATTCTTTTCTACTTCCCTCTCTGGGGTCTCTTCTCTGAATCACAGCCGAGGAGCGCGAAAAAGGGTTGACAGGGATGATGCCTTTGGTTATACTGCCCGACAAACCGACTATCATATGGAGAGACCACAAACCGGCACGATTCTCTCGGAATGCAGGGAATCGGTCAGGCGGTCGAGAATCGCTTTCAGATTGGAGAGGAAAGAAGCATGGGGTTGAAACCGGTCGAAAAAATCCTGGTTTCCGATGGCATCCTGGATCAGATTCGAACCGCCATCCTTTCTGGCGAGCTCGCACCTGGCCAGAAACTCCCTCCGGAGATCGAGATGGCCTCGCAGCTTTCTGCCAGCCGGAGCTCGTTGAGGGAGGCCCTCAATGCCCTGGTTCATATGGGGTATCTTGAGAGGAGGAACAGGGGGCTCTATGTGACTCCGGACTCCTTCTGGAAGTCAACCTCCTCCCTTCCCTTCGCCAGGTCCCAGCAGGAATGGAACATCGCAGAGATCATCGAGGTCCGTCAGATCATTGAAACCGAGCTCTCTGCCTCAGCAGCCAAAAGGGCGGAGCCGGAGGATATGAGGGCCCTCGAAGAAAGTCTTCGTCAGATGGAATCTCAGATCGGCGATGCAGCGGGTTTCATCGAGGCTGACTATCGCTTCCATCTCTCGATTGCCAGGGCGGCCAAAAACAGCATCCTCTACGACTTCATCCAAAAGATAAGGGACCTGCTTAAGGAGAATATCGCTCTGGTCATTCAGGAGTCGAACATCAGTAGACGGTCCCTCCACTACCATCAGCGCATCTTCGAGGCGATCAAAGAGGGCGATGCCTCCCGGGCTCGCCGTCTGATGGCAGGACACCTCTCAGACATCGGAAAAGAATTTCTGAAGGTCCTCTACCGCTCCTCTCCTCCTGTTAAGGGGAAGAGAACGGGAGAGATCTCACGAAGGCTACAGGCTTAAGAGAGGGTTGATTTAAAGGAGAGTAAGATGTGTAAACGCCTCCTCGACAAGAACGCCATGGTCACAGGAGCAGCACGGGGCATGGGGTTCGCGATCGCCAGGGCCCTTTATCAGGAAGGGGCGCGCGTGGCAATCCTCGACATCGATGAGAAGGGGGCGGTTGAGGCTGCCAGGCAGCTTGACCCGAAGTCCGGCCGGGTGATCGGTAAAAGGGTGGACGTCACCCATAAGTCCGATGTCCTCCTCTTTGTCCAGGAGATGAAGAACCTCTGGGGAAGCATCGACATCCTGGTGAACAATGCCGGAGGCGCACTGAACACACCCTACCTCCTCGAGGAGATCGAGGAAAAGGATTGGAACCTTGTGGTCGATGTCAATCTCAAGGGAACGTTCTTATGCTGCCAGGCGGTCATCCCGGAGATGGTGAAACAGGGAGGCGGGGTGATCGTCAACATCTCCGCTCTGGCTGGCCATTGGAGGGCTTCACTGGCAGGGGTCCAATATACCGCGGCCAAGGCAGGGGTCGAAGGATTGACCCGTCAACTTGCCTACGATTGGGGAAAGGCAGGGATCCGGGTGAATGCCGTGGCTCCTACCGTGACCATGACCGGCGATCGGATCCAATCCCTCTGGGATGGAAAGAGCGAGGAGGAGAAACAGAAGGTCCTCTCCGGAATTCCATTGGGCAGGCTGGGGACTCCAGAGGAAGTGGCCTCTGTGGTCGTCTTCCTCGCATCGAATGAATCGAGTTACATCACGGGGATCACGATCGATGTCAGCGGAGGGAGGTACCTTCGATAAAAGATGGGGGGAATGCATGGAAAAGAAAGGGCATAAGAAAGAGATTGGATTGGCAGTGGTCGGATGCGGTACCATCGGTCGTATCCGGACGCTCTTCGCCCGGAGTTATCCCGGGGTGGCCTGGCTCGGCCTCTGCGATGTGAAAGAGAATCTGGTCAAACAGCTTGCCGAGGATGTGAAGGCCGATTTCTACACCACCGATTACAGGGAGCTTCTCAGACGTCCTGAGATCACAGCGACCATCATCTCCACGGACGAGACCAACCATGTCGGTCCCACCCTGACTGCTGTGGAGCGAGCGCATGACCTGTTGATCGAAAAACCACTGGCCACGGATGTGAAGGAATCCCTCAAGGTCCTCACCGCCATCCAGAAGAGCAGAGTTGACGCGGTCGTGGGCTATACCAATCGTTTTCGACGCCGATTCTTAGGGGTGAAAGAAAAACTGAGGAGCGGCCAGATCGGTGAGGTGACATCGGTCGTGACCAGGGCTTTCATGAACCGCATGGTCCCCATCCCGACAGTGAGCCGGGCAAAGGAACGGAGGCATCTCACCCCTATGGTGGTCTCAGGCACCCACAGTCTCGATCTGACGATGTGGATGTTGGAGGGAAAGGAACCAGTGGAGGTCTATGCCCGCTCGGTCGATAAAGCCCTGGGTCAGTGGGGAACGAAAGATTCCACCTTCGGTCTCTTCACGTTTAAGGACGGCACCATCTGGAGCATGAACATCAGCTGGGCCCTGCCGATCGTCTGGCCAGGGGCGGTTTACGGAATTGAAGTTGGAATTGTTGGAACCAAAGGGGTGATCGACATCGACGATACCCATCGAGACGTGATCATCGCCTCAGAACTTCCCCAGTGGGCTGGCTATAGACCCGAGGGTTACAAGCCAGACTTCGAACGCCACGTCGATTTCCTCGGGAGTTTTCCTCCTGGAGATGTGGCCTTTGGCCAGCTCTGGGGACCGATGCGGGAGGAGACCATTTCATGGTTTGCCCGGCTCTGCACAGGGCTCGAAACGCCCCATGCCACGGCTGAGGATGGGCATCGGAATCTCGTTCTGACCATGGCCATGGATCTCTCAGCAGAGCGGGGACACGCACTGAAGCTCCCCATTGACCTGGATGAGTTCTATCGTTAAATAAACCAAAACCAAGATCAAGATAAGGAGAACATAATGAAAAAAAGATCTCTTCTTCTCAGCCTCTTTCTTCTCTCTCTTTTTTGCGTTCATTCTGTCCAAGCTCAGGAATTTCCGACCAAACCCGTGCTCCTGATCATCCCGTTCGGACCGGGTGGCGCAAGCGACCTGACCGCAAGGGCACTGGTCAGCGTAGCCCCGGATCATCTCGGACAGCCGATCGTCATCCAGCTCAAGCCCGGTGGAGGAGGGGCGATCGCTTCTGAAATGGTCGCAAAGGCCGCTCCAGACGGATATACGTTGCTGATGGGTGGCCCGGGACCGAACACCACCCTTCCGGCCATCGAAGGCCGATCAAAGGGTCCGGACGATCTGGTGGCTGTCTGCCGGATCAATTACGCTCCGATGTTCGTCCTCGTCCCTACCCATGCGCCCTACAAAACCTTTAAAGAACTGATCCAGTATGCGAAGGCCCATCCCAACCAACTCAAATTTGGCCATGCAGGAGTATGGGGAGGACCAGATCTCTGCTGGAAACAGATCATGCATCAGACCGGTATTACGACTAAGGTCGTCCCGTACGATGGAGGCGGCGAGGCGCTTCTCGGGATCCTTGGCGGCCATATTGATATCGTGGTCCTCGCACCTACCCAGACCCTGCCCCATATCAAGGCTGGAAAACTTCGACCCTTAGCCGTCTCGGACACCAGGCGCGATCCCGACCTTCCTGACGTCCCAACATTGAAAGAAGAAGGGGTCAATATCGTCAATCTCCTCTGGAAGGGGATCATGGCCCCAAAGGGTACGCCCCGGCCGATCATTGAAAAACTGGCTCTGGCATTCAAGAAGATGACAGAGGACAGGTCCGCAATCGCCATGATCAAGAAGCTTGGAGACGATTTCCATTACCTGGGATCCGAGGAGATCACGAAATACTGGCGGGAGGAGTTTGAAACCCATAAGGAGTTAGGAAAGATCTTTAAGAAATAGAAAGGGATGTCGATCTTTTCGGGGGGGTCAGCCGGCATGAAAAACCTGACCGATATTCTGGGGAGCCTTTTTCTCATCCTATTGGGAATCGGCGCGATCATCGGAGCGATCGGGCTTCGCGTGGGAACACCCACAGAGCCCCAGCCAGGCTTCTTCCCTTTCCTGAGCGGTGCTATTATCGTCATCCTTTCGTCGATCATCTTTGTCCAGGGTTGGCTCGGCCGAAGCAAAAGGAGGATAGGCCTTGGAGAGATCAAGCGGCCTGCCATGCTCATCGCTGTCTTGGCTGCTTTTGTAGCGGTCTTGGAACCTTTGGGTTATGTGCTCGCCTCCCCTTTTCTGATCGCGGTGGTGCTTCGGATCATGGGTATAAAGTCTTGGCGGGCGCTCCTGGTCACGAGCCTGGTTCTATCGATCGGAACGTATCTGCTTTTTGACTGGCTCTTAGGAATCACCCTGCCTGCTGGCATCTTGACAAGGTTCGGCCTTTGAGATCAGAAGGTGTTGAAGTTATGAAAAATCAGGTTAAGCGCCTTTATTTAGGAGGTTTTCAGGGCCTGAGGTGTTGAATGGATTTTCTGACCAACCTTGGCAACGGCTTTTCCATAGCCCTCAACCCATGGAATCTGATCTTTGCAGCATTGGGCGCCGTGATCGGAACAGCGATCGGGGTTTTACCCGGTCTGGGGCCACCGGCCACAGTGGCACTGCTCCTGCCTCTTACCTATAAGATGGATCCGACTGCTGCGATCATCATGTTGGCAGGGATCTTCTACGGAGCGATGTACGGCGGATCGACCACATCGATCCTTCTCAACATCCCTGGCGAAGCTGCCTCTGTGGTCACCTGTCTCGACGGATACAAGATGGCCAGACAGGGCCGGGCAGGCCCGGCCCTTGGCATATCTGCCATGGGTTCATTCATCGCTGGAACGATCAGCATCTTCGGCCTATCCCTGGTGGCACCGACACTGGCCAGCTTCGCCCTCAAGTTCGGCCCCCCTGAATACTTCTCGCTCATTCTTTTAGGCCTGATGATGGCGGTCTACCTCTCTGAGGAATCGATTGTCAAAGGGCTTGTCATGGGTGGTCTGGGCCTCCTCCTGGGAACTGTGGGCATTGATCCTGTGCTCGGCGCCACGCGATTCACCTTTGGCCTCTCCCGTCTCACCGATGGGTTCGATTTCGTTGTGGTCGCCATGGGCCTCTTCGGCATCTCCGAGGTGCTGATCAATCTGGAGGCGCCGGAGGTCAGAGACATCTTCAAGACCGCTTTAAAAAGGCTCCTTCCCACTCTGGAGGATTGGCGAAGGTGCTGGGCCTCGGTGGTCAGAGGTTCTCTCTTAGGCTTCTTCATCGGTGTGCTTCCAGGTGGAGGGGCGATCATCAGCTCCTTCGTCTCCTACGCGGTCGAGAAGCGGGTCTCCAAGCATCCGGAACAATTTGGCAAAGGAGCGATCGAGGGGGTTGCTGCTCCGGAGTCAGCCAACAATGCAGCCTCCACCTCCTCCTTCATTCCCCTTCTCACGCTGGGGATCCCGGGAAACGCGACGATCGCCATGATCTTTGTTGCGCTCATGATCCATGGGATACGACCGGGACCATTGCTGATCCAGGAGCATCCCAATCTCTTCTGGGGGGTCGTGGCCTCCATGTACATCGGAAATTTGATGTTGCTTGGACTCAATTTGCCTCTGATCGGCTTCTGGGTTCGGCTGCTTCGGGTTCCCTACCACTTCCTCGCTGTGGTCGTGGTGACGATCTGTTTGATCGGCGCCTACAGTGTGAAGAATTCAGCATTTGACGTGGGGATGATGGTCATCTTCGGAGTCCTCGGATACTTCATGCGAAAAGGAGGGTTTCCGCCGGCTCCGCTGATCCTCTCCATGATCCTGGGCCCCATCCTTGAAAGGTCTCTGCAACAGTCGTTGATCTCATCCGGAGGAGAGGTCTCGATCTTTTTCGAAAAGCCCATTTCAGCCGCCTTGCTTTCTGTGGCCGCCTTTCTGATGCTGACACCGATCTTTAAAAGACTCTGGAAGCGCAACGCTCTGACGAACTCCCCATGAGGGAGTTTTACTATACTTAATTCGTTCAGGAGGAGGAAAGGAAGATGTCAAAGCTTGAACCAAGGATCATCAACACAGACAAGGTGGACAAGGACACCAAGTATGAACCTCCCCTCATCATCGCCTGGGGAGTCGACCAGTTCACCACCGGAACGAAGACGATCACCATGGGCAGGACCATCATCCCGCCAGGCGGCAGGAACCAGCGCCATTACCACGCCAACTGCGATGCCGCTTTCTTTGTCAGAAAGGGGACGATCAAGGTCTTCATCGGCGAGGAGAAGAAGGAGTACATCGTTCCGGAGAACCATATCGTCTTCTCGCCTGCAGGAGGGATTCACGGTCTGTTGAACATGAGCAATACCGAGACAGCAGAGCTGATCTTCACCTACGGAAACTGCCCGAGCAAAGAGGCCGCAGGCACGGTCTACTTAGAGGACCCATGGGTGTGAGATAGTCTAAACCCTATTTCTTCGAGAAAGGAGAGAGAGATGAAACGAAGCAGAATCTTCAAGATGGCCATTGGAATGGCGGCTCTCAGCCTTCTGTTCATTTCCATTTCATCCTTTGCCGCAGAGGAGAAATGGCCCACCCGGCCGATCACCGTGGTCATCCCATTCAAGGCAGGAGGGGGAACCGACCTCAGCATTCGTGCGATCAAGTCAGGAATGGAAAAATTTCTGGGCGTTCCCATTGCGGTTGTCAATATGGAGGGCGCGGGAGGAGGCGTGGCCATGCGCTACGTCTTCAATCAACCCAAAGACGGCTATACCCTGCTTGGCTGGACCACGGGCTTCTATGCAATGCCAGCCACCGGTCTCTCCGACTTCACTTATCGGGATTACCGAATGGTGGCCCAGACAGCCCTTGGGATTTCCACCTTCAATACAGCTTACAACTCCCCTCTCAAGACGATGGACGACCTGATCAAGAAGATGAAGGAGGAGAGCATTCCAATAGCCTTCGAATATGTGGGAGGACCCTGGTATCAGGGGCTGGCCCTTTTTGCCAATAAGATAGGAGCCAAAAAATTCATCCCGGTCTCTCAGGGCGGTGGCTACCCTTCAGCCGTTGCAGCGATGAAGGGAGAGACGCTGGTCGGGATGAGCGACATCGGTGAATCCTTCAACCTTCTGAAGGAGAAACGCCTCAGGGCCCTGGCTGTGATGGATACAAAACCCTTCAAGATAGAGGGATTGCCCGATATCCCTCCGATCACCCAGTTTGTGCCCGGGATTTCGGAGAAGGTGTTGATCTCGATCAAAGGCTCCCGAGGTCTCTGCTATCATCGGGATGTGCCTGAGAAATATATCGAGAAGATGGTGGAGGCAGCCAGGTTTGCAGTGGAAAAGGATCCTGAGTTCATGGAAATCCTGAAGAAGCGAAACTGGATCCCGGCACGGGTCTTTGGCAAGGAAGCGGATCAACAGGCTGAGATTGGAACCCGGGTGGTCAGCTGGCTTCTTTACGACCTGGGCGCAGCTGCAAGAAGCCCTGAGACGGTCAAGATCGAGCGATATAAGGAGTAAAGGGGCTAAGGGAGGGATGGTTTTTACATCTTTTAATCGATCGTGCCATTCCTCCCATCCTTTTACGCATTAGTCTCCAAAAGAACGAGCCGGAGCAAACCCATGGCCGATCAGCCCAGAGAGGATCTCTTTCTTGGAATCCTGATCATAGGCGTGGCTATCTTTCTGATCCTTTACAGCGCCTCTCTACCCATCCCGGGCCGCTGGATCGATGCTCCAGCAGCGGTTCCAATAGGCCTGTCGATCATTCTGGCAGGATTGGGATCTGGCCTTATGATCAAGGCCCGGAGCCAGGGCGGAAGATTCTTCGGAGCGGGGTCGAATGGGAAGGCCTTTCTCCATCTCTTTCTCTTTTTAAAAAACCGTGAATTTCATAGAGCCCTCTTCACCATTGCCTTTGTTCTTCTATTCATTGTAAGCATCTCTTACCTCCAATTCTATCCCGCAAGTCTATTATTCGTCGTGATTGGAATCCGGATCTATGCACCCCGTATCAAATGGTATTACGCAGTCATCGTCGCTTTTACAACGGTGGTCGGTCTCTTCGCAATCTTTTCCTGTATCTTCGGATTGCCCCTGAGGCTCGGGGTCTTTGAATATCTATTAAAATTCATGATTGGCCGGACCTATTTATGATCGATGCAGGTCTTCTCTTCAACCAATTTCTTGACATCCTCACGCCTGGCAGGCTTCTGATGCTCGCAGGGTTCAGCTTCCTCGGGCTCCTTTGCGGTGCCATGCCTGGAATCTCGAGCACGATGACGATCTCCCTGCTCGTCTCCCTGACCTATGGGATGTCGCCCTTCAACGGCATGCTGGTCCTGATTGCAGCCTATACCGCCTCGACTTACGGTGGAAGCCTCTCAGCAACCCTCCTCAATGTCCCTGGAACACCTGCAGCCGCTGCGACAGCTCTGGAGGCCTACCCCATGGCCCTCAGGGGTGAAGCAGGCAGGGCGATCGGGATCAGCACGCTCCAATCCTTCACAGGAGGAATCATCGGAACATTGATCCTCTTGTTCTCCGCCCCTCTGGTCGCAGAGCTGGCCCTGAAATTTGGCCCCTGGGAATATTTCTGGTTCTCCATCTTTGGCATCTTTGTCTGCGCCAACCTTTCCGCAGGCTCAACGATCAAGGGGCTGATCGCCGGGATCATCGGCATCCTCTTCTCCCTCGTAGGCGTGGATCCCCTTCACGGGACGCTCCGTTACACATTCGGAATCACCCAGATCGAAGGCGGCATCTCCTATATTCCAGCACTGATCGGCCTTTACGGCGTGGCAGAGGCCCTGTCAGAATTCATCCAGACCACAGAGGGAAAAGCGATTCAGGGGAAGAGCGGTGTCCTTCCACCTCTTCATCAATATCTCCGGGGGATGTGGCTCACCATAAAGGTGACCTTCCTCGGCTTTCTGATCGGAGCGCTGCCAGGCACCGGTGCCAATATTGCTGCCTGGGTGGGTTATGACCATGCCAAACGGTCGAGCAAGCATCCAGAAATGTTTGGGAAGGGAAATCCTGAGGGCATCATCGGTGCAGAGACAGCCAACAATGCCTGTTGCGCAGGTGTCTATCTGCCTCTGCTTACACTGGCGATCCCAGGAGATGCCACGACCGCCATTGTCTTGGGAATGATGCTGGTCCACGGTCTGAGGCCAGGGCCCTCCATGTGGATCGAGCAGCCCCACTGGATCTATGCGGTCGTTGCGATCCATTTTGCGAGCAACATCATGTTTGCGCTCCAGGGATTCTCTTTGGCCAAGCCGATGTCAAAGATCCTGCAACTGCCGAGAAGGGCGGTGATGACCGTGGTCATCATCCTCTGCACCATCGGGTCTTATGCGGTCAATTCCAATATGTTCGATGTCTACCTTTCTTTCCTCTTCGGCATTCTGGGTCTGTTGATGAGGCGTTTTGGGTTCGATGTCGCTCCGCTGGTCCTGGGAATGGTCCTGGGAGATCTGATCGATGTCCAGTTCCGCAGGGCTATCCTGACGAGCAGTTACTCCTTTCTCCCCTTCTTCACCAGGCCGATCTGCATCATCCTGATCCTGATCCTGATCTATTTGACCCTGAAGGAAATCCCCTTCTTCAGAAATCGATTCCATCTCTTGTCCCGTAGAAGGATGAAACCAAATGGTTAAGAAAAAGAGAGATAAACTGAGCAAATATAAGAATGATCTGGCCAGATTTTCGCGCCTCTCCTATGAGAGGGGATTGGTGGCAGCCAGGGGAGGAAATCTCAGCATTCGAATTCCTGAAACCGAACGTGTGCTCATCACCCCGAGTGGGATATCGTTAAGAGATATCACACCCGAGATCATTATTGAAGTGGACATCGAAGGAAATCTCCTGAAGGGTAAGAAGGATTTAAAACCCTCCAAAGAGACACCCTTCCACACGTCCATCTATCGATTGAGAGGGGATGTGATGGCGATTGCCCATCTCCATCCTCCCTTTGCCACTGCCCTCTCTTTGAAAGATAAACCCCTTCCCATTCTGACCGCGCCCGGAATGGTCAATCTCGCGAAGGTCCCTCTGGTCCAATTTGCCTTTATGGGAACGAAGGAGCTGTGCGATTATGTGACAGAGACAGTGAAAGAGAGTATGGAGGCCAAGGCCTACCTTCTCAAAGGCCACGGCATCATTGCAGTCGGACCTGATCTTGAAAGCGCCTATTACATTGCCGACCTGGTGGAGGATTGCGCAAAGGTCGCATTTCTTCATAGCGTTAACGGCTAAGAAGAATGATGACTAAAACGAGAAGAAAGGAGAGTCAAGATGGCAAAACTAAAAAAGTACAACCTATTGGAGCTACCCTGGACGGACATCGCCGAATATCTGAAGGCAGGCAATGACGTCGTCATGATTCCTGTTGGCAGCTGCGAAAAGCATGGCAGCCATGTACCCCTTGGAGTCGATTCCTACACCACGATGGGAAGCGTGGAGAGGGCTGCGATAAAGGCCAAAGTCCTCTATACTCCGCTCCTGCCCTTTGGCCTCTCGCCTCACCATATGGGCGAGCCGGGTTGGGGCACAGGCAGCATCTCCCTTCCTGCCGAGGTCTACCGTCAGGTTCTCTATGCGATCGGCCGCAGCCTGATCTTCGCAGGCTTCAACAAACTGGTCTATGTCTCCCATCATGGCACCAACATGGGTGCTCAGGGAGAGGTCCTTCGCACCCTGAGGGCTGAGACCGGTTGCTTCTGTGCCTACTACAAGACCCCTACGGAGAGGGAATGCGCGGTGGTCGCTGACGTTCTCCAGGGTCCTCCTGAGGAGACACCTGGCTGGCATGCAGGAGAGCTCGAGACCTCCACGACCATTGCCTATATGAAGGAGAAGGGAATCTATGAGGGCTCGGTCTTCATGGAGCGGGCCAAACCCGATCGTGCCCACGCCCCAAAGTGGATGGGGCCTGCCTTCTCCAAGAAGGATGGGACCAACACCGTCATCTTTCAGGGGTCTGAGAATATCTTCGTCCCGATGCTCCACCACGAGTACTCGGACACGGCGACCATCGGCAACCCGCTCAGGTCGAGTGAGAAGCAGGGCATTGCCATTTTCGAGAGGATCAGCGACCACCTGGCCGCCTTCCTCGAAGAGGTAAAGAAGTTCGATTTCAAGGTCCCGGATGAGAAGAGGGATTGGCCCGGTCGATTCTGGAAAGGATAGAAAATGGAGGCAGTGATGAGAACGTCCGATCAAAAAGAGGGCCTCTCAGTTCCCAAAACCATGAAGGCATGGGTTCTGGATGGTCCGGAAGAACTGCGACTGGTCGAAAAACCGGTTCCGGAACCAGGGCCTGCCGAGGTCCTGGTGCGCATTGATGCGGTTGCGATCTGCGGAACAGACGTGGAGATCCTGACCAAAGGCCTGCCTGCGTGGGTAAAGGGGGGGCTCCCTTTCCATAAGAATTTCACACCAGGCCATGAATATATGGGCACTGTGGTCAAACTCGGGCCAGGCGTGGACGAATACGAAATCGGGGATCGCATCGCAGTGGAGATCCACGCCGGCTGCGGCCGTTGTGAGAGATGTCGGATGGGCATGTATACGTCCTGTCTCAATTATGGCTTAAACTATGGTGAGCAGAACAAGGGCCACCGTGCCAATGGCTTCACGACCGATGGTGGTTTCGCAGAGTATGCGGTCAACCATATCAATACGCTGGTCCATGTGCCCGATGGCATGAGTGATGAGGAGGCCACACTGATCGTCACCGCTGGGACAGCGATGTACGGTCTCGATGTCCTGGGTGGTCTGATTGCGGGAGAGAGCCTGGTTGTGACCGGCCCTGGCCCGATCGGGCTGATGAGCGTGGCCGTGGGCAAGGCCTTAGGAGCCCAGCCTGTGATCCTCACAGGGACACGGGACTCCAGACTGAACCTGGGGACCAGGTTAGGTGCGGACCACGTGATCAACGTCAAAAATGAGGATCCCGTTGAGGCGGTGAAGCGGATCACCAAAGGCAGAGGGGTCCATTACGTGATGGAATGTTCAGGCGCTCCCAATGCCCTGAACGAGGCGATGGACATGGTCAACCGGGGAGGCCGGATCTGTCTGGCCGCCTTCCCCGGAGAGGCGGTGCCCGTGGATCTTGCCAAATTAGTGCGCAACAATATTTATGTCTTCGGCATCCGGGGTGAAGGCCGAAGCGCTACCCATCGCGCGGCCGCGCTGATGGCGCAGAAACGTTTTGATGCCAAGCTGATCCATACCCACACCTTTCCCCTGGAGGAGCTGCCGACCGCCTTCAAATACTTTCGTGAGAGGATCGGAGATGCGATCAAGGTCGTGGTCAAGGTTCATTGATTCGTAAGTTTTGAGGAGGAGATCGATGGAAAATTTCTCAATCTATCGTTACATGAAACTGGGGATCGTGCACTTCAAGGCATTTCCACAGGTCTCGGAGGGAGAAGGGCCTGTTGTCGAGACGCTCCGGAAGATTGTGGAGGACGACTTCTGGACGGCTGTGGAGGTGGGCTGGATAAAAGATGTCAAGGTGCGGAATGAGGCCCGCAAGCTCCTTGAGACCTCTCACATGGAGGTCTGCTATGCCAACCAGCCGAGGATGTTCAGCAACAAGCTCGATCTCAATGCCCTCGATCCAAAGGAGCGAAGAAGGGCGATCAACGCGATGAAGAATGGAACCAACGAGGCCTTTGATCTCGGGGCCTCCTGCATCCGGGTCTTTTCAGGAAAGCATCCCGGAGAGGAGAAAAAGGAAGAGGCCAAAAAGATTCTCATCGACTCGCTCAAAGAAGTTTGCCAGTACACGAAGGAACAGGGCCCGATGGAGATCTACCTGAAAGTCTTCGACTACGACATCGACAAATGTTTTCTCATCGGCCATTTCAAGGATGCAGCCGAGGTGGCAGCCGAGGTTCGCAAGGAGTTTAAAAATTTTGGCGTCCTTGCAGACCTCTCCCATTTCCCCTTGCTCAGGGAGACACCGGATCAGGCGCTGCCGCTGGTCAAGCAGTTTCCTCTCCACTTCCACATTGGAAATTGTTCATTCCGCAACCGGAGGGATCCGACCTACGGTGACCTGCAACCCCGGTTCGGAATGCCGGGCGGCGAGATCGACACCGCCCAGGTGAGAGACTTCTTCAAACTCCTGCTCGATATGAAGCTTCTGAATCCGCAGAAAAGGTCGGTGCTCAGTGCGGAGGTCAGACCACTTCTTGCGGAGGAGACATCCGAAGTGATCATCGCAAACACAAAGCGGGTGATCAAAGAGGCCTGGGCCATGCTGTAGGCCTCGGATCCATCTTTGACGACCGATCCAGAGTAAGGAAAGGAGGACGACCATGTTGAGAAAGGATGCCGCTTTAAAGACCTATTGGAGATGGCTCTTCTTAACCCTATTGACAGCCATACTGGTGTGGGGCGCTGGGAGCAGCCTGGCGAAGGAGGCATGGCCCGAGAAACAGGTGGAGTTGATCAATCCGTTTGGAGCCGGAGGAGCTGCCGATATACAGGCTCGGAAGCTCGCCGAGATCATCTCGCGGGATCTCGGTCAGCCCTTAGTGGTTCGCAATGTGACAGGCGCTGGCGGAGCGATCGCCTACAATGAGGTCCATCGGGCAAAACCCGATGGCTATACCCTGATCTGGTATTCCGGTGCCATCAATACCCTGGCGGCGAGAAAACAGATCTCTTTTGACTATCGGGCATTCGAGCATATCGCCGGAGTCGGTTTTGAGACGGTTGCGATTGCAGTCAATAAGACAGCTCCATGGAAAGACTTTAAGGAATTCGTTGCCTATATCAGACAGAACCCCAATAAGGTCACCGTGGGCAACTCCGGAATCGGAAGCGTGACCCACATGGTACCAGTAGCCATGGCTGCCAAGATTGGCGCACCGCTCGTTCATGTTCCATTTGGCACCGGACTGGCCGTGGCTGCCCTGATGGGCGGTAAGATCGATGCCTCGAGCCAGCATCCTGCAGAGATCCTGAGCCAGGTCAAAGCAGGAGAGGTTCGAGTTCTGGCGGTGACCAGTGAGAAACGGATTAGCATCTGGCCAAACGTGCCCACCATGAAGGAATCGGGCGTGGACCTGGTCTTTGACCAGTGGAGGGGGTTTGCAGCTCCCAAAGGAACGCCCAAAACGGTCATCGATAAGATGACAGCCATTGTCAAGAAAGCGGTGGAGAGCAAGGAGTGGGCCGAGTTCGCTGCCTCCGTGGGCACCACGCCCCAGTATCTCGACCCTGTAGCCTTTTACAAGTTCGTGGGTGAGGTCGACAAGATTACAAAGGAGATCATGATCGCTGCCGGACTTTCAAAATAGCCTTCTATGGGGATCCGAAAAGAGATCGCAAGCAGCCTCGTCCTGATTCTGTGTGGAGCCTTTTTTCTGCTCTACGATACCAGGTATCCCCTGGACCAGTGGGCAAACCCCGGGCCTGGGGTCTTCCCGCTCCTCGCGGGTGGGATATGGGTGATCTTGGCTGCCTCTGAGTTCATTCGCGCCTTTCGGAAAACCGGATCGCTGACCGAAGAGGAGAGAAGCAAAGAGAAAATAAGATTCTTGAGAGAAATCCTCCAAAGAAATACAGGAGAGAGAAAAGTCCTACTTATGATTGCGGTCTTCATCATCTATCTCTCGATGGTGAAGTTAGTTGGTTTTTTCACATCCACCTTCTTATTCGTGATCGTCTCCAGCAGACTGATGGGAGCTAAGGATTGGAAAGGGCCAGTAACCCTCGCTGCAGGAACGAACCTCTTCTGTTACCTCCTCTTCGAGGTCTGGTTAAAGCTCTCCTTTTCCAGAGGGATCCTTTTTTAGAGAGAGATGATCCATGGCTGACCGCACCATCTTATCATTTCTTCTGATCGCCTTTCAGCCTGCCAATCTCCTCGCCTGCTTTGCCGGTGCGGTCGTCGGCACATTGGTGGGAGTGCTGCCCGGGCTTGGCCCTGCGGCTGTCATGGCCCTGGTCATCCCTTTGACGCTTAAACTGGGGCCGACCGCCGGTCTGATCATGCTGGCCGGTATCTACTACGGCTCCATGTATGGCGGTTCGACCACCTCAATCCTCGTCAATGTCCCTGGAGAGCCTGCCAGTGTTGTCACAACCTTGGATGGTTATGCAATGGCCAAAAAAGGAAGGGCTGGAGCTGCGCTGGCCATCGCAGCCATCGGCTCTTTTGTTGCCGGGACGGTCAGCGTCATCGCATTGCAGTTCTTCGCTCCGCTGCTGGCAAGGTCTGCCCTTGCCTTCGGGCCTGCGGAATATTTTGTTCTGACCGTCCTGGGTGTGATTTTACTTTCGAACCTGACCGGGAAATCCCGTGTGAAATCCTTGATCATGATCATGGTCGGTTTGATGCTCTCAACCATTGGGTTCGACCCCGTGGGCGGTGTGGAACGTTTCTCTTTTGGTTTTGAATCCGTACAGGGAGGTATCAGTTTTATTGCCCTGACAACTGGACTCTTTGGAGTTGCAGAGGTCTTCTCCGTGATGGCAGAAAAAGAGAAACCAATGGGGCTGTTTCCCGTCAGATTTCGAGAGCTCTACCCCGATCGGGAGGAGTTGAAGCGTTCTTTAGCCCCGATGGCACGGGGCTCTGTCTTAGGCTTCCTGATCGGCCTCCTGCCTGGACCTGCTGCGACCATGGCAGCCTTTGCCTCCTACAGCCTGGAACGGCGACTTTCCAAACGTCGCGACCAATTCGGCAAAGGGGCTATCGAGGGGGTGGCTGGCCCTGAATCTGCCAACAATGCAGCTGCAGGAGGGGCCATGGTGCCTCTGCTTTCCTTAGGCTTGCCTTTTACTCCGACCACGGCCGTGCTGCTCGGCGGAATGCTCCTTCACGGAGTCACCCCAGGACCCTTCCTCCTTCGAGACCGACCTGAGCTCTTCTGGGGGGTGATCGGAAGTTTTTATCTCGGCAATGCGATGCTCCTGATCCTGAACCTGCCCCTTGTCGGAATCTTCGCAAAGATTGTCCGGGTTGCTCCGAGATACCTGATGCCGATCGTGCTCGTTCTCTGTGTGATCGGCGCTTACGGAGATAATCTCAATCTATTTGACGTCTGGGTGATGTTCGGAGCTGGAGTCACAGGCTATCTGATGCGAAAGTACGGCTATGAACCTGCACCCCTGGTGATCGGCCTGGTTTTGGGACCTGTGATGGAAAGATCGCTCAGGCAGGCCCTGATCATCTCCCAAGGCAATCTCAGCGGCCTCTGGGATTCAACCCTGTGCCAGGTGATGTGGTTCATCGTTCTGCTATCAGCCATCCTTCCCTTCATCACCCATTACCTGAGAAGGTCTGCCGCTTCCGTTTCCAAGAAGGCCAATTAACCTGGGCTCCGAGGGGCGCATTATCTTACTTGGGTGGGATGATTGGCAGAAGCACATAGGAAGGCCGGTCAGGCTTGAAGTGCAGCGTCACCTTACCTCCGAATATCTCCGGCGGACGATCTCTCGATTCGTTATGCAGGAATGGACCACAGCCGGTGAACTCATTCTTCATGTACGATAGCCTGCCCCCGCCTCCGCCAGGGTAGACATAATCCTTACCCCGGACGCTCAGCCCGATCCGGTAACCAGGGGGGATGACAATGCAGGTGGGCCAGATCTCCACATCGAGCTCGTACACCTCACCGGGCTTGAGCGGCTGCTTCTCATCATGGGTATGGTAGGGCCGGTATTCGGTGCTCAGTTTGGGATCGATCTTCCGATGGGAGGCCCGGAGCCAACCCTGAGCAATCGGGGTATGGGGATCGAGTGCGCCCTGGAAGACCACCTCCTTCATATCGGGCCCGAAAACCCGAAGCACGAGAAAGAGATCCGCATCCGTCGTGGACGAAGAGACAAAGAGCTTTGCCGCGGACGGACCCGTAATCTCCATCTCCTCCTTCAACGGAGGCGACAAGAAGGTAAGCCCGTCGCCGAGGCCATCATAGCTAAGGCTTCCAGTCCCTTTCCCCGGCTCTCGACTGAGCGTCAGGTCCGATGGATGGAGATAGAACTTGGTCCATTGGGTCCTGGCGAGGGGCCACTCATTCTCATGCCGCTCTACGAATCTGTCAACATGGCGTACCTGAAGCAGGACTCGCGCCTGCTTCGACCAGCCCGTGTCAATGCCTTTGAGGAAGTAGTCAAAGAATCGCTTCTGGAGCAGCCTTCCGTAATCGGTATAGAAATGGGTCCAGTGTTCGACCCCATGGACCTCGAGCCATTTCTGCTTTGAGGCAGCATGGACAAACCCCTCAAAGTTCCCCCTGGGGTGCAACCCCTGACCGCCCCAGTTCGCTGCGGAGAAGAGCGGCACCTTCACCTTCGACCAGTCCGGTGTCCGGGACTTCCAGTAATCATCATCGAGGGGATGGGAGAGGACCTCCTCCCCGTAGTTGGAACGGTTGGCACCCAGCTCCTCATCGCTCAGCGTCTCGGGCCCTGATACGAACTCTCCGGTCACACGGCTCCGGTAGCCACGCCTTCCCAGGCCGTGCTGCACTGGAATGATCTGCATATCGTACCAGTTTGCCAGAAATGTGGTGAGAATACCCCCGTGGTGGCTCACGTCGCGGTAGAAGTCAGCAGCGCCCTCCCAGACGCAGATCGCTGCGAGATGCGGAGGTTGCAGGCATGCCACCTGCCACTGGTTCATCGCATAGTAGGAGATGCCGTTGAGGCCGATTCTCCCGTTGCTCCATGGCTGGACCGCTCCCCACTCGATACAGTTGTAGAAATCCTTTGCCTCCCGCGGAGACCAGAGGTCGATGTAGCCGGGCGAGCGGCCACATCCCCGGGAATCGACACGAACGCAGACATATCCCTCCGACACCCACTTTTCCGGATCGACCACCTCCCAGGCCTGGTACCGATTGGTTGAACCTGCGGTCACATCCGGATGTTCCTCAGCCATTCGGTCCCATGCGGTCTTATAGATGTCCTGGAACGCAAGACCCTTTGCATATGGACCGTAACTCATGATCACCGGGTATTTACCCTCTCTGGGTGGACGGTAGACATCCGCTCGAACAACCAGGCCATCGTCCATTGTGATCGGCACATCCCAGTCGATCATCATCCCATCCCTCAATTCAGTCTTGTAACTCATCATCCCTCCTCCTCTGTGTTGATCCACTGATTTGATTGCTCGGAAGCAGGGAACGCATATAGGCGTTCCCTACTGTTCTCTTCCTCTCCACATAAAATCAACTCCTCGGCTATTACCATTGTGGGAAGTTCCTTCGATAGATCTCTGGACGAAACCAATCCCGGAGCACCCCGGGTTTAGTTCGGAAAGGCATGGGCGGGCCATAGGCATCGCTCTCCTGCCTGAGCCATCGGATCCTATCCAAATCGCACTCCGCGATGAAAATGCCAGGCCTTGTGGATTCAACGAGGATCTCTTCAGGGCTGCAAATCATGGCCAGTCCATGCTCCGCACCGAGGATGTTCTGGCACGTCACCGTATAGGCAAGATTCTCGATCGCCCTTGACCAGATCAGGTTCCGCCACGTCTCGTGAAGTTCGTATTTACAGATGCCCGCAGGCAGGAAGATGATCTCTGCTCCCTTCAGGGCAAGGATTCGAGACAGCTCAGGGGCATAGACCTCACTGCAGATCAGGATCCCGACCTTGCAGAAGGGCGTGTCGAATACCGGTAGCTCATCTGCCTCCTGATAATCGAAATCCCAGTAGCGGCCTCCTTGATAGATCCAGGGCCCCTTTGGGATGGTACGATTGTATCTCCCGATCAAACCCTTCGGACCGACAAGAACCTCAGAGCAGTATCCCATCTCCGGTCTTCCCGGGACAGGACAGTTGGCACCCGCAACGATGTAAACACCATGTCTGGAGGCCATCTCTTCCAGTGATTTCACAGGCGAGTAACTCAACGGTGCTTTCCACGGCCCCGGGTAGGTCTCTGGAAAGCATATCAGCTTCGCTCCCTGAGCCGCTGCCTCTGCGACATGCTCCGCCGCCTTCTTGATATTCTCTCTCTGTTCATCGGGCTCAAGAAACGTCCTGGTCTGGATAGCGGCCACTCTGACTCCCATATCCCCTCCTGATCTTTTAATGCAACAGTCTCAAAGAAGCACCTTATCCCAATGATTTTTCGGGTTGATATTTTTAACAAACTATCTTAACGTAGAACCGTTCACCCGGCACGTCATATGGATGAGCATTCCTTCCAATTTCAACTGAACGAGACCCCTCCCTTTTTCAAAAGTCTGGCCTATGGCCTTCAATGGGTGATGGTGGCCATTCCGAACATCATCGTCTTTGCCGGTCTCGGATCAGCCGCCCTTCAACTCGAACCTGCAGCCCAGATCAGCTTTTCCCAGCGTCTGCTCCTCGTGACAGGCCTGATGACCCTGATCCAGAGCCTGAAAGGACATCGGTTCCCCATTCTCGAAGGGCCTTCATCAGCCCTCACCCTCACCTTCATCATCCTGGCTCCTGAGGGCCTGGCCACGATCGAGGGCGGGATGATCATCGGGGCTCTGTTGCTCATGGCCATCGGTGCCTTTCGATGGTTCAAATGGCTCTCCGTGCTCTTCACGCCCAATGTGATCGGGGTCATCCTGATCCTGGTCGCGATGACGATCCTCCCCTTTCTCATCCCCATGCTCATCGGCGCAACCAAGACCTTCCCCTACGGAGAGTTAGGGGTCTGGGGCTCCTCGCTGCTGATCATCCTATTCGTCTCCTTTCTCTCCAACTGGCTGCGTGGCTTCCTCCAGACCACGGCCATGCTCGCCGGAATCATCCTGGGCCTTCTCCTCTTCTTAGCACAGGGACGGATATCGTTGACCCTGCTCAGCGAGGCGAGCTGGTTCGCCCTGCCCTCCCCTCTCTTTGGCCAATCACCCTCTTTCTCGCTCTCCTCGATCCTCTCTTTTCTCGTCACCTATCTGGCCGTCATGATCAATACCGTGGGAAGCATCCAGGGCGTATCGGAAATGGTCACTCGGGAAGGCCTGGAATCCCGCATCCATCGAGGGATCGCCTTCACCGGGCTCAGTGGGATCGCCTCGGCACTCTTTGGCGTCATGGGAACCGTGAGCTATGCGATCAGCCCAGGGGTGATCCTCGTCTCCCGGGTGGCAAGCCGCTATGTCCTCACCGTGAGCGGAGCGATCATGATCTTCTCTGCCTTCGTCCCGAAGCTCTGGGCCTTCTTCACCGCCATCCCTGCTTCGGTCATCGCCTCTGTCCTCTTCGTCGCCCTTGCATCCCAATTGATGGCAGGCATGAATACGATGATGACAGGAAAGAGAAGGATGGAGAGGAGAGAGTACTTTACGGTTGGCATCCCCATCCTTTTAGGCTCTCTGGTCTCCATCTTGCCCAAACCCTTTTTGCATCTCTTCCCTAACAGCATCGCCTCCTTTGTCGGCAACGGCCTGGTCGTGGGGATCCTCTTCTCCCTTCTCTTTGAGCACCTCCTCTTTCGACCGAAAAGAGAGAAACAGTAAAGAAGAGGTCAGGGCCAGGAAGCCAGTTTGGGCCTGGTATCGGGGCCAAGGCCAATTTGTTTGAACCGACCAGTTTAACCCTTCGACCAAACTGGCATCCTCGCCTTTACCAGAGACTTTTCTACATTCATTACGTCAAGAGGCCTTCAAGCCAAAGAGCTTGATCGCGTTCTCCCGCAGGATCCTCATTCGGTCTTCCTTCTTAATCCTCGGAAGCCTGGAGACCGTCCGCACAGGGTCCTGATCTCCCATGTCATAAGGGTAATCGCTCCCCAAAAGGACATGGTCGCTTCCTGCAAACGAAATCAGATACCGAAGGGCATCCGGATTGTGCGTGATGGTGTCAAAATAGAAATTCTTGAAAAACGCCATCGGAGACCGGTGGACTTTGTCCTTGCATTCCGGCCTGACCTGGTATCCGTGTTCCCACCTTCCTATGATGTAAGGGACCTGTCCACCGGCGTGGGCCAGGATAAATTTCAGCCGAGGAAATTTTTCAAAGACCCCGCTGAAGATCAGATTGGCAGCGGCAATGGTTGTGTCCAGAGGATTTCCGATCAGGTTGCTCAGATAAAAATCGATCAGCCGGTCCAATCCAGCCACATGGTGGGGATGGATGAAGATCGGTGCGTTCATCTCCTCCAGTGCCTCATAGATGGGCCAGAAGGCCTCGTTCCCCAATTCCTTCTTGCCCACGTGGGAACCGATCTCAACTCCCCGAAGACCCAGTTTCTTGACCGCCCTCTCCAGCTCCTTCAGGGCTTGATCCGGAACCTGCAAAGGAAGGGTGGCCATCGCTGCAAAACGCTCAGGATACTTCTTCACCATCTCCGAAAGCTGATCGTTCTGGAATCGAGCCAGTTCCACCGCGAGATCGTCCTCGACCTCGTAAAAGAAGGCAAAGGGCGTCGACGAGAGGAGAGAAAGCCCGATCCCCTTCTCATCCATGTCTCGAATCTTCTTCTCGGGATCCCTCAGCGCATCCCGGACCCCTGCCACGATCTCCCGGTTGAGCTCTGCCGAACGACGACCCGTGACCGAAACGACGAACCGGTTGAAGATCTCCTCCTCCGTATATCGCCTTTTCAGGATGTCCAGGGTTCCTGCAAATTCCACATGGGTATGGATATCAATAGCACGGTGCTTCATCAAACCCTCCCCTCCTTTGAAAATTTGGCCTCTTGAAAAAAGACATCCCCTCCGTAACCCCGATATGCCAAATCCCAATGACCGAATTCAAATCCCCTCAATCAAATCCGATCCCCAAGCTCTGATGACCAAGAGATCTGGACCCTTTTTGAACCTCGGCCATTGGGATTCAGGCCATGACTGGATGATGCGTATTTCGGACCTGATGGTGAATCGGTCTCCCTACTTCTTAAAAATCTTGCCAAGCTCTCTCTGTATCTCGAACTCCTCCCGCCAGACCTTTGCAAACTCATCAGGACCTAAATAATTGACTTCATCTCCGAACTTATTAATCATGTTGATCACCGACTTGTCCTCGCACATCCTCTTGAAGGCTGCGGCCAGTCTATCCACGACCGCCCGAGGTGTCCCTTTTGGAGCCAGGACCCCTCGCCACATCAGATAGACCACATTCACCCCTTCTTCCTTGCATGTCGGCACGTCCTTCAGGGAAGGGTCCCGTCGCGTATCCGTGACCGCCAAAGCCCTCAGCTTTCCTGCCTGGATATGGGGCAGCGTCTGGGCTGTGAAGAGGCCGGAGACATCCACATGGCCGCCCAGAACTGCCACCAGGGCCGGGCCACCCCCATCATGGGGAACGTTCTTGGCCTCGATGCCGGTCTCCTTGACAATCATCTTCCAGGAGAGATCGCCTGCTCCCCAGGGCCCTGTGTTTCCGAAGATCAGCTTTCCAGGGTTGGCCTTGGCCCATGTTAACATCTCCTTGAACGTCTTAAAGGGTGCATTGGGTCGTGCCACGATGACCGCAGGGCTGTAGTTGACCCGGCAGACAGCCACGAAATCGTCAGGGCCTTTTGACCGATTCTCAATGGCTGGAAGCGTGGTATTGGGTCCGGTCCCGCCGAAGAGCAGGGTATAGCCATCCGGCGCTGCCTTGTACACAAATTCCGAGGCGATGGCTCCTCCTCCACCCGGCTTGAGCTGAACGAGTATCGGCTGTCCCAGATAGTCTGCTGCCACACTGGTCACCGCTCTGGCTGTGAGGTCGTGCGAACCTCCTGCACCAAAAGGGATCACAAGCACCACCGGCCTGGTGGGAAAGTCCTGAGCGCCGACGAACTGAGATCCAAGGATTGAAACCATCAGGACTACCAAATAAACCATCCATCTTACCCCTATCCGACGTTTCATCATCCTTCTCCTTTCTTGCTCAGATAATAATGATCATCCCAGTTTTGAGATCACTTCTTTTTTGCCCGCTCCCCTTCATACTTCATCCGGGCAGCCATGAAGTAGTCCCATACCTTTCGGACCGCCCCATGCCCATCGGACTCCTGTTTCTTCAACATATACTCCTGGGCCTTCTTAAAGGCTTCGATATTCAGCTTCCGCTCTTCAGGGGTGAGTTCTTTCAGCGCTACACCATATTTGGTATTCCACTCTTTGAAGTATTTGGCCTCATCCTCCATCTGTTTCTGGGCCATCTTGATCCCGTATTCTCGCCTGAGATCCAGGAGGGTTTTCTGGACATCTGCGGGAAGGCCTTTGAAAGTCTTGAGGTTCATAAAAACACCGGAGGCAAGAGCTCCTCCCGCATTGATCTTATAGATGCACTTCGTTACCTCATAGTGTTTGAAGCCGTGGCTCAGCACCACGGCGCAGTCATAGGCAGAAATCGTACCCCGGTCGATCGCCTCATAAATCTCAGGATACGGCATGAAGATCGGGTTGGCCCCGAGGTTTTCATAATATTTGGCCCTTGCCCCTCCATAGGTCCTGAGTGTCTTCCCTTTAATGTCCGTGAATTTGTCCAGGCATCGCTTCATCGCTAACTGGGTGTGTCCGCTGATGTGAGGCATCATCTGGATGATGTTCTCCCTTTCGAGCTCCGCTTTGATACTGGGCTCTTTTTCAAGGGTCTCCATGATGGCCATCGTGGAGGCGACGTAGTCATTTCCGAAGTTGCCCGGGTTATCCAAAATCAAAAAGAGTGGCAATTGACTGGGATGATAGGTACTGCTGAGCCAGGTCAGATCGCACATCCCAGATTGAACCGAGGGAAGGCCGTCCTTATGTTTCGTCAGGGACTCCATCCAGAAAATCTTGATCTTGACCTTACCTCCGGTCCTCTTGTCGACTTCATTAGCCCACCATTGATGCATCTCGCCATGCCAGGAGGTTGGAGCGACATAGGTGCTGTATTTTAATTCCACAGCCAAGCCGTTCGTCGGCCAGCCCATGAGAACCAAGGCAAAACTCATGACCCCTGCCATAAAAAAGCACACCTTTTTCATCTTCGTCCTCCTCATCATCTTTATTTTTGCTCATTGACGAGCTCGCATTCCCGTCCCGCAGATCTTTACCCTTTCCATCACCTCCTCTTCCAAAGATTCCCTGATCAAAACAACCCCTGAAGCCATTGCCCGAATCAGACTTCGAAGACCTCTTTGTGCCCCGCAACCCTTGCTTTCATAATCCTAATTATGCCTCCGAGCCTCTGATGTCAACTCACAGCCCTCCCCCATTTTCTTCAAATCCCTACATTTCCATTAAGACCTCTGCCTCCTGCTTTGCCTTGGCCCCCGCATAGGTGGAATGGCCTAAAGCGAAGTGAACAAATTTAATCGCATTGATCGCGAGTTGGATGGTCAGAAAACTGATCCCCACAGCGAAGAGCAGTTTAAACGGCCAAAGAGGAAATCGATACACCCCGATCCGCATCTCCAGGATCCGCAAAGCCCTGAATGCCTCAGCCCATGCTCCGACTGATAGAAAACCAAAGGCCGACATCCCCAAGAGGTTGGCGAAGGCATCCAAGGCATGTTGCAACCGATTGGGAAGTTTGCGCGTCATGATCGTCACATTGACATGCCCTCCCTCCATCGCAACGATGGAGACCCCGAAATAGACCGAGATGACGAGGAGGCTCTCCACGGCTTCCAGACAACAGGGAAAGGGGATAAAAAGCTTCCGGCCGAAGGCATTGAGGACCTCGACGATCGTCATGACGATCAGTGGAGTACTGATGATATAAACCCCCCATTTTTTCAAATTTTCCTCATGGAATAGAATCAGTCTTTCCAAGGAAGCCCCCATCCTTCTATTTCTTAGTCATCATATTAGGCAGCCATAAAGATATCTCGGGAAAGAGACAGATGATAATGGCGATGATGATCATCAGAGCGAGGAAGGGCATGGCCCCTGCAAAGATGTCATTGAGGTCCACCTGGTCTCCCAGGGCTGCCTTCATCACATAACAATTTAATCCCAGGGGTGGGGTGATGGCGCCAATGACCATCATCATGCTGATGAAGACACCAAACCACACCAGGCTTGCTCCCTGGGCCTGAATGATCGGCGCGACCACGGGCATGGTCAAAACCATCATCGAGATGGCATCGAGAAAACATCCCATCAGGAGATAAAGGATCATCAAAGCGAGGATGATCCCCCAAAAAGGGAATTTCATTTTCATCACCCACTCGGTCAGGGCAGAGATCACCCCTGTGACCGAAAGGAAGGCAGCAAAAATGGAAGCCGCTCCAAAAAGGAGAAAGATCATCGCGCTCGCCTTGGCGCTGTCAACGGCAGCATCTTTCAGTTTCCTCCAGGTGAATTTTTTCCGATAGACGACCAGGAGGCACGATCCCAGAACACCCACTGCGGCTGCCTCGTCCGGAGTGGCCCACCCTGCATAAATGGCACCGAGGACAAGGCCAAAAAGAAGAACCACGGCCCAGATATTCTTTATAGCGGCCATCCGGGCCCTCCACGATGTATCAATGTTCACCGTACTCGGTGCATAGGATGGCTTGAGGTAGCAGAAAATGATGATGGCGATGGCAAACACACATGCATAGAGGATTCCTGGAACAATGCCAGCGATTAAAAGTTGACCGATGGAGGTCTCTGTCATCACCCCAAAGACAACCATGATGACGCTGGGAGGGATCAACGTATCGAGGCCTCCAGCCGCAGCCACAACCCCCAATGACAATCTCTTATTGTAGCCACTCGAAGTCATCTCAGGGACAGAGATCTTAGAAAAGACAGCGCATTCTGCAAGGCTCGATCCTGAGCACGCTCCAAAAATGGCACAGGCATAGACCGTGGCCACGGCCAGCCCTCCTGGAACTTTTCCGAACCATGCCCGGGCGGCATCGTAGGAATCTTTGGAGAGGTCTGCGTAGTAAGCCAGGTATCCCATCAGGATAAAAAGCGGCAATGCCGATAAAGTGAAGTTTGAAGTATGCGAATAGACCTCTAAGGGAATGAATCGAAAGACGGTCGCCGGACCGTAAACGTACAACAGCCCAGCGGTGCCGATAATCCCCAGACCATAGGCAATGGGAACCCTCAGAAAGATCAAGGCAACGAATAGAATACTTCCTATGATCCCGACATGTAAGGATTCCATTCTTCGTCCTCTGCTCTGGCAGGGTTGATCAGAAGTCTCAGTGTCCGAATCCTGTTACTTCTCCCATCTCGCGTGGTAGACGCTCCAGCCGGGAACCACATCCTTACAGTTGATCACCTCCATGTCTTCATAGATCTCCACCTCATGTTCGGCATTGGCGGGGATGAGGACCGCCTCTCCAGGGCCCAGAACCCTCTCCTCTTTTCCTATGCGATACCTCGCCTTTCCCCTGGTCACCACCTGGATCTGTTCGTTCGGGTGAGCATGCGGCTTCGCCCTCGACCCTGCCGGATAATGAATGAGGGCGACCTCGATCTTTTCGCCCTTGATCGCCGGCCCTTTCCCCTGAGAATAACTGGGGGTGATAAAATCGGAATTCAATTCCTCCCATTTAAAAAACGGCATCTCCTTGACCTCCCTCTCAATTTTTGAACTCCTTTGGTTTGGTTTAGCTGCCTAATGGTTTGACCAATTTTTAGCTCCCCCTCCGGGCTGAATGGACCACCGGAGATCGAGGCTTAACCAGTTTCCTTAGTACCACCTCCTCCCCTTTCTGTCAACAGCTAATTTTGATTGTGAAGAGGGTGGAGGAAGGGTGCTAAGAGAGAAGAAAATCCAAAAATCGTTTGACAAAAAGCATTTGATGTATCAGTATAAATTTCTGTAGAAAAAATTTAAATCAGAAACTTATGCTTAAAAAAGCGTAAAAGAAGGAGGAACGAGTTCATGGCTAAGCAGGAGAAGGTTGGGGTTGCTCTCGTCGGGATTGGGAGCTGGTCCGGTGTCATTGCCAATGCTGTGGCGAGAAGCAAAAAGGTGAGGATGGTGACCTGCTACACCCGGACACCGGAGAAGCGGCAGGCCTTCAGCAAGAAGTACGGGTGCGATCAGGAGAAGAGCTTTGAGGATCTTCTGAAGAGGGACGATGTGGAGGGCATCCTGCTGACCACGCCGAATGCCATACATGCGGAACAGACCGTCTTAGCAGCCCAACACGGTAAGCATGTCTTTGTTGACAAGCCGATCGCCAATACCCTGACCGATGCGAGGAAGATGGTGGAGGCCTGCGAAAAGGCAAAGGTGACCCTGCTCGTCGGCCACGACATGCGACGGTTATCCGGATTCCGGAAGGTGAAAGAGCTGATCGATCAGGGCGCCATCGGCAAACCCGTCATGGCGGAGTCCAACTTCTCTGCAAGGTTGGGATTCGAATTGACGCCCGATAAGTGGCGATGGTTCGGAGACGACTCGGGCTGTCCCGCAGGCGCGCTGATGACCATGGGGGTTCATCATGCCGACACGCTGAACTACTACTTCGGCCCGATCCAAAAGGTCTTCGCCTTTTTCAATAAGCTCTACACCCCAGCCGATGTGGAGGACGTCACCATGACCATCTTTCAATTTGAGTCAGGCGTCCTCGGCTATCTTGGCTCCACCTACGCCTCTCTCAGGACGAACTTCGTCTACGTCTACGGCACCGATGCCCAACTCTTCTGCACGCTTTCTCTGCCGAACGTGCCTTTTGAGGAATACCTTCAGATCTGGTCGGTCGTGGATAGGTATACGGTCCTCCAGATCCTCGAAAAGACGAAGGACAAACCCGAAACGATCCCTTTACCGGTGGGCGATCCGATCCTCGAAGAAATCGATGAGTTCGCGGACTGCATCCGCACCGGAAGGAGACCGGAAACAGATGGAAGGGGAGCCCTGGTGGCCCTCACCTTGATCCGGGCCGCGATTGACTCAGCCCGTACAGGAAAACCGGTCAACCTGAAGGATTTATAATAAACCTTGTCTAAAGGTCAGGGGATTGTTCTTGTAGGGAATGCATATATGCGTTCCCTACCTGAGGCCAAACCGGCTTCCCTAACCTTTACTCAAAGGTCAATCACGGGAGAGAAGAAATGTCAATTACAGAGATAAGGAATGTCTCGGTCATCGGCCTGGGAGCGATGGGGACACCGATTGCAACCTTCTTGATGAAGGCAGGATATCGGGTCACAGGTTTCGATATCATCAAGGAACAGATCTCCGGTTTAGTTCCCCTCGGCCTGAAGGCCGCCCACTCTCCAAAAGAAGCGGCAACCGGAGCGGACCTTATCATCCTCTCCCTTCCGACCTGGAAAGCGGTGATCGAGGCCGTGGAGGGGAGGGATGGGGTGATCGCAGGTGCCCGAAAGGGCCAGATCGTGGTGGATACCAGCACATCGCCCCCGTGGGAGAGCAGGGCCCTGGGCAAGAGGCTTGCGAAAAGAGGGATTGAGTGGATGGACGTTCCCATCTCCGGGTCCTCTGCCCAAGCACGGGTTGGAAACATGGTCTTCATGGCAGGTGGCAAGAGGTCCATCTATGAGAAGATCAAGCCCGTCTTCGATCGGATCGGTAAGAAAACGGTCTACGTCGGTAAGAGCGGTGAAGGTGCGACACTGAAGCTTGTCGTCAACCACATCCTCTACCTCAACCAGGCCGCTGCGATTGAGGGATTGGTCCTGGGCCTTAAAGCAGGTCTCGATCCCAAGGTCATGTTCGATGTGATCACCTCAGGAGCCGCTTCGAGCGATCTCTTGATTGCCAGGGGAGAGGATATGCTGGCCAACAATTTCGAACCCAAGGGCCCTGCTGTTCTCGCGATCAAAGATCTCGGCCTCTCCCTTGAGACCGGAAGGCAGCTCGGAGTGGTTCTTCCAGTGGGCGCGCTCTACCACCAGTTCCTCCTCAAAACCCAATACAGCGGATGGGAGCGAAACGATGCCACGGTGGTCATGAGGCTTTACGAGGAGTGGGCTGGAATGGACTGGAAGAAGTTGTCGTCAAAAAAGAAGGGAAGATAGGCAATCCCCATTTCCTGACCGCCTACCGCAATGAAACACCGACTGTCCGCCTATTTTGAGCCTGAAAGCGTTGCCGTCATAGGAGCCTCTAACACGGCCGGTAAACCCGGAAATGATGTGATCCGGAACATCCTGGCCAATGGCTTTGAAGGGAAACTCTATCTCGTCAATCCAAAAGGGGGCGATATCCTGGGCTTGCCTGTCCATCCCTCGATCGAAAGCCTGCCCGATGGGATCGATCTTGGGATCATCATCCTTCCCGCAAAGGAGACGCCCGAGGCCGTGCGACAATGTGTTCACAAAGGGATCAAACACTTTGTCCTCGCGGCCGGAGGGTTTGCCGAGTACGATGAATATGGAGCACAGATCCAGCAGGAGCTCACGGATATCATCCGTGAGAATGGGATACGGGTGATAGGCCCCAACACGTCAGGCCACACTTCAACACCCCATCATTTCACCTCCACCTTCTTCCCCTTGGGCAAGATACGCCGGGGAAAGGTCTCCTATATCGCACAGACCGGGAATTTCGCCACCCATTCGATGAAGTATATCCTGACCGGTGAGCATTTCGGCGTCTCGCGGGTGATCGGGTTCGGAAATAAGATCGATGTGGAAGAGAGCGAAGCGCTCGCCTATCTGGCCGACGACCCGGAAACCGATGCGATCCTGATCTACCTCGAGAGCATCAAACGGCCAAGGGAATTCCTGGAGGTTGCTAAGAAGGTGACCCGGATCAAGCCGGTCGTCATGCTCAAGGGCGGCGTGACCGAAGCAGGAAAGCATGCGGCAGTGGCCCATACCGCAACCATGGCCGCCGAGGACCGACTCGTCGATGGCATGCTTCGCCAGGCAGGGATCGTACGGATCTGGGATTACACCCATCTGATTCTCGCAGGAAAGGCCTTTTCCATGATCCCCCTGCCAAAGGGAAACCGTGTCAGCTTTATGGCTCCCTCAGGAGCCATGCTGGTCGTCCTTGCCGACCTCTGTGCGCGCCTCGGCCTTGAGGTCCCGGATGTGGAGCCAGCCACCCGACAGAAACTCCAGGACATGAGTCCCTCCTATATCCGGATGAGGAACCCGGTCGATATATGGCCTGCTGCATACATGCACGGCGTGGAGATTGCTTACCGGGATGCCATGGAAGCAGTGCTCCAGGATCCGAATATCGATGCCGTCATTCCAGTTCTCATGCTCACAAAAGACACCGGCATTCCCTCTTACAATTTTATCGTCGAACTGGCAAGGAAATACCCTGAAAAACCGATCGTCATCACCTTCAGCGGTGACAAACAATGCATGGAGGACTGCAAAGCCTTTGTCGAACCGCGTGGAGTGCCTACGTTCTTTGAAATCGAGCAGCCCTTTGAGGTCCTCTCGATCCTTTATCGCTGCCGACTCGCCATGAACCGACCGAGATGATGCATCAAAGGCCGGCTGCCTAATCTCCTTTTATGATTTCGTCATACAGAGTTCGTTGATCGATGACCCGCCTGGCCTTGAATTCGGTTCTTTCAAGCTGATCCGGCTCAACCATCTGGACAACCGACCGGAGTCCGCGAGATTTCAGCTCCGACTCAAGCTTCGATTTCAATGTAGGAATGACCTCGGGGGCAACTCCCCTCCTATATTCGGCCTGAACGATCATTTCGTCCATGGCCTTTTCCCGGGTGATGATGATCCGGTACTCGTCTCCGAATCCTTCGATTCCCCGAATCACATCCTCGATCGCGCTGGGATAGACGTTCTCTCCCCTCACCACAAACATATCGTCCGCTCTTCCGTAGATCCCTTTAGGAAGGCGGGGATAGGTCCGGCCGCAGGGACAGGGATCGTTGACCCACAGGGAGAGGTCCCCTGCCCAGAAACGAATCATGGGTTGAGAGGTCCGCTCCAGATGAGTGTAAACAGTAACCCCTTCTTTCCCATAGGGGACCCTCCGTTTCGTAACGGGGTCCACCAACTCGGCATAAACCACGTCCTGCCAGAGATGCATCCCTTTCCTCCATCCACACTCACAGTTCGACATCCACGGGGCCATCTCCGCAGTGGAGCCTGAGTCAATGCAGATTCCACCGTAGGTCTCCTCTATTCTTTTCTTGGTCGAAGGAACGCCTGCGCCCGGCTCCCCGGAGAAGAAGAGAATGCGGAAGTTGAAATCCTTAGCCGGGTCCAGGCCCTTCTCTTTTGCCTTCTCAGCGATGTAGAGGCTGTACGAGGGCGTCCCGTAAAAGGCGGTGGGCTTTACCTCTTTCATCCACTCCAGCGCCCGTTCCGTTTGACCGGGCACCCCCGCACCGAATGGGAAGGCCACGGCGCCAAGGCGTTCGACGCCGATCAAAGCGCCCCAGCTTCCCCAGTAAAGGCTGAAAAAAGAACCGATAAAAACGATGTCCTCCTGGCGGAGTCCAAACCCCCACATGGCCCTGGCATGGAACTCAGCAATGCGCTCCATGTCTCCCTTGCTGATCCCGAAGGCCGTAGGCTTGCCCGTCGTCCCGGAAGTACCCTGCACCCTGGCCAGGTCCTTCAAAGGAACGCACAGGTTGCTGCCGAAAGGAGGATGCTCCTTCTGATCCTGCCGAATCTCCTCTTTGGTCAGAAAGGGGATCTGTTCAAAATCCTCCAGAGACCTGATGTCCCTCGGCCTGATACCGGCTTCGTCCCATTTCCTCCGGTAGAGGCCCGACTTTTCGTAGGCATACTTCAATTGAGCCTTAAGCTTGGGCAGGATAATCTTCTTCTCCCTCTCCTCGGGGTCCATGGTTTCCAAATCCTTGTTCCAATATTTGGACCTTGGAGAGGGAAGATAAGACTGATCATATTTCGGGGGCCACTGCTTCATCTCTTTCTACCTCCTTCTTCTCTTATCGAAAAACCCCTGACGGAACCTCAGGCAGGTTTCTTCTTCTTTGCAGACGCCATCTTAAGAATTGAGGAGACGATCTGCTCCCGAGTCGCCCCGGGCAGGAAGGTCCCCTCAAAGCCGATCTCCTCCAATCTCTTCGCATCGGCCGGCGGGAATACGCCTCCGATGACAAAAACCATCTGGTCCTTCACGCCCTCTTTCTTGGCCTCTTCGATCAGCTCCTTCCCCAAGGTCAGGTGCGCCCCTCCCAACGAACTTACACCAACGACATCCACGCCCTCTTGAATGGCTGTTTTGATGATCTCCTGCGGAAGCGAGTTGCCGATGTAGATCACTTCCATCCCCGCATCCCTCAACTCCGTTGCTACAGTGATCAGCCCCCGGTTATGGACATCCAGACCGAGCTTCGATAGCAGTACTTTCACCTTTCCGGCCATCTCTTTCCGAAAGACCTCCTTTTCTGAATCGGTTGCCCACCCCCTGGAAAACGGGGAGATCGCGCCCTCACCAGAGACTCGGCGGTTTCCATTGCCCGAAGACTCGTTTAAACACGCGGAACATCTCCCCCTCTGTACAGCCCACCTTCGCACACTCAACAGCATGCCCCATCACGTTCTTCCCGCTCTTGCAGCCATTTTCAAGGGCAGTCAAAGCCGCCTCCACCTTCTGGTTATCGCGTTGTCTTCTCAACTTTGCCAGCCTCTCTCTCTGCCGTTCCTCCACTCCTTCCGGATAGCGAAAAACATTGATGGCGGGCAATGCGAGAGGAGCCTGATGAACGTTGTAGCCTACGATCTTGATCACGCCCTCCTCGATCCTCCGTCTTTCTTCGCAGAAATAATTGGCAATCTTCTGGTGAAGCCATCCCTTTTCGATGGCGGTCACATAACCTCCCATCTTTTCGATCTCGTCCACCTCATCAAGGATTCGTTTCTCGATCTCGTTCGTCAAGGCCTCGACATAGAAAGAGCCGCCCAGCGGATCAACCACGTCGGTCACGCCTGTCTCCTCCTGAATGATCTGCTGAGTTCGTAAAGAGAGGAGGGCCGCTTCCTCGGTAGGCACGGAATAGGCCTCGTCATAAGAGTCCACATGGAGCGACTGAGCCCCTCCAAAGACGGCTGAAAGGGCCTGGTAAGCCGCTCGGATGATGTTGTTGAGCGGCTCCTCCATTCTCAGAGAGACGCCCGAGGTCTGGACGTGGCACCGCATCCAGAGAGACCGGTGATGCTTCGCCTCAAACCGATGCTTCATGATTTTGTACCACAGCCTCCTGACCGCTCTCAGTCTTGCCACTTCCTCAAAGAAATCACTGGCAGGTGACCAGAAGAAGGCGATCCTTTCGGCCACCCAGTCCACATCCCGGCCCCTCCGAAGCATCTCCTCGACTGTCTCGATGGCATTGGCTACGGCCACCGCCATCTCGGTCACGGCAGAGGTCCCGAACTCCCTGAGGTTGTAGCCGTTATAGGTCACGAAGTTCCATTGAGGAACATGTTCACGGATGAACTCGATGTTGTCGCACTGGATCCTGAAACAATCTCTCGGAGGAATGTACTCAGGTCCGCTGCGGACAACCTCCTCCAGGGTGATATCGTTCTGAACGCTTCCCCGGAGTTTCGTCCAGGGGATGCCTCTCCTCTCGGCCAGCGCCAGATACATCGGAAAGAGAATGGCCGTGTTCGACGGATAATGGGTCACGAGGGATACAGTCACTTCGTCCAGAGGGATGTCTTTAAAGACGATGTCCATATCCTCCACCGAGTCAATGGCTACTCCCGACATCCCCACCTGGCCTTTGGAGATGGGGTCATCCGAGTCATACATCTGAATCGTCGGAAGGTCAAAGAGCACATTGACTCCTGTGCCGCCATGGGCCAGCATGAATTTGATTCTCTGGTTCGTCTCTTCAGGGCCACCGAATCCCGTGAGCTGCCGCATGGTGAACGCTTTGCCCCGGTACATGTTCGGGTGAATCCCTCGGGTGTAAGGCTCTTGGCCAGAGTATCCCAGGTCGCGCAGGTAATCCAGATCAGGGTTGCTGAGGGGAGAGTAAAGCATCTCTCTGGGGATCCCTGACCCAAGAACCGTCCGGGGTATCTCGAACCAGTTCTCTCGGTCCTCTTCCCTTACCGTTGATTGTCTCCAGCGGTCAAATTCCGTTCGCAGCTTCTTCAGGGCTTCAGGGTTATACAGTGGGGTCGTCTCTCTCTCCGCCATCTTGGCCTGCAAGACCTCTTTCGTTCTGATCCTCTTACCGGTCATGAAGAATCACCTCTTTCCCTGACAATTGATTCGATACTCCCTTAACACCTTTGCTCAACAGGTTCAAGGTAGCTCGTGTCCTGTTTCGGATATGGATTTACATATCACGTCATTCCGGACTTGATCCGGAATCCAGTCTTTTCAACCGGATTCCCGCTTTCGCGGGAATGACAACTTTCATTATCATTGTAAAGAAGTGTTAGGTTCTCTACACTATCTTTCTCCTCCCATTTCCTCAAGCCCTCATCTCCTTATCGATTTCTGGACCATAAGCGCATCCTTGCCCTGAGACGAAACCTTTATTTTCAGGTAATCCGCGAAGGGTTTACTTTCAATACGGGTGTGCTATATTTTATATTATATTCAATCAGTCCAGATTATTCCGTGAGAAAGGAAATCTATGAAAGCGATCTGCGGAAGACTTCTTGAGATCGATCTCAGTTCAGGAAGGACAAAAGACCTTCCCATCCAGGACGAGCTGTATGAAAAATACCTCGGAGGAAGAGGTCTGGGGATCAGGCTTCTCCATGACATGCTTCCTCCGAAGACAGACCCCCTCTCTCCGGACAACCTCCTCTTCTTTCTGACAGGGCCGCTCACAGGGACGCTGGTGACCGGGTCGTCGAAGTTTGTGGTGATCACCAAATCGCCCCTGACCCATGGCTGGTGCGACAGCTACTCCAGCGGAAGAATCTCCGTGGAGTTGAAAAAGGCGGGATACGATGGGCTTGTGATTCGCGGAAGGGCGAATCACCCCTGCTATCTCAGGATCGACAACCGGAGCGTCGAGATCCGGGATGCAAACCTCATCTGGGGAAGGGATAGCTTCGAGACGGAGAACATGCTCAAGCAGATGGAGGCCGATGCTTCGGTAGGGGTCTCATCCATAGGGCCAGCCGGAGAGAAACTGGTGAAATTTGCCTCGATCAACAGCGACCTCTACCGCCAGGCAGGTAGAGGGGGCGTCGGCGCTGTGATGGGCTCGAAGAATCTGAAGGCCATCGTCGTCAAAGGTGCCCAGGGCATTGAGCTTCACGACCGCAAAAGAATGATAGAGCTCAATCGAAAAAATTACGAGCGGGCCAAACAGAGCGAGGTGGCAAAAGCCAGGACGAAGTACGGGACGCCCCTCACCCTGAACATCACCCATGCCGGAGGAATTCTGCCCACGAAGAACTTCCAATACGGTACCTGGGAGAAGGCCCTCGAAAAGATCGATTCCATAGGGGTGAGCAGGAGTGTCACGGCGCATAAGGCCTGCCTCTCCTGCTTCATCCGGTGCAGCTTTGAAACCCGCATCTCCGAAGGAAAATACAGGGGAGGTGTCCTCGAGGGGCCTGAATATGAGACGCTAGGCATGTTCGGTTCCAACCAATTGATCGACTCTCTCCCCTTCATTATTCAGGCCAACATCCTCTGTGACAAATGGGGCATGGATACGATCTCAGCCGGAAACGTCATCGGCTTCATCATGGAATGTTTCGAAAGGGAGTTGATCTCCCCTAAGCAGACCGGAGGCCTGGAGATCCGTTTTGGCGACCCCGAGGCCAGCCTTGCGGCCCTTGAGATGATGGCCATGCGCCAGGGCTTCGGTGAGATCATGGCCGAAGGCGTGAGGGCTGCGGCCAATCACATCGGCAATGGCTCAGAAAGATTTGCGATGCACGTCAAGGGACTGGAGTTCCCCGCCTATGAACCGCGGGGCGCCTTCGGGTCCGGACTCTCCTATGCAGTGAGCCCGCGAGGGGCCTGCCATCGAAGGGCCTGGCCTCCTGCCAAAGAGATCCTCGGAGGTTATCCTCCTTACACCATCGAGGGCAAGGCAGCCATGATCAAAGAATTGTATGATGAAAACTGTGTGCTCCATTCCCTGCTGGTCTGTGACATGCCTGCCAAGTTCATCCCCCTTAGCCTCAGTGACTATTCCGAATATCTTGAGGCAGCCAGTGGCGTGTCCATCCCGAAGGAGGATTTTCATAAGATCGCTGAGAGGATTGAGACCTTAATCAGAATGTTCAACAACAGGGAGGGGCTCAGCCGGAAAGATGACACCCTGCCCTATCGAACGCTTAACGAGCCTCTGCTCGACGGCCCGGCCAAGGGGCAGTGCATTGGCGAAGAGAATCTCAATAAGATGATCGACGAATACTACACCCTCAGAGGATGGGATGCCTCCGGTCTCCCGACAGAAGAGACCCTGAAAAGGCATGGACTTTAGCAGGTTGCTGAAAAAGTTAATTTCCAGACTATCGTGTCATTCCTGCGGAAGCAGGAATCCAGTATTTTCAAAGCCTTCTGGACTCCCGCCCCGTACTTGATACGGGGCGGGAGTGACGGTATTTTTGGATTTTTCGGCATCCTCCTAGAATCTTGGGAAGCGCACGTTCCTGGGAGATCCATAATTCCGACTCCGGCATTTGATGCATTACGCTTGTGATTTTTCTCTTCTTGACATCGAAAAAAAAAAATTATCTAAAATGTTCTCAATTTTTGGAGGAAGAGGATTTCTCAAGGTTGCTCATTACCCAGTGGTAAGGGCGGGAAGGAAATGAAAGGGAGAGAAAAGGCCTGGTTTCGGGAGATTTTGAAATCAGGCCTTATTTTTTGAACCGAACTGCGGAGGACCGAATATCATGAATTCCTTTGAATTCCTTTCGCATAGAAAAAGACTCATTCCCGTTGTGCTAATCTTAGCTGTGCTTTTATCTCTGATTACTTCTGCCTACTGTCTTATAATTCCACCGGATCCTTTTGAATCGACAGGCCGTTTCGCCCTGCTTCATTGGGCTCCCGATGGCACAATTACCCATGTTCAGGCCAAGATAAAGGCCCCAGGGCCTGATCCATTGGGTCCGGGGGAGCTTTGGGCCCTCTTTCAATATAAGCTCCCAGGCAACAATAAGCTCTTCTCCTCCGCCTCAAACAGTGTCACAATCCAGGGGCTCAATAACACCACTTCTATCCTCATCGAGTTCGATTTTTCAAACGAGCCTATCCCGGCAGAGGCTTCACATCGGCGTCTCCTCGTTTACTATCAAGAGGCCTCCGGGCCTCATCCCTTTCTATTGGCACAATACCGACCCGAACAACTGCTTGTAAGCCCTTTAGAAAATACCTATCAGACCCCGCCGCCACCTCCGGGCAGTAGCTTGATTTTTGGCCCTGTCACCTTCATCAGGGAGAGGGAGGCACCCAAAACAGAACAGGTCTCCTTTACCATTTCCGATGCCACTGGGCCTTTTTTGCTTCGGCTAACCAATGGAAACTCCGATGGCGGCCAGAGGATATCGAGCGCCTTGGTCAAACTTAATGGAAGCGAAGTTTTCAGGCCATCACAATTCAATCAGAATGTTGCGACTCTAAGCCGTCAGGT
>JACAEX010000044.1 GCA_013388635.1 Syntrophaceae bacterium | reverse complement strand
GTCAGCTGCCCTGGGGCAGAAGACCGATCCCTGCGAAGCGGAGCATAGGTCCAGGCTGCGCCCATTCGTGGAGCGAAGACCCGGCTCATCCTGCCTCTCTCTCCCATGCAGAGGGCCACAGTCTGCTGCCTCCTCTCTTTTGCGTGGGAGAGGAGTGAGAGGAGAAGGAAGTTATCTTCCCACGATCTGGCAAAGGTCACGATCTTGATGATGTCTGCTCCCAGATCAACCATGCGAGAGAAGATATCCCTCAGATCTCGTTGTGATGGCGTCCCTTGAAAATCGTGGAAGGAGAGGATGATCTTCGTCCCCTCCTTATTTGCGATCAGGTCTTGAACCAATGATCCTCTGCTCCTCATCTCCACATCTACATATTCAGCACCCAGCTCGATCGCCTCCTTCAGGATCTCGAATCTCCTCTCCTCGTCCCCTCCATATCTTCCGCCCTCCTCCCTTCTCCGATTGGTGATGATGAAAGGTTTCCGACGCCCCTTCATCAAAGGCGTGATTTCTGGTCTCCTGAGATAATCGAGCCGAAGTTCGATCAGGTCCGCCACCGGCGTGGCCTCTTCGACAACTTTGCGCGCCTTCTCAACCGTCCTCTCCACGATGGGCACGCAGATCCTTTCAGACTCTTTACCTCTCGATAATCGTCTCATCGACCTTGACCCCAAAATGCCTTGCCGATCCTTCCCGGTAGACCAGCACCTCACTTCCCTCCTTGAGATCGACCAGCGAAACCGCCTTTCCAGAGGGGTCGGTGAGACGGATCGTCTCCGCATTCTGTAAGATGACCGATACGGTCTGGCCGCCTTCATCCGCTTCGACCAGGGCCAGGGGACGTCTCTCTATCTTTGCCCTTCCCACCACAGCCGGATAGCTCCTGCCCTCAAAGTTTACGACCAGCACGCGATCACCGGATCGGATCTCGGAGAGATACTTTGTCTGGCCGTCGGCCAGGCGGATATAGGCGTGGACAGGACCTGCATTGACCCGGAAGGGCCGGGTGTTGACAAAGGGATTCTCAACGCTCTCAGAATGGATCAGAAAGAGGGCCTGGCTGCTATTTCCCACGAGCATCCCCTCACCTAAGATCATTGAAGAACAGGTGTCCACACAGACCCGATCGCCCAGACCCAGCGGTTCGATGTGCTTCACCCGGGCCGGAAAGAGTTTGAAGCGTTCGGTCTCCTTCCTGAGAAAGAAGATGATCTCCCGGATCGCATCAGGATCAGAATGATTGATCACGATCCCATCCACCCCCTTCTCAAGGATGGACAGGGCTGTCTCTCCCATCTGAAGACCGTCGACCTCAAGAAAGATGTTATTCGTCCGGCTCAACAGGTTTTCGAGAGGGATGATCGTCCAATCAACTCCTCTGACGACCACCTTCTTGGATAGGCTGAGGTCGAGAATCTCCTCTTCATCCTTCTTGCTCCTGATCTCTTTCTCAACGACATCTCGGCCCAGTATGAGATCGCCGTCCTCGGCCACGGTTGGGATGATGCCCATCTTTCTCACCGCCGGCCCCATCCCTGCAGGGATCCAGAGGGCATCCGCGCCTGCCTCAACAGCGGCCAGGGCGATCTCTTTGCGCCATGGTACGTTCTTGACCCAGACCTTTTTCATCTCTTCACCTCCAAATCGCTCAGGCATTCCTCGACCGGCCAACCCTGGTGGACGATCCTGTAAATCGCCTGAACGATCCTCGTGGGGTCTCTGTGCTGGAAGACGTTCCTGCCGATGGAGACGCCAGCTCCTCCTGCGGCCATCGCTCCCTCGACCATTTCGAGAAGATCCCTGTCGGTCTCCATCTTCTCCCCACCGGCGATCACCACAGGAACCGGACAGCCCTCCACCACCTCGCTGAAGCTCTCAGGAGAACCGGTGTAGGGAACCTTTACGATATCCGCTCCGAGCTCAGCCCCGACCCGAGCGGCATGCTTCACAACCTTCGCATCATACTCATTCTCCACCTTGGGGCCTCTGGTGTACATCATGGCCAAAAGGGGCATGCCCCATTCAAGAGCCACCTTGGCTGCTTCGCCGAGGTCTTTGAGCATCGATCTCTCATCCTCCGCTCCGAGATTCACATGGACAGAGACCCCGTCTGCTCCCAACTTGATCGCCTCCTCCACGGTGCATACCATGGTTTTCGAGTTTGGATCAGGGGCCATCCGTGTGCTCGCCGAAAGGTGAACGATCAATCCCACATCCCTTCCGTTCGTCCGATGATTGGCCTCCACCAATCCCTTATGAACAATGATGGCATTGGCCCCACCCCTGACCACGGCATCGATCGTCTCCTCCATTTTGGTCAACCCTTTGATCGGACCTGAGGTCACTCCATGATCCATCGGGATGATCACGGTCTTGCCCGAAGCCAGGTCCATGATACGTCCCATGCGAATCCTCTTTCCTCTCATCACTCGATCCTCCCCTGTTGAAAATAAAAAGGCCGTCGGAGAGATCTCTCCCACGGCCCAAAATAAGAAGGCCGTGGGCAGCTTCGATCTACCCACGGCCTTCACTGGCTAACCTGATTCTACTCCTTAGTGGTCAGCTCGCAGCAGTGGGTAGACCCGGCTAAAATAAAACCAGTAAAAGTTAAACCCACTGCCAGAATTGAGAATGCGGAGCTGATCCATTCCGTCACCTAAATTTATTGTCCATTTAACACAACACCGATTCCCTGTCAAGAAAAATTTTTTCAGCCATGTGAAGAATTTCTCAGCTTTCCTTCTCTAAGGAGAGAGATAATAATACTTGCGATGCCACGGGTGGACACCCCTGGATAAAGACGCCCCTCTCCCTTATCGCATGCGTGCAGTTTCCTATCAGGATCGTTCCTTCTGTGTGTGCCCACGGTGTCAGGCCTTGAAATGTGAATCAAGTTCATCAACCAGTTTTGATAATCTCTGATCTCGGATCATCTCCCCTCTCAATCTCCCAGACCCCTTACTCACCACACTGTAATGAATCCCCCCACATAACTCCCCGATCGCCTTATTATTCATACCCGTATACCACTGTAGACTCGACCCACCCGTATTCTCTCCCCCTCCCAATGTATCCCGAATAGCTACTCCACCAATACTCCTTCGGCCTCTCCGCTACCCTTGCCCTCACCGCATTCAAATGTACATACCTGCTCAATGGGATCAGATAGCAGTCTTTATCTATTATGATCCCCCTATACCTCCCTTAAAATAGATGCCCGGATCTTCCATATCTACGATTGAAATAACCAGTACATCCTCCATTTAACCCATGCATGACCTTCAGAAGGTTCCCCTTCGGGGTTTCAAGAAAGATCTTTTTCCTCTCATTACCTCGGCTGGTGATGTGATATAAAGCGGCAGGATATTCTATCCAAATTGGTCTTCCCATGGATAGGAATATATCAAGAAGTAGAGAATCTGTCACTTTTCAAGGACTGACACCTAATCTCAGTAAGGGCCTTGCCATCCTCGTTCTTACTTCAGCAATTGTATCGTTTGATGCAGTTTCCCTCTGATCCGATCAATATTCTCATTGGCCGTTTTCGCCTTTTGGCCCCATGTTTTGGTGTCTATTTGATAATCCGCAAAACTGCCCATTCCGCCGCAAAACATTCTTTCGATATACTCTATTTGACCATCACTTACCGGGCCATCTTGAGCTTCTATCAAGTCAGCGGTAACACGGAGGGCAGTCCACCAAGACAGCGCGAACGCATCTACGGGTTTGCCTTCGGTCTTTACGTATTCGTATTCCGAGCCATCCCATACACACGCACTGGGGCTACTACTCTTTGTGAATGGTTCCAATTCTGCTGTAATTCTCGTAAATAGGTAACAATTCTTTTAGATTCCATTTTTATGGCACCTCAATGAGTATGATAGGGTTGTTTACAAAAAT
>JACAEX010000039.1 GCA_013388635.1 Syntrophaceae bacterium | reverse complement strand
GAAATCAGATTCTGGTGCGAGGGAAAACTGATCGATGTGCAACGCATTAAAAATACCGACCTCAAAGGTGTGCACTTTTAAAACTTAAAGTGTGCACTTTTAAATTTTAGCTAACAGTTGTTTTTATAGGCTGTTTGAATCGTTAGACGAAGTAAGCGCCAAAATATTCGAAAGAATTATTATCTCTATTTTTCCCTTGGGCGGCGTGCCATTATTGGCGGCATTTCAAATCCAGCGGAGTAAATTTTTCCTTACATCTTTATGGTGGCACTTTTCACCCCTTCAGAGATGCATGGATTACGTACATTAACTATAAGTACTTTCTGGATAAGGCGTTTTATACAGAGGTGAAAGAGTGTAGTAGTAATCCAGTAAAGGGAGGGCCAATGGGGTGTAAGAGGGCAGGGGGTAAAAATCGCCTGCCCTCTATAAATGGTTAAGGTTTTGGTGGAGGCGCTGTCGGGTTTATCGTAAAAAAGACCACAGGACAATGCGTCCTTGTGGCAAATCTCTTCTGTGTAAAGATTTTGCCCTTAAATCTAACTTTTACAATATATCCACCTGGATCACCTCTGAAATCTCTATCGTGAAGTTTAAAGGTGTTCATGCCCCGGTTGAGCCTCTTGTTCATTTCCCATCCTACGACCCTTCCCTCATGGAAGACACCTATGTCGAAGCCATCCTGAGTCCCACCGTCGTATCTTATTGATGCGATAAAATCGATGGGCTGTCCCGGCCTAAACCACATGGGCTGAGCCTCAAGGTTGATGATATGGGTCGCCCTCATGATTTCCTCATCTGTAAGGGCCTGTGCAGTTGGAATGAAAAGAAAAAATAGAGATACGACAATCAAAAAAACCATTTTGCTTTTCATTGTTTTTACCTCCTTTTAAATTTTAATCATTTCTTTTACCTACCCATTACTTCTCTTTCCTTGAAAATATAATTCACCTCCTTTCTAAGGTTTTTTATTAGACGAAATCGGTGTCAAAATATTCGAATGAACCATCCTCTTCTACTTCGATGAATTCTCAGATATTTGAAGCATCCGTGGCGTATCCAACTACGGATCCATATCACATCATCATTGTGACCGAAGGATCATATATAACAACAAAAAACTTTACGGGTTTAATATCTTCCGCCTAAAGAAGAGAAATTAAAACTATAAAGGCTTTTTCTATTTTCTTTTTTTATCTGTTTTAGACGAAATCGAAAACAAAATATACAAGACTATATTCCATAGTTGAAATATGACTACCTGGTTCATTTTAATATATTAATATAACAATATTGAAGGAAAAAAATTAATAAAAATTCGAGATAAAAACAAGTGCTTTTTCTTAAATTTTTTATTATTATATTGTAAAAGCTAATATCTTATAAAAAGAAATTTATAAATCATGGGATCTATACCTAAGAAAGATCAATTTTATATTCAATGGCATATCACAAACTATTGTAACCTTCGTTGTCAGCACTGTTATCAAGATGATTTCTCGAAGGACAAAGATTTAGATTGGTCTGGGCTTAAAAAGATCTTTGATAACGTTCTTGCCACTCTGCAGGAATGGGACAAAAAAGCCTGCATCCATCTCACCGGCGGAGAGCCTCTGCTAAAACCCGAACTATTTTCACTCCTAAATTATCTTGATCGGAGTCCTCTCATTGAAGAACTTGGGATAATTACCAATGGTCTTTTCTTTGATCGGGAGTGGGTCGAGAAACTTTCTTCCTTTTCTAAATTGAAGAAGATCAAAATCTCTTTAGATGGAGCCGATGCAGAGACCAATGATTCCATTCGCCAGGAGAAGACGTTTGAGAAGGTGATTCAGAATCTCTCTTTGTTTAAAGGTAAGGATTCCTTTGAGATTATCCTCATGTTTACAGTCATGAAAAGGAACTTAAAGAGTCTTTCTTCCTTCTTTAACCTCTCTAAGGAGTTGGGTGTCAATGGATTTATCATTGAACGTTTCATTCCATGGGGTAGAGGAAGGGAAAGAATGAAGGAGGTGTTGAGTGGAGAAGATTGGAAAGAGCTGATCAAAACACTCTCAGATCTATTTGCCATTGATGAAGAAAATGCTTTGTTCCCTTATCAAGCCTTTCAGATAAGTTTCCAAGGAGAGGGACCAGAACTCTTGGGCGCCCCCTGTGTCGTCGGAAGAGACGGACTTTGTGTGATGCCAGATGGTAACGTTTTTCCCTGCCGAAGATTTCCCATTCCCATAGGGAATCTGTTACATAATTCCTTGAAACAGATCTGGGAGGAATCGGAGATACTGGAGAAATTACGGATAAAGGAAAACCTTAAAGGGAAATGTGGAAGATGTGAAATCAAAAATTGTCGAGGTTGCCGAAGTCTGGCCTTCGCTCTGACCGGCGAGTACCTTGCCGAAGATCCCCACTGCTGGTATAACCCGTCCTTCCTCCCCAATTAAGAATACAGCCTTTTTCATCAAAAAATACATAGTTCACCCGATTTACTGTCTGAGCATTCTTTGATATAGAGGCGTATATTCGCAGCAAATATTTTCTTGTGAATTTTTTCATCTTGACAATCCGAAATCGGCATGTTAAAAAAACGAAAAATTTTAAAAGGGGGGATTTTTCTGATCCCTCCTTTTGTCTTTTGGAGCTAAGGATTCTCAGGTTTTTTATTAGATCTCAAATTCTTTCCCTCCATCGAAATGGGACATAGGGCGGGAAAATCTCAAACGTTTCAACAGGAAAGGGGGTAGGTCAAATTATGGGAAAGAGAGCTCTGATATTTTTGTCGGTCTTTTTTCTTTCCATTCTAATCCCCTTTGGGCAGAAAGGTGCAAAAGGAGGGACGGATTACGTGGGTACCGAAAGCTGCAAGGGGTGCCATGAGGATACCTATAAAGGGTTTCTGAAATCCGTCCATGGCAAGAAAGCCATTTCCGGAAGCCCTATGAACCGTGAAGGCTGTGAGGCATGCCACGGGCCTGGGGCTCAACATGCTGAAAAAGGGGGAGGCAGGGGCGTGGACATCTTTGCCTTCGGGAAAAAGGTAGATGCCAAGGAAAAGACAGCGAAGTGTCTTGCATGTCATGGAGAATCAAAACCGCTGGTATTTTGGGATATGAGCAGACATAGGTCTGTTCAGGTTTCCTGCGATCATTGCCATTCTGTCCATTCAGCTGCGGTGAAAGAGAAGAATCTAAGAGCGAGGGAGCCCGACTTGTGCTACAGCTGTCACCGCGACATAAGAGTTAAAGCGAATAAACAGTCGCGTCATCCCATAAATGAAGGGAAGATAAGATGCAATGATTGCCACAATCCTCACGGTGCTTTCAGCACAAAGTTAGTAAAAGCAGATTCCGTCAACGAACTCTGCTATAGGTGTCATTCAGAAAAAAGAGGGCCCTTCATGTGGCCACATCCTCCCGTGGAAGAAAACTGTTTAAATTGTCACGTCACCCATGGGAGCAACCATTCCAAGCTTCTGACCCATAAGGTCCCGCAACTCTGTCAGAGTTGTCACAACTGGAGAGGCCATCCCGGGACCATCTACACAGGGTTTGAAACTTTTCAAGGCACGGCAACCGCCGGTAAAAACAGAATGTTTGCAAGGTCTTGCTTGAATTGCCATTCGAATATTCACGGGAGCAACGGTCCTTCAGCAAGAGGAAAGACATTTGTGAGATAGGAGGTGAGACCATGAGATCAAAGATAATCCTATTGTCAGTGGCTACAGTTCTTTTCTCTTTCTTGCATGCCTTTTCTGAGGAAAAAGGGTTGATGGAAGGGTTAGAAGGAAGCATCACCCTTGATAGCAAAATCAGTAACATTGCAGGGAATAAGGCAAAATTTAACGAATATAGAGACATAAGGGATGGTTTTGGTGCTTATGGTAGTATTCACGCTGATTACGATACAGAAAATTTTCTTATGAATTTCAAGGCCGACGATATTGGATATGACACCCAGTCTTACAGATTGGAGGGGGGCATATGGGGAAAATTTAAGACCTACTTTGAATACAACCAAATCCCTCATAACTTCACTTTTCATGGAAGAAGCTTTTATTCGGGGGTAGGCGAGGATAATCTGACCTACCCCACTCATCCACCGAGCTCAGATATCTCCACTTGGGATGAATTTGACTATTCCATTGAAAGGAAGCGTCTTGGTGGCGGATTTAATTTTGAGATGCTGAGGCCCTTTTACTTTGACGTTTCGGCCTTAAGGGAAAAGAGGGACGGAATATTTCCATTAGGAGCAGCAGGAACCACCCCGGGAGGGATCGCTATAGAACTTCCTGAGCCCATTGATTACACGACAGACAATATAAAACTGGAGGCAGGGTATTCCAAAAATCCTGTCTTCTTATCCCTCGGTTTCTTATATAGTGAATTTAAGAATAGTAACACCAATTTGAATTTCCGGAATCCTGCTTCGGGCGTCCAACCGAATACGGACAGTCTCACTCTTCCACCTGATAATGATTATTATAAACTCGCTTTCAAGGGTGCTGTGAGACTCCCCGTGAGAAGTAAGTTGAATATGAATCTTGGTTTTTCGAGGGCAAAAGCGGATGCAGACTTAGCCTCCTCTTATGTGAGTACTGGCATTACGACCATTACTTTAAGCAACCCCGATTTTAAAGGCAAAATTGAAACGCAGAATTATAACTTTGTTCTGAGTTCAAACCCGATCTCCTTTTTAGATGGAAAGGTTTTTTATAAACATTACAAGACTGATAATAAGTCTGATGAAATCATCACCATTGACGGTGCAAACACTTATGTTAACCCCCTCTTTGATTACAAAAAGGATACCTATGGCTTAGAACTCGGCTTCAGGCTTCCGGCGCATCTTTATCTCAGCACTGGTTACAATTTTATCAGGACAAAAAGGGAACGGGAGGATCTGCCAATAAACAGAGACAACCTCTATTCTGCTGAATTGAGATGGAGTGGCTGGGAGTTTATGCTGGCCAGAATTGGCTATGAGAGATTACAAAGAGATGCCACATTTCGCGCACCGGATGTGGCATCAAGTGATCCTCGAATCATCGAGACATGGGTCAGGCGCTTTGACGCAGCGGAACAGGACCGGAACACCTATACCCTATCGGTGGATCTCTTTCCGGTGGAAAACCTTAATTTTGTAATTGAGTATAGGCATAAAGATACAGACTATAAGAAGACCATCTTAGGGCTTGAAAAGGAGAGGAGTGATGGGGTTGGTGTCGATGCAGACTATATTGTGGGAAAATTTGGAAGGTTATTCGGTTACTTCGCCTATGAAAGGATTAAAGGCGACCAATTTCAGAGACAGTTACCATTTAACGCTACCTCTGGCTTTGATCCCTCCCTTCCACCCACTCCGTCAATCTTCAATTGGGAGGTAACAGAGAAGGACAGAGAATTTGATTACGGGATTGGAACAGATATTTATGTCATTCCCAAAAAATTAACATTGACTCTCAAACATGATTATGTGAGATCGAACGGATCTGCAGATTTTACGTATTTATTAGGTACCAATCCCCTTCCTGCAGGCAGAGACCAGAAAAATATCGATATCTCCTTCTGGGATGATTACAGATTAAAATTATATATGATTAAGGCTGTTTACAATGCTACAAATAGACTGTCCTTCTCGGTAGGCTATGCCTATGAAAAATTCAAATATAATAATGCGCAATACGATGGGTACCAGTTTGTCCCTGCCACCTCAGGCACAAACGGTGCCTATCTGACAGGGGCCTACAGAGATCCGTCCTATAGCGCAAGTGTCGTATTCCTGGGAGCAAGGTATAAATTTTGATCGAAACCTGCAAGGGAAGCTTTCGGACCGAACTAATACCAACGCATTAAATAAGCTGACATCACCTCACCCTTACCCTACCTTGTGGGGTAGGAGGCATAATGATTTATTGCGTTTGGATTAGCAAGATGGTGGGATTGGGGAGGTTAAGGAAAACGGGCCTAACCTGGTCCTCTCCTTTTTTGTGTCTTTTCTCGATTCATCTGAAATGTGACCGGGTCGATCACCACGCCGTAATGCTCTCCTGCCCGCTCAATTGAAACAAAACCATTTCGGACATCCTTCAGAATCTTATTCAAAGGTCTCCATAACCTCTTTCTGCTTAGCAACCCAACTGATTTTCCCATCAAGGGACGATCAAAAACAGAAGGAGTAATAGTTTCGAATGTCCTACCCACTCAGAAAGGTGTGAAAAAAAAGATTGCCTAAAATGGTCAATTTATGGTAGCATTTTTACATACATTCCAAAGAAAGGCGGAGCTTTATGGACCTTAAGAGGATATTAAGAAAGATTGAGGAGACCGAGACACCTAAAGTCAACAAAGTGGCTGTGGCTTATTCTGGAGGACTCGATTCCTCCCTCTCGATTGAATTGCTTAGGCGAAAGTATAAAGCAAGGGAGATCGTTCCCGTCACGATCGACGTTGGGCAGGGAGAGGAGGAGGTCCAGGAGAGCCGAAGAAAGGCAAAGGTACTGAAGATCAAACCCCTCTTCTTTGACCTTCGGAAGGAATTCACCGAAGTCTGGATCGCAAGGGCCATCCAGGCCAATTCCGACTATCTGGGCTATCCTGTCTCCACTTCAATGACAAGACAGATCGTGGCGAGGAAGGTGGCCGAAGTTGCTCTCGCGCAGGGGTGTGATGCCATCCTTGAGGGATCGAGTGGGAAGGGAAATGATCAATATCGCATGCATAATGTCTTTAAGATGTTTGCTCCTGAGCTGAAGATCCTCGTTCCGGTAAGGGATTTCGATTTGACGCGATTGGAGGAAGAGCAACTCTGTAAGGCCTGGGGCATCCCGGTGACCGAGATGATCACGGGCGGGGATGACAAAACGATGTGGTGCCGATCCATTGCAAGCGGCGCAATCGATCTGAACCAGCCCCTTCCCGATGACATCTGGATGTGGTATCGACCACCTGAGAAGGCGCCGGATGAACCTGAATTCCTCGCTCTGGAGTTTGAGAAGGGAGTTCCCGTTAAGCTGAACGGAAGAGGGAAACCCTTGGGTGAGATTATTGCCGAACTGAATCTCGTCGGAGGTAGACACTCGATCGGCAAGATCGATATATTCGAGGATGGAATCATGGACCTCAAAAGCCGCGAGATCTATGAGGCCCCTGCGGCAACCATCATCCTGAAGCTCCATCGAGACCTGGAGCAGTTCTGTCTTACCAAAGATGAGATTCAGTTCAAGAAAGGAGTGGATCAGAAGTGGGCTTACCTGATCTACCATGGGATGGCTTACCATCCGTTGAGATATGATCTTGACGCCTTCATTGAAACTTCTCAAAAGGTGGTCAACGGAAGATATAAGATCAAACTCTATAAAGGGAATATCGATATTGTCCATCGGGAATCGAAGACCAGCCTCTTCTCGCCAGAGATCCGATCCATCAAAACCACCGGCTTTGATCAGAGACGCTGTGCCGATGCCGCTTTTATCCGCGGTCTTCCATTTGAGATCTTGGCCAGAAGAAAGACCAAATAGAAGGTCAGGCACCAAACTCCAAATCCTTTGCCTAACTTTGAACGGCCCATTTTTAATCATAAAAGCTGCTCGGTTCGGGTCGTGCTATATTTAGGAGCTTGCGATGAAAATTGATAAACTATGGGGTGGGCGATTTGAAGAGTTGCCCTCTCAGGAGCTGGTCGATTTTCTTTCTGGGAGAGATGTAAGGGGGATTCCGCCTTGCGATGAACGATTGATCCCCTATGATCTATGGGGGAATCGTGCCCACGTCCTGATGCTCTCCCGTCAAGGCATTCTCTCAAAACAGGACGGAAGGAAGATCCTCAAAGGGTTGAGGGAACTGGAGATCCTTCATCAAAAAGGAAAGTTTAAATTAGACCCTTCAAAGGAGGACGTCCATTCCAACATTGAGAGTTTTCTCATCGGGCGTCTGGGAATCGAGCACGGTGGGAAGATCCATACCGGCAGGAGTCGAAACGACCAGATCGCCCTCGATATGCGGCTCTATCTTCGGGACCAGGTCTTGGAGTATGTTGAGGGGCTGATCTTTTTGATGGAGACTCTCATCCAGAAGGCCCGAGAACACCGCCTGACGATCATGCCTGGTTACACCCACCACCAGCACGCTGTGGCAACCACCTTCGGACATCTCCTCCTCTCCTTCGCCGAACCACTTCAGCGAGATGTTCAAAGGTTTATTCACTGGTTCGCCCTCTTCAACAATAGCCCGCTGGGCGCGGCCGCAGGTTACGGGACATCCTTTAACCTGGACCGGCACCTGACGTCGAGGCTCCTCGGATTCAACGGCCCTACAGAGAGCGTGACCGATCCGATCACCCAACGGTGGGAGCCCGAGGTGGAACTGGCCTATGCGGTGGCCGTGATGATGGACCATCTCTCTACAATGGCCCAGACCTTGATCCTTCTCTCCACCCGAGAATTCAATATGGTGAGGTTGAGTGACCGACATTGTACCGGCAGCTCCATCATGCCCCAGAAGCGAAATCCTTGTTCCTTAGAGGTGATCAAGGCCAAGACCTCCTTTGCCCACGGAATGGTGGTGAGCCTCCTATCCGTCGGCAAGGCCCTCTTCATGGGATATAATCGGGATACGCAGTGGACGAAGTACTGGATCATGGATCTGGTCGATGAATCAAAACCCTCTCTCTCCGTCATGGCAGATGTGATACGACTCCTTCGGGTCAATAAGAGTCAGATGCTTGAGCAGGCCAAGGAGGGGTTTGCTGGCGCCACTGCGCTAATGGAACGTTTGGTGCGATCCTTCGGCCTTCCTTTACGAAAGGCAAAGATGATTATGGAGAAGGCGGTCAAATATTCAGAGAGGGAGGGAGAAGGAGAGGTCTCCTATCGAAGCCTGAAGAGAGCACTTCATGAGATGGAGGTCGATGTCCCGATCACGGAGGAGGAGGCGAGAAAGGCTCAGGCACCGGAGAAGATTCTGGCTCAGGCGAAGTCGACAGGGATGCCATCCGAAAAGAGGGTGAAAGAGCATGTCGCATCGCTTCAGAAGGCGCTGAAAGCCAACAGGAATTGGTTGGTCTCCCAGAGGAAAAAGATCGATAAGGCAAAGGCTTTGGTGGCCAGGATGGAGAGGGAAATTGCCTCGTAGATGATAATCCACCAGTCCGATGGCGAAGCCCTTAGAACTACAGAACCGACGACGATGTGACTGAATTCTTATGAAATATAGCAAGCTGACAGCGAGAGACCTGGAGTTCATCAAGGGGGTCGTGGGATCAGAAAGGATCTCCACGGGTGAATCGGTCCTCGATCTCCACGCTAAGGACGAGTCCACCCATCCAAAGCGAAGGCCCGATGTGGTCGTCTGGCCAATCAGCGCAGAGGAGATCAGCCAGATCATAAAGATGGCCAATGGAAGAAGGATCCCTGTGACCCCCTGGGGTGCAGGAACGAGCTTAGAGGGAAATCCCATACCAGTAGAAGGAGGCATCGTTTTCGACCTGCAAAAGATGAATCACGTCCTGGAGCTGAGAGAGGAGGATCTTCAGGTCCGTGTGGAGACGGGGATCATTTATAAGGAATTGAACCGGTACCTCTCCCGCTACGGTCTCTTCTTTCCCCCAGACCCTGGGGCAGCCGCGACCATTGGTGGAATGGTGGCCAATAATGCGAGCGGAGTAAGGACGATCAAGTATGGGGCCACCAAAGATTTTATTCTTAACATGCTGGTTGTCCTTCCCTCGGGAGAGATCATCCGCACAGGGACGAATGCGATCAAGAGCTCTTCCGGGTATGACCTCTGCCGTCTTTTTGTCGGGTCAGAAGGAACCCTGGGCCTGGTGACAGAGGTCACCCTTCGCTTGATCGGCCTGCCCGCAGAGTTCATGGCTGCTGTCGTTCAGTTCAATGACATTCGCGATGCCACAAACACGGTTTCCCAGATTATGCGAACCGGCCTCTCCCCCGCGGCCCTCGAACTCCTCGATAGCCAGACCGTCCAGGTGGTCAACCGATATAAGAAACTTTCTTTGGAAGAGAGACCCACCCTCTTCATGGAGTTTCACGGAACAAGTGTCTCCAGCTTACGAGAGGAGTTGAAGATCGTAAAGGAGATTTGTGCTGAGCATCGACATGTCCATTTCGATTCAGGGATCGGCAGAGAGGAACGAAATCGCCTCTGGGAAGCACGGTATGACGTCCATGAGTCGATCAAGGCGAACAATCCCGGCCTCTTCCCTCTCTATATCGATACGGCCGTGCCCATCTCAAAATATCCCGATATGGTGGAGTGGGGTCAGAGGATGGTGGCAGAGAGAGGATTGAAAGGATATGCCTTTGGTCATGCGGGCAGCGGCAACCTCCACATGGAGATTCTGGGTGTCCCCGATGACAAAGATCAATGGCAGAAGGTTGAAGAGGCAGGGGAGCAGGTCGTCAGTTTTGCCTTAAAATGTGGGGGTACCGCAACAGGTGAGCACGGGGTCGGGATTGGAAAGAAGAAGTTTATGAAGAGAGAACACGGAGAGAGTCTCCATTTGATGAAACAGATCAAGGATCTTTTAGATCCCAACGGTATCATGAACCCCGGCAAGATCTTTGAGTAGCATAGCGATAGGGAAACCCCAAATCCCAAGCACCACGTACCAAATAAGGACCAATGAACAAAATTAAAATTTCCAAACAAAACCATTTTGGTCATTATGAAATTGGAGCCTGGAATTTGTGATTTGGTATTTTAGACGCTATGCGCTTTGCTCTATGCTCTTTGCAATGATAGGAAAAGGAGGATGGACCTATGGGAAAGCTGGAAGGGATCATCAAGTCTGAAATTGTGCGCTTGGCAAGAAGGGAGATGCGGAAGATTTCCGTTCCGTTGGGAAAGGATGTTCGGTTGTTGAAGAACGTGGTTTCCCAGGTCCGAAAAGCCGTATTGGCCCTCGAACGATTCGCAGCCCGTCAGAAGGCTGAGCTGGAGAAGGGAAAGGTCATTTTAGCGGCAACCCCTGAAGAGGTGAAGGCATCCCGTCTCTCTCCACGCCTGATCCGAAGCCTTCGCAAACGCCTGGGGATCACCCAGAAGGAACTGGCCATGCTTACAGGGGTCACCGTCGGTGCTGTTCATCAATGGGAGAGCGGTCTCTTTTTACCGAGGGCGGAAAAGAAGAGCGCACTGATAGCCCTTCGAAAGCTCGGTCGCCGGGAGGTGAAAAAGCTTCTTGGAGAGAAGAAGGCCAAATTAACGGAGAAGAAGGTTTCGAAAACCAGGGGTAAGAGGATCAGAAAGGTCTCGAAGAGATAACCACCCCTTTCATGGTTGAGCTCAACCTTTTACTTTTCATCTTCATCGCCGTCTTTTTATTGAGGTCTGGAACCCAGGTATTTCTTAGCCTGCTTAACCTCTCTTACCTCCGCAAGAAGGCAGGCAGGGTACCAGAGCTTTTTCAGGACGTCATCGACGAAGAGAAGCTGAGGAAGATCTCTTCTTACACGGTCGAGTCCGACCATTTCCACCTAGTTGCCGCTCTGGCGAATCAAGGTTTCTTTCTTCTCGTTATCTTATCCGGCTTCTTGCCATGGCTGGTAAAGATGATAGATGCCTGTGAATACGGACCGATCGTTGAGGGTTTGATCTTTTTCGGCGCCCTTTCGATCATTGTGAATCTATTTCATATCCCTTTCGCCCTTTACGACACCTTTGTGATCGAGGGCCGTTACGGATTTAACACCATGACCTTTAAGCTCTGGATTTTGGACCTCTTTAAAAGCATCGCCATATCAGCCATCTTGGGAGGGTTGGTCCTCTGGCTCCTTCTAAACCTTGTCGTTCATGGCGGAAAGGCCTGGTGGGTTTGGGCGTGGATAGGGGTGGGCGGGTTTGAACTATTGATGCTCTGGATCTTCCCGGTTGTGATCGCTCCTCTGTTCAACAAATTCGAACCGATCGAGGACAAACGATTGGTGCATCGTATCGGGAGTCTGATGGAGAGCGTTGGGCTCCGGGTGAAAGGTATCTTCAGGATGGATGCGGGTAAGCGCAGCAAGCACACCAACGCTTACTTCACAGGGATCGGCAGAACCAAGAGGATCGTCCTGTTCGATACATTGCTGGCATCTCACCCCGAGGAGGAGGTTCTGGCCGTCTTAGCTCACGAGATAGGCCACTGGAAAAAGAAACATCTGCTCAAGCAGATCGTTCTTCTCGAATTCCTCTCGCTTGCCGTTTTCTACGCCGCGTCGAAATTCCTGGGTTGGCCAATGCCCTATCAGACATTTGGTTTCCATCAAGCGAGTCCTTATATCGGACTATTTCTGATCGGCGTCTTTCTCAGTACGATCGCCTATTTTGCTCAGCCATTGGAGTCAATAATTTCAAGAGGGTTTGAATGCGAGGCCGATGATTTTGCTACCGACTTAATGAAGACGGCAGAGCCGATGCGCAGCGCGCTCAAACGTTTGGCAGCCGACAACCTGGCCAATTTAACCCCTCATCCTCTTTACGCATGGTTCTACTATTCTCATCCCCCACTGGTTGAGCGGATTGGAAGACTCACTTCTTCTAAGAAATAAAGGGCGAGGAGATTAGGAGATAGGGAGATGAGGAGATGTATTTGATCCATTCGGTGTCATTCGTCTCATTCGAGATTTCAACGTAGGAGAAGAAAATGGACATGAAGATTTTCGACAAAATGGACGCATCGGAACTCAGGAGTTACATCGACTTCTTGCTCTGGCATTACAGGGTCATCGACGCCTTCTGGTTCATCTATGTGAGCGAACGTTTCGATCAGCCCACGGCAGAGCGAGTCAACGAACAGGTCTGGGGACGGGTGGCCGGCATGGCTGCGAAGGATTTGATTAAACGTTTCGGTATAAAGGAAAAAGGGTTGCGGGGGTTTGTCAAGGCCCTGAGGTATTTCCCATGGACAATCCTGGTCGGTTATGAGATCGAAGAGAAAGAGAACGAAGTGATCATCACCGTGCCAAGCTGTCCTACTCAGGAGGCCCGTCTCAAAAGGGGATTGGGGGAATTTGTGTGTAAGGAGATGCACCGCGGCGAGTTTTCAGGCTTCGTACGTGAGATCGATGATCGCATCCAGGTGGAATGTCTCTTTGCCCCGCCTGATCCCCATCCAAAAGAACTCTTTTGCAAATGGCGATTTACACTGAGAGGTTAACTCCATTCTCTCATCGTTCGGCTCGATGGCTACTGAAATGGTTATGCGTCAATCTTGGTGCTTTCATAAAATCGATATCTTTAAATGGAGGGAGGACCGATGAAAGGAATTGAGCGACCGATTTTTTACTTCAATCAACCAGGAGTGGAGAACACGGATGATATCGTGGAGATCGTTTATCAACGACTGAAAGAGGGCGATATCAAGAGCGTCGTGGTGGCAAGCTCCAGCGGTGGCACAGGCCTCAAATTTGCAAAGAAAATGGCCAAAGAGACGAACCTCGTTATTGTGAGTTACCAGCCAGGTTTTTCCAAACCCGGGGTATGGAGTTTCGACTTGAAGATCCTGAAAGAGCTGGAGTCCATGGGTTGTCAGGTGGTGAAGCAGAGCCATATCCTATCCGGCTTAGAACGTTCCTTCACTAACAAATTTTCCGGTGTTTCCCATTCTGAAGTCCTTGCTGAAGCCCTGCGTTCCCTTTTCGGGGTGGGAATGAAGGTGGCGATTGAATGTGCGATTATGGCAGCCGATAGCGGAGCCATCCCCATCGAAAAAACAATCTCTGTGGGAGGAACCTCATCAGAGAAAGGCAAGGGAGCGGATTGTGCAGTGGTCGTATGGCCTTCACACTGCAATAACTTTTTCGACTTTCGAGTCCTCGAGATCCTCGCTAAACCTTTTAGGAGGGACATGAAGAAGAACTCTTAAGAAGAGCTGACCCCTGCTTAAAAGAGAATCTTGAATCACTGCTCTAAAATTTGGATCAAACGCCGTCTTAATTTCCAGGGTCCAAAAAGGATAGGTTTATCGAAGACATGAGGGGAAGATGACCACAACCATGGATACCAATATCGTTCTGGATTGGCGAAGCCGGGAGAGTCGGGATTTCCCGAAAGGTAGATACGCCAATCTTGTGTTATCTCCAGGCGCGGTCAAACTCTTTTTAAATAGTCGCTGTCCCTATTTCACACCAATGAACCCTCCCTCCATCCTATTTTGACCAGTTCGATCCGGCGGAGGTCGCTCACTCCGAGTTTATATTTTTCATCCGCGACAAAGATGTGCTTGGGCGTTGTGTCCAAAGGTCGGTCTTCGCCAAAGTGGGCGATCCGCTGGAGCTGGAGGAGACGAGCGCCAACCGCATCCAATGCCACAGGATCTTTTCCGATGAGAAGGCCTTTATATTCCGAGACAAATCTCCGGTCAAAATGGTGGGGACCACGGTTGTAGAATTGAGTCCGAATCAAACTCAGAATGTTCAGCCGGTTCTTGCCCTTGACAATGGGTTGATTCCATATCGAGGCAAGCGGCGAGCAGGCGTCGTCGTGATAAGCCCAGGGAGAGGTAACAAACATTACATAGTTCTTTATACAGCCACCAATGCCAGACCAGTGATGGGTTCTCAGAGGTCGGACGTTGATCAACGCGGTGGAAGAACGAAAGATAGGGTTATTGAGCACATCCCGGTCGTCGATCCCAATGTTCTTTCGGGGAACACCTGCATCCATGACCCTTTTGACAATTGCATTTTCGAGTTCCTCAGGAGTGGGCAAATAGAACCAGACATTGCTCTTGATGCCCACGATATCATCTGGCCTGATCAATTTTTTCCAAGCTCGAATCGGTTTCTCTTCACCCAATAATTGACATACTCCCCGATCAAGCATCTCCTGAACAATGGTTTGATTAATACGGCCTTGCGAGTCAATTACATTCTTGTCGCGGACGAGAACGACTTTTACTTTTCCCTCTGCCTTCACGTCTCCTCTTAGAGAGGAACCAAAGGCAGTGGCCAAAGCGGTATAGGCGGTGTTCCGGAGAAAGTCCCTGCGGGTAATGACTTTTCGTCTTCTCATAGGGGCCTCCTTCGTAAATTATTTCGAGTGGCCTCAATCAATGCTTTTGCCTTTTCCTGGGAGGGTGCGTCAAAGACCACTAGAATATACTGTTCAAGGATCTGTGCAGAAGTCCATTTTCCATTCTCTGTTTTAATTGTTCTCGAAAGAGAAGCCTCTGGCATATAAGCTTTGAGAAAACTATGAAAAGCGTCCTCAGCCAGTCCCTTCGCAGGATACCGAACTAAAAGCAGAAAGGTTTTCTCTTTCTTTTGCCGTAGGAGGTAGGTGGCCAGAACCCCGTTCGTCTCTTCCCCAAGATGAAGGATGTTCTGATGGGAGATGAAATAGTGGTGATTTAAAACCGGATGAAGATGAAAATATCGAAGGCTTCTTTCTGAAAGACCTTCACCGGGCAAGAATTGGAGCAGTTCTGGTTTTTTGCCTTCTTTCTTGATATTCTTTGCTATGGCGTGACCAATTCCGAGAATATCCTTCTTTGTCGAAGCGGTTTCTCTTTCCGCAAAGACATTAACAAAATAGTTCCCCTTCCAGAATCGAAGGAGCCCTCCTCCATAATCCGATCCCTGACCAACCCCCACCTCTTCTTCTCCTGTTTCGTAAGAGAAGATCCCAAAGGCGTCCTCTGACGAACCCATATCAAAGAGCTCCACGACGATGGAAGGATGATCCGCTTTTATATAGCGCCGGACCATTAAGAGTTTAAATCCATAGGACCGGTAAAGCTCGGCTGCGCCATCCATATATCGAAAGGTCGTCTGCCGGTCATAGAGTTGATCCTTTCCATCGGACTTATAACCTTCCATTTCTACCGGGAGCAGCCTTTTCATCTCTCTTTTCGCACCTTGCTGATCTGTTGCAATGGCTAATCCTCCATTTATCGCCATCGCCATCACCAAAATAAGAAACAGCAGTCTCCGCATTTTACCGTCTTCAGGACTTATGGCCCACTGAGTCCATTATCGTTCAACCATTCGACCATGTCAATTTGGTTGCCCAAAATCTTGGATAACAATTTGGGGACATTCAACAGATAGGGAGGGATCATCCATCTCTTATCCCTCTCGAGATCTTTATGCTCTTGGGGATGATCTCTCCCCAACCCCCTCTGACCTTCCTCTTCTCCAGAATCTTCTCTTCGATCTCGGCAGGGTCGCCAAAATAGATGCAATGGGCAAGGCAGATGTTATCAGCACAGGCTGGATAGAGTCCCTTGTCAACCCGATGATAGCAGAGATTGCACTTGGCGGCGGTCTTTTTCTTCTCGTCAAAACCAATCGCATGGTAAGGGCATGCATCGATACAGAGTTGACATCCGGTGCATTTCTCTGGGTCGAGGATGACGATCCCGTCCTTCCTTTTCCTTATGGCCTCCACCGGACAGACTTTGGCACAGGCGGGTTCGTCGCAGTGTCTGCAGACATTGACACGCCAGATGAAATCGAGCTTCCCGTTCATCAGCCTCGGACCATCTGGCCAGACAGACAGGTACTTGACCCCATCGGGTGCATCGACTGGATTATACTCCTGCTTGCAGGCGACTTCACATGCCCTGCATCCCCAGCAGGCAAACTCCTCGATAATCAGCGCATACCTGCTCATCGCTGCCCTCCTACTTTTTTTTCGGGATATATCCTGCAGAGGAGTGTCCTGATGTTCGAGGCACCCATTGCCGGGTCGCAGCCCTCCAAGGCATTGTCCGTGAGGATATTGATATTTGACTCATCCCAGCCATGACCTGGATCTCTCTTCTCCGGAAACCACCACGCATGCTCAGCCGCCACAATCCGGGGATCGCGTCCCAGGCAGAGCTTCGCCCGTTGCCTCACCCTTCCCCGAGGGGATTCAATGATCACCCAGTCACCCTCTTCAATGCCTTCCTTTACCGCCGCGTCAGGATGGATCTCAACGATCGGGTCTCGATGGAGCTCTCTGAGCCGGGCGATCTGCCTGTTCTCCGTGTGGAAGAACCCAGGCTGCCGGGCACCGGTGATCAGGATATAGGGATACTCCTTGTAGAGTTCTGGTGCACTGACCGGGCTTTCAGGAGGCTCCCTGTACTGCGGAAGGGGATCGTATCCCATCTTCTCGAGGATGGTGGAATAGAGCTCAAACTTCCTCGTGGGCGTGGAGAAACCTCCCTCTTTGTACTTGTAATACTTTACGTCTGCCCTGATATAGTTCATCTTCTTGAAATCCTTCCAGGTGATGCCCATGGGATGAAGGATGTAATCGAGGGCCTGCTCAAAGTTCTCCCACCAGTACTGGCCCTGGCCGATCCGGTGTGCCAAGTCGTTGAGCATCTCATGGTCTGATCGGCACTCGCCCACCTGGATGACCTTTCGCCGGGGGAGGATATAACCATGCCGTTTCCAGAAGTCGCCGATGTAATCCATCTCAAGCCAGGTTGCAGCAGGCAGAACGATGTCTGCAAGTTCTGCCGTAGGGGTCAGAAAGAAGTCAGCCACGGCCATGAATTCAACCTTCTCAAGGGCACGGTAGACCTCTTTCGCATTGGCACGGGTGATCACAGGGTTGGAGCTGATCAGAAAGAGCATCTTTACCGGGTATGGCTTTTCCTTTAGGATCGCATCCCAGACGCATTTCGGTTGAAGTATGGCGAATCGTGAAGCAAGACGGAAACGTTCCCCTCCCAGCCGCTTTGCAAACTGGTCCCTCGGAAGCATCCCATGGGCCCCAAATTGGCCCACGTTCACGACATTGGGCGCCCGGTTGAGAACCTGACCGCCAGGCGCATCGATGTTACCGGTTATTCCCATCAGGCACATCAGAAGCCGATCATTGTCTGCACAATTGATCTGCTGTTCGATGGCCACCCCCCACTGAATCGCAGCAGGCTTGGTCATTGCAAAGAGCCTGGCTGCCTCCCTGATCTTTTCCTTCGGCACCCAGGTTATCTCTTCAACCCTGTCAAGGGGGTACTCGTTCACTCTCTTGACGAATGGCTCCCAACCGTAAGTATATTTTTCAACGAACTCCCTGTCATAAAGCCCTTCGTTGACGATCACATTGAGCATCCCGAGGCCAAGGGCAGCATCTGTTCCGGGTCTGAGCTGAAGCCAGATATCTGCCCGAGCTGCAGGCCGGGTGAGCCTGGGATCGACGACGATGAGCTTCGCACCATGGTCGAGGGCGACTGAGAAGGGTTCTCCTTTGTATTCGTCAGGGTTACTGATCGTCAGATTGTTTCCCCACAAAATGATGCAGTTGGGGAAATTCTCGTAGTCGACGATGGGATTGGTGCCGCAGGTGATGATGCCGGTTGATATCCGGGGGCCATAGCAGAAATGGCCTGCTGTGAGGACGTTTGGCGTGCCGAGACAATTGGCGATGCGGTAGATCACAGCCTCGTTTTCCCGGCCGGTTCCGTAGCCGAATACGATCGATTCGGCTCCGTACCTCTCCTTATAGGTGAGGATTCGCTCTGCAATCGTGTCCAGGGCTTCGTCCCATGAGATCCTTTTCCAATGGCCACTCGCCTTGGGACCGACCCTTTTGACAGGATAGGTCAGCCTGTCCGGATGATAGGCAAGCTGAGCTGAGGCAAGCCCTTTGGGGCAAAGGGTCCCATGAGCAATCGGGCAATCCGGATCGCCAGCGATCTTTGCGACCCTCCCCTCTTTCACGTAGACGATGACCCCGCACCCGCCGTGGCACATCCGACAGTGGCTCTTTACAAATGAATCATAACCATATACCTCCATCTCGCGCTCGATATTCGAATATCGGAACTCATACATCTTCGCCTCCGTCAAAACCACTCCGGTCATATTCCCCAATAAGCTCGTGGTTTGTATTTAAACAATTTGGCTGCGCCGCCTGCTAATCTGGAGGCCTCTTCAACTCCTGGATTTTGTGGAGCGTATCTCGGTAGAGGCTCTCCTTCTGAGGGTTGAGTTCAAGGGCTCTTAGAGCCAGATTTTCCGCTTCGTCAAGATTCTCTCGCCTGAGGTAGTAAAGCCATGCAAGATTATTATGGGCATCGGCATTATTGGGGTCTTTCTCAATCGCTTTCCTGTAGTAGTCGCTTGCGATCTTGAACTCATTCTTTAGGAGATAAGCATTCCCAAGATATAAGTAGGCCACCGGAAGTCTCTTCAGGGCCAATTCATATTCGCGGATCGCCAGGTCGAGCTCGCCGTTCCTTTCATAGGCGACTCCGAGATTCAAATGCTCCTCTGGAGTCAGGGGATCTCTTACCGTAACGATTCTCGGCATAGAACAACTGAAACAGACTCCTCCGAGAACAAAAAGAATAAGAAAAGAAAAAATCCTTCTCCTTCTGTCTTTGGACCAGGCAGTTCTCATTTTGGAGTGATCCAGAGGGTCAAGAAGTTTGTTCTTCTCCAGGATCTTAAGAAATCCCTTGCTGGGATAAACTTCTGCCTCTCTCTTCCTGAATTAACGATAACGCCCCTTTCGTCATAACCCGTGACCACCATGAAATGGTTCTGCTGATAAAACCAGAACCCCAGGTCTACCAGAACAATGACTGGGTGACCAGAATCGACTTTCTCTTTAATGTCCTCTAAACTACCTTTGTACCAGTTGGCTTTCAAACCTTTCCTTTCGGCGTAGAGCACCATATCGAGGGTTAGGGTTCCTTTGGCAGAAGGGCTATAGATCTCCTCGGCAATCTCCTCCGGGGAGACCTTGACTTTCCAGTAACTGAACACGCCGGCCATGGAGGCAGGCCCACACTGGTAGGCTTCCTGAGGGTAGAATGGCACGTTTTCAATGTTACGTTTGGATGAAGATTGTGGGATGACGGAGGCCCTCGCACATGCAGAAATCTGTACAACGATAAGCAAAAATAATAGAAGGGAACACCCTTTCTCGAGGTGTCCCCTTCCTTTTACCTCTCGGACGAAAAGCCTCACCGAGTGATGTCCAGAGGAGCTATGACCTCCCAGCTTCGTCATCCCTTTTTTACAACAAGGCGGTGTCCTGAAAGATAAAGGATAAGGACGACGAGGATGGCGATCAGAAGAAATACGATAACCCACCCAGCATCACCGCCTACCTGAAGTTCATCAAGATGGAGCGCAAGCCGATGGAGCTGCTCATCACTCAATTGGGCTAACCTCCCCTGGATTTCACCGGGCGTAAAACCCAATTCCTTAAGTCTCTCGCCAACCACCTTCATCTCGAGGACCTTCTGGATTTTCTTGAGGTCAGAAGAACGGTCGAACTTCGCGACGGAAATCGCTTCCGAAGGCGAAAATCCAGCAAATGCTCTCTGGACCATTCCGATCACGACAAGTGCCACAACCAGGTAACAGACCAGACATTTCGTGAGCGATCTTTTCACTGTTCTTCCTCCTTTCTATCAGCTTTTCCTACACATACAAAATTTTATAGAAGGGCTTACCTTTTGTCAATACCACCTGACCCATCACCAACTGTCAAAATCTCATGCAGCCTGCGCTGAACCGTGCAAGGACTTTGCGATTAATTTGCTCTTGATCCGAATCGCCTCATATTAAATGTTATTAAAGGGGATTTTGTATCCATTAAAGACATCGTTTGAAAATTTTGTCAAGAAATCTTTTGAGTTTTGGAGGGGGCCTGAGCTGGTCCTTATAAGGCTTCAGCTTAAACTGGTGGTATATGGAATTAAATGAGAGGTGATGAAAAGGTTTTTCGGGATGCGAAATAGAGGAAATCCTTTGAACCTTAACGGACGGATTTGGCGTGACCTTGTCTGGTCCAAGGGGCCGATATCTTTCGCCCCAGAGGCTCGGAATAAGTCACAAAGGCAGATACTGATTCTATATTTTAAAATGGCGGGGCGCAGATAAGTTTTCTATTCACCCTTTTCTTTTGTAGCTTTCTTCTTCGGTCCCTCCTTCTTCTCCTCCGGAGCCTTTTTTTCTCCCTTCCTGGTCTTCGTCTCTTTCTCTTTCCCCTCCACCTTCTTTTCCTTCTTCTTAGGGGTCACCTTTCCGACGACCTCTTTTGCCTTTTCAATGGTTGATTTCTTCTTTTCTCCAGCCGGGGAGTAGGTGACCAGTTCGACCAGAGAGAGAGGAGCTCCATCTCCTTGCCGCCAGCCCATTTTATAAATCCGGGTATAACCCCCTTCTCGATCTTTCAACCGCGGCGCAATCTTTTCAAAGAGCTTCTTCACAAGCCCTTCGTCACGCAAAAGAGCGAAGGCCTGTCTCCTGGCATGAAGGGTTCCCTTCTTGCCGAGGCTGATGATCCTGTCTGCCCAACTTCGGAGTTCTTTCGCCTTGGCCAGCGTGGTCCTGATCCGTTCGTGTTGAAGCAACGAGACCAGCATGTTGCGAAACATCAATTCCCGATGCCGGGTATGCCGACTCAATTTTCTACCGGCGACACGATGCCTCATCCATCCCTCCTATCTGAGCGCCCCTGATTCCATCCCCTCTTCCGCCTTTTTCGGAGGCCAATTCTCAAGCTTCATTCCCAGGCTGAGACCCATTTGGCCTAAGATCTCCTTGATCTCGTTGAGGGATTTCCGGCCGAAGTTCTTCGTCGCAAGAATCTCTGCCTCCGTCTTTTGAACCAGATCTCCGATCAACTTGATATTGGCATGCTTCAGGCAGTTAGCGGACCGGACAGAGAGTTCTAACTCATCCACGCTCCGAAAGAGATTCTCGTTCAATTTGGAAGTCTCTTCCTGTTCAGGAGAGGCCTCTGTCTCCTCCTCTTCCTCTTCCTCAAAGGAGGTGAAGATGGAAAGCTGATTCTTCAGAATCTTAGCCGAGTGCGAAACCGCCTCCTCCGGGCTCAAGCTACCATCCGTCCATACCTCGAGCGTCAATTTGTCATAGTCGGTGATCTGGCCCACACGGGCATTGGTCACAGTATAGTTCACCTTCTTGACAGGAGAGAAGATGGCATCCATCGGGATCGTGCCGATGGGCTGATTCTCCTCCTTGTTGCGCTCTGCAGGGACATAACCCCTCCCCATCTTCACCACCATTTCCATCGAGAGTTTTGCGTCTCTCGAAAGGGTGGCGAGATGATGTTCGGGATTGAGTATCTCCACGGCATCCCCGGTCTGAATATCTCCCGCCTTCAGAACCCTGGGACCCTCTGTCTTCACCCGAATCGTCTTAGGGCCCTCCGTGTGGAGTTTCAGCCTGACCTCTTTGAGATTGAGGATGATCTCTGTGACATCCTCTTTCACTCCGGGAATCGTTGAGAATTCATGGAGCACCCCATCTATTTTGACCGACGTGATCGCCGCCCCCTGAAGAGAGGAAAGCAGGATCCGTCGAAGAGAGTTTCCAATGGTGATGCCAAATCCCCTCTCGAAGGGCTCAGCGACAAACTTCCCATAAAAGGATGTTAACGTTTCTTTCTCCACCTCTAACCGCTTGGGTCGAATAAGGTCTCTTGAGCTTTTTTGATGCATATTGCCTCCCTTGAAGAAAAGGGTTTCAAGAATTTAGCGAACTACTTCGAATACAGCTCGACGATCAACTTCTCTTGAATTGGAAGGGTGATATCCTCACGAGTCGGCAGGCCCTTGACACTCCCTTTCATCTGTTCCTTATCCAATTCCAACCATTGGGGGACACCCCTTCGAGCCATCCCCTCCAGCGCCTCCAGGATTCGGACAACCTTTTTGCTCTTCTCTCGAACCCGAATCACATCCCCGGGTTTAACGAGATAGGAAGGGATGTTCACCTTCGTCTCATTGACCAGGAAGTGACTGTGCCTCACCAGCTGTCGGGCTTCGTTTCTCGAACTGGCAAAACCGAGACGGTAGACCGTGTTGTCCAATCTCCTTTCGAGAAGAGATAGTAGGATCTCTCCGGTGATGCCTTTCTGTCGATCGGCTTCTTTGAAGATGTTTCGGAACTGGTTCTCCAGAACCCCATAGAGCCTTTTCACTTTCTGCTTTTCTCGTAACTGAGCTCCGTAGTCTGAGAACTTTCTCCGGCCTTGACCATGTTGTCCTGGAGGATAGCTCCTCCGATCGACCGCGCACTTCTCCGTATAACATCTCTCACCCTTGAGAAAGAGTTTGAGATTCTCTCTCCGACACAGCCGACAAACTGATTTCGTGTACCTCGCCAATGCTTACCTCCTGCTTAACTTCCCCTCACCCTCCTCCCTCCCCTTGGGAGAGAAGGATACGGGGCAGGGGGTGGAATCAGACATATGCCTACACACGTCTTCTCTTTGGAGGACGACATCCATCATGGGGAATGGGGGTGACATCCTTAATGAGATGGACCTTCAGGCCGGCGGCCTGAAGAGAACGCAAGGCCGATTCCCTCCCGGCTCCTGGTCCCTTCACATAGACATCGATGGAGCGGACACCGTGCTCCATCGCCTTTTTGGCCGCATCCTCTGCTGCCATCTGGGCGGCAAAGGGCGTGCTCTTTCGGGAGCCCTTGAAGCCCTGCGTCCCGGCGCTCGACCAAGTGATCACATTTCCCTCTGTATCGGTAATCGTGATCAGGGTGTTGTTAAACGTCGCTTGAATGTGGGCGATACCCGTTTGAATATTTTTTTTGACCTTCTTTTTCTTTGCCCCGGCCCCTTTGGCCATATCCTCTCCTTTTTTATGCCCTCAGAAATCCTAAGGGTCTCTCTTATTCTTTTTCCTTTTTCTTCCCGATGATCGCTCGACGGGGTCCCTTTCTGGTCCTGGCGTTGGTGTGGGTTCTCTGTCCCCGGACAGGCAGCGACTTGCGATGTCGGAGTCCACGGTAAGAGCCGATATCCATCAACCGCTTGATGTTGGTGGCCACCTCTCGCCTGAGGTCTCCCTCCACTTTGTATTCCTGGTCGATGATATCCCGAATGCGAACGACCTCTGCCTCGGTGAGCTTTTGGACCCGGGTGTCCTTGTTGACGTTTGCCTTTTCGAGGATCTTGTTTGAAGCGGATCTTCCAATTCCGTAGATATAGGTGAGGGCCACCTCCACCCGTTTATCCCTTGGAAGATCGACGCCTGCAATCCGTGCCATACTTTTCTCCTTCTAAATCCCAATATCCAAATCCCAAGATCCAGATAATCCCCAATGACCAAATTCCAATAACCCAATAAAAAGATGAAGAGTAACAAATTTGAGTATTGGTTATTGGAACTTATTTGATGATTGGTGCTTGGAAATTGGTTATTGGCATCTATCCTTGTCGCTGTTTGTGTTTGGGGTTCTCACAGATCACCCGGATCACCCCTTTACGTTTTACGATCTTACACTTGTCACAGATTTTTTTGACTGAAGCCCTGACTTTCACAATTCGTACCTCATTGTTCAAAAATCCGAAATCCGAAACAAATTCGTGCTTCGAAATTTTCTAAAAACTTTATTCAGGGTCTATTTCTCCCGGAAGATAATCCTTCCCCGAGTGAGGTCATAGGGTGATAATTCCACCGTCACCTTATCTCCGGGGAGGATCTTGATGAAGTGCATTCTCATCTTTCCGGAGATATGGGCCAGCACCTTGTGTCCACTTTCCAGTTCCACCCGGAACATGGCATTGGGAAGGGTTTCCAGAACCTTCCCCTCCACTTGGATGGCCTCCTCCTTCGGCATAGAAACTCCATCTGCGCTCTAATCGGGCGCTGTCTCTAAGAGACGAACGATTCGTTCAAAGATCTCTTCCTCTCCCCCCGTTCCCCGGACCGACCGGAGATAGCTTTTAAGCGCATAATATCGGATCAGAGGAGCGGTCTGTTTCTCATACTCCTTCAAACGGGTTCGGATGGTCTCCTCCCTGTCGTCCTCCCGTTGATAAAGGTCTCCTCCACACCGATCACAGATCCCCTCTGCCTTGGGCGGGTGAAAGAGGATGTGAAACATTGCCCCACAGCTTCTACAGGTCCTCCTGCCGGTGAGCCGGCGCACTAACTCCTCGGTATCCACTTCGATATTGATCACATGATCAATCCCCTTTCCCAATCTTTGCAGAATGGGATCGAGGGACTCGGCCTGCGCCATTGTTCTCGGAAACCCGTCGAGGATGAAACCTGAGCTGCAATCCTGGGCCTTCAGCCGCTCTTCGATGATCCCGATGACCAACTCATCCGGAACGAGTTGGCCCTGGTCCATAAAGGCCTTCGCCTTTTTACCCAAAGCAGTACCCTCTCTCACTGCCTTCCGCAGGATGTCTCCAGTAGAAACCTGGGGGATGTGATAACGTTCAACGACCTTCTGCGCCTGAGTCCCTTTTCCCGCACCCGGCGGTCCCAATAGAATCAGATTCATCAAAAACTTCCTATTCCATTCCCAATTTGAAATCGATCTCAGTCTACCCTCTTCTTCCCTTCAATCTGCCTTTTCTCATCAATCCTTCATAATGCCGGGTGAGCATATGGGCCTCGATCTGTTGTACCGTGTCCAGGGCCACGCCCACCACGATCAGGAGGGATGTCCCTCCAAAATAGAAAGAGACATTGAACTTTCTGTAGAGGATGGTGGGCAGCACGCAGATGGCAGAGACATAGATGGCTCCGCCGAGGGTGATTCGGGTGAGCACCTTATCAATATACTCCGCCGTCTTCTGTCCAGGACGGATGCCCGGGATGTACCCGCCAAATTTCTTCATGTTCTCGGCGACATCATTGGGGTTAAAGGTCACGGCCGTATAGAAATAACAGAAGAAGATGATAAATCCCACATAGAGAAGATTATAGAGTAGCGCCCCCGGGCCTAAGCTGTTGAGGACCGACTGAACCCAGGGGTGTGCCTCCAGCCAGGGTTTTGGCATGAAGTTGGCGATCGTCAAAGGAAACATCAGGATCGAAGAGGCGAAGATCGGAGGGATGACTCCCGAGGTATTTAACTTTAAGGGCAGATGGGTGCTCTGGCCCCCATAGACCTTCCTCCCGACGACCCGTTTGGCGTACTGGACAGGAAGTCTCCGTTGACCGGTCTCGATGAAGATGATGATCGCCACCACCAGGATCATGATGAGGATTAAGACCAGAATTGTGATGATATTCATCTGGCCCACCCGGAAGAGTTCATAGGTGCTGGCAATGGCATTCGGCATCCGGGCCACGATCCCGGCAAAGATGATCAAGGAGATGCCGTTTCCGATTCCCCTTTCGGTGATCTGTTCACCCAGCCACATGATGAAGGCTGTGCCAGCCGTCAGCGTGATGACCGTCATGAACCGGAAGGACCACCCTGGAGTCAAGACGATCATCTCACCCGCTGCCCCCCTCATATTCTCCAGACCGACAGCGATTCCAAACCCCTGGATCATACTGAGAATGACCGTCCCGTAACGGGTGTACTGGACAATCTTCTTTCGACCGATCTCTCCCTCTTTCTGAAGCTGGGCCAGATAAGGGATGACCACGGTCAGAAGCTGGAGAATGATCGAAGCGCTGATGTAGGGCATGATCCCCAGGGCGAAGACCGAGAGCCTTTCCAGAGCTCCTCCTGAGAACATATCGATCAGGCTGAAAAGCGTCCCTCTCGCCTGTGCAAAGAAGGAGGCAAGGGCATCGCCATTGACCCCTGGCGTAGGGATATGGACTCCCACCCGGTAGATCGCCAAGAAGGCGAGGGTCCACAGGATCCTCCTTTTCAGCTCGGGAATCTTAAAGATATTTTGGGCCCCTGAGATCATGACCCGATGACCTCCACCCTCCCTGAAATGGCCTCCACCTTTTTAATCGCTGCCTTGCTGACCTGATGGACGCGCACGGTCAAAGGATGCTGGAGCTCCCCATCGGAGAGAAGCTTCACCCTTTCTCCCTTTTTTAGAAGACCGGATTCGATCAACAGGTCGGGTTCCACCACGGTATCCCTTGGAAAACGATTGAGGTCTCCCACGTGGATGATCGAATACTCTTTTCTAAACGGATTGCGAAACCCCCTCTTGGGAAGGCGCCGCTGAAGGGGCATCTGCCCGCCCTCGAAACCGGCCTTGGTCCCCCGACCGGAACGGGCGTTCTGACCCTTTGACCCTCGACAGGCCGTCTTCCCGTGGCCAGATCCAGTCCCCCTGCCCACACGCTTCCTTCTCTTTCTTGCTCCACTGGGAGGTCGCAATTCTTCAACTCTCATCCGAACTCCTTTTTCATCCTTCAATCACTTCCAACAGATGGCTCACCCGATCGATCATCCCTCGAATCTCGGGTCGATCGGGCAGAACCAGGGTCTGATTGAGTCGTTTGAAACCCAACCCCTGAATGGTCTTCTTCTGGTCAGCCGCTCGTCCGATGGCACTCCTTCTCCATCTCACCTTGATCGTCTTCTCCATATCGAGCTCTCACTCCCCAGATGCCTTCTCAACCTTCCTATCAGTAACCTCATCAGGACTTCTCAGCTGGGTGATGGCCTGGAAGGTAGCCTTGATCAGATTGTGGGGATTGTTCGATCCCAATGATTTTGTGAGGATATTCTGAATCCCTGCCGACTCGGCAATCGCCCTGATCACAGCACCCGCGATGACCCCCGTACCTTCAGAAGCTGGCTTGAGAAGCACTCTCGAGGCTCCAAATCTGCCGATCACTTCATAAGGGATGGTGTTATTGACGATGGGGACGTATACTAAGTTCCGTTTCGCATGTTCGATCCCCTTCCGGATGGCCTCGGGGACCTCGTTGGCCTTTCCCAATCCACTTCCCACATGGCCTTTCCCATCTCCGACGACGACCAGGGCGCTAAAGCTAAACCTTCTCCCTCCCTTGACCACCTTTGCCACACGGTTGATATGGACCACCCGGTCTGTTAATTCCAGCGTGCTCGGATCAATCTTCGGCAATTTCTATCCCTCCTGGATGCCTCCATTTAAAAGATCAAGCCATTCGTTCTCGCGGCCTCGGCCAATGCTTTAACCCTTCCATGATAAAGATAACCGTTCCGATCGAAGACCACCTTCTGGATCCCCTTTTCAAGACATTTCTTGGCAATCAGTTCCCCGACCTTCTTTGCCGCTTCGACATTTCCGGGGTAGCGAAGGGTCCCTTTGAGCTCAGGGCTCAAGGTGGAAGCGCTGACCAGGGTTTTTCCCTCCGTGTCCACAATGGCCTGGGCGTAGATATGCCTCAGACTTCGAAAGACATTGAGCCGAGGTCGCTCAGGAGTTCCCCGGATCACACCTCTCACCCTCTTTTTTCTCTTCATGCGAGCCAATATCTTTCTGTTTCTCAACGGCTTACCTCTCCCTTAAGCTTTGGCCTTTCCGACCTTCTTACGAATCCTTTCACCCACGTACCGTATCCCTTTTCCTTTATAGGGCTCGGGCGGTTTGATCGAACGTAGCTCGGCTGCGACATCTCCAACCTGTTGCTTATCGATTCCTTTGATCGTGATTTGAGTCTGTTTTTCCACCTCTATCTTGATCCCCTGAGGGATGGGGAAAAGAACTGGATGGGAGAATCCCAGAGAAAGTTTAAGAAAGTTATCTTGAACGTCTGCACGGAATCCGATCCCGACAATCTCCAGTCGCTTCTCAAACCCTCGCGTCACCCCGGTGACCATATTGGCGATGAGGCTCCGGGTCAGCCCCTGCAGAGACTTAGAGGTCCGGCTGTCATCAGAGCGCTGGACAGAGACCTTCGCTCCGTCCGCAGAAACCGAGATTCCGGGAGGGAGGTGATGAACGAGATGGCCTTTCGGCCCTGCCACCTCCACCTTCGACGGCTCGCAGGTGACCTTAACCTCCTTGGGCAACACGACCGGCATTCTTCCAATACGAGACATAGCAACCTCGAAAATCCTAAATCCGAATATCGGGCGAAGCGTCCGTTAAGGACCAATCCGAAACAAATCCTGATTTCCAAATTTCTAAACTATAGTGAACGACTTCGAAAATTTGTATTTTGAAAATCGGTGCCTGTTTCGAATTTCGGATTTCGTGCTTCGAATTTAATTTTTACCAGACATAACACAGAACTTCTCCGCCTACGCGGGCCTTTCGGGCGTCTTTATCAGTAAGGACTCCTTTCGGGGTGGAGAGGATCGAAATCCCCAATCCGCTCATCACCAGGGGAATACGTTCCGTGCCGACATAGACCCTCCGGCCCGGCTTGCTGACCCTGCGGATATGGATGACACCCTGTTTGCTGGCATCGTATTTGAGAAAGATTCGGATCATCTCATGCTGGTGATCGTCCGTAACGATCTTGAAATTTTTGATAAACCCTTCCTCTTTCAAGATCTTCACGATCTCCCGTTTCAGTTTGGAGGAGGGTACATCCACCTTCTCAAATCTCTCCTTAGACCCGTTCCGAATCCGGGTGAACATATCGGCCAATGGATCGGTCATCGACATAGAACCCTCCACCTTCTCACCAGCTGGATTTGATCACTCCAGGGATCTCTCCTCTGGAGGCATACTTCCTCAGACAGAGTCGGCACATGTTAAATTTTCGGTAATATGCCCTTGGCCTTCCACAGAGCGGGCATCGATGATACTGCCGGACCTTAAATTTCTGAGGCCTTTGGGCCTTAACCATCAGTGATATCTTTGCCAAATTCCTCCTCCCCATCACGCCTTGCGCCAAGCGCTCGGCGCAGAGCGTCTTCTAGTTCCTGAAAGGCATTCCCAATAGTCTCAACAACTCCTTTCCTTCCTCATCGGTCCTGGCCGTGGTGACAATGACAATATTCATCCCCTTCACCTTATCAATCTTGTCGTAATGGATCTCCGGGAAGATCAGTTGTTCGCGAATGCCCAGCGCGTAATTCCCTCTCCCGTCGAAGGATTTTCCGGAAAGGCCCTTAAAGTCCCTCACCCTCGGAAGCGCGACATTCACCAGGCGATTGAAGAATTCGTACATTCTCTCTTTCCGAAGGGTGACCATGCATCCAATCGGCATCCCCGTCCTCAATTTGAACTGTGCAATCGATTTTTTGGCTTTCGTGATCACGGCCTTCTGCCCTGTGATCTGGCTCAGTTCCTGAACGGCTGAATCGAGAATCTTAATATTCTGGATGGCCTCCCCCAATCCCATATTGATCACGATTTTTTGGAGTTTAGGGACCTCCATCTTGTTCCGATAGCCAAATCGCTTCATCAGAGCGGGGACGACCCTCTCCTGGTAGATCTCCTTTAACCTCGCCATTGTTTCACCCAATTAGAATCAAATGTGGCATTCCACATCTGATTTTTATTTATCGAAAATCTCGCCGCACTTCCGACAGTAGCGGGCCTTCTTGCTGCCTTCCACCATCCGGTGACCGATGCGTACGGGTTTGTTGCATTTCTCGCAGAGAAGCATCACATTGGAGATGTGAAGAGGCGCCTCTTTTTCGATAATTCCCCCCTTTCTCTGCTGGCCGTGGGGCCGGGAATGCCTCTTGACGAAATTGATCTTTTCGACGATCACCTTCTCCTTCTCCGGGAAAACCTTCAGGATCCGACCGCTCTTGCCCTTCTCCCTTCCGTGGATCACCATCACCAGGTCATTCTTTTTGATATGAAATCTCGGCGCAATCATGTCGATTCCTTTTCAGAGGACTTCTGGAGCCAGTGAAATGATCTTCATAAACCGCTTGGCACGCAGTTCTCTGGCGACAGGGCCAAAAATTCGAGTGCCCACAGGTTCTCCCTGGGGGTTGATGAGGACCGCTGAGTTGTCATCAAATTTGATATAGGAGCCGTCGGGACGTTTCACCTCTTTCTTCGTCCGGACGATGACGGCTCGGACCACATCCCCCTTCTTGATCTTGGAGTTGGGAAGGGCATCCTTGACTGAAACGACAATGATATCGCCCAGCGTGGCATACTTTCGCCGCGTCCCGCCAAGGACCTTCACACACCCTAATTTTTTAGCCCCCGAATTATCGGCGACATCAAGGATCGTACGCATCTGGATCATCACGAACCCCATAACGGAAAGTGGAGGATAGAATGTGGAAAGTGGTCAAATCTCTTCTCTACCCCCTACCTTCCACCCCCTGCTTTCCAATCGGTCAAGCTGCCCGCTCAAGGACTTCTTTCACCCGCCACCGCTTCTCTTTGCTTAACGGACGGGTTTCGATCAACAGGACCTTGTCCCCGATACGGCATCGGTTTCCCTCGTCATGCGCCTTCACCTTTTTCCGTTTCCGGACATACTTCTTATAAACTGGGTGGAGGACGAGACGATTGACCATGACCACGACGGTCTTATCCATCTTGTCGCTCAGGACCACGCCCGTTAAAGTCTTCCTCTTTCCTCTCTCTACCATTTCCATACTAAGAAATTTGCCTCCGATGATTTCCCCTCCTCTGGCGGGAGGGGATGAAGATACTTATTTCCCTTTGCCCCGGCCCTTCTCCTTGAGGACCGTCTTCACCCGGGCGATGTCCCGTTTGATCTGGGGGACACGCATCACGTTCTCCAGTTGTCCGGTGCTATGCTGAAACCGGAGATTGAAGAGTTCCTCCTTCAATTCTCTTTCTTTCTCAAGCAACTCTCCCTCGCTAAGAAGGCGGAGATCCTTCGCTTTCATGAGTGGCTCCCCCTCATGATGAATCGGGTATGGATAGGTAGTTTATGAGAAGCTAAAAGGAATGCCTCCCTCGCCCTCTCCTCAGGAACTCCCTCCATCTCATAGAGTATTCGGCCGGGTTGAACCACCGCCACCCAATCTTCAGGAGCGCCCTTTCCTTTTCCCATCCGGGTCTCCGCAGGCTTCTTCGTAATGGGCTTGTCAGGAAAGATACGGATCCAGATCCGACCCGTCCGTTTGATGAATCGGGTCATCGCAATTCTTGCAGCCTCGATCTGACGTGTGGTCAACCAGCCACATTCCATGGCCTGAAGGCCGAAGTCGCCGAAGTTAAGGGTATTTCCCCGAGAGGCCACTCCCCTTCTTCTTCCCTTCTGCTGTTTTCGATACTTTGTCTTCTTCGGCATCAACATAATTCTTAATCCTTTAAATCCGAAATACGAATATCGAAACTCGAAACAAATCCTAAATTCAAATTTTCAAAACTCAAAACGATTTCATTTCTTTTTGTCATTCTTATTTTGAAGCTTCATGCTTGTCTCGAATTTCGTGCTTAGGATTTCGAGCTTCCGTTCGTTTGGAGAACGAACGGTTAAGCGGCCCTTTCTTCTCCTTCTCTGCCTGGGAAGACCTCCCCTTTGAAGATCCAGACCTTGACGCCGATGATCCCATAGGTGGTCTTGGCCTCTGCAAGGCCAAAATCGATATCGGCCCGCAGGGTATGGAGCGGGACCCGACCTTCCCGATACCATTCTTTACGGGCCATTTCAGCTCCTCCCAACCTCCCGGCACAAGAGATCTTGATCCCCTTGGCCCCTAATTTGAGCGCAGAGCTGACCGCCTTCTTCATCGCCCTCCGAAATCCCACGCGGCGCTCGAGCTGAAGCGCCACATTCTCAGCAACGAGCTGGGCATTGGTCTCAGCCCTCTTGACCTCCTGGATGTTGATGAAGATCTCTTTTTGGGTCATCTCCTGAAGTTCCCTTTTTAGGTTCTCGACCTCCGCACCCTTCTTCCCGATGATGATGCCGGGTCGAGCCGTATAGATCGTGACCTTTGCCTTCTTCGATTTACTGGCAGCCCGTTCGATCTCGATCTTGGCGACTCCGGCATGGTAGAGTTTCTTCTTCAGGTAATCGCGGATCCGGATATCTTCGATCAGGAGTTGAGGGTAATCCTTTTCGGCATACCATCGGGAATCCCATGTCTTGATGAATCCCAGTCGAAAGCTATTAGGATGTACTTTCTGTCCCAAGCCTTTTCCTCCTTTACCTTTCGTCCAAGACGATCGTGATGTGGCTCGTTCTTTTTCGGATCATGGTGGCCCGGCCGTGTGCCCGAGGGGTGTAGCGTTTCATGGTCGGCCCCTGATCCACCGTGATCTTTTTGATGTAAAGCCGATCGATATCTGAAACCTTTTTTTGCGTGGCATTGGCAATGGCGGATTTCAGCAATTTTATCAAAATCTTGGCTGCCGCCTTCTTTGTAAAGTTCAGAATGTTTAATGCCTCTTCGGATTTCTTGCCCCGAATCAGATCGGCCACCAGCCGAGCCTTCCTGGGTGCGATACGACCGAATCTCAATTTCGCAACTACTTCCATCTCTCCCTCAGCCTCTTAGGCAGCCTTGCCTTTGACCTTGGTCTTTCTATCCCCGGAATGACCGTGGAAGGTTCGAGTGGGAGAAAATTCCCCTAACTTATGACCCACCATCTCCTCGGTCACAAACACCGGAATAAATTTCTTCCCGTTGTGGACCGCAAAGGTCAGCCCCACCATATCCGGAACGATGGTGGACCGCCTCGACCAGGTCTTGATCACCTTTGACTCCTTCGTCCTCCGGACCTCTCTCACCTTTTTTATCAGATGGGCATCCACAAAGGGTCCCTTTCTGATCGAGCGGGCCATTAATCCCTCCTCTTCAAGATATACTTATCCGTGCTCTTATTTCTTCGGGTCTTTTTTTCGAGCACTCCCCACGGCGTGCAGGGGTGCCTGCCGCCTGAACTCTTTCCTTCTCCTCCGCCCAAGGGATGGTCGATCGGGTTCATGGCCACTCCACGAACGGTCGGCCTCCAACCCAGCCAACGATTTCTTCCCGCTTTTCCCAGAGAGATGTTCTCATGTTCAAGATTGCTGACCTGGCCGATGGTGGCATAGCAATCCTGCAGGACCAACCGAACTTCTCCAGAGGGGAGCTTGATGTGAGCATACTTCCCCTCCTTGGCCATCAACTGACCGGCGACCCCTGCGCTTCGAATGAGCTGTCCACCTTTTCCCACTTTCAGCTCCACATTGTGGATCAGGGTGCCTGTTGGGATATGGCGCAAGGGGAGGGCATTGCCAGGTTTAATGTCGGCCGTCGGACTCGCAATCACGGGGTCGCCCACCCGAAGCTGATCGGGCGCAAGGATGTAACGCTTCTCCCCATCCGCGTAGTGAAGCAAAGCAATCCGGGCGGAACGATTCGGATCGTATTCGATGGAGGCAACTCGGGCCGGGATCTCCCGCTTATCCCTTCTGAAATCGATCACCCGATACATCCTCTTATGACCTCCTCCTCGATGCCATGCGGTAATTCTTCCGTAGCAGTTTCTTCCGCCTGTCTTTCTCAGAGGGACGAGGAGGCTTTTCTCCGGCTCTGGAGATGAAATCTCCTCAAAAGTCGGAGCGGTCTGAAACCGCCTTCCTGGCGAGGTGGGTCGATACTTTTTGATAGCCATCTCTTAACCCCTAAAATTCTAAATTTGAAATCCTAATTTCGAAGCAAATCTTAGTTACCGAAATCCAAAACAAGAAGGACTTCTAAATTTGAGATTTTGAATTTCAAACATTGTTTCGAGATTCGTGCCTCGGATTTAGGATTTCCTCTCGAGTTTTTATTCGAGAGGATTACGCTCCTTCAAAGAAATCGATGCGGTCCCCTTCCTTCAGAGTGACAATGGCCTTCTTCCAGTCGGGCCTCTTCCCATACCTTCTTCCCAGACGTTTCACTTTACCCAGGACGTTGCAGGTCCTCACCTGAAGAACCTTCACCTTGAAGAGACGTTCCACAGCAGATTGAATCTCAACCTTATTCGCTCTCACGTCTACCTCAAAGGCATATTGGCGGTTCGCCTCCTTCTGCTGGGTGCTCTTTTCAGTGACCAGAGGCCTTCGAATGATCTGATAAGATTCCTTCATCACGCCAGCACCCCCTGGATCTTCTGAACGGCCGGACTGAGCAGAATCAGATGTTCGTGATTTAAGATGTCGTAAACGTTGAGCCCTTCACATCTCAGGACTTGGACATTGGGAATATTCCGGGCCGACCGTTCCAGCTGGGGCCGTTTCTCATCGGTCACGATGAGGGCATCCTCGACCTGAAATCTCTTCAGCACCTCAAGGACCTGACGGGTTTTAAATCCTTCGAGGGGAAAGTCGTCGAGAAGGATCAGCTTCGCCTCCTGACGCTTCAAGCTGAGAGCACCACGGAGCGCGGCCTGTTTCATCTTTTTCGGAAGCGAGATGGAGTAATCCCGGGGCATGGGCCCGAAGATCGTCCCTCCTCCCCTCCAGAGTGGCGAGCGCCGGGATCCTGCGCGTGCCCTTCCCGTTCCCTTCTGTCTCCACGGCTTGGCGCCCCCTCCCCGAACCAGCGCTTTATTCTTGGTGGACGCAGAGCCTTTCCTTTGAGAGGCGAGCGTCGCTCGGACCACATCGTAAAACAGGGAAGGATTGATCTCCGCATTGAAGACCCTGTCATCCAATTCGATATCGCTCACCTTCCGGTTCCCAATGTCATAAACGGCAAACGTACCCATCTAACCCCTTCTTCAAGCCGATGGATTGGCTCTCTTACTCTTCTTGGTGGCACCTCGAATGAGGATCAATCCGTTCCGGCTTCCTGGAATTCCGCCTCTGAGCAGGATCAGGTTCTGATCCTCTTTCACATCGAAGACCTTGATGTTCTGGATGGTCACCCTCTGATTTCCGTGATGGCCAGGCATCTTCAGGCCTTTAAAAACGTGATGGGGGTAGGTGGCTGAGCCCACAGAGCCCCCGTGGCGAAAATATTCGTGCGTGCCATGGGATCCAGGGGAGCCGTGAAATCCGTGACGCTTGATCACCCCTGTAAACCCTCTTCCCTTGCTGAGGCCAGTGACATCGACGACATCTCCAGCCTTAAATAGATTCACCGTGATCTCCTGTCCCAGTTCAAACTTCTCCACGCCTTCCACCCGGAACTCCCTCGTGTAAGAATAGGGCCCTGTCCCCGCCTTTTTAAAATGGCCCGAGAGCGGCTTGTTCACCCTCTGACTATTCTTTGGAAGGAACCCGAGTTGAATGGCCTCATAGCCATCCTTCTCCTTCGTCTTCTTCTGGATCACCCTGCATGGCCCGGCTTCGACGATGGTCACTGGAACAGCTGACCCATCTTCGAGAAAGACCTGAGTCATCCCTAACTTTCTGCCAATGATCCCGAGCGTCCTGTTCATTCTCTTTCCATCCAAAATCCCCCTCCCCGATTGGTAGTGAACGGTTTCCTTTGGTCGGGTCTTATCGACCAGCCCCTCACTGAGGAGGCAGGGGGAATTAAAGCTTGATTTCTACGTCGATCCCCGCTGCCAGGTCGAGCTTCATCAGTGCATCGACGGTCTGCTGCGTGGGATCCAGAATATCGATCAGGCGTTTATGCGTCCGAATCTCAAACTGTTCTCTCGATTTCTTGTCGACATGAGGAGATCTCAGAACGCAGAACTTGTTGATCTTCGTGGGAAGCGGGATCGGACCTGCGACACTGGCGCCGGTTCGTCGAACCGTTTCGACGATCTCGGCTGTCGATTTATCCAGAAGTTTATGGTCATAAGATTTTAGACAGACCCTGATCTTCTGTGTGGTCATCTCCGAACCCCTTCCTTACTCTATGACATCGCTGATGACGCCTGCCCCAACGGTCCGACCCCCCTCCCGAATCGCAAACCGCAACTCCTTCTCCATCGCTATCGGCGTAATCAACTCCACCGACAACGAGACAT
>JACAEX010000017.1 GCA_013388635.1 Syntrophaceae bacterium | reverse complement strand
TAAAGACACATACGCCAGGAGTTTTTGTCCAGCAGGTGTAGCATCCTATGCAGGAATGAATCTTTTTCTCCTTCAGGTAGATCGTCTCGGTTTCAGCCCCTTGACTTCGGGCACCCTTGAGGAATTCCTGCAGGAGAACCTCTGTGTTGCTCGCCTTCGGCCGCGGGCTCCCCTGTATGGCCAATATCTTCATCCTTTTCTCTCCTTTCGTATTCAATTTTTCCTCCTCTGTCTTCTTAGGATGGTGAAAGAGGTCTTTCATCTTTGTAAGCAGATTCATATCTCCCTTAACATCATAAAGTCCATCCATCAGGGCCTGTGCTGGGTTGATCTCTCGCCAGGCAATCTTCAGCCAGATGTCGGCCGGAGATTGGATGGTCAGCGTTGGAGAGGGAGACTCCCCTTCCCGGAATGAACATTTTCCTTCTGAAATCGATAAGACTCCTTTGACTCCTCCCTCTCCGGTGAGGTCGAACTGGATTTCTGCATTGATCCCCTGGCCCACTACGGGATCGAAACCCAGAGGCATCTGCATCATCAGCTCCCTGGCCGTATCTGGAAATGAGATGGGGGCAATCGGTTGAGCGAGATACTTCTTCTTGAGGTAAAACTTCGGATAGATTCTGACGACCGGTAGGCCAATACCTAAGATGATGATCAATGGCAGGATGATCGAATAGAAGGGTTTCCCATGGCCGAGCCAGCTCGAAAGGAATCCAATAAAAAAGATGGAGCTCCAGAAGTAGGTGAGGTGGAGATTAATCGTCCTAAATTCAGGGGTATTCCAGACCTGATCCGGAGTCATCTGTTTGGCAATGGCGTAAGTGAAGGGATCAAAGCCGAATAGTTGAGGGATCAACGTTGTCAGGAGGAGGACAAAATAGAGCAGGGCGGTGGAATTTTCTACAAATATGGAAGAGACATGGGGAGGAGAAAGGTATACCCATGCTGTTCCAACGCCGAGGAACCCGAGGAAGGCTTTTTCAAGATAGGTTGTACGGTGGATCAACTTTTTTGAAAGAATGAACTGAGCCGCTGCAAGGGTCAGACCGAGAGCGGTTGCGAGCTTGGTCTGCCCGAGTGTGGCATCACCAACCCGCGCCATCACCTTAAAGGCAATCACCGGAACGAAAGAGGTAATAAACAGAATTATTTTTGCTTTTGACTTCATACCTGCATTTCTTTTTATATCCGGCTTTCAAGTCTTGTGTAGTATACCACGGTACGGCCTGCGATGCACTGATTATCTCAAGAATCGATTCCAATCAACCTGATCTGTGAACGATTCAGCACCCTGCGCACGCCTGCCGAAAGGCAGGACAGGCACGCCTGTTCTCCTCAGAAATTTTGAGAATTGCGTAATTTAGGGTCAAGAAAAAGCTTTTAGGATTGAGATCGAGGTAGTGGTGGACAATATAGTATCGCTCACGAAAGGCGTCAAATATAAAAAGGGGCAGGGGAGAGGGCCTCCATGCCCTTAGGGATCATCTCTGCCATTGAGATGGCCTCTGCAATTTTTCCCCGGGGAGGTGATCACGAATGCCTGGCTCCGCCCCCTGCCCGATTTAATGATATCCCTCCAGCTCACCTTTTGGTATTAACCATAAAAAATGCTCAGGAGTAAGGGTTTGTGTTCTTCCATCAATCATTGCCGTGAGATGATGGTTTTCTCTGGAGAGGCCAAGATTGAAGATCTTTTCAAGATTCATCATTCGGCTCATAATCTCCTCCCACTTCTTTTGGTCGATCCTTTGAGACACGCAACTTTGATACTGGGCCTTATCCAATCTCTTATCGGGGTCGTAGAAGATCACTTCTCCGGCAGAGGCACCGGCCAAAATTTTCCCTCCCTTATAAGGAGAATCCATCCGATGAAGGATTCCATCATATCCCCAGAAAAGCCCAAGCATGATCACTGAGCCTCCCATGAAGGCCTGACAAAGATGTTCATGAGCTGTGCCAACAAGATTCACCTGTAATCCTGGCCCTCGTGGATCACTCACAGCACAGACCCACCCACGATCCACCACGTTTCCGAGTATGTTAAAAGTACCTCCTTTGGCTGAGTATCCTGTTACCTTACCCACATCTCCATGAATTTCGAGGGTGCCTGAATGCATCACCATCCCGGTAAAATTCTGTGAATGGGTATGGACACGCACCAGGGCTCCCATATTGAAGGCTCCACAATATTCCCCAGGACTCCCATAGACATCTATTTGGGTATCGTTGGTCTGACCCGAACCAATCCCCATCCCGATCCCTCGCTGACCTTCCACTCGGTAGACCATGAATTTCCGCCAGCCCATCTGATGGGCATGGTCAAGAAAAGGGCTCAAGACAATGAAGGGATCTATCCCCTCCGGTCGAAATCCCCGAGCATCTACGACCAACACCTGCTTTGAATATTCTGGAGGGTTTAATCTTCTTGCCTCTTCCACGGTCACCCGGACCATTTCCTCTCCGTGATTAATCCAATCTAAGAATGAATTGATGGATTGTCTAACCATATGAATTAAGATCCCTCTATCTTTTTCCCCCGTATCCCATCCGATTAAATGATCGTGGATCCAGGTCAATTCATCAATGGCCTTTGATGGAGGGAGATTCTCCGGTATCTCCTTTAAGGCTTTTTCAAATTCAGCAAAGCTCCAATGAGGCAATCGATCTTTGAAGAAGAGGGAAGGGTTTGATTCCAATTCAATCCTCTCAGAAGATCCTACGAAGGGAATGGGTTCCTTAGAAGGAAAGGTCCCATGCGGGATTTCTATCTTTTTACCAAATTTATCCAGTACCTCATAAGCCGTAATTCTTCCACTTTCATCATAGAATACCCTGCTTACCATCCCTGGATTGACTGTAAAGATAAGGGGGGAGACTGTACTTTTGACCAATCCCAAGTGGAAGAGTTCCTGCATTCCTGCATCGCTTCCCTGTTTTTCGGAACAGATGATGCTTACAAAATTTTCTCCATCGTCATAGAGCATGGCGACATTGGGCCGGAGTAGAGAGGGATCGATAATATCCAGACGTTCGATCACCCTCTGATAGGGATCGATACGACCGCACAGGTATTGATAAGGACCATCGGGTGCGCTCTCCAGCTCCACCTCCTGGATACGTTCGAAACGTTCTCTGATCTCCTGGGGGAGTTGGGTTAAACTCCAGCCCGTGGTGGGAGAAAAGGATTCTACCAAGGCGTCGAAGGGATAGCGCAAGTATTGGCTGAGCAGATGGAGTTTGAGAGAGGCGACGGCCGTGTCGGTTTGGGCTAAGGGGGTTAAGTTGAATTGAGACACCCGGTTGACCATCGTCCGATAATTTGTTGTCTCTCCATTATGGGTCAGGGCTGTATGAAGTTCAGAAAAAGGATGGGCATTCATCTGATCCACTACAGAACCCGTGGCCAATCGGCGATGGATGATATTGACAGGGGCCTCAGGGAGTTCCCAGGGGATTTGTCGGCCATCACTCTTCCAACAACCTGAATTCTTCCCACAGGAGAGCACCGCAGCTCTCTTCTTTTGATCATTCACATAATTCTCTTGGGTGATCTTTCGAGCCAGCCGATAGATATATTCATCCTCTGCCTCTCGGAGAAATTCTTTATTCTCTCTATAATTTTGAAGAGTCAGCTCTTGATAGCGCATCTGCCGGGGGGGCCAGATTGAATCGCTCAAGAGCTCGTTTTCAATAAAGTCATTCAGCTCTTTCTGACGAACCCGAACGAAGAATCGAAATACGTCTCCTGGGTCCTTATCACCAAAGCATCGAAAGTCTCGTTCCTCTCCTTCTTGATCTCGACGATAGGGGATCCGATTCTTTTCGAGATCTCCATCAAAGTCTCTTAGATCGAGGCCTTTGAAATATTGCCTTAGAATTTCCTGCATGATCCGTCGGCGTATAGACAGGATAGTGGACCTTGCCTGCCGGCGAATTTCTTCTGGATCGATATCCGGTTCTTTACTTCGGTATTCCTCCTCGATCTGCGACTGAAGCGGACCTTTAATCAATACATGGATGGCATAATCGTCCAGATGTTTGGGATAACACCCCCCCCTCCAAATTCCAACCCCGTCCATCCCTCGGTTAGCCATTCGATCTAACATGAGGTCCATCACATGACTGGGGATGAAATGGTTAGATACAATAGCAGCCACTCCACAATCCGAGGGAGGAGGAACAGGTTCAACGGATAGAGGTTGGATGGGTTCAACCCAGGAGGGTCCCTTTCTCTGGCAGCGGCGGTTCTCAACCCTTTCTTCAAGAAGAGACCATTGAATGGTATCGTAACGTCCGCGTAGCTCTCGAATATCTTTCATTCCAAGGGCAGCAAGGGCTCGGATGGTCTGAGCCTGGAGAATAGAACGAAAGTTAATGATCTGCTGGGCATTCAGTTCGACATTTCTTAGTAACTGCATTTTGGGTTCAATGGTGGAGATGCCGCTCCGGCACCCTGACTCACAGTTTCGGTCCCTAACGCAACCAATGGCAACCAGATCAGCCGTTCCCAAAATCACTCCGTCCAGTCCCAGGGCAATCCCTTTGATCACATCCCCCCATGTCCGAAATCCACCACTTCCCATAAAAACGACATCATCCCTCAACCCATCATCCAACAATTTTTCGTGGCAGATGGGGATGGCATATTCCATATGCATTCCCATCTGGCCTTTGATGATGTCCGGGGCTGCTCCTGTTCCCCCCCGAGGACCATCCAACCAGACTTCAATGACCATTTGATTATCTTTGGCAATACGGGCAAGGCCTGAGACGATGAACTCGATGTCAGGGGAGGGTGAAACTTTAATGCAGATGGTGGTTCGACGGTTGATCATCCGCACCGCATCGATGAACGCCTTGACATCCTCAATGGAATAACAATTGTGAAAAGGAAAGGGGGAGATGAGGCTTACGCCTTCGGCCACGCCTCTTAGCCTGGAAACCAGACCAAAGACCTTTCTCCCTAACAGATGGCCTCCTACACCTTGCTTGGCTCCTTGGCTATATGCAATGACCACCCGACGAGCCCGCCGGATCGTCTCTTTGGTCACTCCAAAGAGCCCTGTCTTCATCTGGGTTGAGACATAAGGCTCATCCTCTGGGGTGACAATGGGAACGTATTGAACTGCCATTGAGGCAGGATATCTTCCAAGGGCCTCTAAGAGGCTATGATATTCAGGAATGGTCTCAGCCTCTTGAGACAGTCGCTTCATCAACTCTCCAATGGGGATAAGCTTTCTCTCTTCCATCAATCGGCTTAGAGAGGTGACTTGTGAATCCATTAGGTCTAAGGGATTCCACTTCGAGTCGAGGATAAAGAGGGTCGGGTATCCTCCCTCACCCGTATCCATTTGGGTTCTGAGAGTTCGTGTGGCCAACACCCGAGCCCGCCAGGTTCCCGGGCCAATGGAGCCCACAGACATTCCAGCTCCGATAAAGGGAGCTTTTAACCTTAATTGGGGTGAGATCTGAAGACCGGTTGATACCTCATCCAAAATTTCATCTGGTAGGGTATCCGGGTTCTGTTGAAATTGAATATGAATGAAATCGAAACCATCCCCTAAATGGCCTCGTTCTTCAGTATGACCAAGGAGCAGAGCCTCTCCATCCCCACTGGCCATCCGTCCGACCGAAGTGATGAGGGAGGCAGGCCATACATAATCCCGATCGAAAATCCGATAGCATGAAGGATTGAGATGACAGTTATAAAATTGGTGAGGATGCTTGGCGGGTTGAATCATTTTTTTCAATTGGCTGAATTTCCATCCCTCTGATCTCCCCTCCCTTTGAATCCGTGCAAGGTTACATTGACGGTTTCTCTGAAGCCGGGAGGGATTTTTGAAAATGTCATAGACCCGCTCTTCCAGGTCATCAAAGATGAGAAGTCGGTTCTCCTCGCCCACGGTCTTTTTAATATCCTTAAACCCGGAAGCCCCGAGGACCTCGATGATCTGGACATTCCAGACGCGAATCAAATTGACCATTCGTTTTACTAGGGTTGATGGGTCATGCAAGGGGACGATGGTTTCTCCCTTTAAGTATTTTTTTTGTGCCATGGGATCGGCGGTCAACACTATTGGCCAGTCAATCTTTATTCCGTTTGCCCCTCTCTGGATCGTCTTCTGAGAATCTGCAGCAGATCGGATTCCCCCTGAGGCGATGATGGAAAAACGATGACGGAGTTTCTGCGCAACCAGAAAGCGATGGACAGCAGGAACAGCATCGGTTGTAGGATAATATCCCTTTTCAGGGTCATAATCAGAGGTGAGGCAGAGGACATCAAATGGCGATTGGTATAAGGATTCCAGTTTTTTTTGAAAATCGGGAGAGAGCTCGAGTTCAGAGTTAATATCCTCTTTTCTAATTTTTAAAACTGCACTGAGGACGGTTGATTCTGAAAGAAGACTCCTCAAGGAAATTTCTTTTTTCCAAAGGGAATCCTCCATCTCGATCTCTACCAGATCAAAAGGATGATCCTTGAAAAGGTCTGCCCACTGTTTCTCATGAGAGAGGTTCTTGACATCTCTATCAGTCAACCTCAGGATGATCACATGGGTTCGATCTTTAATTTTCGATTCAAATCGTTTCACTTCATCCAGACGAAGGGTGATGCGAGTCCCCAGGGTTAAGGCTGTCTCCAGCATTGGCTCCAACCATTCTTCGCTTTGATTGAAAGGGAGGGCATCGAGGATTAACGGCGTTTTAAGATGGATGAGGTGAGGTGGCGGAGTTTCGATCCTCTCCCCATGGAACTGGAGATATTTGGGTCGCTGGCCAAGCTGAATGGCAATGGCATCGGAGGTGCTTTCGTAGAGGAGGTTCTGAGCTGGACCGACAATATGAAAGTGGCCAAATCGAATGCCATCATTGCCTGAGCCCCGATGGGGATCTCCCTGCCCTGTGCCGGAGACGGGGATCTTCCCTGTGGTAGCCTCCAGATCGATGCGGGCGATGACCTCGCTGTTCCAGTAGGGATCATCCATGTTGAGATAATCAGGGTGAAGCTCCACCGATGTGGCTGGAAGGCCGGCTGCGATCTGGGGACACCGTTCTAAACATGCACCACAGCCCCGGCAGAGGGTTTCATCGGTCACGATGACCCGACGAGGATCAGCCTCATCTCGTTTGCGGACGCTATACATGCAGGCATCTACACAGGTCCCACAGTGAAGACAATATTCTTCATCAATCCGAACATGGTATTTTGGAAAGGTCTGCCGCTGTTCACGAATCTTTTGATCAAAGCCTGTTCGGATGACATTCAAAAAACGATAAAACTCAGGACTCTTTTCCACCTCCTCAATAAATTGAGTAATTTCTCGAATTGGGAAATCGAAATGGGTGGATAGGTATGTTTCAAGATTTTCATAAAGTTTGCGATGTTTCAAATTGACCTGGCACTCCTCGTCACAACGGCCACAGTGAAGGCAGAAATAAAGGGGTAGGAACTTTGAAAGTTCGATCTTTTTCGTCTCGATCGCTCGCTTCATGATGAGCAGCTTTCCCCGAGCTGTAAATGTTTCATCCCTCGTTGCCCGGTAGACTGGGCATTGGCTTACACAGTTTCCACATTGGGCGCAGGAGAAGATCTCTTGAGAGATTTCTTTTAGATCTTGAGGGATGATTGGGATGCGCTGTCGAAGGGTCTTTTCCGGAAAAATGGAGAAAATCTTAAACAGTAGCCATTGGGCAGAGGCGAGTTCGAGATTGAAGAGATCGGATTGGAAGAGGATTTTCTGGAGAGGCCCTAACCTTCCTGAAACGCTAAAGAACTTTCCTGGATTAAGGATCCTGAGAGGATCCACCTTTTTCTTGTAGCGGATGAGTTCTTTCATCTTTTTTTTTGAAAAGAGGTCGCGGAGAAAGGGGGTGTTCCATATTCCCAGGCCATAGGGTTTGCCATGGTAAAATTGGACTGCCAGTCGAACCATCATTGGAATGAGCATCAGATCAATATAAAAGGTGGCTTTGCGATGGTCAGAGGTGATCATGGCAAGGAAGAGCACCTGGTCTTTGCTGACGAGATGGGAGGAAGGATAAAAGGACACGCCTAAACGTTTTCCCCATTCGTTGATCTTTTCAGCATAGGAGGCCACCTGATCGAGAGGAAGGAGCACCTCGGTAGCCAGAAGAGAGGGGCCCAAGGATTTAATCGACATTGGAAGAAACCTTTCTTCCCAGAGGTGTTGAGCTGATGCTTCATCTGCAGGTTGAATGGATTGTTCGTTGAGATAGGCCTTAAATCGTTTGGATTCTTCTTCACTGGAAAAGACGACTAAAACAAGATTCTTATCAGTGATTGATATCCTTCCATTGGATTGTGAATTAAGGACTCGTACCAATTCCCTATGATAAATGATGAGGTCATTGGGCTTGATGAAGGGATGTCGGGAGAGCCTCTGGACAAAAGTATAAGCAGAAGCATTTGTTTCAAAGGCGAAGAGATATGGAAACCACTGGGAGGGTTGCCTTCCAAGTCTGAGTTTTGCTTGGGTAATAATCCCCATCTGGCCTTCAGTGGAAAGGAAATATTTGATCTCCGGGTCTTCTGATTTTAAATCCCGAGTCTTGCCATCAGGGGTGATGACTCGAAGGGAGATCAGTTGCTTTTCTACAGGCCCGTGGTGAAATGTCCCATAACCCATTCCTCCGGTAGCGATCCACCCGATTAGGGTCCCACCCTTTCCTGAGGTCATGCTGAGAAGGGAGAGTCCGCGACTTTGGAGTTGCCGATGGATGTCGAGAAAACGGGCCCCTGGACCCACTGTCAGCTCGAGGGTTTCAGGATCGATCTCAATCCTATCCATCAAGCTGAGGTCAATCAGGATTCCCCCATGCGTCGGGACAGCTCCTCCATAACCCCAGGTGCCTGCCCCTCGGACAGTCAATGGGACCTTGTGTTGGCTGGCAAATTCAAAGATCTTTAAAATATGCTCTTCACTGGTAGGCTGAAACACCAGATCGGGAAGGCTTTCCAGCATTAGATCCCGAATCAAGGGGGGGAGATCAACATTGAGATCATTACGATAATATTCAAGTTTTTCAGGATCAGCGATGACCCTCAGGTCAGGATGATGCTGTAAAAAACCTTCAAGATATTTTCTCCAGGCCCATTTTTCTTTCTTCCCGTTCACTTTCGTCAACCTCATCCTATTTTCTTAACAACCACCTACAGAATCGGGAGATATTTCTCCAACTCAAATTGAGAGACATGGGTTCGGTATTGATCCCATTCAATCTTTTTGTTTTCAATAAATTTTTGGAAGATGTGCTCTCCCAATGTTTCCCTTACCAACTCACTTTTTTCTGTGAGCTGGATCGCCTCATAAAGGTTTCCCGGCAGGGATTCAATGCCATGCCTCTTTCGAGCCTCTTCTGACATCTCGAAGATATCCTCCTCAACAGGTGGAGGAAGTTCATAACCTTTTTCAATTCCCTTGAGCCCTGCAGCCAGCATGACTGCAAAGGCCAG
>JACAEX010000038.1 GCA_013388635.1 Syntrophaceae bacterium | reverse complement strand
GCAGAGGAAGCCTTGCAAAGAAGTGAGGAGGAGGCCAAGAACTTAGCCCATGAGAATGCCATCATGGCAGAGATTGGCCGGATCATCAGCTCCTCTTTAGACGTCGAGGAAGTCTATGAGCAATTTGCCGAAGAAGTCCGTAAGCTCATCCCCTTTGACCGGATTGTGATTAACACCATCGATGCCCAAAAGAATACGGTTGTCAATCTCTACATGGCTGGAAAAGGCCTTTCGGACCGGAAAGTCGGCAAGGTATATCCGCTCGAAGGCTCAGGCAATGCCGAGATGGTCCGCACCCGATCAACCCTTCTCATCCAGACCGAAGACTTCAGCGAGTATAAGGACCGTTTCCCCATGCTTCTCTCCACCTTTGAAGCCGGATTTCGATCGATCATGAACGTCCCTCTGTTCTCAAAAGGAAAGGTCATCGGAGGGCTCCTTTTGAGATCCATGAAGCCCCATGCCTACACCGATAAGGATGTGAGACTTGCTGAAAGGGTGGCTGATCAGATCGCCGGTGCGATTGCCAATGCCCGGCTCTATGATGAACGCAAGCAGGCAGAGGAGGCAGCAAGACGTCTGGCCCATCAGAATGCCACCGTAGCCAGGATCGGCCGGATCATCAGCTCCACCCTGAACATCGAAGAGGTTTACGATCAATTCGGCGAGGAGATCCGGAAGATCATCCCTTCGGATTGGATCGGAATTTCGATTATCGATTATGATAAATACACGTTTCAAAATGCCTACGTTGTTGGAAAAGATATTCCAGGCCGTGAGGGTGGAAGCGTAGTACCCCTAACCGGTTCGTTCACAGAAGAGGGCATGCGCAGGGAGTCTATCCAGCTCGTCCATATAGATGACATAGAGGATCTGGCAAGTCGTTTCCCGGCCCTCTTGCCCTTTTTCCACGCCGGATTTCGATCATTCCTCTCAACCCCCTTGATCTACAAAGACCGCGTGATCGGAGTGCTGCACATCTACTCCCTTAAGTCCAGGGCCTATACCGAGTCGGACAAGAACCTGGTCGAGGCCATCGGCAATCAGATCGCCGGTGCGATTGCCAACGCCCAGCTCCTCGTCGAGCGAGAGCAGGCCCAGAAAGATAAACAAGCCCTTGAAGAACAGCTTCGCCAGTCACAGAAGATGGAGACCATTGGCAGGCTGGCAGGCGGTGTGGCCCACGACTTCAATAACCTTCTGACGGTTATCCACGGTTATTGTGATTTGATGTTGAGGGGTATGGATGAGAATAACCGTTTCTTCCAGGATCTTACAGAGATCAGGAAGGCATCCGAACAGGCTGCCTCACTGACCCGGCAGCTCTTAGCGTTCAGCCGCAAGCAGGTCCTCCAGCCGAAAATCCTGGACATCAACTTCTTGGTGCTCAATATGGAGAAGATGCTCCGCAGGCTGATCGGTGAAGACATTCAACTGATTGCCCGGTTGTCCGAAGATCTGGGCAGGGTCAGGGTCGATCCGGGGCAGATCGAGCAGGTGATCTTCAACCTCGCCGTCAATGCCAGGGACGCCATGCCAAATGGAGGAAAGCTGACGATCGAGACCGGCAATGTGGTATTAGGTGAGGAGTATGCCCGTTTGCATGTGGGTGTGACACCGGGCCATTACGTGATGCTCTCTGTGAGCGATACTGGGATCGGCATGACGCCTGAGATCAAGGAAAGGATATTTGACCCCTTCTTCACCACCAAAGAGAAGGGAAAGGGAACGGGTCTTGGACTTTCGACGGTTTATGGTATTGTGCAGCAGAGTGGAGGAACCATATGGGTTTACAGCGAGCCGGGCCGCGGGGCAACGTTTAAGATCTATCTCCCCAGGGTCGACGAGGTGCCGGATGCTCTTGAACCGAAACTCGCCTCAATTAAATCACTTCAGGGATCTGAAACCATCCTCCTGGTGGAAGACGATGAGGCTGTTAAAAAATTTGCCTCTACGACCCTCCAAAGTTATGGCTATAAGGTATTGGAGGCGGGCAGTGGTGAGGAAGCCCTTCAGCAGATTATGCATGAACAACCTCCCGGTCCTGTCCATTTGATGGTAACCGATGTCGTAATGCCCGGGATGAGCGGTCGGGAGCTCGCAGACTCCCTGCGGCCTCTTCAACCGGAAATGAAGGTTCTCTTCATGTCAGGCTACACAGACAATGCGATCGTCCACCACGGCGTTCTGGATCCAGGGGTGGCCTACATTCAAAAACCCTTTACCCCTGACGCCCTGGTCACAAAGGTGAGAGAGGTACTGGATTCTCCTCAACCAAAAAAACGAGGGGTTCCAGGAGAGTTAGCGATGAGTCCATAATTGACAAGACATAGCGTCAATTCCCGCCCCGTATCAAGTTCGGGGTAAACTCCGGCGGGAATCCAGTCTTTTCAAGGAACTCTGGATGCCGGATCAAGTCCGGCATGACGAACCAAGGACATTAGTCAGAAAATAGAGTCCATAACCCCCCTTCACCCCGTTAACTTAAGAGGGGAATAGTGGATAGATTAGTAGGTTCAAAGATGGTTTTGAAACATCTCTGAGGCATGGAAGGAACTGCGGACAAAAGGACCGGAGGCAACCGACCTGAACCCCATCTCTTCGCCGATCTTCTTGTACTGCTCAAACTCCTCAGGAGGGATGTACCGGGCCACAGGCAACCGATCGGCCCTGGGTTGAAGATACTGGCCGATCGTCAGGAGATCGCATCCCATTCTTCTCAGATCACAAATTAAATTGATCACCTCTTCTTCTCTCTCCCCCAGCCCCAGCATAAATCCTGATTTGGTAAGAATGTGCGGATACCTTTCTTTAGATCTCTTCAACAGATCGAGTGATCTTTCATAGTCCGCTTGCAGCCGGACTCTGGGATAGAGCCGGGGAATGGTTTCAACGTTATGATTCAGGACATCCGGAGACTCTTCCAGAACCTCTTCTAAAGACGAGGGGTCTCCTTTAAAATCAGGAACCAGGACCTCAATCTTTATGGTTCGAGCCACGGATCGAATGGCTCGAATCGTCCTAACAAAATAGGAGGCCCCGCCGTCAGGAAGATCGTCTCTTGTAACGGAGGTGATCACGACATATCGTAAACTCATCTTCTTAACCGCATGAGCGATCCTCTGCGGTTCTCCCTGATCAACCGGACCAGGCCTTCCATGCTCAACCGCACAGAATCCACAATCCCGTGTGCAGATCCTTCCTAAGATCAGCATGGTGGCGGTCCCTTTTGAAAAGCATTCTCCTAAATTTGGACAGCGTGCCTCTTCACAGACCGTGTGCAGGGTCGTCTCCCTCAGGATCGATTTGATCTTCTCAAGATCCTGAGCCGGAGGGATACGCTTTTTTAACCACGGAGGTTTCATCAATCTCTTTTCCTCCTGTCATTCTTTACTTTTCCAAAAAGTATTTGAAATTTCCACTTAACCCCACCCCGGCTCCCCTTAGACTAAGGGGAGGTTAGAAGGGGTTATCTTCAATTCTCAATTACCAATCATTGTCTTCTGTCTTCTGTTCTATGCCTTTGCTCGAATGGGCCTGGGCAGATGAATGGCCATTCCCTTAATATCGAGAAGGGCCTCTTTCAATGCCTCTGGAGATGTGGGATGGGCCTGGATAAATCTAACAAACTCCCCGGCCTTTACCCCTTGTTTCATGATTGCTGAGGCGATAGAGATGAGGGTGCTCGCTTCATGGCCGATGATGTGAACCCCCAATATGTTATCGTCCTCTTTGCTAACGATGACCTTAACAAGACCATCTCTCTCTCCGGAGATCAAAGCAGCCGGATTGGAGCGGAACGGGAAGCGACCGATCTCTATCTCTCCCCTTGCCCTGGCCTCTTTCTCAGTGAGACCCACAGAAGCGACCTCAGGATAAGTAAAAATGGAGATCGGGATCGGCCCCTCCTCCATCTGCCGGTCAATCCCCAAGATGTTCTCAGCGGCTACGGTTCCCTGTTCTGAGGCGACATAAGCAAGCAGCGGGCCTCCGACGACATCGCCGACAGCATAGATATTGGCCGTGGTGGTCTCCATCCGGCTGTTGACCCGAATGCCGGCTGGGAAGATCGAGACCCCTGCTTTCAAAAAATCGAGCTCTAAATTAGGAACTCTCCCCACGGACAGGAGGATCTTCTCTGCTGAGACCTCCTGGATCCCCTGCGAGGTCCTGACTCTCAGCCTCAATCCCTCCTCCACGGATTGAAGGTCTTCGATTCGGGAATCCGTCAGAATCCTCATCCCATCCCTTTCCAAAAACCTCCTCACATTCCGCACGATCTCCCCTTCAAGACCAGAAAGGATGTTCTCCAGAATCTCGATGATCGTCACCTTCGATCCGAGGGCGTTGAAGAGCGTTGCAAACTCCACACCGATGTAACCCCCGCCAACGACGACCATCTCCCGGGGGACTCTTTTGATTTCTAATGCCTCATCACTGGTTAAGATCCTCTCTCCGTCAGGCGAAAGGCCGGGGAGAGCCTTCGATTTCGAACCCGGAGCTAAGATGATCGCATCCGCTTCAATCGTCTCCTTCCTCTCCTCTCCGTTCACGAGGATCACCTTATTGACTCCTGCGAGATCGGCACAAGCTTTTTTGACGGTCACCCGTTGAGAATCGAGGAGCATTTCCACTCCCTTCACCATCTCCTGAACCACCTTCTCCTTCCGATCCATCATCAATTCGAGGGGATTGAATCCTTCACGAAGGAGCGATTGAAAGACCGGCGAACCCCTGAGTGAGCGAAGGAGTTTTGCATCGTGGAGGAGAGCTTTGGTGGGGATGCATCCCCGATTGAGGCAGGTGCCCCCGATCCTGTCCCTTTCGATCAGGAAGACCTTTGCTCCCAACTGAGAGGCCCGGATCGCAGCTACATAACCTCCAGGACCCCCTCCGATAACAACCACCCTTTTATTAGATCCCATACAATTTCTGCACCCCAATAGCCGGAATCAAATACGTTTACGCAAAAATCCAAAATTCGAATGTCGAAATTCGAAACAAACTCAAAATTCAAACTTCAAAACTCAAACCCGTTTTTCTCCGTTTCGGTCATTTTGATTTTGAAAATTCGTGCTTGTTTCGGATTTCGTGCTTCGAATTTAGAATTTCTCTTAGATTCTTTTTCTCCCAGTCTTTTCTGAAGATCTGCCTGAAATGGAAACCTGTCCTCTCTAACAATTCCTCCCGGGAGACCTTTGTCCCGAGGACCTTTGCCATGCTGGTCATCTTCTGCCCGACAAGACCGCAGGGATGGATCAGGTCGAAGTACTTCAGATCGGTTTCGTAGTTTAACGAAAACCCATGGAATGAGACCCAGCGCTTGATCGCCACACCGATCGAGGCAATCTTTTCATCGCCCACCCATACCCCCCGGTTGGAAGGGTCTCTCCTTCCTTCGATCCCGAAATCTTTCAGAACCTGAAGGATCACTTCTTCAAGCTGATCCACGTATCGAATGAGACGATACCCGTAATCCCTCAGACCAAGAATGGGATAGACCACCATCTGCCCCGGTCCGTGGTAGGTGATATCCCCTCCCCGCTCCACATGGAAGATCGGAATCCCCATCGTTTCAAGAATCTCCTTAGAGACGATCAGATGGGAACGGTTTCCACGCCTCCCCAGGGTGACCACATGGGGATGTTCGAGGAAGAGAACGAGGTCCGGCAGTTCCCCCTCGACCCTTTTCGACCAGAGACGATGTTGAAGATCCCAGGCCTCCTTGTAATCGATCAGTCCAAGATCTAATATGTATCCGTTGCGATCCATAGGCAATCTTTAAATTCGAAACCCGAATATCGGGCGAAGCGTCCGTTAAGGACCAATCCGAAACAAATCCGAATGGCCAAATTTCAAATGACCAAAATCGTTTTAGAAATTTGGAAATTCGAATTTTAAATTTGTTTCGTGCTTCGGATTTCGAGCTTCGGATTTATTTCTCCCCGGTCCATTTTAGTTTAGGTTTTCTTGCTGCGAGCACCTCGTCAAGCCTCCTCACCTTCACCTTCTGGGGCGCCTGACGGAGCAGTTCCGGATTCTCTTCAGCCTCCCTGGCGATCTCAATCATCGTCTCGATGAACCGGTCAAGCCCCTGCTTGCTCTCCGTTTCAGTGGGCTCCATCATCATCGCCCCCTTGACCACCAGAGGAAAATAGATCGTAGGGGGATGAAACCCATAATCGATCAATCTCTTTGCAATATCGAGGGTGCTGACGTCAAATCTCTCCTGAAACCGATCGGTGAAGACACATTCGTGCATACAGGGACGATCATAAGGAAGAAAGTAATGCCCTTTCAATCTCTTCATCAAATAGTTCGCATTGAGCACTGCCATCTCACTCACCCTTCTGAGCCCCTCCGACCCCATGGAGAGGATATAGGCATAGGCCTTGAGCAGGACCCCGAAGTTCCCGTAAAAGGCCTTCATCTTTCCAATGCTCTGCGGCCGATCCTCGTTGAGTCTGTAAGTCTCTCCCACCTTCTCAACCACAGGGATCGGGAGATAAGGGGCGAGCCCTTTCTTCACGGCCACAGGGCCTGCCCCAGGCCCACCTCCGCCATGGGGAGTGGAAAAGGTCTTATGGAGATTGAGATGAACCACATCCACGCCCAAATCGCCCAACTTCACGATCCCCATTAAGGCATTGAGGTTGGCTCCATCGCAGTAGACAAAACCACCTTTTCGGTGGACGATCTCAGCAATCTCCTTGAGATGTTCTTCGAAAAGACCCAGGGTATTAGGATTGGTGACCATAATGGCCGCCACCTCTTCATCCATCTCAGAAGCGACCGCCTCCGGACCGACCACACCTTTCTCGTTCGATTTGATCTCGACCATCTGGTAGGAGGCGATCGAAGAGGTGGAGCAGTTCGTCCCATGGGCGGTGTCTGGAACCAGGACCTTTTTCCGTCTCTCTCCGCGGGCTTGAAGGTATGCCCTGATCATCATCATCCCGGCCAGTTCGCCATGAGCGCCCGCCGCAGGTTGCAGGCTGACATGATCCATGCCCGTGATCTCAGCAAGGAAGCCCTCCAGTTCGTACATCAGTCTCAGGATCCCCTGAGATAGATCCTCAGGTTGATAGGGATGAACCCCTGCAAATCCGCTCCATCTCGCCACCTCCTCGTTCACCTTGGGGCTGTACTTCATCGTACAGGAACCCAATGGATAGAATCCGCTATCCACCCCGTAGTTCCACTGGGAGAGCCGGGTGAAGTGGCGAACCACATCGACCTCGCTGAGCTCAGGAAATCCTTCCCATTCCTCTCGCAGAAGGGTCGAAGGGATGAGGTCTGTCGGTTCGGCCTCTTTGACATCCCATCGAGGCAGAGAATATCCTCTTCTGCCTTGACGTCCCAGTTCAAAGATCAGAGGCTCCTCCTGAATCAATCCGGTGTCCTTTATGTTTCTCACTGCCTTATCTCTAACGGCTAAGTGAACATATGTTAATCTTGATCAGAAAAATCCGAAATTCCTGCCTACCGCAGGCAGGCAGGAATGACAAGCTATTCGACCATCTTTTTTTATGATTTTTCAAAGCACTAAATTGATACAATTTCGGTAATTTGAATTTGTTTCGGATTTCGAATTTCGTGCTTCGAATTTCCTGATGATTCATCGCAAGGCTCGTTCCAGGGTTTCGGCCCAGCGGTCGATCTCCTCCTTTGTGTTCATCTCGGTGACGGTCACGAGGAGATGATGATCAAGCTCAGGATAAAATCTTCCTAAGAAGAGGCCGGCCAGGATCCCTTTCTCCTTCAATCTGTCCAAGACCTCCCGGGGATCCCGATCCATCCTCAAAACGAACTCATTAAAGGTGGGAGAGGAGAAGACAGGCCTGCAGCCCGAAATCTCAGAAGCGACCTTTTTCGCATACGCTGCCTTGCTCAGGTTCATCACCGCCACTTCCCTCAAGCCCTCTCTCCCCAGACAGGAGAGAAAGATCGTGGCCATCAGTGCACAGAGCCCCTCATTCGTGCAGATGTTGGATGTGGCCCGCTCCCTCCGGATATGCTGTTCCCGTGCAGCCAGGGTCAGGACAAACCCCCTCTTGCCATTTAGGTCGAGCGTCTCTCCGACCAGCCGGCCCGGCATCATCCGCACAAACTTCTCAAGGGTGGTGAAGATCCCCAGGTAGGGACCTCCGAAGGAGAGAGGAATGCCCAGGCTCTGACCCTCGCCTGCGACGATATCTGCTCCAACTGCTCCAGGTGGCTTCAGAATCCCATAGGCGATGGCCTCGCTAAAACCAACGATCATCAATCCACCCTTCTCATGAACCTTTTGGGCAATTGGATGAAGGTCCTCCACCACGCCAAAAAAGTTTGGACTCTGAACCACGACCGCACTGACCTCTCCATCGAGGAGGTCGAGGAGCGCCTTCTCATCCGTACGTCCTTCGTCCTCGTTATAAGGCACCAGAGCGATCTCCCCTTGATCAGGATCAACATAGGTCTGGACGACCCTCCGATATTCAGGATGAACAGCCCCGGAGAGAAGGACCTTCCTCCGTTTCGTAATTCGGCGGGCCATTAAAACAGCCTCTGCCAGAGCCGAGGCGCCGTCATACATGGATGCGTTCGATACCTCCATGCCGGTCAACTGGCACATCAAGGTCTGGTATTCGAAGATCGCCTGAAGCGTTCCCTGACTGATCTCTGGCTGATAAGGGGTGTAAGCCGTATAAAATTCAGAACGGGAGGTCATGGCTGAGATGACCGCAGGGATGAAGTGATGATAGGCGCCCGCACCGAGAAAACTGCTGAGGATCGGAGACCGAAGGCCCTGGAGATGGCGGATGAGGTCAGGCTCGGAAAGAGGGCCAGGAAGATCTAAAGGTTTGGAAAGCCTCTGCTCCTTCGGGACGATCTCAAAGAGGTCCTCGATCCTCTTCACCCCGATCGTTTCGAGCATTTGCAAACCTTCCTCTTCGGTATGGGGGAGGTAACGGAGGAAGTCTTTCATGGGTCATTCCTCTGAAAGGGATCCCTGATAATCCCTGGATGAGAGAAGCCCTTTTAACTCCTCTTTGTCACGGACCTCCATCCTGGTGATCCATCCCTTTCCATAGGGATCGGTATTGATCCACTCCGGATGTTCTTTGAGCGCTCCATTCGTTTCGATCACCTTTCCCGTGACCGGCGAGAAGACGTCAGCAACGGTCTTTACCGACTCCACCACTCCCATGCTCTCCCCTTTCTTGAACTCCGATCCGATCTCTGGAAGTTCCACATAAACGATATCCTTGAGCTGGCGCTGAGCGTAGTCGGTCAGGCCGATGACCACCTGGCTCCCTTCGTCCCTTACCCACTCATGGCTCTCTGTATAAAGCAGATCTTCTGGAAAATTCATCCTCTCCCTCCCCTGGGCATCGCCCTAAAATAGGATTTAAAAATCCGGTCAGGGAGATTGACGAGGACCCCGGCCAGGAAAGAGCCTCGCCACCTCCTCCTTCATCACCTTTCCCATCCGGTTTCTGGGCAGTTCATCCAGGAATAAGATCTCCTTTGGACATTTCCAGTCTAAGAGGTGATCCTTACAGTAGTCCTTGATCTCTTTTTCGGTGAGCACGATTCCCTGTTTCACAACAACCGCAGCGACCACCTTTTCACCCCACCTCTCGTCAGGGATGCCTACCACGCACGACTCCACCACCTTCGGATGATGGTTGATCACGGTCTCGATCTCTTTTGGAGAGATATTCTCCCCTCCTGAGATGATGATATGTTTCAACCGGTCCGTGAGGTAATAGTACCCGTCCTCATCCACCCTTCCTAAGTCACCGGTCCGAAACCATCCGTCTGCAAAGGCGGCCTCTGTCTCATGGGGTTTATTCCAATAACCAGGACCCACGTTCGGCCCCTTTAACCAGATTTCACCCACCTCGCCCAAAGCCACATCCTGAAAATCCTCAGGATCCACAATCCTCACCTTCACAGACGGAAGAGGAAGACCGATGGAGCCTGGCTTTTTCAATCCACGGTAAGGGTTTGAAAAGTTCATCCCTGTCTCAGACATCCCTTCCCTCTCCACTGGTTCCCTGCCGAAAACTTCCTTAATCCTTTCAAAATCCTTCGGAAGAAGAGGGGCGGAGCCCGAAGCAAAGAGCCGGATATGTTTAAAATCACCCTTTGTACCCTCCAGTCTCTCGATCATCTTCAGATACATCGTTGGAACGCCCATAAAGAGCGTACAGGCCAGCTCTCCTTCCTTTTGGGATAAGATATGGAGGACCGCATCAGAAGAGAACTCATCACACATGACGACCTTCGCTCCTGCGACGAGAGCCGTGTGGAGCGCAAAGCAGAGCCCGTGGACATGGAAGAGCGGCAGGGCATGACAGAGGACATCCTCTTCTCTGATCTCCCATATCTGGATGATATTCCTCACATCCTGAACCAGGTTCTTCTGGGTGAGAATGGCCCCTTTCGGCTCTCCTGTCGTGCCGGAGGTATAGATCAGAACCGCCGGGTCGTCGGGACCTCCCTCGGGATGAGACGCCTGATCAGAGCTATCCGGAAATAATTTTCCCTCGGCAAAAGGGCTGTCAGTATCAATCGCCAAAACGATCCGTCTCTCATCGATCGACCGGATCATTGCCTCCTCTCTCTTCCCGACGACGAGGGCACGGGCATCGGTGTCCTTTATAAGATATTCCACCTCATCCCTCTTCAGTTTAGGGTTGAGGAGGACCGAGATCGCTCCAACCTTCTGGACGGCGAGATGGATCACCACCTGTTCAATAGACTTTGGGATGAAGAGGATCACCCGGTCTCCCTTTCTGAGACCCAACCCTCTTAGACCGTTTGCCACTCGGTCGGAGACCTTTTGAAGCGAGCGATAGCTGATCCTGCTCTCCAATCCTCCCCTCCTCACGAAGAGGATCGCCTCCTTTCCACCCATCCGGAGGGCTGTCTGATCGATGAGCAGTGCTAAGGTCTCAACCATCCTCATCTCCCATTTCGGCTTCCTCGGCTACTTCTTTTTCAGGACCAGGTCGATCACCAGCTCGTTGGCCAGATCATGGAGGTCCTCCCTTAAACTCTCCTCTGAAATCGATTGGGGAACCTCCACCTCCATATCCATCTCAAAGAAAGGCGTTCCGCTCTCCGCAGAAAGGGCGCGATGGGTCTTCATGTCCACAATGTTGATCCTCCGGTCGGCAAGAAGCCGACAGACCCTGAAGACGATGCCGGCGTGATCCACACCGGATGTGGTGATCTTGAAAAGATCGAACTGCTCCCTGCCCTTTGGGTGGGCCTGTTCCAGGGTGATCGGAGAATAGAAGACGGTCAAATGCTTCTCCCATTCAAGGCGCTTCAGCCCGGAGGAGAGCTTCTGATTGACCTCCTCCCTCTCCGTGGAAAAAAGGAGAAGAAGCGCAAAATGGTTCCGGAGAATGCTCATGCTCGAATCCTCGATATTTCCTCCGCACTCGTAGATCACCTCTGAAACGTCTGCCACAATTCCAGGCCGATCCTTCCCGATAGCCGAAAGGATGTAATAAGTTTTCATGGGGTCCTCCTAATTATTTCTTCTCTGATGCCATCGGGTACTTTCATCCCCTCATCCCCTTATCTCCCCATCTTTTTACTCAAGGATTTCAAGATTTGCGTAACAGACCTTCAGCCGCTTCCTTCCCACGGCTCCGAAGAGGATGGTCGCCTTCTGCTCCTTGTCCATTCCCTCAACAGAGAGCACCCTTCCCTCTCCAAATTTGGGATGCCTCACCCTCATTCCAGTCCTGAGCGAAATGAACTCCTCAGGGCTTAAGACCCTCCCTCCATCTCCTGGAAAAGGATCTTCTGCTGCTGAGCTCCATCTGAACTCCTCCGACTGCTGAAAATGGTCGCTCCACTCGCCTCTCTGGGAAAAGAGACTCTCCGTTTCTTCCTGCCTCTCCTCCAACTGGATCAGCTCCGGAGGGAGTTCATCGAGAAAACGGGAAGGAAGATTGGCCCGGCCCACACCGAAGGTGGAACGCGTCTCCGCCCTCGAAAGGAAGAGCCTCTCCTTTGCCCGGGTGATCCCCACATAACAGAGCCTCCTCTCCTCCTCCAGATCCTCAATCTCGTCACCCCTCCGGTAGTGGGGAAGAAGCCCTTCCTCCATGCCGACGATGAAGACCAGGGGAAACTCCAACCCCTTTGCACAATGAAGGGTCATGAGCGAGACGCGGTTCCCCTTATCCTCGTAAAGGTCGATGTCGGTCACCAGGGAGACCTTATCCAGAAAGGCCTCGACCGAACTCTCCTGCGGTCCGGTCTTTTCGACCTCCCCTCCCCGCTCAAATTCCGTCATCACATTGATCAGCTCATCAATGTTCTCCATCCTGGTAAGGGCCTGCTCTGTCCCTTCTCCCTTCAGCCGATCGAGGTAGCCTGTTTTGGCAAGGAGGGTCAGGGTCAACTGGCTGACTGAAAGGCCTTTCCTCTCCTCTCGCAATCCTTCGACCAGATGGACAAACTCCTCCAGTTTCTCCCTAACGCCGTGGGAAAGCCAGTCCTCTTTCAACGCTTGCTTCATCCCTTCGTAAAGGGGGATCGCCCTCTCCCTGGAGAAGGCCTCGATCTTTTCGATCGTCTTCTCTCCGATCCCTCTCGGAGGGACATTGATGACCCTTTTCAAACTGAGGCCATCCGATGGGTTGGCGATCAGTTTCAAGTAGGCCAGCACATCCTTGATCTCCTTGCGTTCATAGAACTTCAATCCGCCTACGATGGTGTAGGGGATCTGATTTTTGATCATCTCCTCTTCGATGGCACGGGACTGAGCATTGATCCGATAGAAAACAGCCACGTCCCGGTACGTTCTCTTTGCCCCTCGTGAAGAGGGCTGGCACTGTTCGATGATCTTCCGGACCACGAAACGCGCCTCATCCGCCTCATCCTCAGCAGCGTAGAGCGTGATCGGCTCACCCTTGCGATTCTCCGTCCAGAGGACCTTCTCCTTTCTCGAACGATTTCTACAGACCATGTGGTTGGCTGCCCGGAGGATGTTCTGGGTGGACCGGTAGTTCTGTTCCAGGGTGATCACTTTGGCCCTCGGAAAATCGTTCTCAAAGTTCAGGATATTTCCCACCTCCGCCCCTCTCCAGCGGTAGATCGATTGGTCATCATCTCCGACCACACAGATATTCTGATGCCTCTTGACCATCTGCTGGATCAGATGATACTGGATCAGATTGGTATCCTGAAATTCGTCCACCATCACATAGCGACATCCTTCCTGATAGAGCCTCAAGATCTCCGGAAAACGTCTGAACAGAATCTTGACCAAGATGAGGAGATCTCCAAAATCGAGGGCATTGTTTCGCCGGAGCTCCTCCTGATATCTCTCATAGATCAGGGCCACCCTCTTCTGGAATATGTTGTACGGATCGGGGAGATACTCTTCAGGTGTGACGCCCTCATTCTTTAACTGGTCGATCTTCGATTGGACAGCCCTCGGGTGGAAGATCCTGGGGTCCAGATCCAATTCCCTCATCACCGCCTTGAGATGGCGTTCCTGGTCCTGCTCATCATAAATGACGAAATTCCTCTGAAAGCCCAGGCGGTCGATATGTTGCCTGAGGATCCGGGCGCAGGCCGAATGGAAGGTGGAGATCCATACCCCCCTGGCCGATGCCCCGAGAAGCCTCTCCACCCTCTCTCTCATCTCATCCGCAGCCTTGTTGGTGAAGGTGACCGCAAAGATACACGAGGCTGGCACCCTTTTCTCCTGAATGAGATAAGCGATCCGATAGGTCAAGACACGGGTCTTACCGCTTCCCGCGCCTGCAAAGACCAGGAGCGGACCTTCGGTCTCCAGGACAGCCCTCTGCTGAACAGGATTGAGATCGTTGAGCAAAGACATAGGAACTTCGTAAATCCGAAACAATCTCCAAATCAAAAACGATTTTTGTTTGGAACGTTCGGATTTTGGTCATTCGCACTTGTTTCGTATTTCGGATTTCGTGCTTTGGATTTCACATACCAACGAACTCTAAGGGATTTTAACAAATATCTACCATTTTATACAGGGGGGCACACAACGTATCTATTCGACGGTGACGCTCTTGGCCAGGTTCCTCGGCTGATCCACATCCGTACCTTTCAGATCAGCCATGTGGTAGGCCAGAAGTTGAAGGGGTAGGGTGAGGAGGATCGGTGATAGAGAGGGAAGGGTATCGGGGATGAAGATCACGTCGTCCACCCTCTTCTCGATGGCCTGATCCGATTGGGAGGCCAGGGCGATCACCTTTCCTTCCCTCGCCTTGACCTCCTCGATATTGGCAAGCACCTTCTCATAAACTCCATTTCTCGTCGCCAGGACAACGACCGGCATCTCCCGATCGATCAAGGCAATGGGGCCGTGCTTCATCTCGCCGGCAGGATAGCCTTCTGCATGAATATAAGAGATCTCTTTTAACTTCAGCGCCCCCTCCAATGCGATGGGATAGTTGATCCCCCTTCCCAGGTAGAGAAAGTCCTTCGCATAAAGATATTTTCTGGCGATCTCGGCTATCTCCTTTGAGGACTTGAGCATCTCCTCCATTAGGTGTGGAATTTTGACCAGTGCCTCAATCGATCGCCTTCCTTCTTCGGCAGTGATCTGTCCCAGCTCTCCACCGAACCGGAGGGAGAGCAGAAAGAGGATGACCAGCTGGGTGACGAAGGTCTTGGTCGAGGCCACGCCGATCTCAGGACCTGCGTGGGTATAGATCACATGATCCGAATCCCTCGCCAAACTCGACTCGACCACATTGCAGATGGCAAGGGTCATCGCGCCTCGCCTCTTCCCCTCCCTCAACGCAGCCAAGGTGTCCGCCGTCTCTCCGGACTGAGAGATCGCCACGAGCAAGGTGTCCTCTCCGAGGATCGGATTTCGATATCGAAATTCCGAACCGATGTCCACCTCCACCGGGATCCGACAGAATTCTTCGAGGAGGAACTTTCCCACCAGGGCTGCATGATAGGAGGTACCGCATGCGATCAGGCAGATCCGCCGAATCCTCTCCAGGAGCGATCGGCCGATACGGATCTCCTCAAGAATCCCGCTGCCCGGCTCCTCTGAAAGACGTCCCCGGATCGTGTCGATCACAGCCCTGGGCTGTTCGAAGATCTCCTTAAGCATGAAATGCTTGTATCCGCCCTTCTCCGCCATCAGAGGGGTCCAGTTCACCCGCTTCGGCTCCTTTGAAATCTGATCGCCCTTTGCATCGAAGCACCTCACCCCTTGAGAGGAGAGGACAGCCACCTCCCCGTCCTCCATAAAGATGAAGTCCCTTGTATAGGGGAGGATCGCAGGAATATCAGAGGCGATGAAATACTCCTCTTCACCAATACCGATCACCAGCGGGCTCTCCTTCTTGGCCGCGATCAAACAGTGTTCATCCCCTTCGCAGAGGATCCCCAACGCATAAGAGCCCCTGATCTTATCCAGGGCCAATCTCACGCCATCCAGAAAGGAAGCCCCTTCCTGGATGAATTCATCGATCAGGTGCGAGATCACCTCAGTATCTGTTTCGGATGTGAAGCGATGCCCCCTCTTCTTGAGGACCTCCCTGAGGGGAAGGTAATTTTCGATGATCCCGTTGTGGACCACGGCTACCTTTCCAGCCTTGTGGGGATGGGCATTCTCATCAGAGGGCCTTCCATGCGTCGCCCATCGGGTATGGCCGATCCCGATCTTTCCATCGAAGGTCTCCTCTCCAACGAGCTCCTCCAGCTTCCTCAATTTTCCCTCGTTTCTTCGGATCTCGATCTTGCCCTTATGAAAGACGGCGATGCCTGCAGAGTCATAGCCCCTGTACTCCAGCCGCTTCAGACCGCCCAGCAGTACCTTCGCCGTTTCCCTGGGGCCCACATATCCCACGATGCCACACATGGCCTATTCCTTCTTCTGCTCTGTGCTCTTCCTTCGCCGAAATTCCGTCTTCTTGCTCCAGCCTCTGATGTTCTTCTGCTTCACCCGGCTGATGGCCAGGGCTCCCTCGGGAACATCTCTCGTCACCGTCGTGCCTGCACCGATCGAGGAATCGCTTCCAACCTTGACCGGAGCCACCAGTTCCACATTCGAGCCGACGAAGACCCGATCCCCGATGATGGTCTGGTGTTTCTCAAATCCATCGTAGTTACAGGTGATCGTGCCTGCCCCGATGTTCACTTCCTCTCCGACCAAGGAATCCCCGATATAGGCCAGGTGGTTGGCCTTGGAACCCCTGCCGATGACCGATTTCTTCACCTCAACAAAGTTGCCGATCTTTGCCCTGCCCTTGACCTCGCTCAAAGGCCTCAGATGGGCAAACGGACCGATGATCGCTCCTTTTTCTATTCTGCTCTCCGTGATCACACAGCTCGATCGAATGGTCACTTCATCACCAATTTGAGAGTCTGCGATCTTGGAGTTGGATTCGATCACACAACGCTGGCCGATCTTCGTCTTCCCTTGGAGGATACAATTGGGATAGAGGACGGTATCTCTTCCAACCTCCACCGTTCGATCCACATAGGTCGCTTTGGGATCGATCACCGTCACACCCGAGAGCATCAGGTCCCTGAGCTTCTCCTGCCTCAGGACTTCGTTCGCCGTTGCAAGATCGATTCTCGTATTGATCCCCATCACCTCCACAGGGTCGGAAACCGTATGAGCCGAACACCCCAGACCCTTTCGCCTCGCAATCTCAACTAAATCGGTCAGATAATATTCCGCCTGGGCGTTCTCCTGTCCGATCTCTCTTATGCCTTCGCTCAAGAAAGAGGCCTTCACGCAGAAGATCCCTGTGTTGACCTCCTTGATCTCCTTCTCCTTGGCTGAGGCGTCCTTCTCCTCCACAATCCCTTTAAGCCAGCCCCCCTGGTCTCGAAGGATTCGGCCATACCCATCAGGATCCTCTACGACGGCTGTCAAGACGGAGAGGACCGTCTCCTCTCTCCAAAAATCATCGATAAAGGAGCGGACTGTTCTCGGCTTCACCAGGGGGACGTCTCCGCAGAGGATCAACACCGTGCCGTTAAATTTCCCTAAAAATGGAAGGGCCTTTAAAACCGCGTGGCCTGTGCCCAGCTGTTCCTCCTGAATGGCAAACTGAATCCGGGGATCCTCGAATCTCTCTTTAATTCGATCGGCCTGGTGGCCGATGACCACGATCGTCTTTTCAGCCCTGATCTCATTCAGGGAAAGGTCGATTGGATAGGAGAGCATAGGAACCCCTAAAAGTGGATGCAGCACCTTCACCAGGTCCGACTTCATCCGGGTCCCCTTCCCTGCGGCAAGGATTATGGTTGCAATGTTCTCCAATCTCTTTTCCTTCTTCAGAACTTATCTTTTTTATACTATGACCTCCCCCTTTAGTCAACCCCATCCACTTCAGGCTTGAAAAATCTTCCAAAAGTTTTTAAGAAGGTAAGGTGCGATTCAATCCCCCTTTTCCAAAGAACAAACCGTTTGATGTGGTGGGCATGGGTCTTAACTCTGTCGATTTTCTTGCCCTCGTCCCCGAATTCCCCACTCCGAATTCAAAGATGAAAATCGTTCGATTTTCAAAACAGGGGGGAGGACAGGTGGCCACAGCCATGGTGGCCTTGAGTCGATGGGGGGTCAAAACAAAATATATCGGGAAAATCGGCGGAGACGACTTGGGCCAATTCTCCCTCAACTCCATTCGTCAAGAGGGGGTGGACGTCTCTTCCCTGACTATCGAACCCGATGCCACAACTCAGTTCGCCCTGATTATCGTAGATGGTCCTTCAGGGGAACGAACCATCCTCTGGGACCGGGACGAACGGTTGATGTATCGCGAGGGTGAACTCCGGAAGGAGGAGGTCTGTTCAGGAAGAGTTCTCCACTTGGATGGCCACGACATCCAGGCAGCCATCCGGTGTGCGAGGTGGGCAAGGGAGGAAGGAATTCCCACGGTCCTCGACATCGATCGGGTTGAACCCCTCACCTCTGAATTGATCCAGGAGATCGACTTCATGATCACCTCGTCACGCTTTCCTTCCCTTTTCACCGGGATTTCAGATCGAGAAAAGGCCATCCTTGAACTTCAGAAGCATACCTCCGGGTTTCTTTGTTCCACTTTGGGAGATGAAGGTGCCATGGCTTTCATCAACGGCGAGATCCTCTATGTGAAAGGATTTAAGGTAAAGGCAGTCGATACGACCGGTGCCGGCGATGTCTTTCACGCGGGATTTATCTATGGCCTCCTCCAGAACTGGGAGGTGGTAGAAATTTTGAAGTTTGCCAACGCTGTGGCAGCCCTCAAATGCCACGACCTCGGCGGAAGAAAGGGGATTCCAACGATAGAGGAAGTCCATCGATTTCTCTCCCTGTGAATCGGTCGAACTTAGCTCTCCATGGCCGAACTGAGATAGAAGGAGGGGTCGGAAAGCTTCTGAGCAGATCGAAGCATTCTCATCAACTCGGGCAGGGTGAAGTGGCCCTTGAGAAGAGCCCGGAATCCCTCCCAGATCAGGCTATACTTGGAATAGGGAGTGTCCCAGAGACTTGCATATTGCCGGTAGAATTCCGAAAGTGGCAATCTCGTGGGAAGGATGGCGTGGGCGATATCGAAAAGACGGTAATCCCTTGTCGTCAGATTCTTCCCCTCCTCCTCAAACAGCCGGGTGCCCGGTAAGGGAGTGAGAACAGAGAAGGTGGGGGTCTTGATCCGGTGATCGATGATGTACTGCCTCAGGCGTTCAAAATCCTCCTCCTCATAATCCGGGTCGACGATGAAGGAGGCCCAGACCTCGATCCCCAAGATACGCAGGATCTCTAAGGCCTGCTCGTTATTCTTGACGCTGTTCCTCTTCTCAAGCGAAGCCAAGGCCTCATCCTCTATCTTTTCGAAACCGATGAAGACGCCGCTCAAACCGACCTCCTTCCATCGTGCGAGCAGGTCCGGATGCTGAACAATGGTGTCGCTCCTCGCCTGGAAGGTGAACCGTTTCTGGATACCCATCTTCTTCAGGAGCCCGGCAATCTCCTCCGCCCTTGAGGCACTGATGAGAAAGTTGTCATCGGTGAAGAGGATATTTCTCTCCCGGATCGACATCAATTCTGAAAGGACGCGTTCCGGACTTTTCATTCGGCATCGGCCTTGATAGAAGATCCAGACGCTGCAAAAGTGACAGCGGTGAGAACAACCCCTTGTGGTCTCCGCTAAGGCCAGGGGCTTTTGAAAACCCATGTGATAGTTTCGACGGTATCCCTGAAGCGCTCCATGATCAGGAAAGGGAAGGCTGTCCAGATCCTCCACCAGTTCCCTTACCCCTGTGCAAGAGAATGTCTTCCCATCCCTGATAAAGAGCCCTGGGACCTTCCAAAGGTCACCTCCCCTTTCCAACCGATCCGCCAAATCCCTCATCGTCTCCTCGCCCTCGCCCACGACAACGGCATCGATCTCTTCTCTGAAGAAGTCTTCTGGCATCATCGTGGCGTGATGACCCCCAACCACGACAAAAGGCTTAGACCCGTTCTGTTTGAGTCTCCTGGCGATAAGAAGGGAAGAAGGGACATCGATCGTATAGCAGCAGCTGATTCCGCAGAGGTCAGGATTGAACGATAGGACAACCCGGTCAAGCTCGGGTTCCAATCTCATATCCAAGATGCGAACCTGATGGCCCTTTAAGGCGCCAGCCACCATCTCAAGACCCAGGGGTTCGCAGAAGATCATTCGATCAAACCCGATCGCGTTTCTCCTGTAACCGGGCTGTATCAAAAGGATCCTGATAGGGATCACCCCCCCAAAAATATTCTCAAGGCGAAAAGGAAAAGTCAAGTAATGCTCCCTGCCCCATTCCAGTGGGTTTACACGGAGGACTGAGACATCAGTTGGTCGATGAAAAAGAACTTGACAATCGATTCGAAGATGGGTTAAATGGGTGGCAAATCAGTCGGCGATATCCAGGTGTAGGGAACCCCGTGATCTCCATTGAGATGGAGAAAGTCGGGGACGGACCCGCCGCTGTGATCGGAGACGAAACTTGCAAAAAGCCACTGGTCGTCACGACTGGGAAGGCGCAAGGAGTAGGAAGATCCGAGAGTCAGAAAACCTGCCTGGATATTCTTCACTCAAAGGTCTTCGAGGATAAGACTGTGAAGGGTACCTGCGGGTAAAATCCCCGGTCTTCCATGCGAAGGCCGGGGATTTTTTTTGGACCCTTCTCCTCGGCCAAAAATCTTAAGACCCACTTGCTGGGTCGGGGAGGTGCTTTATGAAACATTTCATTTCCGCCTTTTCCGTTTTAAGCCTCGTCGTTCTCTTTCCGTTCTGCCTCTTGGCTCAAGAAAAGGAAGTAACGCTTGAAGAGGTGGTCGTCACTGCCACAAGGGTCGAAACCCCCATCGAGCAGGTGGCGAGTTCCACCACCGTCATTTCATCCGATGATGTTGAGAGAAAGAAGAGGTCGACTGTTCTGGAACTCCTCAGGGATGTCCCGGGGGTGGATGTTCGCCAGTCAGGAGGCCCTGGCCATTTAACCGACATCTTCATCAGAGGTTCCAAATCGGAGCATACCCTTGTGATGATCGATGGCGTGGAAGTGAACGATCCGATCTCCCCCGGCCGTTCTTTCGATTTTGCCCATCTGACAGTGGACAATATCGAACGGATTGAGGTCATCCGTGGCCCCCAGAGCACCCTCTATGGCTCTGATGCGATGGGCGGCGTGATCAACATCATCACTAAAAAAGGGGAAGGAAAACCAAAGGCTTTTCTATCGACCGAAGCAGGGTCATTTGCCACCTTCAGGGAGTCGGCAGGAGTAAGAGGTGGAGACAAGTTGGTCAATTACTCCCTTGCGATCTCCCGCTTCGATACAGAGGGAATCTCCGCTGCAAACAAAAAGGATGGAAATTATGAAAGGGATGGCTATGAAAATACCTCCCTTTCCACAAGGCTCGGATTCACGCCAAAGGAGAATCTCAATATCGATTTTATCCTTCGCTATACCGATGCGAAAGCCGATCTCGACAATTCGGGAGGTGCCGGAGGTGACGATCCCAATTATGTTCAGCGATCGAAGCAGTTCTTTTTTAAAACGCAGGCCGGGCTATCCCTTTTTGACCAGATTTGGGATCAAAAGCTGGGATTTGCCGTGAATCAGCATGACAGGGATACGGTGAATAGAAAAGACCCCGAACATCCCTTCGACTTTGAAAGAGGGAGCTATGACGGCCAGTTTCTGAAGGTCGACTGGCAGCACACCCTTCAACTTCACAAGACGAATCGTTTGGTCACGGGATTCGAGTATGAAAAGGAGGAAGGGAAGTCGCGCTACTATTCCGAAAGCGCCTTCGGCCCTTACTCAAGCCCCTTTCCAAAAAAGACTGCGGATATCAGGGGATACTATATCCAGGATCAGGTCAACCTGTGGGATCGACTCTTCGGAACAGTTGGGATCCGCATCGACGACCACAGCCGCTTCGGGACCGAGACCACCTATCGGATCGCCCCTGCCTACTTGATAAAAGAGACCGAGACGAAGATAAAGGGAACGTTCGGAACCGGCTTTAAGGCACCCAGCCTGTACCAACTGTTTGCTCCATCATATGGTGATAAGAATCTAAAACCGGAGAAGAGCGAAGGGTGGGATTTTGGAGTCGAACAGGAACTTTTTGAAAAGACAGTGATCCTCGGCACCACCTTCTTCCGCAGCCATTTTGAAGATCTCATCGACTACGACCCCGCCACATCAAAATATATCAATATAGGCAGAGCTGAAACCGAAGGGGTGGAGGCGTTTGCATCCCTGAGGCCCATCGATGATCTCACATTAGGAGTCAACTATACCCACACCGATACAGAGGATAAACGGACCGGCCGCGACCTTCTCAGAAGGGCAAAAAACAGGCTCAACCTCGATCTCAATTATCGTTTTCTCAAAGAAGGGAATGTAAACCTCGGCGTCATGTATGTGGGGAAAAGGGATGACTGGAAACCTTACCCAGTGCGCGGAAAGTTAGGCGGTTACACCCTGGTCAATCTCGCAGCCTCTTACCAGATCACCAGAAACCTCCAGGCCTTTGGGCGTATTGATAATCTCTTTGATAAGGATTATGAAGAGGTGAGCGGGTATGGAACCCCTGGTCTCTCCCTCTTCGGCGGGTTAAAATTCAGTTTTTAGGAGGTTAAAAATATTTGAAAGCTCACCTCTTGCTAACAAAGTCCTACAAGAAAATGTTTCCCTTTAAACTGGCGACGACCTCCTATATCTATCCCGACCATATCCTTCCCAACGTGGTATCTCTTGCCCATTTCCTGGACGAAATCGAACTGGTGCTCTTTGAAACCGAAGCCGGGGCAGATCTGACGGGCGATGAGCAGGTTCAGGCCTTGCAGGAGCTCTCTTCTCGAAATAACTTGAGCTATGATGTCCACCTTCCCATGGATATCTTCCTTGGAGACAGGGGTGGAAAGAAGAGGGCAGAAGGCATGGATGTGATCAGGAGACTTATTCAACAGACCCTCTGTTTGAATCCCTCTGTCTACATCCTTCACCTGGACCCGGGTGCAGAAACCGATCTCAAAGGGTGGCGGGAGCGGATCGTCGAGAGCCTCCAGGTGCTATCCAGGTGTGGAATCGAGTCGAAACGAATCTCTGTCGAAACCCTGGGTTACCCTTTTGAATGGGTGGAGGACATCGTGAAGAGATTCGATTTCTCGATCTGCCTCGATATCGGTCATATCCTCACCCACGGACAGGACTTGCGGCTCTATTTCAAAAAATATCTCCCTGAGACCTCGATGGTTCATCTCCATGGGTTTCAAAACGGTATCGATCATCAGGGGATAGACCACCTGCCAGAAGAGACCTTGGCCCTCATCCTCTCCCATCTTCGCAATTATCAGGGCATTGTCTCGATAGAGGTCTTCTCGATTGACGACCTGAAGAGGTCTCTTCTCACCCTGGAGGAAGCGTGGAAAAAAGGATAGTTTTTATCACCGGTGGGTGCCGGAGCGGTAAGAGCCGTTATGCTCTGGATTATGCCAACCGAAATTTTTTGAGAAGACTCTATCTCGCCACCTGCGAACCCCTCGATGAGGAGATGGCCCAGCGGATCGAAAATCACAGGAGGATGAGAGGGCCTGAATGGCAGGTGGTGGAGGAACCGATTTCGATCACTGACAGGATAAGGGAGCATGGATCCCGAGTTGAGATCATCCTGTTGGACTGCGTCACCCTCTGGCTCTCCAATCTTCTGATGAGGAAGAAGAGTGATGCAGAGATCATGGATGAGGTAAACAGATTGATCGATGCAATCCGTCAGTGCCAGGCCTCCCTTCTCCTGGTATCGAATGAGGTGGGAATGGGAATTGTTCCGGCCGATCCCTTGGCGCGCCGCTTCAGAGACCTATCTGGAATGGCGAATCAGAGGATTGCCGAAGGGGCGGATACCGTGATCCATATGGTTTCGGGGATTCCGCTATTCTTGAAAGGTGCTGAGTGAAAGATTTTCTGCGGGCTCTTTCTTTTCTTACTATTTTGCCTGCGGGTGCAGACGTTTCTCCCCTGGGTAAAGATCTCGCCCGATCAATGGCTTTCTTCCCTTTCGTGGGCTTCCTGATCGGTCTTCTCTTGACCCTTGCGTATTATCTCTTTTCGTTCCTTCTTCCAAGACCTATGGTCCTCTGGCTCACGATCGGCCTTCTTGCATTCTTAACAAGATGCCTCCACCTGGATGGGTTTGCAGACACATTGGATGGATTGGCATCGGCCGGAACAAAGGAGAGGATCCTTGAGGTGATGAGAGATAGTCGGATCGGCGCCTTCGGGGTGATCGGTCTCATCCTCCTCATCGGTGCCAAGTACCTTGCCCTGGATCAGATATCAGCCGAATCGGTCCCTTGCTCACTCGTTCTAATGACCACCATGGGCCGAAGCTCGATGGTCCTGGTCTGTTATCGATCGCCCTATGCCAGGTCCGGTGAGGGATTGGGCAAACCATTCGCTGAAAACATCGCTCTGCGAGAGGTGCTCATTTCATCAGCTCTGACCTTTGGAATCGCCTTTTTGCTCATGGGCGTCAAGGGCATGGTCCTCTTTTTGGGGATCGGACTCTTCAGCATTGGATATCGACTCTTCTTTTTGAAGAAATTGGGAGGGGTGACAGGCGATATTCTCGGAGCTGTAAATGAATTAACGGAGCTGCTATGCCTCATCCTTCTGGTCATTTTTGAACCGATCCAATTGTAAGATCGAGAGGACAAGGTGGAGAAGATCAATCGAACCATCCTCAGCATTAAGCCTCTGGATGAAAACGCCATGGCAGCGGCTAAGACGAGACAGGATCACCTGACCAAGCCGCAAGGTTCATTAGGTCAACTCGAAACCATTTCCTTCCAGGTGGCAGGGATTACGAGAAATCCAAGGCCAAGGATCACCCACAAAGTGATATTCACACTGGCCGGAGATCACGGTGTGACCAGGGAGGGGATAAGCGCCTATCCTTCTGAAGTGACCGGCCAGATGGTCCAGAACTTCCTTCGCGGAGGCGCAGCGATCAACGTCCTGGCCCGTCGGGTAGGGGCAAGGGTGATCGTGGCAGACCTCGGGGTTGCTTCTGTTCTCGAACACCACCCTGATCTCAGGGATAAGAAAGTGGCGATGGGAACCCGGAATATGTTAGAAGGGCCTGCGATGAGCCAGAATGAGGCTCTCCGTTCAATCGAAGCCGGTATTGAGCTGGTGGAAGAAGAGTTGAAAAGAGGCGTGGATATATTGGGAACGGGTGACATGGGAATTGGAAATACGACCTCATCCAGTGCGATCACGGCCGTTATCACGGGCGCTCAGGTGGCTCAGGTCACCGGCAGGGGAACAGGCCTTGGTGAGGAGGGATGGAGACGGAAGGTGAGGGTGATCGAAAAGGCCCTCGAGATCAATCGACCGAACCCAAAAGATGCGATCGATGTGCTGTCGAAAGTCGGTGGTTTTGAGATCGGAGGGATTGCCGGACTGATATTGGCAGGAGCAAACCATCGAATCCCCGTGGTGATCGATGGCTTCATCTCCAGCGCAGCCGCACTGATTGCAACCTCCCTCTGCCCTGAGGTGAAACCCTATCTCATCGCCTCTCATCAATCGGCCGAACCAGGGCATAAGACCATATTGGAACATCTTGGCTTAAAACCCCTGTTGAACTTAGATCTGAGACTGGGCGAAGGAACGGGTGCCGCCCTGGGAATATTCTTGGTCGAGGCCAGTCTTAAGATCCTCGATGAAATGGCGACCTTTGTTGAAGCCGGTGTTTCTGAAAAAAATAGCTAAGCATGGTTCTTTCACCCGTCCGGAGGTTTTGAAACCATAGAAGAAAGAGGACCGAAGCGTTGAAGGTGATCTCATCATGGAGCGGAGGGAAGGATAGCTGTCTCGCCTGTTATCAGGCGATGACGAGAAACCATCGAGTAGAATATCTTCTCAATTTTATCTCGAGGGAATATAAGCGATGCTGTTTCCATGGGATCGAAGCCGAGCTTCTCGATCTTCAGGCCCGGCTGATCGGGATCCCCCTCATCCAGAAAGAGGTGGGGCCTGACATGGAAGAATATGAGAGGGAGTTCAAGGAGGGGGTCTCTCAGTTGAAGCCTTCTGGAATCGAAGGAATGGTCTTTGGCGACGTATACCTAAATGAGCACAAGACGTGGGTGGAACGTGTCTGCAAGGAATTGGCGATCCAACCGATTGAACCCTTGTGGGGAAAGCCTCCGGATGAGGTGGTGGAGGATTTTATCAACCTCGGATTCAAGGCGATCGTGGTCAGCTGCAAAGCCGAACTCCTTGGGAAAGAATTCATCGGCAGATCCGTGGACAAGGATTTTCTGAGAGACCTGAGCCGCAGACATATCTGCCCGTGCGGCGAGAACGGGGAGTTTCATACCTTCGTGCTTGACGGCCCGATCTTTAGAAAGAGGATCGAGATAACGAAGGGCCGGACCATCTTAAGGGAGGGCTTTTGGAGGCACTGGTTCCTGGATATCCAGGAATACAGAACGATCTGAACCGAGGAAACAGCTCTTCTCGGGGTGCAATAATCGATCCAAAAAAGTAAGTCTTGACACAGCGGCAGGGTTATAATATAAAATTGGTAATCATTCCGGATGCCGGGTTAGCTCAGTCGGTAGAGCAGAGGACTGAAAATCCTCGTGTCCGTGGTTCGATTCCGCGACCCGGCACTTTGTTTTTCATAAAGGGCAATCTCGGTTGCCCTATTTTTTCAGGTGAGGAGGTATGAAATGTTTGTCTCCCTCATCATCAAAGGTGGGCCGATCATGGTCCCCATCATCCTCGGATCGATCATCGCCCTTGCGATCATTCTCGAGCGATTCTGGACCCTCTGGAGAATCCGGCTCGACATCGGTCAGTTCTCCCAGGAGGTCTTCCTTTCCTTAGAAAGAGGACAATTTCAGAAGGCGCTGGAGCGATGCGAAAGGGTGAGACACCCTATTGCCGACGTCTTTAAACTGGGGATTCTCAACCGGACCCTCGGCCGAAAGGAGATCGAATCGATCATGGAAAGGGAGGGCGAAGAGCAGATTCAATATCTTGAGCGATACTTAGGTGCCCTGTTGATCATCATCGGGGTGGAGCCGATGCTTGGATTTCTTGGAACGATCGTCGGTCTCATTCGAGCCTTCATGGCCTGGGAGCAACTGGGAAGCAATATTACGGTCAGTGCCCTGGCAGCAGGGATTTATCAAGCGATGATCACCACGGCCGCAGGCCTTTCCGTGGCCATTCCGGCTTATATCTTCTACCATCTCATCGTCAACAAGATCAAGAGCCATGCCCAGGAAATGACCTACTACGGGAATGAACTGGCCGATATTCTGGCAAGGGTCAGAGAAGGAGGAAGTCGATGAAGATCAGACCCCATCGAGATTCAGCGGCAACCCTGGAATCGATCGCCCTGACGGACATCATTCTCAATATCTTCATCTTCTTCTTCACAGCCTTCAGTTTAGTTTACACCTTCAACCCTGCCAGAGAAGCAAGGATCATCGTCAAACTTCCGAAGGCCGATGTCAAGGCACCGGTCGACCAGAAAGCCCCCATCCTTGTCACCATCAACAGTCGAAACGAGGTCTTCCTCAATAACAAACAGAAGAACTTAAAGGACTTGAAGTCCGAGCTCCAATCCCTTATCGCCTTCGACAAAATGAGGCCAGTGATCGTCCGGGCGGACAGGAGTGTAGTCTTTGACCATGTGGTTCAGGTTCTCGATGTTGCAAAAAATTCTGGAGTGGAACGTCTGGGCATCGCCATTGAAGAAAGGGTTCCTCTGGCCTCTCCCAGTTCTTAAAAGATCATAGATCTTTCTTCGGGGTTTGAACCCTCTATCCCATGCAGCCTTTAGCAGTTCTACCACTATTTTTTCTTTAAATTCCATTAAAAGCATAGAGAAAACTACTAATTTACCTTCCTTAAAAATCTTAACTTCTTGAAATTTAAGTACATTTTTTTTACAAAAAATTTGATTTTTTTCTTGACATTGCTACATATTGTGTCTTATAATTATTTCTGTTCAATATATGGAACCTGTCTGAAAGGGGACTGAGGAGATGAGCTACCTTATCTGTGACAAGAGAAAAGGAAGTCCTAAGATTCACATCGAAGTCTGTAAGAGAAAGTGTAAACAGGTTCACGAATGTAAAGCTTATAAAGAGTTCGTTAGCAACTTAGAGAAGAAAGCCGCGTAAACCACCTCCCTGTCCGTCCTAACTACTGTTAGGACAGACAGGTCTTCATACCCCTCCTTTCTTGCCTGCCCAAAGAGGCAGGTCCCGGGGCCATTCCAGATGGGGAGTGGCCCTTTTTTTGATCTGCGATTCAGACATTATCCAGTGTCCCAATTGCAGTTCCAGTTATCCAATATCCCCCCATTCGTATTGAAGAATACTCAGACAACAGACACTGGCTGTCTCAGATCTCAATATCCTCCCTCCCAATGTCACAGGAATGAATCCTCTCTCTTTTGCATAAGCGATCTCCTCTCGACTGAATCCGCCCTCCGGTCCGACGACGAAGAAAACCCTTTTCATTCCCCTCTTTTCTTCCAAGACCTCTTTCAATCTAACCCCACCCTCCTCCCAGAAGATGAGACGAAGAGGCTCTGGAGAGATCTTCTCGAACACCTCGGGGTAGTCTTGGAGGGGACTGATTTTTGGAACAATCCCTCTGCCGCACTGTTTGGAGGCTTCGGCAGCAATCCTCTCCCAACGGCGGTGCCGCGTCAAACGCGTCGACTTCTCCAGAAGGGGAACAGAGCGCGAAGAGAAGAAAGGGACGATCTCTCCAACCCCCAGTTCAGTAGCCTTCTGGATGACATAGTCCATCTTCTCGCCCTTGAGCAGGCTTTGCGCCAACGTAGTCTCCAGTGGAGATTCCCTGATTGAGGAGAGGGTATTCCGAATCACGATCACGACCGACGAGGATCCTTCTTCAACGATCCTGCCTTCGTACTCCTTTCCGGAACCGTCGAAGACCACGATCTCATCTCCGGCTCTAAGCCGAAGGACCCTTCGGATGTGCCTCGCCTCACCCCCTTCAATTCTCAACATCCCTTTTTCGATTCGAGGTTCGGGAACATAGAACCTGGGCATGAGTTTCTCCTAAGAGACGCTAAGCGGAGAGCGAAAATCATTTCTTCTGAAAAGTGAGGCAGGCCCATCCCTCCTCTTGGGTCACTCGAGCGAACCGAACATGGTTTGTTTCGAGGTAGCTTTGGCGAAGGGGAACCGCCTCCCCTTCCAAAATACCTGAAAGGACGAGAAATCCCTGGTCCTCTAAATGTCGAATCAGAGGCCACCTCATCCTCCTCAGATTCTTCTGATCGATATTGGCAATGACCACATCGAACCGTTTCTCAACCCTCCCAATGCTCCCCTTGCTGATCTTCACGATATCGGAGACGCCATTCCGCTCCGCATTCTCCCTTGCGTTCTCAACGGCCAACCGATCGATATCGATCCCCCAGACCTCCCGGGCCCCCAATTTCGCAGCGGCAATCGAGAGGATCCCTGAACCTGTACCCACATCGAGAACCGAAAGGCCCTTTCTCCGAAGAGATCTTTCCAGGACCTTCAGACAGAGTTTCGTCGTAGCATGGGTCCCCGTCCCAAAGGCCATGGCGGGATTGATCTCAATGGCAATCTGGTCTTTTCTCAGCCGGATCCGCGACCAGGGCGGTTTTACGATCAGTCTTGATGTGACCTGTACCGGCTTAAAAAAAGTCTTCCACTTCTCCCCCCAATCCTGATCCGCGAGGGAGGTGGTCTCAACCCTGCTGTGGGACAGCTCGGGCTCAATCTTCTCGAGAGATTTCAGATACCGACGCAGATTCCTGAGAACTCTTCTTTCTCTTCCATCCTCTTCGAGATAGGTCCTTACCCTCTCCTCTTTCGAATCGCCACCGACCTCTTCGATTCCTGTTGCCCCCTGTTCGATCAGGAAGTTTGAAACAGCCTCTCCGAAACCTGCTGGCACAAAAATTGTGACTGCCAACCAACGTGTCACTCGATCACTCCCACCAAGAAAATGGAGATGGCTCAACCCTGCCTGTCACAGCCATTGCCTCTGAATGGGCATGGCCTTCCATATTCTCCAATTCATTAAAATACCCACGGATGGCTTCGAACAAGGCCTCTCTTTCTTCGATCCCTGATAATTTTGAGCGAAACGAGGCGCTGTAAGGGAGCCCCCTGGTATACCAAACCAGGTGCCTGCGGAACTCCCTCATCGCTCCTCGATCTCCATAATAGTCCCGGAGAAGCGAAAAGTGATACCCTATCAGAGTCTTCCTCTCTCTTAATGAAGGCGTGTAACCCTTTCCTGAAAGGGCTGAACCCTCGGGTCTGAAGATCCAGGGATTTCCCAAAGCCCCTCTCCCAATCATGACCCCGTCACAGCCGGTCTCCTTCATCATCCTCTTTGCCAAAAAAGGCGTGGTCACATCTCCGTTCCCGATAACGGGGATAAAAACCGTCCTTCTTACTTCCCGGATCAGGCCCCAATCGGCCCGGCCGCCAAAGCCCTGAACCTTTGTCCTGGGGTGGAGGGTGATCACATCTACTCCGCACCCCTCTGCGATCTTAGAGATCTCAACGGCATTGAGGTGCTCCCGATCCCATCCAGAACGAATCTTGATCGTGAGGGGAATTCTCAGTCTCCTTCTTACCTCGACGAGCATCCTTTCAACCTTATCAGGCGATCGCATCAGGCCGACTCCAGCTCCCGTCTCCACCACCTGCCGGGCCGGGCATCCCATATTGATGTCGATCGCATCTGCTCCCATGGCCTCAGCCATCTCAGCGGCCTCGGCTAAAACGTCTGGGCTTGAACTGAAGAGTTGGACAGAGGTCGGGTGATCTTCCTTCTCCAGTCTCAACAGGGACTCGCCTTTGCGTAGCAACCCCTCTGCGCTCAGCATCTCCGTAAAGGCCAGGCCGCATCCCATCTCCCTCGCCAATCGGCGGAGGACATAATCCGTAATCCCTGACATCGGTGCCAAAATGAGAGGGTGGTCAAATTGGAGATTGCCGAGCTTCATCTCATTCCTTCTTCTCCCATCCTTTCTTAATCAATCGGATGGCTTCGTCCAAACGAAGAGGGGTGCCAAAATCGAGCCCCTCCTTTCTCAACCCTTTGAAGAGCTTGGTCAGAGTGGGCTCCTCTAAATTGAACGACTCTAAATCTTTAAACCTCCCAAAGATCTCTTCCGGGCTTCCTCTTTCGCTCAGATCTCCGTGTCCATGCATGAGGTAGAGAACATCTGTCATCTCCGACACCAGATCGACCTCATGAAGGGTCATGATCAGCGTCATCCCCTTTTCTCTATTCAGCTGATTCAGGATCCGCACCAGTTCTCTCCTCGACACCGGATCCAAACCGGTAAAGGGTTCGTCGAGGATCAACAGATCAGGCTCCATGACCAGAGCCCCTGCTAAGGCGACCTTCTTCTTTTCGCCACCCGAAAGGTAATGGACGATCTTTTTCTGGATGGCCCCGATGTTCAATGCCTCGATCACATCCTTTGCAGCGGCCTCGGCCCTGCCCCTCTCCACACCATAATTCAGGGGAGCAAAAAGGATGTCGTCATAGACGGTTGGCCCGAGGATCTGTTCATCCACATCCTGCATCACCACACCGATCCTCTGTCTGATCTTAGAATACTCCTTGCTCGGGTCCACCCCAAAAACCCTTACGCTCCCATCCTTCGGCACGAGCACGCCCAGAAGATGCTTGAGCAGAGTGGTCTTTCCGCAGCCGTTCGATCCCAAGATCGATACCCTCTCCCCTCGATTCACAATAAAGTCCAGACCGCAAATCTGCACCTTGGTCATGTCCGGATAGACATGGGTAATGCAATCGACCTCAACGATCCTCTCTCCCCGTGGTCGGGTGTCGGTACGACAGTCGTTCCGACTCTTGTCGACCTGCTCCATTTTCTATTCACCTCTGTAATGGATTCTGTCCTTAAACCCACGGAGCACCATGGATTCGTACATCTTTTCGCTCGCATCAATCCCTTTGATGATCAGATGGCCAAAGGCATTTGAAATGTTGACCAAACTCCTCCAGGGGTGTCTCCACTGGAGCCCTCCCCGGAGGTGGAGGGCATGCTGTGTCTCTTCAACGACATCGAGGAGGATGAAGACAGATCGGTAAGTCAAAAAGAGCGCGGTTACGAAGAAGGAAGGCAGAACCTTCCCTAAGATTCGGAAGATCGAAGGATAAGGTGTCGTGGCCAAGAGCAGAACGACTCCGGTTGATCCGCAGAGGACCTTCAGAAAGATGCGGAGGATAAAGCCTATTTGAAACCCCGAAACAAAGATGAAAAGCATGGCAAAAATCAGAGGATAAAGCGTGAGAGGGAATATCCTGCCTGAAATCCGGGAAATAAGAAAAAGGCCGAGGAGGATGACGTAGAGCAAAAGGAGCCCGGGAAGGCTCCTCACCGTGACAATCGCCAGCAGCACGAGCCCCATCCCGACAAGTTTCACCTTGGGTGAGAGACCGTGGAGAAAGCTTTTGCCCTCCACCGCTGAATAATCGAGATATGAAAGTTGAATCACTGGGTTCCCCTCTCTAACCTTAATAGATCTGGGCGCATCCTGTGAATATATCGGCCGATCAGGGAGGTGATCATCCCTTCAAGTATCCACCCGATCAAACCCAGGGGAAGGACAATGGCCATGAATCGCTTCAGATTTACCTTCTCCCTTGTGGCACCCTCAACGGGGTGACCGACCTTATCTTTCAGGAGTTTAAATTCGAAAATACCCTTCTCATCCTCGTGGTGTATCAACTCTTCGTAATGGGAGGCCCCCAAGCTCACCACTCCGATCATGGAGAGGGTGGAACAGAGAAGGGCGAGGAAGGTGGCCAGGAAAATGGCAGGCATCAACCTCCTCGTTAACCTCCAGAGGATCCGAAAGAGAAAATATCCCAGGACTCCCTCAATCGAAAGGGTGAGGGTGTTAAGACCGATGACCGTGATCCCGCCGTGTCCGAAAAGAGCTAAGATCACATTGACGACAAAGGTGGCCAGGAAGATGAGAGAAGGACCCAATAGAATCCCGGAGATGACGGTCAGGTTGATATGATAGGCAATGGGTACGATCTCAACCGAGGCACCCAGGATCATCGCAGCAGACATCATTCCTAAGAGCGGAAGATGTCTAATCCATTCTTCCCTTTTAGCGAATCGAAAGAGAATCAGTCCCACCAGAATGGCAACGATAAATCCAGAACCCCAGAGCCAGATCGGCAAAACCCCATCCGGAAAATGAATGTGAGACATCGATTCCTCCTCTCATGTTTCTAATGAGAGAATAAGCAAAATTGGAATGACCCAATCTCATTCTCCAAATAATCACCGATGATCAAATTCCAATCACGGAACGAACTCCAATCTCCAATAACAAGTCCGATTTTTTGTTCTTCGAAATTGGAATTTACTTGGTTATTGATGCTGGGTGTGTGGTTATTATGGAACATTAGGATTTACAGGCCTTGCAGTATCCATAGAAATTTAACTGGTGATCAGTCACTTCAAAACCCGTTGATTCCCTCACCTTCTCTGACCAACTGGAGATGTCACAAAAATCTAATTCAGCCACGCGGCCACATAGTTTACAGACGATGTGGTGATGGTGATCTTCTGACTCGCAAGCTTTATATTTGACGCTCGATCCGTTGACCGCTTTAAAGACAATGCCCATCGATTCAAAAAGATCGAGAGACCGGTAGACCGAGGTCAGTCCGATCCTCCTCTTCTTCTTGAGAAGCTTCTGGTAAAGTTCTTGAGGACTCAGCGGCTTCTCGGCACTGGAAAGCTCCTGATAAATCAATAGTCTCGGATGGCTTAGTCTGAACTTCTTCTCTCTAAAAATATTCTTAAGAAATTCTGTATTCATAAGGAGTTAAAAAAATAATGAAAATATTTTCATTAACAAAATAAACAATTCCCTTTTTCTTGTCAAGCGGTGGCAGATCCAATCCTGCGATGCTGCTTTCCTTTCAGAATGCTAATCCCGCTTTGATCTGTTCAATTCTTTACCATGTGAAAAACAATTTTGCCCATTCAATGCCAACTTCTGTCAATGCTCGTACCATAAACCAGGACCTCGATCAATAAAAATAGCCATTAAATTTCAAAGACTTATCCTACTATTTTTTGTATGGTACGCTAAATGCAATAAACAAATCCAGGGAGGCCCCTTATGAGATGGATTCAGACAATATCGCTTTGTGCCATCCTCATGGCATGTACTTCCAGTCCCAATTACACCTTGGAAACGCTACCGTCAGGCAAGCAGGTCAGGGTCATCTCCGTAACCCTGACGCGATCCTCTAATAGTGAGCCCGGGCTTGTCCTCAGGTATCTCACCGACACGGACCTCAACGATAGACCTGCCTTGGAGAGGGAAGTGGACGAAATCTGGAGATACTTTAAAAAAGAGGTGGAGAAGGCAGGATACTCAAAAGGAATCATATTGGCCGACGTCCAAACCCAGGGCCTCGCTTTCGCAGCCAGCAAAGGCTTTGGGTTCACATTCCGCAAGACCTCAGACGGCCAATGGAGACGGACCCCTTAGGGCCCGTAGGGATTGATCTCACCTCTCTCTATTCCAATATCTTCCTCAACTCTTCTTCATCCCTCACAGGCGGCAGACAGGTAAAGCCCTTGCAGACAAAGACGGTTGGAACTTCCTGATCCCCTTTTTCTCTTAGAAACGGAAACCAATCTCCTTCGATCGGTTTCCCGGGTTCCTTGAGGCACAGGATCTTGTTCGGAAGGTAGGCCCGGTAAATCTCTCTGAGCATCGATTTTGTCTTACCATCATCTTTCGGACCGATGATACCGATCTCTTCCGGGCCCAGAAAGAAGGAGAGTCCGGATAACATGTTGGCGAATCCAGAGGGATGTTCTGAAAGAAATTTATGAAAGAGGTGGAGCGTCTGCTCAGCCTTCTCTTTCAAAGACCCGTCTCCCGTCAAAGAGGCAAGTCTGATCAGATTGAAGAGGCCCACCGAATTTGCCGATGGGATAACATGATCATAAGGATTTTTGGATCGAGCGATCAGAGGTTCGTTCTCCTTTCCCGTGAAGAAAAAGCCTCCGTCCTTCTCATCCCAGAATTGATCCATCATCCTTTGATTGAGCCCGTCTGCTTCCCTGAGCCATTCCATTTCAAACGTGGCCTCATAGAGATCGATGAGAGACTGGATGAAGAAGGCATAGTCTTCCGAATAACCCTTTAATCGACATCTCCCTTTATGATATGCCCTCATCAAATCGCCTTCTTTCCTCATCTCTTGAAGGATGAAACGTGCTGCCTTTATGGCCACATCAAGGTACTCCTCGTTTCCGCTGACTTTAAATCCGTCGACAAAACTTGAGATCATCAACCCATTCCAGGAAGTGAGAATCTTCTCGTCCCGGCCGGGTTTGGTCCTCTTCTCCCTCTCCACGAAGAGCCTCTCTCGGCTCTCTTCCAGAACCCTCTCCAGCTCCGAAACGGACATCCCATATAACTCAGAAACCTTTTCTAAGGAGGAAGCGACACTGAGAACGTTCCTCCCTCCCTCAACATTCCCTTGAGGGCTCACCCCATAGTAGGCAGAAAAAAGAGTCCCTTTCTCTTTGCCCAAAATCTCTCTGATCTGATCTCTCGTCCATACATAGAACTTCCCTTCTTCGCCTTCGCTATCCGCATCCTGGTTAGAATAGAAACCTCCCTCCGGACTCCTCATATCACGGAGGACATAATTGAGAATCTCCTCGGCCACGCGACCATACCTCTCTTTTCGCGTGGCTTGATAGGCCTCAAAATAGGTTCGGGAGAGAAGGGCATTGTCATAGAGCATCTTCTCAAAATGGGGGATGAGCCACCGTTCATCCACGGAGTAGCGATGGAACCCTCCTCCTAAGTGGTCATAGATCCCACCGTTGGCCATCTTCTCCAACGAAATCTCCACCATCCTCAATGCCTCTTTTGAACCTGTTCTCCTCCAATATCTCAAAAGGAAGGAAAGCGCCATGCTGTTTGGAAACTTCGGAGCCCTCCCAAATCCCCCACAGGTCGGATCAAACTGACTTTCAAAAGTCTCAAAGGCCTTTACCAGGATCTTCTCATCTAAGGTTTCGCGTGAGGGGACAATTTCAACCATCTGATGGAGGGCCTGCCTCATCTGTGCCTCCATCTTCTCCACCTCGACTCGACGATTCCGATAATAGTCAGAAACGACGGTCAGCACCTTTGGAAAACCGGGCATGCCCCCCCGATCCTCTGGCGGAAAGTATGTCCCGGCATGAAACGGAACAAGGTCAGGGGTCAAAAAGACGGTCATCGGCCACCCACCACTGCCTGTCATCACCTGAACCGCATTCATATAGAGTTCGTCAAGATCGGGCCGTTCTTCACGGTCGACCTTGATGTTGATAAAGCGTTCGTTCATGATCCTGGCAATGGCCTCGTTTTCAAAGGACTCCTTTTCCATCACGTGACACCAGTGGCAGGAGGAATACCCAATACTGAGAAGGATGGGCTTGTCCTCCTTTTTGGCCTGAGCCAGCGCCTCCTCTCCCCATGGATACCAGTCCACAGGATTGTGGGCATGCTGCAAAAGATAAGGGCTCGTTTCATGAGCCAGCCGATTTGTATGTCCTCGTTCTTCCTTCATCCCTTTTCGTCTCCCCTCCGTATGGAAATGATCCCTCAATCCATTATGACCCCCTTGAGCCATAACTTCAACATAAATTCAGCGGCTCTCACGACTTTTTAAAAGGAGAGCAGGGATGCTAGATCTCTCAGGTTGGGTTCGATACAAAAAATCTTTCTTCGGCCGGTATTCAAATAAAGAGCGATCGATTCTGACCCATTTTTGCGGGACGATCCGAGAAACCAAAAGAACGATTTTTGTCCTTCGTTTGCGGATCGGCAGCCCAAATTTGTCTCAAAAAGCGCTGTGACATTTTGGGAAGCCGCAAATGACAAAATTGAACCGCCGACAGAGGTTTTTCAATTTTAACAGATGCTTCCAGATGCATTTCTTTTAGAAAGCCTTTGTTATTATTGAGGGTTCTACCAAAATTGACCGATGGGCACTAAAATTGCTTCCCTCTACCGGTATATCAAACAACGGAGGTGCCAAATGTTCTTAGAGGGTTGTTTGATCTTTTTGGCTGTGGGGTTCGTGTTGATGCCCTACTATTCTGACAGGGCCATCGAAAACTGGGTTGAAAGGAATGGATGGTTTCAATAAGCCAATAGGGTACCGGGGTCAGGCTTAAATAACTAAGTTTTTATCTTCCGCCTCCCATTTTTAACAAGGCTGTTTTCAAGCGCCCTCATTTCGGCCTCTACTTTCTTATCTTCTCTCAGTCTCTGTTCCACTTTCTTAAGACCATACGTGACCGCTACCGGATCACGACTAAAACGTTCTGCAATCTCTTTTATGTGAAAGCCTCCAACCCTATGACCTAAGTAGGCACATACAGCTCGGCCCCAGGCTCCCTGATGGCTCCGGCTGGAGCTATATAAAAGCTCGGTGGGAATTCCTAACGCTGATCCAACCTGAGAAACAATCTCTTCAAGTCTAATTTCATAACTGAACGGAAGAGTTTGATTGATATGCCGTCCAACATATTCAAGATATTCACCGTCCCCCAAGAAACGTTGATCTTTTGTTTCATAAAAATCGTCTCGATGTCCTTGACCGAGACGATCCCTGACATATAGATCGTATTTTCTCCTTGCTGCGTTTTTCTTGTCCGAAAACTGACTGAGCACAAAGTCGGTGTCAGTAATAGAATCCCTGCTTCTTCCCAAGTAGGAAGAATAACTACTCCACGGATAATTAGCAGGATTTTTCACCAGCCCAGCCCGTACAGGGTTTAGATGAATATAGGCTGAAAGCTCCAAGAGATACATATCTTTGTCACATAGAATGGCTTTGTAACGCCCCTGAAAAAGATGCCCCAAGTTCTGTATTTGAGGTTGAAATTGCGTGTATATCTGAATTGGAGCCGGTGCATGAGTTTGGATAAGCTTACCTCACCGGTCTCAATGAGGAGATGGAGGTGGGTAGGCATCAAAACATAAGCATGAAGAACAAAATCAGAATGCTCCTTATATTCACATAGAAATTTCAGGTAGAGACGGTAATCCTCATCCTCTCGGAAGGTGGTTTGCCCTTGATTTCCCCGAGCAATCACATGGTATAGAGCACCTGGGAAGTGAACTCTCGGCTTTCTCGCCATGCTGGACCTATAGCACTCTTAATGACGCCTTGTCAATACTTAATTATTTAAGCCTGACCCCAGTTAGTACATAATTTATTGAAATCATTGGTGGAGGCGGCGGGAATCGAATAAGCGGCCCCCTTTGTAACTCACCAAAATTCAAAACAAATTTTAATAAAGAAATTGTTTGGATAGTATATGGATAGTATTAATTGCTCCCCAACCCCCTAGGGAAATATTACTTCTTTTATCTAATCACATTCTGCTTCAGCATGGTTTTAATTTAGCGCAAGAACTTTCTTCAGTTTTACACGGATTTCATCATAATCAGAATTATCGAGACGACCCCTTGAATAATAAATATTTTTATCGTCTATCGGGTATATCCTATCTATCAAAACATAGGAATCAAATTTGAGCATACCTGGATATTTTTTCTGAGACAAGAAATGCCTCTCCTTGATTTCGTTTTGGCAAACCGCTAAAAGATAGTCTATATTATCATCTTTTCTTTTGCTAATAGCTATGGCTAAATAGGCTTTATTCACCTGTGAGTCGTATACAATGATCACCGGCCTTAACTTGTAGCTTGTTCCAATTTCAAATTCTTCTGCCTCATCAATGAAATTTTCTTTTTCCTCCTCAGGAAACAGTTCTGGTTTCATTTCTACTTGATTATTTTCTTTCACAATTTTGTAAGGATACCTTAATTTAAACGGTATGAGAGCTTCGTATACTCCTTGAGTTGTTATGGCCCCGGGGAACGGTTTCATAACCCTTATTCCACTTCTTTTGCCATTAGATCTTTGAATCTATTGGAGGCTTCTTCAGAAAAAGGTAGTTGATCTTCAGCCGCTTCCCCTTTGAGATACGCACGAAATATAGGAAGTTGCCTTTCCTGAGTTTTTTCTCTAACCATAGAAGCAAATTCCACTTGATCCACACCTGAAAGCTCAATAGCCTTTTCAGCCGAAATCTTGCCGGCCATATAAGCTAAAACGCAGTATTCCGCAATTGGTATTGCTCCATGACGCAACAAGCCCCACCAGCCTGGAGGAACATTTAAATCGATCTGGATTCTACTGTTCAACCTTTCCTGTAATCGGACGAGTATGTTCCAGGACCAAGATACATTCTGTTCCTTTAAAAAATTCTCTCTAAGATTTGTAACCATGAATGTTGAAATTGCAGTGTAAAGGGGTTGAGTGCAATAACGAATGGGGTTATCAATCTCATTCCTTGGATTTTCTACGCATACCCATAATGACCCAAAAAGCTTGTCTAAAATTCGAAATTTTACCTGTGAATGGATCTTTTCCCGATATGTTGTTACTTCCCTCGGTAGCTCATAAGATTCATTTTTGCCACTCTCCAATAAGCCGCTACCCCATGAAATTAACTCTGGGTTCTGGAGCATATAATCCCCCTTATATAACCACCTTGGAAAACTCTTTCGTAAAAAAAACTAACTCCTGTTCAACCAATCTATAAACATCGTTTGGAGGAATGGCAAGATTTTGAAGAACCACATTGAAATCTATATAATTACACTCGATTTTTTTGAAGTAAGGTTCGACTCTTACATCATATCTCTTGTCATCCCGCCGAAACACTAATCTGACTCCCATCTTTACATCCCCTGAGGGGGTCAAAATCTTCGCATTGTCTGGAGTCAGCTTAAGGTGCTCCCCTTTGATAAGTTGGCGCTCTTCATCCCGAAAACTCGCATCTTTGATAGAAGCGAAACGAATAACGATTTGATGAATTTTGTCTGCCTTATATTTGGCGAAATAACTATCTGCTATTTCTTTGGTTATCTTAAGGTCAAAAGTAAAATCCTTTGTCTCAAAATTTAAGAATTGAACAAATATAGGGGTCATACTAATTTCACCACCCTCTTTCCGCCTTGCGAACAAAATTGGGTTGGATATTTGATCGGCAATCGGAAAATGGGGGAGAACGCTCGATAAAATCTCTGAGAATACTTCATCTGGCAAAGGTTTCCTTGGTGGCTGAAAAAAAGCTAAATTGAAGTTCGAAATAATTAAATCAGCCATTTGATTAGCACCTTAATTGTTCAATAGAAATTTCAAAGCGATGGATGAGGTAAACCTTCTATTCTTATTGACTATTAGGGTAATAGTTCGTATTTCCTTTGAATTTTTATCTTCTTTTACCATAAACCACATAGAATGTCAACGAAGTAGCGTTATTTATGGCTCGTCTTTTAAACGGAAAAGATTTCAAGTTAATTTTGAGATAATAAAAATATTATATAACCCCTCAATATTAAATCAAACGCAATATTTGTGCCAATTATTAATTTCAGACTTTGGAAACTCGTTTTAAATAGCCCGAATTTGGATTTATGGGCTAAGAATTGGTATCTAACCATTTAGATTTCTCAAAAATATCTTGACAAACAGAATAACCTGTGATAGTAATTTTACTATGAAAAAAGAACCTGTTGATATTAAGGTAATCAGGCTTGAATTGGGGTTTACACAAGAAGATTTAGCAAGGAAGCTGGGATTGTCGTTATCGACTGTCTCAAAATGGGAGCAGGGAGTAACATCTCCCAGTCGTCTTGCCCGTGAAAAGCTCGAAAG
>JACAEX010000029.1 GCA_013388635.1 Syntrophaceae bacterium | reverse complement strand
TATGGAGTGTGGCTACCGGAAACCAAGAATAACGGGAGATAGGAGAATTGGCAGATGGGCTCTAAATCTGTGTGAACATAGGGTGTTTTTTCAAAGATGGGTTGAGTCACAACTGGCCCAATAGGAATGGAGCCCAATGTATATCCATCGGGTTTGGATGTGACAACTGCGTTGGCTCCCACCGTTCCCTGAGCCCCGGGCATGTTGTGGACCACAACAGCTTCTTTGAGGATGGGTTTCAGATGATCGGCTAAGGCATGAGCCATAAAAGTGGTTATCCCCCCAGTTGCCCAAGGGACGATTAACTTGATGGGTTTTTTGGGATAATCTACGCTCAGCGCATTAAAGGGTGTCCCTACGACGAGCAAACTCACAATCAGAAAAGCGATAACATTCTTTTTCATAACTCCATCCCCCTTTCTCCCTCATCTTAAGACAAGGATTATTTTTATATTTACCGAACTTCATAGCTTTGATAATATCTCGTACTCCATCTCTTGACGTTTCAATTATCGACACACCTCCTCTCCACTCATGTATTTGAGATCGATTGAAGTTTTTCAAAAAATATATACCCCCAATTTTTCCTTGCTAACCTTATTCAAAAAGAATTAATAAAGAATCCATTTAGTCTCTTTCTGTTCTCTTCCTAAGTGGACTGAGAATTTAAAAAGGTCAGCTCGATTAAACGTTATTTGGAAAAATATTGGAAGGCCTTTCTCTTCATAAAAGGTTCTCTCCAGGTAGAATAAAGGTGACCCCATTTCGATTTGGAGAAGAGAGGCAATGCGTTGGTCTGCAGTTGTGGACTCGATCGTTTGTGTCGCTTCTTTAAGAGTAATGCCCCTTTTCTGAGTTAGGGTGAAGTATAAGGATTTGGCCAATTTTTTGATATTAGATAAATTTCCGATGAAAGATTGATGAACATATTCCTCTATTACCATAATTGGTTTTTTTTCCCAATACCTCAACTTTTCCACAAAGCAGATTAAATCGGTTTGTTTTAACTGAAGCGATTGGATGGCTTTGTCATGCCCCTTAATTACCTCATATCGAAGGACCTCGATCCCAGTTTTCATACCGAGGGAGAGCAGATCGTCTATTTCTCCTGAGAGGTTCACAACCATCTTCCCCACTGGACTCTTCCTCACAATGGTCCCCTTCCCAGCCTTTCGATCGAGGTAGCCTTCTTGAACCAAAGAGGAAAGGGCCTGCCTAACAGTTAGAGGACTGACTCCGAATTGTTTGGAAAGCTCATTTTCGGGAGAGAGACGGCTACCTTCCTTCAGTTCCCCCATATGGATTTTTGATTTAATAAGATTCTCAATCTGAATATAGAGAGGAACTTTTTTTCGTAATCTTATTTCCATATTTCTATAGCAATACATAGAACTAAATAATTGTCAAGAAAAAATTGACTGTTGTTACGTAAAAATCTTCTTATAAACCTCAGCGATTCGCACAACTTTCAGGGAGGGCATGCTTTTGGGAAACAAGTGTGTCTGAGAGTCCCTCGAAGATCCTCGATTTCAAAGGTGACGGCGTAGAGCCTACCAGCACCGCCCTCTGGCCGGATGGATTGACCTGGGTTGATCGAAATGGTCTTCCCGATCCAGTCGAAGTATGCAGCCGAGATCTCTGGCGACTCGTGGATATGGCCGTGAAGCGTTAAAAGGGGTTGCTGTTCCCTGATAAAGGCTTTGATGGCACGACTCCCCACCGATCCTCCTCCCTGGACGCAGTCCAATCGTGTTCCAAAGGGAGGCGAATGCATGATATAGATCGCCCTTTTCTGATCGAGTGGCTTCGAGAGTCGATCGAGAGCATCTCGTATCGTTCCCCTTTGCCTCAAATAGAGAGAAGGATCAACCGGGATGAGCAGGTCCATCTGGTCAGAGGAGCGGATATAAGAAGGGTTCTTCTGGGGAGGCCAGGCCGAGCCAGGATCGTCCATTTTCTCATACTCTTTGGGCCGAAATGGTGTCGGAGGGACAAATGGGTAACCGATCAGTTCATATCCGTTTGGCAGCGGATAGGCCCTCTCACTGATATCCACAATCGATTCCATCGGTTCTTTGAAAAGGTAGGGATAGGCCAGATCCCAGTTTCCAGGGATGAGGAAGATTTGATTGACCGAAGTCGTCTCCCTCACCCTTTTGAAAAAGGGGAAGAGGAACTGATCGATGAAGGTCTTTTGATTTGGAACCATGTCTTCGTATCTTTTTGTCGGAACAAAGGACGGAAGGAGATCACCGCCAATGGCGATCACCTCTGCTGAGGAAGAAATTGCCAGATCTAAAAGTTCCTGATAAAGATGGGTCTTGCCATGGAGATCAGAGGTATAAAGGACTCTCATTTCAGTTAGTGGCTAAGCAACTTACTTCTCTTCTTGTTTTCTTCGCCGGTCGGAGAATACTGGAATAATGGACAAACATAAACGAGGCAAAGGTTTCTAATTTATGACCCATCATTCCATTGCTCCAGAATTCCATTATTCAAACACTGGCGGTTATTCCTCAAACTCGTCTGTGAGGACCCACTTATCCTTCATCTTTACCATCTTAAGGGTCATCTTACAATAGGAACACATGACGAGATCGCCTGATTCCTCGTCGCCCTCCAGCGGGATTTCGGCCTCGCAGATCGGACAGGTCATTTCCTTGGCCATTGGTCAACTCCTTGAGCTCTCATCAGTATTTCAGTACATCTAATATTTGATTGAAACCGAGAAAAAATCAAGAGATTCTTATTTTCTTTTTTGAAATCTTCATATATAATGAATTTCAGAAAGAGGGGTTTGATGAGGACGAGAACGGTCGTTTTCGCCTTGTTCATTACGTTGACCATCCTGTCCGGATGTGGACCGACTATCGTCAGAGTCAGGCCTCCGGAACCCCTCCTGGAAGTCTATGGAACACCTCCCTACGCAGAAGCGGTTTGGATTGCGGGCCATTGGAAGCAGAGCAGGGGCGAATGGGTTTGGGTACCAGGTTACTGGGCGAGACCTCCCAGGCCTCAGGCAGTCTGGATCCCGGGCTATTGGGACCCAAAGGAAGGAGGGTGGGTTTGGGTTCCGGGCCGCTGGGAGTATCGATAATAACAAGAAGTCAGAAGTCAGAAGGCAGAAGGCAGAAGTGAAGCTCTCCGCCCTTACAGGTGGGGCTTGCGGGTACTTGCCGGTCAATTAGTTTTGTTAACGCCGAGCTAAAAACTCCGAACTAACGAGGTGAGCAATGTTTGGGCTTGGTTTACCAGAAATTTTAGTAATCCTGGTGATCATCCTTCTCCTCTTTGGAGCAAAGAGGCTTCCTCAAATCGGTGAAGGTCTTGGAAAAACGGTCAGGGAGTTGAAAAAGATCCGGGATGAGAAGAGGGCTGACAAGGAAAAGGGAGAGGAGGAGAAAAGCGTCATTTCAGATTTAAAGAACCAGGTTGAAAAGATTCCTGGTGTCAAAGAGGTGAAGGAGATCAAGGAGACCGCCGATAAGGTGAAGAATATTACGAGATTTCCTAAGTAGACCCGCCATCACTTCTTCCACTCCGTGTGAAAAATCCCTTCCCGATCTATTCGACGGTAGGTATGGGCCCCGAAGTAATCGCGCTGGGCCTGGATCAGATTGGCCGGTAGTCGACTGCTCCGGTAAGAGTCGAAGTAGGCCAGAGAGGCACTCATCGCCGGGACAGGAACGGCGAGTTCGATAGCCGTCTTAAGAACGCGCCTCCAGGCCTTTTGCCGCTGGAGGAGAGCTTCCCGGAAGAAAGGGGCAAGGATCAAGTTGAGAAGATCTGGGTCCTCCTGATAGGCTCGGGAGACGTCGTCCAGGAATCGAGCTCGAATGATGCATCCCCCGCGCCAGATCCGCGCGATCTCTGCCAAGTTCAAGTCGTACTGATACTCGGAACTGGCCGCCCGAAGCAGAGCCAGGCCTTGGGCATAGGAGCAGATTTTCGATGCATAAAGGGCATCCCCGGTCTCCTCTGTAAAGGTCCTTCGGTTCCCGGAGTAGGAAAGGGAGGTCACGGGAAAAGTGCTCGATGCTTTCTCTCGTTCTCGTTTGAATGCAGAAAGATTTCTCGCCTCCACGGCAGCATTGATCGTAGGGATCGGAATCCCCAGATCGAAGGCATTCTGACTGGCCCACTTCCCGGTCCCTTTTTGACCCGCGGAATCAAGGATCCTGTCGACCAGGGGTTGGCCCGTTTCCCCGTCGGTCAAGGCAAAGATATCCGAGGTGATTTCGATCAGATAAGAGGAGAGCGGTCCTTCATTCCATTGAGAGAAGACCTGGTGAAGCTCTTGGGCGGAGAGGCCGAGTCCGCGATGGAGGATGTCATAGGCTTCGGCAATGAGTTGCATATCGCCATATTCGATTGCGTTATGAATCATCTTGACATAATGTCCTGAACCCCGGGGGCCAATATGAGTGACGCAGGGATCGCCATTGACCTTTGCGGCAATGGCCTTCATGATCGGTTCGATCAGGATATAGGCCTCGGGAGAACCGCCGGGCATGATGCTCGGGCCCTTCAGGGCCCCTTCCTCTCCGCCTGAAACTCCAGTTCCGATATAGAGGTAGCCCTCTGATTCAATCTCTCTGGATCGACGTTCGGTATCCTGGAAAAAGGAATTTCCTCCATCGATGATCAGATCACCGGGTTGAAGAAGGGTTTTTAATTGCTGGATCATCTCATCGACAGGAGGGCCGGCTTTCACCATCAGAAAGACCTTCCGCGGCCGTTTCAGCAAACCGACCAGATCCTTCAATGAGTAGACAGCCTTAATCTGTTTCCCTGCCCCTTTTTCCCTTATAAAGCCATCTGTGGTAGCCCTTGTGCGATTATAAACCGCGACCTTAAAACCATTTCGTTCCATGTTGAGCACAAGGTTCTGACCCATCACAGCCAATCCAATCAAGCCGATGTCATAGAGTTCCATAGAGCTCCCTCCGTCCTCAACTCCTCATCAGTTTCTCGTAAAGTCTTTTCTGACGTTCGATGGCCTTCTGGTAGCGCTCACGATGCTTGAGATCAGGATCAAAGACCGGTCCGATGAAGTCAGGAGCCTCGTTTAGATTTTTAAGGACGCCAAGGGATTCCAGAGCCAGAAGGGCAACTCCCCTGTTAGAGGCCTCCTGAACCTCTGAGATGGCCAGTGGCCGGCCCAGGGTATCGGCAATGATTTGAAGCCAGGAGGAAGAATGGATCAGCGCTCCCCCGCTTGCGACAATCTGTGGCTCTGAAGGAAGGATCTGGCGCAGGAGTTCAAAGACGATAGCGATCCGGTAGGCCACGGCCTCCAATCCTGCCCTGAGAATCTCAAGAGGGGTGGTGGCCAGAGAAAGGCCATGAATGGTCGCCCTTGCATGGCCTGCCCAGTTAGGAGCTCTTTCTCCAGCCAGAAAGGGAAGGACAGTGAGGCCGTGGGCATCCGGCTCTATTCTGGCCAAGGCCTCCTCGACTTCCGACAGGTCCGGGAGGTTCAATGTTTTTATTAACCATGAGAAGAGACCTCCACCTTCACTCAATGCTCCTCCCGGAAGGGAGCGTCGACTATCCACCCGGTAGCACCAGAGCCCCTTAGGAATGTGAGGAATCGGAAAGTCCACAACCGCGCGAAGGGCACTGGTCGTTCCAACCGTCAGCGCAACCCGATCAGGAGACAGGCATCCACTACCGATATTGGCTGCCGCGCCATCCCCTAAGGCAGGGAACCAGGGGATATCCTTAAGAACAGGCCAGCGGTTGGCAAACTCGGGACGGAGCCCTTTTTGAAAATGTTTGGAGTCGACCAGGGGGGAGAGTTGATCCATCCGGATGGGAAGGGCGGCCATCAAGGGTTCATCCCAGGTCAGGGAGTTTCGGTTCAGAAGCCCGGACCACGAGGCAACTGAATAGGTGACCGCAGACCCACCGAATAATTTCAGTTCGAGGTACTCTCCAATCGAGATCCATCGGGTGACCTGTTTGAAAAGATCGGGCCTCGCCTTTGCGAACCATCGAAAAAAGGCCGGAAGATAGCAGGGATGGAAATGACAGCCTGTTCGGTCATGAACGATTCTCTCATCGAACTCTGCTTGAAGACCGGCGACTTCACCATACGCCCGCGTATCTGCATAGGTTATCAAAGGGGTGATCGCCTGGTTGGAACGATTTAATCCGAGGATATTGCCGACAAAGGTACAGGAGGCTACCCCTCCAATCCTTTGGCTCAAAGGAGAGGCCTGCTCCATGACAGAGTCGATGCACCTCCAGGTCCGTTCCAGAATGAGATCAGGGTCCGCTTCAGAGGCTCCCTCTGGGGTTGTTCTGATTTCAAGAGGCTCACGGGCCTTGATCCCGCTGATCGCCCGCCCGATGCGGTCAAAAAGGAAGGCCCGCACCGCAGAGGTCCCGATGTCAATGGAAAGGATGTAGGGCGATTCAGCCCGGTCTGGTGTGATGGAGGACATTGCGATATGATGATAGCATATTTGACTCGAAAGATAAAAAACCTTAGGGGTTGATCGTAGGATTGACCTTTGAGGCTGTTTTGTTTATCATCCTTCGTAGTCTTCCTTTTCCTCTTTCGTAGAAGAGACTGTGTCATAATGACGAGAGGGGGTAGGTGTCGGTGGGACAGGCAGTCACGCTCCTCACCTTTAGGATGCGGTCATTTAAAGTTATGGGTCATCGGCGTTCTGGAAAATTCGATTCTTTTCATCGGCCTGGGGCTCAGAAGCTGAGCAAATAAGAGGTTTCCGCCCTAAAGCTTCGTCGCCTGACCGCCTATCCCGTGTTGGAGTGGAACCAGTTTCTTGCTTAATTACGACACAGCCTCAGAAGGGCGGAGGGGTAAGCGAGGTGGATCGGTGAACATCTTAGCACTTCCTGCTGCACTTGCCTTCACGATGAACCTCACCCTCTGTCTGATCGTCCTCTCCAGTAACCCCAGGAACGTTGCGCACCGCCTCTTTGCATGTTTTGTCCTTTCCTTTGCCACATGGAACATCGGCGAATTCATCATGATCAATAGCGTCAATCCGGTTCACGCCATCTTCGGGGTGAGGGTGATCTTCGTCGGCTTGACCTTCGCTCCGGTTTTCTTCCTCCATTTCTCCTTTGTCTTTCCCTTCAAAAGGGAGACCCGGTGGGTCAAGGGGTTCAGACTTTTACTGCTTTATCTCATACCGATGGCGATCCTGGTCATGTTCTTCCTCACCTTCCGGATCGACATCGAGCGATTCAAAGAGTTGAGGAACGTCTTCTATTACGGTCTGCTTTTCGATGAGCCATTGATCTTTCTGATCTATCTTGGACTGATCGCTCTTTTCTCGGGCGTCTGTATCTATTGGGGGATTGAAAATCTGATCCAGTCACTCCGGACGGCCAGGATTGGCAGACAGAAGCTCCAGATCAAGTACCTCATCTTCGGAATGATCTCCATGGCTGTTGCAGGGACGATCATCCATCTCTCCAATTACTTTCTCAAGTTGGGTTGGCCCATCTTCTTTCTGGCCAGCCTCTATTCGATCTTGGTCAGTTTTTTCTTCGCCATTGCGCTCATCAAATACAGGCTGCTCGATATCCATCTCCTCATTCGGGGAGGGATCCTCTACTCCTCTGTCTCTGGCCTGATCCTGGCCATCTATGTCCTGGTCATCAAGAACATCGGCGAGACGATCTCTCAGCAAGCCTACGGAAAGTCTCTCCTGGTGGAGTCCGTTTTGATCCTCTTGCTGGTCTTCTTGCTCCGGCCCTTTCAGAGGAAGATAGAGGACTGGATCGACCGTTTCTTCTATATGGAGAGGGTACGGTTCCGGACAAAGCTTTCAGAATTTGGCCGGCAGCTGACTGAATTGGTTGATCTGGATGAGGTGGCCAAGACCACGATTCATTTCGTTATTCAGACCTTTCACGTCGATCGGGTTGTTTTCTTCTTATTAAAAAACGGAGAAGATGAGTACGTCGCCATTTCAGAAGATGAATTAAAAGAAGAGATGAGATATTCCGTTCAGCACCCTCTGGTGAAGAGGACAGAGATGATCCGCAGGGCGGTGGACCTGGAACACCTCAGAGAAGATGGAGAGGACGTGGCCGAGATTGACAGTCTGATTGAGAGGGGCTGGGTGGTGATTGCCCCCATCCTTCTAAGGGAGAGGTTGTTGGGTTTCATCCTGATGGGAAGGAAACGATCTCAAAAGGACTATACCGGAGAGGAACTGGAACTGCTGGAAGCCTTTTTGAATCAAGCCTCCCTCGCCATTTCAAGGGCCCTGATCTATCGGGATATGAGTTTGAAAGACCGACAGATCATGCAGGCCGAAAAGATGGCAGCGATCGGTGAGCTCGCAGCCGGGATTGCCCATGAGATTCGAAACCCCCTGGGAATCATCACGGGATCGGCGGAGACCGCCCAAAAGCACGGCGACGAGAAGATCCGGCAGGAGATGATCAACTATATCCTGGAAGAGTCGGAACGGATCAACGGGCTGATCAGCACCTTTTTGGACTTCGCCAGGCCGAAAGAGCCAGAGCTCGTCACCTGTGATCTCAGGCCGGTGCTGGAGAAGATCATCCTTCTTATTCTGCCCCAGGCCCGTACGTTAAAGGTGGAGATCAAGAAGGAGATCCCGGCGGAGCCGATCTGGGTCTCGGTCGATCCGGATCAGATCAGACAGGCCTTTATGAACCTGGCCGTGAATGCCCTGGAGGCGATGCCCAACGGAGGAATACTCAGGATCGCCATCGGCCGGGAGAATAAGGAAAAGGTTTTTGTAAGGTTTAGCGACACAGGCAAAGGGATTCCAAGGGAGATGCAGGCAAAGGTCTTCGAACCTTTCTTTACCACTAAGGAGCGGGGAACGGGCCTGGGACTCTCCATTGCGCATCGGATCATCACGCAGCACGGGGGGCGTATCACTCTGGAGGATGGAGAAGGGAAGGGGGTCACCTTTACGATTGTTCTCCCTATGGGAAAGGAAGGATAGAGGATGAGGCGGACCATTCTCATTGCAGAAGATGAGGAGAAGATGAGGCGCATCTTGGAGGTGAACCTTCAGGACCGATACCGGATCCTCCTCGCCCAGGACGGAGAGGAGGCCCTTCGCATCTTTAAAGAGAGCCCAGTCAATCTTATCCTCACGGACATGAAGATGCCGGGGAAGGATGGCCTCAGCCTCCTTCACGAGGTGAAGCGTCTCAGGCCAGAGATTCCTGTGATCGTGATCACCGCTTATGGGACGATCGAATCTGCGGTCCACGCCATGAAAGAGGGGGCTACCGATTACCTCCTCAAACCCATCAAAATGGAGGAGGTGAAGCTGGTGATCGAGAGGGCACTCCAGCAGGTTGACCTCATCGATGAGAACCGGCAACTGAGAGAGGAGATCAAATCCCTCTACGGGATAGATACGATCATCAGCAAGCATCCAAAAATGATTGAGATGATGGAGATCGTTCGGCAGGTGGCCGATAGCAAAGCCACGGTTTTGATTCAAGGTGAGAGTGGAACGGGGAAGGAATTGGTGGCACGGGCGATCCACTTCAACAGTGAGAGGGCAGGTTTCCCTTTTGTGGTGGTCAACTGCTCTGCTATCCCGCGAGAACTTCTTGAGAGTGAACTCTTCGGCCATGAGAAGGGTGCGTTTACCGGCGCCATGAAGAGAAAAATCGGAAGCTTTGAATCGGCGCACAGAGGGACGCTCTTTCTTGACGAGATTGGAGAGATGCCCAAGGAACTTCAGGTCAAGATTTTGAGGGCGATCGAAGGCTATCGGTTCACCAGGCTGGGTGGCGGAGAGGAGATCGATGTGGACGTACGGCTGATCACCGCCACCAATCGGGACCTGAAGGCAGCCGTTGAAGCAGGAGAATTTCGAGAAGATCTCTACTATCGACTCCATGTCGTCACCATTAAACTTCCACCCTTGAGAGAGCGGAGAGAGGACATCCCCCTTTTAGCAGTCCATTTTATTGAGAAGCATAGAAAGGAGGTCAGGGGAAAAGAGTTCGTTATTTCTGATAAGGCGATTCAGGCATTGGAGAATTACTCCTGGCCTGGAAATGTGAGGGAGCTGGAGAACTGCATGCTTCGGGCCATGCTTCTAAGCAGGTCCAACCGGATTGAACTGGAAGACCTTCCGCCAGAGGTGAGGGGGGACGAGGGAGAAACGGTCCATCCCGTACCGAAAGATAGCCAGGAACTGAGAAGGATGAAATGGCTGCTGAAGCGGAAAGCAGAGGACGAGTTAGAGAGGATCTTCTTGAAAGAGGCACTAAAAAGGAACAGAGGGAATATTTCGAGAACTGCCTTAGACGTTGGAATGGATAGAAGGCAGCTCCAAAACTTGATTCGAAAGCACCGGATTGTCGCCAGGGAGTTTAAGGAGGCAACAGAAAAGACAAACCTCCCGCAAGGGCAATGATACCTTCCAGACCATCTGTAAAACAATGTTAAGTGCGATCAATTATTGTAATATTGTAAAGATGAGAAATATTTTATCGCATCTAATTCCTCGAATTTAAGGAGCTTTTCTCCAAAAAGGCAGAATTGCGATTAAAAGTATCGCAAAACTACACTTTTTCCTTCCTTTCTCAATAGGGCCTAAGATTTTGCCTTCCGATAATCTATTGATATTAAAAAGAATTTCAGTTTATCCCCGCAAAGCCAAGGCCGCCTAATTCTGGTATGGGAATTGCTGAAATAAAGAGGAGACGGCTCAATTAAATAGTTCAAAATCCTCAGCGCAGGTGTGTACCATGTGGCAAAACTGGATGATCGGTTTTCTGGGCATCTGGCTCATCGTTGCCTCTTTCTCGATTAATGGCAACCCTTTTAACGAGCTGATTGTTGGCATTGCAGTCGCAATCTTAGGCTTTTGGACAGCGGCCAAGCGCTGATCGACGAGCAGGAGGGATTGACATGAACTTTTCAGAACAGGTCAGAGACTTTACTGGATATCAGGCCTCGAAAATGATCGTTGAGCTTTTGAACAGGATTTCTGACGAGAGGTTGGTTGAGTTAACCTATCTGGGTGAGAAGTTGACCTCGGACTACGAAATCCTCAGTGCCATAAGAGGGGTCAGGAAGATGCTTCAGACCCCGGGCCATCCAGCCAAGAAATTGTTTCGGGGAGTTTTGGAATATCTTCCTCCCAAGAATCGGACGGTCGTCTTCAATACCCTCTTTAATAATGCCTGGTTCATGGGGAATCGGAAGAGGGATCAGTTTGAGAAGGAACACGGCTTCCGGCCTCCTTTTGTGATGATCCTCAGTCCCACCTGGCAGTGTAATTTAAGATGTGCGGGCTGCTACACCCTGGGATACCAGAGGCATCCTGGGCTATCCTATGATCTGGTAAAGCGTATCCTCAAGGAATGTGTCGAAATAGGGCTCCACTTTGTCACTGTCCTTGGCGGGGAGCCTTTTATGTATCCCCATCTCTTCCAGATGATTGAGGAACATCCTCAGATCTTCTTCCAGGTGTATACCAATGGCACGTTGATGACAAGAGAGAAGGCAGAAAAGATCCGGGACTTAGGAAATGCCATGGTCGTGGTGAGCTGCGAGGGCTACGAAGAAGAGACAGACAGATGGAGAGGTCCAGGGGTCTTCAAAAAAATTATGGAGGCCATGGATCATCTGAGAGAGGCCCACGTCCTGTTCGGTTCTTCAGCCACGGTGACAAAGAATAATGTGGGCGTCGTCTCCTCTGAAGAGTGGGTCGATTTTCTCCTGAAGAAGGGCATTATCGCCCAGATGTATTTCCTCTACCTTCCTGTCAATGGCCAGGGCGATATCAATCTGATGGTCACTCCGGAGCAGCGGGACCATCTTCGGAGGCAGGTCATCTATTTCAGGAGAACCAAACCGATGTTCATCCTCGATTTCTGGAACGACGGTCCCCATGTCCAGGGATGCATTGCGGCAGGGAGGAGGTATTTTCACATCAATGCCAATGGAGATGTGGAACCGTGTGTCTATACCCATGTGGCCATGCACAACATCAAGGACGTTCCTTTAGCCAAGGCCCTGGATAGCCCTCTTTTCAGAGCCATCCGAAAAAGGCAGCCCCATAATCAGAACCACTTGAGGCCTTGCATGATCATCGACAACCCAGAAAGATTCAGAGAAGTTATTGCAGAGACCCATCCGTATTTTACCCACCCGGGCGCAGAGGAGATTGTCACCACTATGAAGGAAGAGATGGATGCCTATGCTGCTCGGTTTGGGGTTTTCGCGGATAGGGTCTGGAGAGAGGAGTATCTCAAGGAGCCCAGCGTGGCGACCAGCTGCGCCGCATCGAACGTGGGTGTTTCCATGTCGATGAAATCAGGCTCTTAGGAGTCGATTCTCATTTTTTCGTTTGATTTTGTAAAAAGGGTGCCCCGGGCACCCTTTTTAGTTTTGAACGGGTTGATTGACAATAAAACTCTTTTTGCTATATTGAGACCACTTCAGGCATTTGCGAGTGCCATACGAAAAGCAATTCGGATATACTCAGAAAAATGCGGATAGGGTTAAAATAAGAGGGGGCTTTTTTGCCTAAGGAGAAATTTCCGGTCACGTCTGCCATTCGTTTCTTGAGAGAGCATCAGGTAGAGTTTGTCGAGCGGGCCTACCAATATGAGGAGCATGGTGGAACAGAGGTGGCTGCGCGAGCCTTTGGCGTGGATGAACACCTGGTGATCAAGACGCTTGTGATGGAAGATGAGAAGAAAAGCCCACTGATTATTTTGATGCATGGCGACAAGCAGGTGTCGACCAAGGAATTGGCAAGAGTAATCGGAGCCAAATCGGTGAGCCCTTGTAGCCCTGAGGCTGCCTTGAGGCATACGGGTTACATGGTAGGCGGGATCTCACCCTTTGGCACGAAGAAGCCTCTTCCAGTCTATGTTGAAGAATCGATCCTCAGCCTTCCCAAGATATTGATCAATGCGGGCAGGCGGGGCCTGTTGTGCGAGATATCCCCGGAAGATTTGATCAAGGTCTTGAGGCCGATTCCGGTCAAAGTAGCCAGATAAGAATTCTTCTGGAGAGAGATTCTCCGGTCAGCTATCAAGGAAAAGAGTCGAGGCCCAGGGATGTAAGGACTACCCTGGAAAATGTGGCAAAGATTAAGGAGGTCGGTCCTGTTATTGTTTCAGGGCAGACCACCCTAAATGCCTCTCAGTTATTTCAGATCCCCTTCGTTTCTGAAACATCTTAATTTAGAATTTTCCGGGGGCGTCTTTTTCCCAGTAACCGATTCGAAATGGTCAAAGGAATATGTTAAATTTACGCGTCAAGTTAATTTGATTTCAATGGAGGTAGGTCAGATGAGTAGGGTGGTGAGGATTGTGGCTCTAACGATTTGTGCTTTTTTCCTCTTTACCATTGCAGTAGAAGTCAATGCGCAGAGAGGGGGAGGAGGCCGATATGGGGGCGGCCGACAAGAGCCTGTGGGTGGTTCTCCTCGACAACAGATGGAGATCCGAGAACAGCAGCGCCAGCAGATCAGGGCGACTGATCAGCAGCGGGAACAGTATCGAGTCGCTATGCGATGCTTGGATCGGGCGATGACCCGCGTCCGGGATATGGAGCGATTGAGCAAAGGCCCAGGCTCCAATATGGGTCAGCTACGGGAAGAGCAGGAACGTCTGCGGAATGAGTTCCGAAGCATGGAGCAGGAGCATCACCGATTTACGGAGAGGCTAAGTGCTGAGCAGAGGGAAGAGTTTCGCCACCGTCTCGAGGAGATGGGTCAGATACGGGAAAGAATAAACGGCCATTTACAGGCAATGGATGAAGAAATGAATCGACCAAATCCAGAATTGAAAACCATTGCCCGACGAGCGACCGAAATGGAGAGAGAGATGAATGCGTGGCAGAAGAGATACAGGGAGATTGGCTCGGAGATGGGGATCAAACCTTAGGCCTTGGAAAACGGAGTCCAGCTTCGGAGGAGAAAGAGATGAAGAAGAGGCTTTTGGTGATCGGAGGGGTAGCTGCAGGGCCAAAGGCAGCGGCTAAGGCGAGGCGGTGTGATCCGGAGATGGAGATCGTGGTCTATCAGGAGGAGGAAGAGATCTCCTATGCGGGTTGTGGACTTCCCTACTATGTCAGTGGCGTTGTGAAGGAGAGGAGAGAGTTGATTTCGCGTACTGCCGGTCAATTCGCCCAGGACGGGATTCGAATCCAGAAGCACCGCAGGATCGAAGAGATCGATACCGAAAAGAGAACCGTATCAGGCCGGGACCTGGAATCGGGTGAGGTTTTTACAGACCGTTTCGATCGATTGGTCCTTGCAACCGGGGCTCAGCCGATCCGGCCGAAGATTGAGGGGCTCGATCTAAGAAATGTCTTTTACCTCCGCTCCATCTTCGATGCTGACGCCATTGTGGATCGGATTCGATCGGATGAGATCCGAAATGCGGTCATCGTGGGAGGAGGATATATCGGCCTTGAGATGGCCGAGTCGCTTGTCCAGTTGAGCAAGAAGGTGACGATCGTTGAGATGGCTCCGCAGATATTGACCCTCTTTGATCAGGACTTTGCAGAGATCCTCCGCCGATACTTAGAGAATAAAGGCGTGCGGATATTTACCTCTGAGCCGATCAGGGCCTTAAAGGGCAGAGAGGGGAAGGTCACCCATCTCCAGACAGCCACGCAAGAGATAGAGACTGATGCGGTTCTGATGGGGCTTGGAGTTCGGCCTCAGGTTGAGCTGGCGAGGAAAGCAGGGCTGAGGATTGGTGAGACAGGAGCGATCTGGGTCAATGAGAGGATGGAGACCAGTGTCGAAGGAATCTATGCAGCAGGCGATTGTGCGGAGACAACTCATCTCATCACCGGGAAAAAGGTGTGGGTTCCTTTGGGATCGACGGCCAATAAACAGGGAAGGGTGGTTGGCATCAATGTGTGTGGAGGAGAGGCAACCTTTCCCGGGGTGATGGGAACCACGATCTTCAAGGTCTTCGATTTTAATGCGGCCAAGACCGGATTGGGGATGAGAGAGGCTGAGAAGGAGGGTTTCCATCCGGTCCAGGCCATTGTCAGAGGATACTCCCGAGCCCACTACTATCCAGGAGGGAAGGAGTCAACTTTAAAGGTGATCGCAGACAGGGAGACGGGCCGTATCCTTGGAGCCCAGGCAATAGGGGAAGGGCCTTCGGACAAATTCATCGACGTCCTGGCCATGGCCCTCCACGGAAGGATGACCTGCAGAGAACTCTCCAATGTGGACCTGGCCTATGCTCCGCCGTACAGTCCTGCCCTTTCTCCGGTGATCGTTGCTGCCAATGTGCTTCTCAACAAACTGGAAGGAAGGGTGGAAGGGATACAGGCTTCTGAGGTGAAGGAGAGATTGGAAAAGGCGAAGGAGAAGGTTCAGGTGCTGGATGTCAGAGAGAAAGAGGAGGTAGAAGAGAAGCGGATTCCTGGTTCGGTCTGGATCCCTTTGGGAGATTTGAAAAAGCGTATCGACGAGCTCGATAAAAGCAAGGAGACTCTTGTGCATTGCGAATCAGGGCTCCGTTCCTATAAGGCCTGTCTCAGGCTCCAACACGCAGGGGTTGAGAATGTGAAGAACGTCGATGGCGGGATGCTCTGCTGGTGTTATGATGTGGTCTCTGACGAGAAGAAGAGGTAAAAACAAGACATATGGCGCTACGCGCAGAGCGTCATGAGAGTCGAATTGCCAGATGGTTACGTGGCCAGATAGTGAAGCTCCTCGCCCACAGGGCGGGGCTTGCGGGGCATGCCCCGGTCAAAAACTGTAAGGCTACGAGACTATTAGGACTACGGGACTTCAGATCTTAGCCTACGTGCGGGATGATATTTCCTCCTGATGGAAAGACCGCTACATCAGCCCGAGGCATCCTTTGAGAAATCCGGTCAATCGCCTCTTGAAGGGTGGAGGAATAGGTAAATTTCATCATCTTCACCTGTTCCGGTGAGAGTCCCTCCGTTACATGGAAGACCGTAAACTTTTCGGCCAGCTCTTTAAAGTAGACGACCTGCATGATGTAGGAGATCCCAAAGGGGGTGAGGTGGTCCGGAACATTTCCTTCGATCAACCGGCGATGGAAATCGCCCGCGCTTTCCGGACTGGCCATCTCTTTGATCAAGGGCATGATCGGGCCTGCCTCCTTCTGCGGAGCTACCCAGATGATGGCGCCTCCGGAGCGTGTGCAAAGCCCTGCCATGATCAGCGCCTTGGTCGACTGAACGCCAACCTCCAGCGGAGACGCCGAGGTAATGGTGACGTCGGCCATCTTTGGAAGAGGGATGGAGTAGAGGGAGGCCGCATAATGAGAGGCCGTCCGGTGCTCCTCCACAGGGTCTCCTGCAAAGGCTCGAATGACCTCCTTCTTTTCGTTAATCAGAAAATCGAGCTTAAAGGTCAATCTTGAAAGGCGACCACCATCGACAATCTCTTCGTAAAAGTAGTTCCCATCCATCAGATTGACGCGGCTATTCCGGTGGCGCATCCATGTGAAGTGGTGATCGGCCACGGTGCGGTAGGAACAGACCCCTGGCATGGCGATCTTGTATCCGCCTCCATATCCTGCAATCGGGTGGGGCATGCACTCACCCACACCGAGAATCAGGTCGGAGAAGGCCACCCGGCGATTGACCTCAATGAGAGTTCCTCTTTTGGTCCTTCCGATGGTGACGTTATCTGAAGCATGAGGGTCATGAGAGATGATCCGGCCCTGAAGCCTGGAAAGTGTTTCTCTGCCAACCTTCTTTTCCAGCTGCTCCCTGGTAGGGATGGGATGGGTTCCTATGGCGCAGATGGTCGTGATCCGTTCGTCCGGGATACCTGCGTGGTTGAGGCGGTTCAGGATCTCTGGCAGAGCGAGGTGGACCGGTGTCGGCCGCTGGAGATCGTCGAAAAGGAGGACGACATCCATTCCCGGATGTACCAGATCTTCTATCTTAGGTGATCCGATAGGATGGTCCAGAGCCTCCCGGATCTCCTTCAACGGATCGGAGACTCCAGAAACCAGAGCCCTGTCTTGATCCGAGATGAGATTCCATCCCCTGGGCAGGGAGAAGCTTAACTTCTTCCCCTCGTAGTTGATGTAATAATTCATCCTCACCCGTTTAATCGAAGAGGTATGTTTCATCTTTACTGATTTCTATCCAAATAATCAAGAGGTTTCTATTTGGAAGGAGTGTTTTCGCGAAATGGGTTTTGATTCAGAGGGGTGCTGGGGTACAGTATCCCACCATTTCCTCGATTTATTGTGAAATATCTGCTGGTTGGAAAAAATGTTTGACAAAGAATAGGCTATTGAGATAGAGTTTTCTACCATGAGGCGACTGGTGATCAGGAACAGCAAAACGATCAGGAGGAAGATTTACGACCACCTGCGTGATCAACTCCTGAGCGGCGAGATACCTCCGCACGAGCATCTGATCGAGGCGAAGATAGCAAAAGAGATTGGAACATCGAGAACACCGGTCAGGGAGGCCCTTCATAATCTGGAGCTGGAAGGGATCATCGAGGCCGTTCCGAGAGTCGGTTACATTGTGAAACCTCTGAGCGAGGAGGAAGTCGAGGAGATATGCGAGATCAGGGGAGCGATAGAGGAGCTTGCCTGTCGTTGGGCCATGAAGAAGGCTCATCACCAGCTCATCGAGGAGCTGAGAAAGAATATTTTGATTTCAGAGGAAAAGGTTTCACAAGGAAACCCAAAGGCCTTTGTAGAGACGGACGCCCAGTTTCATGAGATCATTGCAGGATTGAGTGGCAGCCAGCGACTCCTGGAATTGGCTCAGACGTTGAGACGACATATGCTCCGGTACCGAATTCAGAGCATCTATTTGATGGATAACGTATTGAGAGCGATTGAGGGGCACAAAGCCATCCTGGGTGCGATTGAGAAGGGTGATCCGGAAGGGGTGAGCCGGGCCATAAAATCCCACCTTGAACAATCGAAGAGAGATATATTGAGGTACGCCTTCAAGGAGACACCTGAACGATGATCGAGATCAAATTCAAAGGTCGAGGGGGACAGGGGGCGGTCATCGCTTCCGAAGTATTGGGAAGGGCCTTCTTTTTGGAAGGAAGATACCCCCAATGCTTTTCCCTCTTCGGTGGAGAGCGCCGCGGGGCTCCGGTAGCCGGGTTTCTGCGTGTGGATGATGAGCCCATCCTTTTGAAGTGTCAGATCAAGAATCCAAATCAATTGATCATCTTCGATCTCTCTCTGATCGATGAAGAGGAGATACTACAGGAGGTGAAGCCAGAAGGGGAGATCCTGATCAATACCAGTCTGGGTATCGATTCTTTTAGGCGACTGAGAAGATTCAGAATCGGTCTGGTCGATGCCGGACTTATCGCAAGGAATGCTGGCCTGGGGGCCACTCTGAATACAGCCATGCTGGGCGCCTATGCACGTTTAACCAGTCTGGTCCGTATGGAGACGTTGATCGAAGCGGTGAAGGCGGTGGTGCCGGCTAAGATTGAGGCAAACGTCCGGGCTCTAAGAGAGGCGAATGAGCAGACGGCCGTATATGAGAGAGAGATAGAAAAATGAAGATGGATTTCCGTCATTCATCTGAACTGGTCATCCCCATATCCTATGGGAGCACAGAGGTGATTGAGACAGGAAGATGGGGATTTCAAAAACCGGAAACTGTCTTGATGACAGCGCCCTGTCAGGAGGCATGTCCTGCGGGAAATCCGATCCCTCAATTCCTTTACTTGGCCGCAGAGGGCAGGTATGATGAGGCGCTTCGGGCTTTGTTAAGGGAAAATCCTTTTCCCGGTGTGTGCGGAAGGGTCTGTTTCCACCCCTGTGAAGCTCGCTGCCATCGAGCCCGGTATGACGAATCGGTCTCCATCTGTGCAATGGAGAGGTATGTGTTCGATGCGACATCGGACAGGTCCGTGGATATCAGGCCACATCGAAACCATCATTCAAAGCAGGTGGCCGTGGTTGGATCAGGTCCGGCAGGCCTTTCCTGCGCCTATTTTCTGGGCCTCCTCGGCCATCAAGTGACCGTCTTCGAGGCCAGAACAGAGCCCGGCGGTGTGATGCGCTGGGGGATCCCCGAATATCGGCTCCCCAAATCTGTCTTGAAAAGGGAGGTTCGGAGAATAGTGAATCTCGGGATCGAAATCAAGACAGGGGTCAAAGTGGGTGGTGACCTTTCTTTTGATCAATTGATGGATTTTGATGCCGTCTTCCTCTCCCCCGGAGCTGGATCGAGCCTCCCCCTGAAGATTGACGGTGAAGCGCTGAAAGCAGTATGGAGGGGTAAGGAGTTATTGGAGAGGATCAATTCAGGAGGAAGGATCCGATTGGGAAGAGAGGTGATCGTCATTGGTGGAGGCAATACGGCCATGGATGTCGCGCGATCGGCCCTGCGTCTCGGCTCGAGGGTGACCGTTGCTTATCGAAGGTCCAGGGATGAGATGCCTGCCATCCAGGAGGAGATCAGAGAGGCGGAGGAGGAGGGTGTACGGTTCGAATTCCTTATTCAACCTGTCAGGGTCAGTCTGCTTAAGAACGGAAGGCTGGCCGTGAAATTTCAGCGGATGAAGTTGGGCAAACCTGATCAGAGCAAACGGCCGAAACCGATCCCTGTGGAGGGAGGTTTTGTAAAACTTGAAGCAGACGCTCTCGTTGAGGCAGTGGGCGAGGCCGTTGAATGGTCGTGGATCCCCCAAAGGCTCATGAGTCGTGGCCTGATCGATGTAGGGCCCTCTCTTCTCACTGCCCAGGATAAGGTTTTTGCAGGCGGGGATGCGATCGATCAACCTCGAACGGTCGTCACGGCCATTGCCTCAGGAAAGAAGGCTGCGATCTCCATCGACCTCTACCTTCGGGGGCTATCCAGTGATGACTTTCTTTCCCGGATCGAGGTTGGAAATCAGGGTTCTCTTTCCATGGAAGCTTATATCGCAGGGATAGAGCAGGGGAGATGGCCAGAGGTGAAGGATGTGGTCCCATATGAACGAATCAATACCCTCTATTTCGAACCGAGTGGACGGATCCGAGAACGAAAGCTGAGTCGGGATAAGGCAGTGAAAGGATTTTCAGAGGTCAATCGAGGTTTTTCTCCGAATCAAGCACACGCTTCGGCTTCGAGATGTTTCACCTGCGGGACGTGCAACTACTGTTCCAACTGTTATTTCTTCTGCCCGGAAGGGGTGATCTCACTCGATCCTCTTCTCCAGTCAAGAGCGGTCGATTTAGAACACTGCAAGGGGTGTGGCACCTGCGCCAGGGCCTGCCCGAGAGGTGTGGTGGAGATGAGGGAAGTTTCATGAAAGAGTTCATGACCGGGAATCATGCAATCGCCCATGCGGTTAAACTCTGCCGCACCCCATTGATTGCGGCTTATCCCATTACGCCCCAGACGCCCATCTATGAGAAGCTCTCCGAATGGGAGGCCTCGGGCCAACTCAAAGGGATCATGATGCGGACAGAGTCCGAGCATTCAGCCATGGCCTCATGCATTGCGGCCTCTCTAACCGGTGTCAGGACATTCACCGCATCCTCCTCCCAGGGCATCGCTCTCATGCATGAGATGCTCCATTTTGCCTCTGGGTGTCGGGTTCCAGTGGTGATGGCCAATGTCAACCGACTCTTGGCTGCTCCATGGGGATTCTGGGCGGATCAGTTGGATAGCCTTTCTCAAAGGGATACGGGCTGGATCCAGTTCTACTGTGAGAATGGCCAGGAGGCTCTGGACAGTGTGATCCAGGCATACAGGATTGCGGAACAGGTCTATCTTCCAGCGATGGTCTCCATTGAGGCCTTCTTCGTCTCCCACTTCATGGAGGTGGTCGACCTTCCGGAGCAGGAGCAGGTCGATCGTTTTCTTCCTCCAATGGATCTTCCGCATAAATTTGATATGGATAAACCTGGATTTCTTGTCCCCGTTGTTCCTTCGGAATTATACCGCAAGTATAAGCATATGGCGCAGGTTTCGATGGACTCGGTTAAAGGGCTTGCATTGCAAGTGGATCAGGAATTTAGGAATGAGTTCGGAAGGGGCTACGGGATCGTTGAGCCCCTGATGGTCGAAGATGCAGAGGTTGTGGTTGTAACGGCAGGATCGATCACGGGCACGGCAAGGGTTGCGATCAAGGAGCTCAGGGAGAGGGGATACCGGATCGGACTCTTGAAGGTACGCCTGTTCAGGCCTTTTCCGGGGGAGGCCATCCGGGAGGCCCTTCGAGGGAGGAAGAGGATCGCGGTCATCGATCGAAACTTCTCTCTCGGAGGTGGAGGGATCTTCTGTCAGGAGCTGAGGGCAGCCCTGGTTCATTCGCCGGATCGGCCCCTTGTCTTCAGCTACATAGCGGGCATTGGAGGAACAGATGTGCGGCCTGAGATGATCGAGAGGGTTTGCCTCGATGTGATGGAGAGGACAGAACCCATGGATACCCCGATCTGGATCATGGAAGAGGGATCTTGATTGCAGATTTCAAATTGTAGATTGAAAGAAGAAAGGAAGTTGCGAGAGCAGACAATAGAGATAATGGAAGTTTTAGATTGCAATCTGAAAGAGTTGACTGGGTGGGTTTGTTCAATCTGAAATCTGAAATCGGATTGGAGCTGAGAAGGATTCAGATGGTATTAACTGAAGAGCGGCCTAATTTACTTCGACCTGGGCATGCAGCCTGTGCAGGCTGCGGGCTTGCGACCGGCATGAAACTGGTTCTTCAGGCCATGGGACCCCGGACCATTGCGGTCATCGTCCCATCTTGTGAAGGAGCGATCGGAGGTGTCTATCCTTATACTGCTTACGGTGTCCCGACGATCCATTCCGCTTTTGAGATCGCTGCACCGACTGCCGCAGGGATTGCCAACGGGCTTAAGGTACAGGGGATAACCGACATTCAGGTGCTGGCCTTTGCAGGAGATGGGGGGACCTTTGATATCGGTTTGCAGGCCCTTTCCGGAGTGGCGAAGAATAATGACGACATCATCTATGTCTGCCTGGATAACGAAGGTTATATGAACACCGGCATCCAGGTGAGCTCGTCCACTCCCTCCTTTGCCTGGACCGGCACCACACCCAAAGGGAATCCCAGGCGAAAGAAGAATATCATGGAGATCATGGCCGCCCATTATAATCCGTATTCGGCTACAGCCACGATCGGGTTCCCCCGGGATCTTCAGCAGAAGATCACCAAAGCGAAAGGCATCCGGGGGACAAAATTCATTCACATGCTCGTCCCCTGTCCAACCGGCTGGAGGACCCCGTCGGACATCTCGCCTGAATTGTCGGTCCTCGCTGTGGAAACGAATATCTTTCCCCTTTATGAGGTGGAGGACGGAAAGAGGTACACCATCAACCACCAGCCGCGGCGACTCCCGGTCCGGGAGTATCTGTCAAGGCAGGGGAGGTTCAGGCATCTGAAGGAAGAGGAGATCGAACAGATTCAAAGGGATGCTGACGAAGAGTGGAAAAAATTGAGATACCGGGCGGGTCTGTCAGGATGAAAAAATTCTGGGTCTTTTTTGATAGGGTGGTTGATCTGATGGCCATTCTGGCAGGAGCGATCCTTATAGCCATCACAGCCGCTGTCTGCTACACCATCGGCATGCGATTCTTATTTACAAAGACGACGATATGGATCATCCCGATGACCGAATATGCCCTGCTCTGGATTGTCTTCCTCGGAACGACCTGGCTTTTAAGAGAGAAGGGCCATATCACCACAGATATCATCTACACCCATCTCAACGAAAAAAGAAAGCGCTATCTCGATTGTGTCATGAATGTGATCGGCGGGCTCACCTGCTCGGCCATGATCTTTTTTGGAACCGTCCACGTTTTGGAATGTATTCGAGGCGGGGTGACCGATGTCAGAGCAGTGACCGTTCCGAAGACGGCTGTCTTCATCATCATCCCCATAGGAAGCATCCTCCTCACCATCCAGTTCTTCCGGATGGCGGTGAGCAGGATTAAAGAACAAGACGATACGACATGAGGGTGGGCATCAACCGAGAACAGAGAGCGTCCTCCGCGCTTTTAGGTTAGGGTTACGAAGACCTTTTTGAACGATGAACAAAACACAATGGACAAAAAAGATAATGCATCGTTGATCGTTTAACGTCTGTCGTCTCGGCGAAACGGGCATCGTTACCCTTACCGTGAGACAAAATCTTTTGTTTCCTGAGTAACCTATGGAATGGTGGCTGGTCATTAGCTTGCTCTTCGGAGGGATGGTGCTTCTGATCCTCACCAACCTTCCTGTTGCCTTTGCCTTTCTCGTGGTCAACCTGGTAGGGGCCTATTTCTTCCTCGGAGGAGTTCCAGGATTGATCTCAACAGTCACAGGGGCTTTCACCTCCATCACCACCTTCACGCTACTCCCTGTGCCCTTTTTTATCCTCATGGGTACATTGATATTCCATTCAGGCCTCGGGCTCAATGCCGTCAACGTACTGGATAAATGGCTCGGCAGACTGCGGGGAAGGCTCTCTATCCTGGCGATCATGATGGGGGTGATCATCGGTGCGCTGAGTGGCTCTACGATTGCGACGTGTGCACTCCTCGGCACGATCCTCCTTCCTGATATGTTGAAAAGAGGCTACAGCAAGAACATGAGCCTCGGTCCGCTCATGGGCGTCGGTACCGTGGACGCCCTGATCCCTCCCAATGCGCTGACCGTAGTGCTCGCAAGCCTGGCCAATATCGATGTCGGACAACTTCTTATTGCCGGCATCGTGCCGGGGGTGATCATGTCCGGCCTGTACCTCCTCTATGTCATATTGTGGTGTCGCCTCTTTCCTGAGGAAGCCCCCGTGTATGATGTGCCCCACATCCCTCTGAAGGAGAAGGTGATGGCCACGGTGAAATACCTGTTGCCCCTCGGCCTCATCATCTTTATGGTGATAGGGTTCATCTTCTTAGGGGTGGCCACCCCTACTGAGGCAGCGGCCACAGGGACATTGGGGTCGTTTATCTTAGCCCTTGTCTACAGGCGTTTAAATTGGGAGATTATCAAGAAATCGGTCTACGGGACCTTAAAAGTCACGGTCATGATATTTATGATTATTATCGTTTCAAATACATATGGTGAGATACTGGCTTTTACAGGCGCTGCCGCAGGGATGACCGGCTTTCTCACCAATCTCAACATCCCACCGATCGTCATCCTGATCGGCATGCTGATCGTTGTGCTTATCCTCGGTTGTTTCATGGAGACCGTTGCCATTATGATGATCGCCATTCCTATCTACATGCCTGTCATCCATGCCTTCGGTTATAACACGATCTGGTTCGGTGTCCTCATGTTGATCGCCCTGGAGACGGGTCTGATCACTCCTCCATTTGGTGTCACCCTTTTTGTAATGAAGGGGGTAGCTCCTCCTGAGATCACCATGGCTGACATCTGGAAGGCAGTGACCCCTTATGTCATCGTAGATGTGCTGTGTATTGCCCTTGTGCTTTTCATGCCATCTTTGGCAACCGTTGTGCCCGGTCTGATGGGAATGAGGTGAGATGAAAGGTCGAATTCCAAAGGTCAAATTTCAAACCAAATCCAAAATCAAAAGGAGGGCAAGACAATGAAGAGGAGATTGGGGTTTAAGTTTTCTGTGCTGGTTTTCGTACTTACCACCGTGTTGCTTACTCAGTATGGGCTTGCTAAGGCTGAGACAGTTACACTAAAGGCGGTGACCGCATGGCCCAAGACAGCCAGTGAGTACAAGGCCTTTGCGACCTTCACAGAACTGGCAGAACAGATGGTGGCAAGAAAATATCCTGGTGAGCTGAAGATCCAGTACATCGGAGGTCCTGAGGCAGTCAAAACGCCGGATCAGGTTCAGGCCCTTCAGCGTGGCATGGTGGATATGGTGTTCACCACCACTGCCTACTACCTGTCGGTCTTGCCTGAAGTGGATGCGATCAAATTGTCGAACCTGACACCTTCAGAAGAGAGAGCAAGTGGTGCCTGGGCTTATCTGAATGAGCTTCACGAAAAGAAGGTCGGGATCTATTACCTGGCCAGGCTCGGCCTGGGCACAAAATTCCATCTCTATCTTAAAAAACCCATAAAGAGTGCTGACCTTAAAGGGCTTAACATTCGGGTGTCGCCCATGTACCTGCAAGCGATAAAAGGACTTGGCGGAAACCCTGTCGTGATACCCCCTACGGAAGTCTATGTCGCCCTCGAAAGGAATGTGGTCGATGGCTATTGCTGGCCGGCAGTGGGCATCCGGGATTGGGGCTGGCAAAAGCATACGAAATATGTGGTAGACCCGGGTTTTTACAATGTTCCGAATCCGCTTCTCGTAAACTTGAAGATTTGGAACCAGATGCCTCAAAAGCTAAGGGACCTGCTGACAGAGGCGGCAATAGAGGCTGAGAAGAGGGTCGTTGCAGCATTTGACGAACTTTCCAGACAGGAACGGCCCATGCTCCTCAAGGAGGGCATCCAGGTGATTGACCTGGCTCCGGCAGAAAAGGAGAAGTTCCTGAAGGTGGCCTATGAGGAGGGGTGGAAAGATTTATTGAATAAGAGTCCCCAGGCAGGTGCCAAATTGAAAGAACTCCTGACAAAGAAGTAACAATAAACGTCCACATTTCGCCAAATTGAACCGGATAGGCGGGGTAGAGATATCCCGCCTATTTTTTCTCAAAATAATTGACATGTTTTCTGGTTATGATATAGTGTACCTCGATGGAAAATAGGGACAGCGACCATTTTTGAAAGGACTTCTGCCCGCGACCACAATCAACATGATGCGAAAGACTTACGTCTAAACCCTTCGGGCTTCTTTTACACTCGGACGTTGACCAAAATGTGACAAAAGGGCGTGATTCTTTTTTTATAGTGCTTGTAACGGACGGCTAAAAGAGTGCCTGAGTTAAGTTTTTTAGGCTGTGGTAGTCACAAAATATACAAAAACAGAGAAGGAAAAAGGGTAACTGTTCCTTATCACTCAGGCAAGGTCCTCCATCCGAAGGTCTTAGCGAGCATTCTTAGGGATGCCGATTTGACGGTAGAAAAGTTAAAGGAGCTTTTGAAATGATTCTTGTTTGCACCAACAAATAACATCAAGCTAGCATTGACACCCTTCGGGAAATCCCGACTTAATCGGGATTTCACCAATCCAAAACGTTATGGAAGTTGCGGGCGAAGAGAGAGACCAATCATGTTGATTAGAACCGGTGGTCGCGTTTAAGTTTGATGAAGAAAGGAAAGACGATAGCGAGAAAAGGAGTCTACATGGATTTGAGGTTTTTTATAAGAATGATTTTTATTTTTTCTCTTATGATCACTTTTCTTAGCACTTGCACGACACGGATTTGGGTTTTGAAAGAGCCGCCAGTTCCTCTTGGGCAATTCTTAAGCTCGAACTGGGGTGATTCCATAGACGAGGTGAAGAGGGCGATCGGCAGGGACGGAAACAAGTGGTTTAAGGATGACACGAATAAGTCGCCCTTTACGCTCTATGCCTCAGGAAACTACCTCGACTTTCCGGCCCTCTTCAGCTACTTCTTCACGCCTGAATCAAAGAGGCTCTACCGGGTCGACGTGACTTTCAGCGATCTTAGCGTTTACGGGAAGGCAAAAGATCTTCTGATCCAAAAATTCAAAGAGCCTTCTTATTGTGGACCTGACTTAAATCACTGGTCATGGCATGACAAAAGCCTCCTCATTCTCCAGAAAGATTCGACCCATGTCCAGATCAGTTACTCGAGCGGTCCCTTCCTGATCCGTAACCAAAAAGAAGGAGGCCTGGTTAGAAAATAAAAGTCCTTGGTCTTAGGGCTAAGGCTACGATGCCCGTTTTGTAAAGGGGTTAGGTCATTGGTCCCAAAGATTTCACATTACCCCATCACTTTGGCCAAAATGGCTTCCTAACCCTAGCCTCAGCCTAAAAACAATTTCCGTTGTTCGAGGGTGGCGTCCCACCATAGAGAAGAAAAAGACATGAAAAAGATCGGAATGATCTGGTTTGGTTTGGCTTTCTGCGTATGGACTGCTGCCATGGCTGCGGAGAAGGACTTTGAAATCAAAGGGAAGAGGTTGATTTCTCAGAAACCGCCGTTCACATTGACCCTGCCCTCGGAGCTCCGCTTAGTTCACTCTTTTTCGCATCCCAATCCGGGTGAGAACTCCCTGACCCGGGTCTACATCCTTGTCAAGGCCAAAGAGGGTCAGATGGAAGAGATGCTGATCCTCCAGATTGCGGACAAGACCAATCCCCAAGCCGGGCCGATGACGATCCCGCCATTAAAACCCTATACGGAGAAAAGAATGTATTTAAAGGATAGAAAGAAAAAGGGTGATATGGAGATCGATTACCTTATCCAATTAATGGCGTGGAATCCGGATGCCCCTTCCCTTCAACCGATTGTGAAGAAAGGTGTTGCAATTCCATCCCAATGGGCCCTTCAAGGGCAGCTCTTATTCTCCTATCAGGCCGAACATGCTGTCTTTGTCCGGTATTCAAAAGATATAAATTCCTTCGGCCTCAGGATTTCCGGGGAAGGAAGGAAGTGGGAAAGGGAGTCGATTTCAGGAAACGAGAAGAGAGCCTATGAGTTCTTCCGAACAGAGTTCATTAGAATGATCGATTCCATCAGCATCCGAAATCCTTGATCTCGGTCAGAGCTTCAGATGGCGAGGTTTGACCCTCATAGTTTTTGAACGAAATTGTCGGTGAGATGACAAAAATTCTACCAGTTTTAATTGAGGTGAACTTCCCTCCAACTCTCAGTTACTTTCCTTCCATTTAAAAACCTCCTTAAACTTCAATAGATTTCGACTCAACCGCTACGAGAGGGAAACCCCTGTCAAATTTTGGCATTTGTTTTGCTTTTACTCTATTTGACAAAAAGTTTAGGGAATTTTGCCATGCCTGAAACCATCTTAGGGGAACTTTCCGAAGCCAAACTGTTCGATCTTATAAAACCTTTTTTGAGTGACGAAAAAACCGGATTATTAAGGATCAAAGGCGACGAATATGGAGAGATCTTCTTAGAGACGGGAGTTATCGTTCATGCCAAAACCTCGAATTCGTTTGGGGAAGAAGCCTTTATGAATATCATGAGCTGGCAGAGAGGAAAGGTTACATTTGAGCCAGATGTTCCTACTCGAGAAAAAACGATCCTCATCCCCACGGAGACTTTACTCCTCAACTGGTGGCACAAGAAACAGGAATGGGAAAAGATCAGGAATCTGGTCCCATCTCCGAATGCGGTATTTCGTATCCCCCTACAGAGTAATTCGGAGGAGAAGAGTATTAAGGGCGATCAATGGAATGTGCTGGCATTGGCGAACGGAACCAGGACGGTCTTAGAAATTGCAAAAACGCTCGGATGGGATGAGTTCAAAACGTCAAAGGTGATTTACCAACTTGTCGAGGCTGGGTTATTGGAGAGGATGGAGGGGCCGAAGACCGTTAAGAAAATCGTCAGGGAAGACTTTTTCCGCGTGGTCGAAAGAGAGTTGAACAATATCGTCGGGCCGATTGCATCCATTCTGATTGACAATAAGCTCTCCGAGTTTGGGGAGATGAAGGATTCTTTTCCTGAGGAGAGATGGCTATCCTTTGTCGAAGCATTGGGTGAGGAAGTTCCTGACGGGGTCAGAAGAAAGGAATTTATCAAAGCGGTCATGGAAATCAAGCTTGGTGGAAAATGAGGAGAGGGTATCTTGTGCGGCCCATCCAGTGTGAAGAAGAAACCCCAAAAAATTTTTGACAAGGAGGAATTCTATGTTTAGAGGCCTTCGATTGAGAAAAAGATTTATGGTGATTTTATTGATCATTTTTATTGCATCTTTTCCAGTCTTGGTGGTGAGCTCTTATCTTATTTTAAGAGTGAACGTGGACAGAGAGGTGTTTGAAAATGCGAAGGTCTTCCTTTTTACGATGGAGTCGATAAGAAAGCACTATGGGGATGTCACTCGACCCGCTGTGATGAAAGAGCTTCCCGAAAGATTTATCGTAGAAGCCATGTCCACGTCATTTAATGCAAGGGGGGTTGCAGAGAAGGTTAGGGCGGAGTTCCCTCATTATATCTTCAAACATATCTCAATGAACCCGAGAAACCCCATCAACAAAGCAGATGGATTTGAAGAGGGGATTATTGCAAAATTCAGAGCAGATAAGACGCTAAAGGAATTGAAGGGGTTGGTGGAAAAAGGAAAGGTTGAATATTTCTATGTCGCGAGGCCTGTCGCCAGCAAGGCAGACTGCCTGAGGTGTCACGGTATCCCGGAGGTCGCTCCAGGAGAGCTGCTTGCAAAGTATGGGAGCACTGGTGCGTTTGGATGGCAAGCGAATCAGGTCGTGGGAGCTCTTACGGCATACGTCCCCACTGCGATTGCAAAAAAGAACGCCCAGAATGCCCTCATCCTGTTTGCATCTTTTTATGCTGCGATATTTTTTGTAATCATGATCATCATCGATAGGGTCATTATTGGAAGCATCATTAAACCCATCGAGCAGTTTGTGGAAGTGGCGGATGAAATAAGTCGTGGGAAATTTGAAAGGGACTTTAATGTTAAGACGAAAGATGAGCTGAAGACCCTATCCGAGGCTTTTACAAGAATGAAACTGAGTTTGGTGAAGGCAATAGATATTGTGAGGAGAAAGCAATAGGTTCGGTGGTTGTTGGGAGAGATGATGTGACCAGACCCGGAGGAATTTGATCCACAATTCATCCGTAGGGGTGTACCTTTATAGGTGTGGCGCGCCCCTCTGTTTAAAGGTATAGAGGCATTATTTAGCAAAAAGCAACCTCCCCTTTTGCCTTACAACCGTTATTCTTGCTTCGGTAAGCATCTCAATCAGTATACCCCCATTTCTCAGAGTCTGAGTAAAATGCGCCACTGAGGCGTGGAGATAGGCTGCCATCGGGTGGGAACATTCCTGCCCGATCCTGGGAAGCTTCCACGGAGGAGTGAGGACTTACCTCAGGCATAAAATTTAGCTTGACAAAATTTCTCTTCCAAATATACTTGTTAAAAAATTCTCAAGATCACTTGAGCAAAGGGGGTGATGGCCCAAAAAGAAGAAAAAGGAATTAAGGCTCTCATATCAATAAATAGAAAGGAGGGTTCAGAATGAGGGATTGGAAATCACTACCGGTTTTCCTTTGTGTGTTATTTATTGGATTCTGTTTCTTGACCTCGTCTGCGTTGGGCCAGACGAAGCCTGTTGAACTCAAATACTCCATCTTCTTCCCGGCCCCTCATAGGCATAGTGTCCTGGCCACTGAGTGGGGAAAGGAGATCGAGAAGAGGACGGACGGGAAGGTGAAGGTGACCATGTTTTATGGTGGCACACTCACCCCTGCTGACAAATGCTATGATGGCGCGGCCAAAGGGATTTCTGATGTCGGGATGTCAGTCTTTGCTTATACAAGGGGGAAATTTCCTCTGTTAGAGGTGATCGATTTGCCGTTGGGGATCAGGAGCGGTTGGGCGGCAACTAGGTTGATCAATGATTTTTATAAAAAATTTAAACCGAAAGAACTGGATGAAGTGAAGGTGATGTACCTGCATGCGCATGGGCCTGGGCTGCTCCATACCAAAAAAGCGGTGAGCAGACTTGAGGATCTCAAAGGGATGAAGATTCGTTGCACGGGTATGGCCGCCAAAATAGTGGGCGCTCTTGGTGGAACGCCTGTGGCCATGCCAATGGGCGAGACCTACGATGCCCTGAGCAGAGGGGTGGTTGAAGGCTCGATGGCCCCCTTTGAGGCCTTGCAAGGTTGGAAATGGGGAGAGGTCGTGAAGTTTTCCACTGAAAACTATGGTTCCTCCTACAGCACAGCCTTCTTCGTTGTCATGAATAAGGAAAAGTGGAATAGTCTATCTCCGGATATCCAGAAGATTATTGAAAAGATCAATGAAGAATGGGCTGAGAAACAGGGAAAGGCGTGGGATGAGATCGATAAGGCAGGGAGGGATTTTATATTGAAACGTGGCAATAAGATCATCTCTCTCTCGTCAGATGAGGATTGGAGATGGTTTAAGTTGGTCAAGCCCCTCCATGACGATTATGTCAAAAGTATGAAGGCAAAGGGGCTGCCCGGAGATGAAGCCCTGAAATTCTGCCTCGAGCAACTCTATAAAATACAGAAGTAATTCAAAGGAAGGGGAAGAAAAAGTCTCTTCCCCTTTTTTGTTCTTACCCTCTCTGAGCGGTTCAGCATCGCTGCTCTCCTGGAGAAGTTTTGAGAATCGCTCAATTTTGGCCTTAGCATTCTATAACTCAACCCTTCTGGACTGATTGACCAGGGCCAAGGCCTGCGTAACAGGGTTACGATGAACACGATTCGAAAGGGGGGATGGGAATCATTCATGGATGGTTTTCTGAATAAGATGAGGGATCTCAGCCAGTTTCTTTATATCATTGCAGGGATAACCCTTGCATTCATGATGTGTCTGACCGTTCTGGATGTAATATTAAGGACCTTTAGAAAGCCCATCGTGGGGACCTATGAATTGGTAGCATTTTCAGGGGCGGTGGTCATAGGGTTTTCTGTCCCTTTCACCTCCTGGGTGAGGGGTCATATCTATGTAGATTTCCTGATCTCAAGATTTTCTCGAAAGGTGAAGAATGTCATTCATGTTGCGACGAGGTGTCTGGTGATATGGCTTTTCTTGATGGCTGGATGGAATCTGATCAAATACGGTATGGATCTGCAGAAATCGGGAGAGGTTTCCCTGACCCTGGAGATGCCCTTCTATCCCGTGGCCTACGGGATCGGAGTCTGCTGCTTTGTCCAGTGCGTGGTGATCTTGTGCGATATCCTGAAGATTTCTGGGGGCAAGTATGAATGAAGTAGCGGTCGGAATCTTGGGCCTGACAGTGGTACTGGCCTTATTCCTCACGGGCATCGAGTTGGGGTTTGCCATGGCACTGGTCGGGTTCTTAGGGTTCAGCTACATCGTCTCTGTGAAGGCTGCATTAAACCTACTGGCCAAGGACATTTTTGACGTCTTTGCGACCTACGGGTTCACTGTTATACCGCTCTTCATCCTCATGGGTCAGATCGCATTCAATGCGGGCATTGCAAAGAGGCTGTACAATACTTCATACAAATTCATCGGTCATATCCCGGGTGGATTGGCCATGGCCACCGTGGGAGGAGCGGCTGCTTTCGGAGCGATCACTGGATCGTCGCCGGCGACAGCAGCCACTTTTGCCAGTGTGGCTGTCCCTGAGATGGATCGATATCATTACCACAAAAAGCTCTCCACCGGAATTGTTTCCTCAGTAGGGACGCTCGGCAGTCTGATCCCGCCGAGTGTGACGCTGATCGTGTACGGCATCATCACCGAGCAGTCCATCGGCAGGCTTTTTCTCGCAGCGGTCATTCCCGGGTTGGTCATCTCCCTGTTTTTATTTTCCATTGTCTACGGCTGGTGTCGGATCAATCCCTCCCTCGGGCCCAAGGGAGAAAGATCGACGTGGAAGGAAAGGATCATCTCCCTCAAGGATGTCATATGGGTTCTCATTATTTTCTTGATCGTGATCGGAGGGCTGACATGGGGTTTCTTCACACCTACGGAGGCAGGGAGCATCGGGACCTTTGCTGTTCTCCTTTTGTCCTTTGCCAAGAGGGATATCGATATTAAGGGATTCATTAAATCGATTGAAGAATCCCTTCGCACGGCATGCATGGTTCTGATACTGATCGCAGGCTCTACGATTTTTGGCCATTTTCTTGTGGTGACGAAGATTCCTATGATCGCTGCCGATTGGATCACCGAACTTCGACTCCCCGCCTTCCTGATCATGATCGTCATCCTCTTGGTCTATGAAATAGGCGGTTCTTTTATTGACGACCTTGCATTCATGGTCCTGGCCACCCCGATCTTCTTTCCGGCCGTCATTCGGTTAGGTTATGACCCAATATGGTTTGGTGTGATCCTTCACATTTTTGTCATGATCGGGGTGCTCATCCCGCCTGTTGCCATCAATGTTTTCGTTGTTAAGAATATTACCAAGGTGCCGTTCGGGGTCATTTACAGCGGGGTCTATCCCTTTTTGATCGGCCTTATCCTCTGTGCGGCCTTGCTCTTTCTGTTTCCTCAACTTGCCCTTTTCCTTCCCTCCATATTGATGAAGTAGTTTAGATCAGACTCCTTTCTTCAGTTTCCTGGGCCACCACGGAAGCAGGCCAGAAGGGACCAGGTGACGGATCAAGGGCGGGACTCTCTCGCCCCTTGCCTCTGCCTCAATCCCAAAGTGGAGAACGGCTTCCGGAAAATACCTCTTCATCCTCATGCGTTTTGGAAAGAATCCGCGCTGCACGGCTTTCCTTAAATAGGATTGAGCGATCAGGATCTGAAAGGCCGTCTCTTTAACTCCTCTGGGAACGGAGAAGGGGGTGAGGACCTGATGAAGGATCAAGTTGATCGTCTGGTTGAGATAGATGGTTCGCTCTCGTTCTCCAAGAAAGGGATGCTCTGGCATGATGGCCCTCAGGAGAGGGGTGAGAAAGAGGGTGAGAAGGACCGGTTCAGGAAGGGATTTCCCGATGCTGACCAACTGGTCCACAAGGGCAAAGATGGAGAGCAGGAATCGCTGGTCTTTCTCCCTTGAGAGGCTTCGGTCTCCGAAGCACCGTTCGAGATCGGGGAAGAGGGAGAGGAGCAGGCCTGTTTCGAGCATCAGCTTGAGAGAGGGTTGAGCCGCGCCCTCCTTGAGATCTCGAAGGAATTCATCTCGGAGACGAGAGGCTGAGCACTTCTTTATCTTTTCGCGATGCCGGATGATGGCCTGGTACGTCTCCTTCTCGATCGAGAATCCGGTTCGGGCCGCATGGCGGATGACCCGAATCATTCGCACCGGGTCCTGCTGAAATCGTTCGTTCGGGTCACCGATGGTTCGGATGATCCGTCGCTTGAGATCATCCATCCCTCCGACGTAATCTATGATGGAGAAATCTGCGATATTGTAGAAGAGGCCATTGATCGTAATGTCCCGGCGAAAGGCATCCTCTGCAGGTGTCCCAAAACTATCCGCATGGATGATCTCTCCGTCATCCGTTCTGATCTCTTCAAATTCCGATCGGCTTCGAAAGGTGGAGACCTCAACGACCTGGCCACCCTTAAAAAAGACCTGGACCAATCGGAATCGTCGCCCGATGATCCTGCTGTTTCGAAAGAGGGCACTGATCTCATGAGGGCGGGCATTGGTGGCCACATCGAAGTCCTTCGGGGCCCTGCCCAGAATGAGATCCCGAACACTTCCTCCAACGAGATAGGCGATAAAGCCGTGTCGGTAGAGACGGTAAAGAACCTTCAGCGCCTCCTCGGTCATCATCTTTCTCGAAATGGGATGCTCAGACCTCGGTACGATGGCAGGGATCACGCCACTGAATCCTTTGAAGACGTAAGAAGGAGATGGAAATATTATAACCCGATCTGAGCGATTCAGCATCCCCGGAGCAAATCAGTGAATTTTGAAAAACGTTCACCTATAGCTATGGCATGCCGGTTGAAGGAGATCTTCGGGAAAGTCGGTCCATAAGATCTTCTTGACAAACAATTGAGATCAGCAAACAATGTTATAGAGATGAGCGGCTTTCTAAGCATAACCCGATGACAAATCTTACGGTGATGAGGGGCTGAAATGAAGATGAAAGAGGTGAGGGAGAAGGCAAAGGCACTGGGGCTCAGGAATATCTTCGGATTATCAAAGAGCGAGTTGATTCGAAGAATTCAGAGAGCAGAAGGAAATTTTGACTGCTTCGGAACGGCCAAGGACTATTGCGATCAATTCCGATGCTGCTTCAGAGATGACTGCCTCAAACCGCACAGTCAGTGAGGTCCTCGCTTCCATATGTTCTACCATCTTGTCTATTGGCGGGGGCATATTACTTGTAATGGCTTCCTATCTGCCGGGGCGTCTGCTCTGCTGCTAATTGGGCGTTTGGAACAGGGTCGCGGTCCCTTTTTGGCGGATGTCGAGATCTTTGGATTCACTGCTCTTATTTGCGCATTCTCAGCAGGATTGGCAGTCTTTGGAGCGAGGAAGGTATCGAAGCGTAAAAAGCCGGATGTCTCATAACCAGTCTCTGGATCCTTTCTCCTACCAAAATTGACTAACTCTCGAAAAATACCGTACAAAAAAAGTCCATTGGGGTAACACTCCGCCCTTGATGGAAGCTTGGGATCGAAGGAAAAGTATCTATTCAGATCAATACCTTAGCCGACTCCACCCATTTTTCTCTCCATAGAGGCTTGCTGGCATTTATTTTGCTTGATGTAATAAGTTGTAGTTGTCTTGATCCCCAATTCAATGCTTTTGATCCCCCGAAGGGGAAATTTTGATGAAAGGAGACAAAGATGAAAAAGCACGGAATAGTGAGATTGATTTTGGTTTTAGCGATCATCGGTGCATTGGGAGTTGTTCTCCCGGTCTATGCACAGGAAAAGGAGACAGCCGGATTCAAGATTGCTCGGTTTGTTGTTGGAACGGGGGTAGAGGATAGAGAACCTGTCGGTGTCGCAGAAGTATTTCCCGCGTCAACAGAGAAGGTCTACTGCTTCCTGGAGGCAACCAGCATTGAGAAAGATACGGAGATATCCTTTGTCTGGTTTCACGGACAGAAGGAGATGCTGAAGTTTAGCCTGCCTTTAAAAATGGGGTCGAGATGGAGGACCTATGCCCATAAGAATCTCGGAGGATTAAAAGGTGAATGGAAAGTGGAGCTCCAGGGCCCGGACAGAAAGGTTCTGAAAGAGGTTAAGTTCAAGGTGGAATGACTAACATAAATACATCCTCGTTACATCGAGCGGAAGGGAAGGGGTTCAGGCCCCTCCCTTTAGCCTCGAACACAGCGGACATGGTATAGGTTACTCTTGTAATAGCTCAGCACATAGGCACCATCGAACATTACGATCCAGGCATTCTTCGTGTGTCGTTCAAAGGTCGTGGAGGACCAATAGGAGAGATTATCTCGAAAGGGGACCTCTTCTCGCATCAGGGGCCTCCCATCTGAACGACCTCTGCTCCTATCCAGCAGGGATTCCAACTCAGCCAGGGTGGGCAACCGCCAATCTTTCTTCCCATCCAGTGAAAGCGATGCGGCATATGCCTGGGCCTGGTCCCAGGTCATCATGCCCGGAGATTCACATTGCCATTCGAGACCGGTTTTCGGATCTACCCAGGTAGAACGGTTTTGGATTCCAGGATCCATAACAAAAGAAAGAGAGAACGATCCATGAGCAATTAGCCATGATCAATGTTAAAATGTGAATCCTTTCATTGATCATTGGATATTGATTGGGCATTGACCATTGATTGTTGATTTTTTGAGAGCTTAGAGACCAGCATAGACCCCTTCGGGAAACTTCTTTGGATCCCCCCAGTAAATACACCGCGTCGGACAGATTGCGTAACATGCGGGGATTTCATCCCGTTCTCGTTTCTCAACGCAGAGGTCGCACTTGACCGCCTTCGTGACTTCATGGTTGAACTGCATCACATCCCAGGGGCAGGCCTGGACGCAGCAGGTGCCACATGAGATACACCTTTTTGCCTCTTGAAGGGCCATTTTCTTTACAAATCCCTTCTGAACCTCACTGAAGTTTTTGATTCGCTTTTTGGCTTCTAAACAAGGCATGGGAGCCCGGCGTGCCGGATCATATATCTCCTTTTGCGGCTCCTTAATTGGCCTCAGCTCCGCACCTCTGCCCAACCGGAGGTTCTGGCCATTCAGATACCGGTTGATGGAGATGGCGGCCTGTCTTCCATCAGCGATGGCCTCGATCACGCTCTGAGGCCCCCTCACCGCATCTCCGCCCGCGAAGATATCAGGGTCATCGCTCTGAAGTGTCAGGGGATCGACGTTCATCGTTCCCCAGTCGGTCAGTCTACAGGCGCATTCCTGGGTCAGACAGCACCAATCTGATTCCTGTCCGAGCGCTGTGATCACGGCGTCGACTTTGATCCTGAACTCCGATCCAGGGATGGGTTCGGGTTTCCTTCGGCCACTCTCATCCAGTTCTGTCAAGCGCATTTTGACGCACTCGATCGCACTGATCCGGCCATTTTTGCCGATGAATCGAACGGGTTGAGTCAGGGTTTTGATCGGGATCCTTTCTTCTTTACATTCTCTTATCTCTTCAGGTCTTGAAGGCATCTCCTCCAGACCCCTTCGATAAAGGATAAATGCCCTTTCAGATCCGAGCCTGCGAGCGGAGCGGACCACATCCATTGCCGCATTGCCTCCGCCAATGACAGCAACCTTCTTCCCAAGCCTCAGCGGCTTTCCCAGGTTAAGCTGGCGAAGGTAGTCCAGCCCGTTATAGACACCCTCCAGATCCTCACCCTCGATGCCCAGGCGGAGGCTCTGTTGTGCACCGATGGCAATGAAAAAGGCACTGAATCCCTCTTTGCGCAACTGACCGATCGTCTTATCCTTACCCACTTCGACACCGGTTTTCATGGTCACGCCCATCTGCCGGATAAGATCGATTTCGCTCTCGACGATTTTTCGGGGCAGACGATAGGAAGGGATGCCAGTGGTGAGCATTCCGCCCAGTACCCGGGCTTTCTCAAAGATCGTCACCTTATATCCTTCTTGGGCCAGATAGTAGGCACATGTCAAACCCGCAGGGCCCGATCCGACAATGGCGACCTTCTCTTTTCTCCTGGTTTTGATCTTTGGCCTATAACGGGTCTCTGCCTTCAAGTCCAGATCAGAGAGAAAACGCTCGATCGACCGGATCGCCACAGGATCATCGATCTGATCGCGGTTGCAATCGGACTCACAGGGATGGTGGCAAACCCTTCCGCAGATCGATGGGAAGGGGCTTGCGAGCTTGATCAGTTCGAGGGCTTCCTGAAACTTCCCCTTGGCAGATAGGTTCACAAATCCCTGGACATCGATATGTGCCGGACACCGGACCTTGCAGGGTGAGGTATCCTGCTTTTCAGCTCCTGACTTGCCCTTGATCGCATCGCAGCCATCACACTTCTCCTCATTAACCAAAACCACCTTTGTCCTTGGATCGATGCTGATCGCACCCTCGGGACAGGACTTGGCACAGGGCGCATCGTCACAATGGTGACAGAATAAAGGTTTGAAAAAGGGTGCCCTCTCAAGAACCCTGACCACCCTCGGGCCAACACCGAGCCCGTGTTCCTGCTTGCAGGCCACTTCACAGGCATGGCAGCCCATGCAATCATACTCATTGAATAATAAGGATACTTTTGCCATCGTTCTCCTCCTACTTATCCTCACAGGGAGATATATTACACAGACAGACCCGCAGATTGGTGGAGCCCATCGCAGGGTCCAGGGTTTCAAAGGCATTGTCGGTCAGGATATTGACATTGGATATGTTCCAGCCGTGGCCGGGATCTTTCACTTCTGGAAACCACCACCCATGCTCGGCCACGACGACCCTTGGATCGATGTTTTCGTTTAGCTTTGCGCGCTGTTTGATCCGTCCTCTCGGCGATGAGATATAGACCCACTGCCCTTCTTTGATATGATGTTTTTTGGCCGTCTCCGGATGGATCTCCACGATGGGATCCGGTCTGATCTCCCTAAGGACCGGAATTTGCCGGTTTGCTGAATGGAAGAACGTGGGTGTGCGCAGGCCTGCGTTCAGAATGTAGGGATAGTCTTTGAGGAGATCGGGTCTTGAAACCGGACTCTCCGGAATCTCAACATATTTGGGAAGGGGGTCATATCCCCACTTCTCGAGAACGGTCGAATAGAGCTCCACCTTCTTCGTGGGTGTGGAGAAGCCCCTCTGTTTATACTTGTAATAGACCATTTCGCCCCGGAGATAGCCTTTCTCTTTGAACTGCTCCCAGGTCAGTCCGGAGGGTTCGAGCAGGTAATCCAGAGCGTCTTCAACCGTAGGCCACCACTCCTGGCCCATGCGTTTGCCCAATTCCAGAAAGATCTTGTGGTCCTGCCAGCACTCGCCGATCTGGACACACTTCTGTCTGGCCAGCACATAACCATGCCGTTTCCAGTTGTCGGCTACGTGGTTCTGTTCGAGCCAGGTTCCAGAGGGCAGGAAGATGTCGGCCAGCTCCGCGGTCGGGGTGAGGAAGAAGTCGATGACAGCCAGAAAGTCCAGCCTCTTCAGGGCCTCGTAGGCCTCCTTGGCATTGGCCCTGGTCACCACTGGATTGCTGCCGCAGAGGATTCCTGCCTTAAGGGGGTAGGGCTTTCCGGTGAGGATCGCATCCCATGCCTTCTTGGGATTGATCAGGGCGACCCTGGCCCCGAGCTTGAACTGATCTCCACCAAGCCTCTTCTTCTGCTGCTCGGGAGAGAGATCTTTGTGCCGGGCAAATTCGGCAACGGTTCGCGTAGGCGGGTTCACAAAGAGGGCGTTTCCTCCAGGAGCATCCAGATTCCCTGTCACAGCCATCAGCCCGGTCGTCGCCCTGGTATAATTGACGCAGTTGATCGTCTGTTCCGTAGGGACGCCCCAATGGATACAGGCTGGCTTCGTGGTGGCATACATTCTGGCTGCAGCCCGGATCAGATCCTTATCGACCCAGGTGATCTCCTGGACCTTTTCCAGTGGATAGTCCTTCATCACCCTTTCCTTGAACGCATCCCAGCCATGGATGTAGTTTTCTACGAAATCTTTGTCGTAAAGCTCTTCCTCAATGATCACGCGGTGAAATCCAAGGGCCATGGCTGCATCGGTCCCCGGACGGATTTGGAGCCAGAGGTCTGCCCTGTTTGCGATAAACCCCTTGCGGGGATCGATCGAGATCAGCTTGACTCCTCTTTTATAGGCCCTCCAGAATGCCTCTCCCTTGTACTCATCCGGGTTGGTCCACTGGGGATTGCATCCCCACATGACGATGCATCTGGGACCGCCATCATAGTCGGCGATGGGGAGGGTGCCGCAGGTGATCAGGGTTGAGCCAACCCTTGACACATAACACATATGGCCGGCTGTTAGGACATTGGGGGTTCCCAGGAGGTTGGCAAAACGGTAGAGATGGCTTTCGTAATCCCTGCCCGTGCCCTGACCGACCACGATCGATTCCGGCCCGTATTCAGCGATCACCTTCTTGAATCTTTCCACAATGGTATCCAGGGCCTCGTCCCAGGTAATTCTCTCCCACTTACCTTCCCCTTTTGCCCCTTTTCTTTTCAAGGGATAGAGAACCCGGTCAGGATGGTAGGCCAATTGGGTGATGGCAAGACCCTTACTGCACATGGTTCCATGGCTGATCGGGGAATCGGGATCCCCTTCCACCTTGATCACCTTGCCATCTTTGACATGGGCGATGACGCCACAACCTCCATGGCAACTCCGGCAGGCTGTTCGAATCTTCTTTACCTCTTCCATCACGTTTCCTCCTTACTTAGGCAATCCATGGCGCAAAGAGCACAGGGCATATCGTAAAACGAACTTAAACGAAAAACAATATCCCCGTCAAAAATTCCCTTACTTAATTCCTTAGAAATAAAATTGGCCGAATTTTAAATTCGAAACACAAAATCCGAAATTCGAAACAATCTCAAATGACAAAATTTCAAATGTTTCAAACAACTGAAAGCCTAAGACACTTGGATTTCGAAAATTCGAATTTGTTTCGTATTTTCCGCCAGAGGCGGATCTGCCTTGGCATGACGATATTCGGATTTTGGATTTTTCAACCTCCGAAACGTTTTTGTTTGCGGCTACGCCGGCTTAGGGGTGACGAATTTCAATATGTAGATAAAGGTCGATATGATTTGAGCATTCCTGAGGATAGCGGGATTATCCTGGGCGAGCGCCTCAAGCCTTGCCGCACTCTCCTCGAGCCTCTCGATCTCCTTTCTAATCTCTTCATTCATTTTTCTCACCTTCCCTCATGTCTTTGAAACGTTTTGCCTTGAGCATGTATCGCGGAAGCGAGCCCGGAGGCTCCATGATCACATTAAACGAGAGATTGGTCGCTATCTTAAGACTCTCCTTCAGCCGGGCCTTTGTCTGCTCAATCGAGCTTATCGGAAGCCTGGGATTAACCTCTGCCCTGAGCGAGATGACGTCCATCAGATCTCTTCTCTCCACCACGATCTCGAACTCCTCGACCTCCTGAAACTCCCTCCGGATCACCTCTTCCACAGTTTTGGGAGAGAAGAGCACGCCGCGGACCTTTCGAAGATCGTCGGTTCTGCCCACCACCTCTTTGATCTTTTTCGATGTCCTTCCACAGGCACAGGAGTCCTTTCCCCTGATCACCAAGTCCTTTGTATTGAACCGTATCAGGGGAAAGGATCTGCGTCCCAGAGGCGTGACCACAGCCACTCCCATTTGACCCTCTTCCACTTCTTTCTGGAGCGTCTCACGGTCGAGGATTTCGACCAAGAAGAAGGGTTCGATCACGTGCATTCCGTCCTGTGCTTCGCACATCCCGGCCCATGCACAGGGCTCCGTCCCGCCGATATGGTCGTATACAGGACATCGGTAGACCTGTTCCAGTCTCAGTCGGGTAGCAAGAGGCATGGGCTCTCCAGCGCAGAGCATCCTTTCGATTCCCAGAGAGGCAGGATCGATGCCCAGATTCTTCGCCTCCTCAGCAATGTGAAGCCCGTAGGTAGGCGTATTCATCATGGCATTGGCCTTGACTTCAAGGATCTTGTAAATCCTTCCTTTTGTGTCGAGGCCTCCTCCCGGGATGAGCTCACATCCAAGCTTTTCAGAGGCATAATGACCCTCCCAGAAGGCAACATAGACGTTATAGACAAAGGGGAGGAAGATTCGGTGGCGGGGCCTGAATCCTGCCATATAGAGGATATGGCACCAGGCCTCGATCCTCCACTGCCAGCTCTCATAGGTTTCAGGGACATAGACAGGCTTTCCAGTCGTACCACTGGTCTGCCTGAAGGTGGTCACCTTCCCGATATCGGTCCCCAATATCCCGCCATAGGGAAAGGGCTCCATCTCCTGATATCTCCTCAACTCCTCTTTGTCCGTGAGAGGAATCCTCTTGAGGTCATCAAACGACTGGATATCCCTCCCCTCAATGCCTTTGAGCTTCTCTCGATAAAGGATGGAATGTTCCTTTGCAAAGGAGAGGATGTTCCTGAAATAGGAGAGCTCGATCCTTTCCAGATCTCCTCTTGGCAGTGTTTCTAAGTATGGATTCCAGTATTTCATAAGAACCTCTCCGATATCTGCTCAAGCCCTGGGCCAAAATATCGCTCAGCGCGTAAGATTTGGGTTCCTATATTCTTCCCCATGCCTATTCAGTGGTCCTTCGAAAGTTCGCAAAGCTCGATCAGCACGCCACTTGAGGATTTGGGATGGACGAAAGCAACCTTGGAGTGATGGGCTCCGGGTCTGGGCTTCTGATCGACCATCGTCGCTCCCTTTTCAAGAAAGGCCCTGACCTCTGCCTCCACATCGTCGACCTCGAAACAGAGGTGATGGATCCCCTGGCCTTTGGTCTCCAGGAATTTCACAAGAGGAGAGTCGGGCTCAGAGGGCTGGACCAGTTCAATATTCGACTCTCCAATCTTAAAAAACCCCACCTTTGTCTTCTGGGCAGGGACCACCTCCACCCCTGAAAGGGTCAGGCCCATCACCTCCTGATAGAATTTGGATGCCTCTTCGAGATTATTAACGGCAATGGCGATGTGATTGATCTTTTTAAGCATGGAAGCCTCCTTTTGATTTAACAAATCCGAAATCCGAATATCGTCATGCCAAGGCAGATCCGCCTCTGGCGGAAAATACGAAACAAATCCGAATGACCCGAATTCAAATGACCAAGGGACTTTGAACATTAAGAAATTCGAATTTTGAATTTGTTTCGTGCTTCGGATTTAGGATTTCGAATTTCACATCTCATGTGGTTTTTACATTTTCTTGGATGTATTTGATGATCTCTTCAGTGGAGGCGCCGGGTTGGAAGATCTCCCGGATCCCTGCCTTCTTCAGCTCCGGAATGTCATCGACCGGAATGATCCCTCCTCCGAAGACGATGATATCCTCCGCACCTTTCTCCTTAAGAATCTGAACCACTTTGGGGAAGAGGCTCATGTGGGCGCCGGAAAGGCTGGACAGGCCCACCATATCCACCCCTTCTTGGATGGCGGCGTTGGCAATCTGTTCAGGCGTTTGCCTTATCCCTGTATAGATCACCTCCATTCCAGCATCTCTGAGTGCCCGGGCGATCACCTTTGCCCCTCTGTCATGACCATCCAGGCCCGGCTTTGCAATCAGCACACGAATCTTGCGAGCCATAACTCCCTCCCTCGGAGAGGTTCGGAGTATTAAATTTTTAGCCTCCGAACTGCGAACTATTATCTTTCTTTGTATTCCCCAAAGACCTCCCTCAACGCATCTGAGATTTCGCCCAGCGTGGCATAGGCCCTGACCGCCTCTAAAATGGGCGGGACCAGATTCTCGGTTCCCTGAGCTGCCTTTTTCAGAACCGAAAGGGTTTGCTTCACTCTTCCGCTATCCCTCTCTTTCTTGACCCTTGCAAGCTTCTCTTTCTGGTAGCGTTCGACCTCCGGTCGGATTCGCAGAATATCTCTGAGAGGTTCTTCTTCGATCTGAAACTGGTTCAGGCCCACGATGATCCGTTTCTTTGTTTCGATCTCCTTCTGATACTGGTACGCGCTCTCAGCGATCTCACCCTGGATATAACCGGATTCGATCGCTTTGATCGCTCCGCCCATCCCATCGATTCGTTCAATGTATTCAGCAGCCTTTTTCTCTATCTCATGGGTGAGACTCTCCACCGCATACGAGCCTCCAAGAGGGTCGATCATATCCGCGACCCCGCTCTCATAGGCGATGATCTGCTGGGTCCTCAGGGCGATCCTCACGGAATCCTCTGTGGGCAGGGCATAAGCCTCGTCTCTCGAATTGGTGTGAAGCGACTGGGTTCCGCCCAGAACGGCTGCGAGGGCCTGGAAGGCCACTCGGACCACATTGTTATCGGGCTGCTGGGCTGTGAGCGAACAGCCTGCCGTTTGGGTGTGAAACCGCAGCATACAGGATTCATCCCTTTTTGCCTTAAAACGCTCCCTCATGATCTTTGCCCAGAGTCTTCGAGCTGCCCTGAATTTGGCGACCTCCTCGATGAAATTGTTGTGGCAGCAGAAGAAGAAGGCGAGCCTGGAAGCAAAGGAATCGACGTCGAGCCCGGCTCTGATCGCTGCCTCGACGTAGGCAATGCCGTCAGCCAGGGTAAAGGCAACTTCCTGGACGGCTGTGCAACCCGCCTCCCGCATATGATAGCCGCTGATGCTGATGGTGTTCCATCGGGGGGTATGCTCCTTGCAGAAGGCAAAGATGTCCGTCACGATCCGCATCGACTCCAGAGGCGGGTAGATGTAGGTCCCTCTCGCTGCATACTCCTTTAAGATGTCGTTCTGAATCGTCCCCTGGAGGACCTCAGATTTGACACCCTGTTTCTCCGCCACGGCGATGTACATCGCAAGAAGGATCGCTGCCGTAGAGTTGATCGTCATCGAAGTGGAGACCTGATCGAGGGGAATACCATCGAAGAGGATCTCCATATCCTTCAACGTATCGATGGCCACACCGACCTTTCCAACCTCGCCGTCAGAAAGGGGGTGATCGGAATCGTAGCCGATCTGTGTCGGCAGGTCGAAGGCCACGCTCAGGCCTGTCTGTCCCTGCTGCAAGAGGTATTTGTAACGCCTGTTCGTCTCCTCTGCCGTTGCAAACCCCGCATACTGGCGCATCGTCCAGAGACGGCCCCGGTACATGGTGGGCTGCACCCCGCGCGTGAAGGGGTATTCTCCGGGGAAACCCAGATCTCGGCAGTAATCGATCTCTTCGGTATCGAGGGGCGTGTAGAGACGTTTCATCTCGATATGAGAGGTGGTCTGAAAGGAAGGTTCTCTTTCAGGGGCCTTTGAGAGGACCTTGTTTAGCGTGGTTTTTTTCCATCGTTCAAACTCTTCTTGAATGTTCTTAGACATATTCACCTCATGATATATCTTAATTTAGAAATTCGAATATTGTCATGCCAAGGCAGATCCGCCTCTGGCGGAAAATCCGAAACAAATCCAAAATTCGAATGACCAAATTTCTGAAACTGGATTATGTTTTGTTTAGAGTTTCGTGCTTTGATCATTTGAATTCGTTTCGAGATTCGGATTTCGTGCTTCGAATTTTCGCTTTACAGTGGGATGTTTCCATGCTTTCGCCAGGGATTGGTGTCCACCTTCGTCTTCAAGATATCCAGAGCCTGAATGATCTTGGGACGGGTCTCCTCGGGTTCGATAATCTCATCCACATATCCCAGCTCAGCTGCCTTATAGGGGCTGGCGAATTTTTCCTGGTACTCCCTGACCAGTTGCTCTCTGGTTTCTTTGGGGTCCTTTGCCTCTTTGATCTCATTGCGGAAGATGATATTGACCGCACCCTCTGCACCCATCACCGCGATCTCGGCTGTTGGATAACAGTAGTTGATATCGCCTCGAATATGTTTGCTCGACATCACATCATAGGCTCCTCCGTATCCTTTTCGTGTGATGATGGTAATCTTTGGAACGGTAGCCTCGCAAAACGCATAGAGGAGCTTAGATCCGTGTCGGATGATCCCCCTCTCCTCCATGTCGATTCCGGGAAGAAAGCCCGGGACATCGACAAAGGTGACCAGAGGGATGTTAAAACAGTCACAGAAGCGGACGAATCGAGCTGCCTTGACCGAAGAATCAGGGTCGAGCGAACCGGCCAACCAGTTGGGCTGATTGGCGATGATGCCCGTGGGGAATCCATTGAAACGTGCAAATCCTACCACGATATTCTTTGCCCAATCCTTCTGGACCTCGAGGAAATAGCCGTGATCCACGACGGAGAAAATAATCCTCTTCATATCATAGGCCTTTTTTGAATCTTCGGGAACCACGGTCTTTAACGATTCGTCCATTCGATTGGGGTCGTCCGTGCAGGTGGTGACAGGTGGTTTCTCTCGATTGTTCTGAGGAAGGAAGCTGAGCAACTCCTTGATCAGGCGGATCGTGTCTTCGTCATTCTCCCCGGCGAAATGCGCCACGCCGCTCTTCTCCATGTGGACCTTTGACCCGCCTAAGAGCTCGGAGGTAATGGGCCTTCCATCAGGGGTCTCGGTCTTGCCCAGCGCCGCCCTGATCACATCGGGACCCGTAATATGCATGTAGCTGGTTTTCTTGGTCATGATGATAAAATCGGTCATGGCAGGAGAATAGACCGCGCCGCCTGCGCATGGTCCCATGATTGCCGAGATCTGAGGGATGACGCCGGATGCCAGGACATTCCTCAGAAAGATATACGCATAACCTGCCAGACTCTCCACGCCCTCCTGAATCCTGGCCCCTCCAGAATCGTTGAGGCCGATGACTGGCGCCCCTGTCTTCATCGCAAGATCCATCACCTTACAGATCTTTTCGGCGAAGGCCATTCCCAAGGCTCCACCAAATACGGTGAAGTCCTGAGAGAAAACGAAGACAAGGCGCCCCCCGATTTTTCCGTAACCGGTGACCACCCCGTCCCCCCAGAACTTCTTTTTCTCCATTCCAAAATCGGTGCAGTGATGGGTGACGAAACGGTCGAGCTCAACAAAAGTCCCCTGGTCGAGGAGAAGGTCAAGCCTCTCTCGGGCGGTTAGTTTGCCTTCCTTATGCTGTTTCTCGATCCTCTCCTGACCGCCTCCCCGTAAGGCCTCCTCCCTCCGCTTCTCCAGTTCCTTGCGGATCGCCTCAATCGATCTCATGAACGGTTCCCCCCTCCTAAGGATCTAAATCCAAAGCACGAAATGCGAATTTCGAAACAATTTCAAATGGACCAAATATGAAACCCAAAATAAACAAAAGGGTTTTGAAAATTTGATCATTTAGATTTAGAACCTTGTTTCGGATTTTCCGCCAATGGCGGATCTGCCTTGGCATGACAATATTCGAATTTCGAGTTTAATGCCCTTTGGTTAGCTCCTCTGCCATGATCTCTTCCACCAGGGAGTATGGATCAGCCCTTCGGTTCACCAGGTCATCGATGATCGTTTCCCATCTTCCCTCTTTCTCTAATTTTTCAATGAGATGAGTCATGACCTCGGTTTCGAGGATCTCGAGAAAGGTTGCCTTAGCCCTTTCTCTCAGCTTCCTCTCCATGGTTCGGTTCTGCTCCAGCGCCTGCCTGTGCCGGTAGATCCCATAGACCAGCTCGAAAATCCCTTTTCCCAAGATCGCCTCTGTCTTAAAAATGGGAGGTTCCCAACCATCTTCTCGCTTTCTCGCCATTTCGAGGACAAGCCGGAGATCACGTTCCATTTTGTCCGCGCCTTCCCGATCACATTTATTGATGACGAAGATATCTCCGATCTCAATGATCCCGGCTTTGATCGCCTGGATGTCGTCTCCCAATCCCGGGACGAGGACAACGATGGAGGTGTGCGCTGTGTTGACGATCTCCACCTCATCCTGGCCAACCCCCACTGTCTCAACCAGGATGATCTCCTTGCCCATCGCATCCATCACGTTGACAATATCCTGGGTGGATCGTGAAAGGCCTCCCAGACAGCCTCGGGTGGCTAAAGAACGGATGAAGACCCCTTCATCCGTGGCGTGGCGTTGCATCCGGATTCGATCACCTAAGATCGCTCCTCCGGTGAACGGGCTGGTAGGATCAACGGCGACGATCCCGACGCTCTTTTCCTCCTTGCGGAAGATGTCGACCATCTTATCCACGATCGTCGATTTGCCGGACCCCGGAGGACCTGTGATCCCAATGATATAGGCCCTCCCTGTCTTAGGATAGAGTTCCTTGAGCAATCCCAGGGCAGAAGGGACCCGGTCGTCAATGTCCCTCATCAACCTGGAGGCAGCCCGAATATCTCCCTCTAAGATTCGTTTGGCCAGAGTCATCGGTGAGTGAAAATAACAAAAATAAAAATTAAAAGCAATAGAAAATTTCGGGGCCGAAAAGAATTGACAGGATCTTTTGAAAAATTATTTCCTCATGATTGCATTTATGCGGGGCGTTATAAAATTAATTAATACTTCTGGTACCTTATCCACTCGATCAGGTAAGAATGGAATAGCGAAAAAAAATACTTGACAAAGATTTTGATCTGGTGTATTAGGGGATGGAAAAATTAAGCCGGCTGGCCGGATTAAACCAGCTGGCCGGATTGGAATTAGATACCCATCAAATTTTAACGAGGTGGATCTCCATGGGAAAAGGCAGGATGAAAAATTTAAACGAAAAAGAGTTGGATAAGATGTGCGCCATCGGAAGGGCAGCAGCAAGATTGTTTGATGAAAAAGGGTACCTGGAGACGAGTTTGAGGGACATATCCAATTCGGCAAAACTGAGCAAAGGAGGGATTTACCACTATTTTTCGAGCAAACACGATATCCTTTATTTCATCCTGGATAATTATATGGAGATGCTTTTAGCAGGGTTGGAGGAGGCACTGAAGGGGATAGCCGATAGTCCTTCAAAAATCCGATACATCGTGTTTCGGCATCTGAGGCTTTATAACAAAAAGGTACCCGAAGCCAAAGCACTGCTTATTGAATCGCATAACCTGCCCAAAAAATATTTTAGAGCTATTGCTGAGAAACAGAAACAATATGCCCAAATTACGATTAACGTCCTATCTGATTTATTCGGTGGCAGGATGCCCACAGATAAGTTGAAGGCGATCAGCTACACCCTATTTGGGATGTGCAATTCCATCATGTACTGGTACGATCCAAAAGGGCCGGTTTCACTCGAAGAACTCTCTCAGATCGTCTATGACATATTTATGAAAGGGGTTGCTTCTTACCGGGATGGTCAAGAAAAGATCTATTGAAATCTTTTGAGGCTCCTCATTGAAGATAGTGAGTTAGATTAGAATAAAAGGAGATCCGTCCATGGTGAAGAGAGAAACACTATTGGAGATGTTTTATCTGATGGTGAAGGTCAGGCGAGTAGAGGAACGTCTCCTCGATATATTTGCACAGGGGAGGATTCCTGGATTTATCCATGTAGGTATTGGGCAGGAGGCCGTAGCGGCAGGTGTTTGTTCGCAACTGGAGCCCAATGACTACATCTTCACCACACACAGAGGTCACGGGCAGGCCATCGCTAAAGGGATTGACTTGAAACGGTTCATGGCAGAGATCTACGGACGAAGGGATGGATATTGTAAGGGGAAGTCTGGCTCGATGCATATCGCCTGTAAGGAGATGGGCGTCGTTGGTTCGAACGGAATCGTGGGAGGAGGAATTCCAATCTCCCTTGGAACTGCTTTTGCTTCGGTATGGAAGGGGGAGAAAAGAGTGACGGTCTGTTTTTTTGGCGACGGCGCAGCAAATGAAGGGACTTTTCATGAATCCCTCAACCTGGCCTCTCTATGGAACCTTCCCGTTATCTTCTGCTGTGAAAACAATGGATGGGCCCAATTCACCCCGCAAAAGGTTTATATGAAGTTAGAAAATATCAGTGCCAGAGCAGGATCCTATGGGATGGTCGGCGTAACCGTAGATGGAGATGATGTATTGAAGGTCTATGAAGAGGCGAAGAGAGCAATCGAAAGGGCTCGGAAGGGTCAAGGCCCCACGCTCCTTGAATGTAAAACACACCGCTGGTTCGGACATTTTGCCGGCGATGCGCAAAAATATCGTCCGGCCAAAGATATCGAGGAAGCGAGAGGGTTTGACCCCATCGTGAAGTTTCAGAGGTTCTTAATCGAATCTAAGTACATCAACCCTGAATACATCAAGACAGTCGAGGCGAAGATCAAATCGGAGATCGATGAAGCGGTTTCCTTTGCAGAGAGCAGTCCGGTTGCGGGGGAGGAAGAGCTTTTCAACGATGTCTATGTGTGAACGGGAAAGGGGAAAGAGAGAAGATGAAAGAAATACGGTATATCAGGGCCATTACTGAAGCCTTGAGTGAAGAGATGGCCAGGGATGAAGATGTATTCGTCATCGGTGAGGATGTGGGAGGTCCTGGAGGTGCGTTCAGCGCCACCAAGGATCTTTTGGAAAAATTTGGCGAAAAGAGGGTTAAGGATACACCGATCAGCGAGTCAGCCATCGTGGGGTTGGCCATCGGGGCTGCCACCCAGGGCCTGAGGCCAGTGGCTGAGATTATGTTCATGGATTTTTTGACAGTTTGTATGGATCAGATCGTCAACCAGATGGCTAAGATGCGGTACATGTTTGGAGGAATTTATAAGCTGCCGGTGGTCATCCGAGCCCCCTGCGGGGGAGGCCTCAATGCAGGCCCCCAACATTCCCAGTGTCTTGAAGCCTGGTTTGCCCATATCCCTGGGCTGAAAGTGGTGATGCCAGCCACTCCCTACGATGTGAAGGGGTTGCTCAAGACTTCGATCAGGGATGACAACCCCGTCCTCTTTATCGAGAATAAAGCCCTCTACGCGTTTAAGGGAGAGATACCGGAGGAAGAATACCTCATCCCGATAGGAAAGGCTGATGTGAAGAGGAAGGGAAGGGATGTGACGGTTGTGGCCACCTCTCGCATGGTCCATCAGTCTCTGGAGGCAGCAAAAAGCTTATCAAACGAGGGGATCGAAGTGGAGGTGATCGATTTAAGGACCATTAACCCCCTGGATAAAGAAACGATCTTTCAATCCGTTGAAAAGACCTCAAGGCTGGTGATCGCGCACGAGGCGGTAAAGGCATTCGGCATTGGAGCCGAGATCGCTGCTATGGTATGCGAAGAGATGATCGACTGTCTGGATGCGCCGATTTTGAGAGTGGGTGCCCCTTTTGTCCCTGTGCCGTTTAATTTGGAGAATTTCTATCTCCCCAATACCGAAGGTGTGGTTCAGGCCGTTAAAAAGGTGATGGCGTATTAAGAGGATGAAATAACTTCGCGAGCTAATGATCTCATCACACGTTCTGTTCTGTATGGTCATTGATGGAGGTCAGCTGGTTTGCTAAAAACTTCTAACCCCAAGGAAGGTCATTATGGCGATTGAAATAAGGATGCCCAAGATTGGTCTTACCATGACGGAAGGCAAGATCATTGAGTGGAGAAAAAGAGAGGGCGAATGGGTTGAAAAAGGAGAGATCCTCTTCGTATTTGAAACGGAGAAGGTGGCCTTTGAGGTGGAGGCTCCACAATCCGGTTTTCTTGCCAAGATCGTCGCTCAGATTGATGAGATCGTTCCTATTGGTGGAGTGGTTGGGGTGCTTGTTGAGAAGGAGGGGGAGAAGGTTGAGGTGACGGTCCAAAGGCCCAATGTAATCCCTGAGGAGATTGAGAAGGAGCGCCTGGAGACCAGGCCGTCGAGAACGGACCGGATCAGAGCGACCCCCATGGCCAAAAAGATTGCAAAAGAACGAGGTCTCGATTTGAGAGAGATTTCCGGCTCTGGGATAGGAGGGAGGATTAAGATGAAGGATGTGGAGTCCGCCCTCGGAAGAAAAGCCCCTGAGCCGGTGTTACCTCAGATTGCGGAAGGGAGATTGGTAAAACTCTCCGGGATGAGAAGGATCATTGCTCAAAAGATGTTGGCAAGCAAAACCGAGACGGCCCAGACTTATATGACTGTTTCGGTGGACGCCACCAGAATTTTGGAATCGAGGGAAAGGCTGATCCCTGTCATAGAAAAGCTGGTAGGTGTTCATCTCACCATCACCGATATCCTCATGAAGATCGCCGCCTCGGCCATCAACCTTCATCCTGTCATCAATACGCGCTGGACACCGGATGGAATAATCTGGTTCGATGCTATTCACATGGGGATGGCAATGGCGCTAGAGGAGGGTCTGATCGTTCCGGTTATCTGGGACATAGGGAAAAAGTCTTTATCGGAAATTGCTAAGTCGAGGGCTGAATTGGTGGAAAAGGGAAGGGTCGGAAAACTCACCCCGGATGAGATGAAAGGGAGTACCTTTACCCTCTCCTCATTGGGGATGTACGGCGTGGAGGAGTTCACCGCCATTATCAACCAACCTGAAAGTGCCATCCTGGCTGTCGGGGCAATTCTCGACAGACCTGTTGCTATTAACAAAGAGGTTTTGATTCGGCCCACGATGAAATTAACCTTGAGTTATGATCATCGGGTGATCGATGGCGCCAAAGCTGCTCAATTTATGAAAACGGTAAGGGAATTCATGGAAGACCCTGTCTTGGTTCTTGCTTAAGGGATCGTTATGGTAAAGGAACGAGTCATTGTAGTGGGGGGTGGGGTTGGAGGTTATCCTGCAGCTCTCCGCGCGGCAAGACTGGGAGCAGAGGTTATCCTGATTGAAAAGGAGAAGATCGGAGGGGTGTGCCTCAACAGAGGATGCATCCCCACAAAAGTATTTCTTCACTCCGCATCGATGTGTAACGAGATCAAGAGAGCCTCCCTCTTCGGTTTAAATACGGGAAAATTGGAAACTGATTTCAAGAGACTGTTGGATCGGAAAGAGACAGTGGTCGGCCGGCTAACAGGGGGAGTGACAAGCCTGTTAAAGACCAGGAATGTAAAGGTGTTGAAGGGGACAGCTTCCTTTCTTGATCCAAACCGCATAAAAATTCTGGAGTCAGGAGAGGTCTTGACCGGGGAGAAATTCATCATAGCTACGGGTTCTATCCCGGCCAGACTTTCGATTGAGGGAAGCGAGGATGTCCCTCTGCTGACAAGTGATGATCTTCTCAATATCGAATCCTTACCCAGCAGCTTAGTCATTATCGGCGGGGGATACATTGGTGTTGAACTCGGCCAGTTTTTTAACAGGATGGGAGTTCAGGTTACGATTGTGGAGATGTTGAACCGGATCATCCCCACAGAGGATGAAGAGATTAGCCGAGCCCTTGAAGGCTTCCTATCAAAAGAAGGGATTCGTATTTTTACTCAGGCCAAGGTCGAGAAAGTTAAGAGGGACGGGAGAAACAAAAGAGTCACCTTTTCAACTCCTGAAGGGAAAAAAGAAGTTGTAGCCACTGATGTCGCCCAGACGGTCGGGAGAAGGCCACACCATATGGAGCTGGGCATTGAGGAGATCGGGCTGGAGACGGAGAGGGGGAGGATTAAGGTGAATGACAGGATGGGGACCAATATTCCCAATATCTATGCTGTGGGCGATGTGATCGGTGGCATTATGCTGGCGCATGTCGCTATGGCTGAAGGAGAATGTGCGGCCCGCAATGCATTGGGGCAGCGGTCCTCCATTTCCTATCTTGCCGTACCACGCTGCATTTATACATCACCGGAGGTTGCCTGTGTCGGTTTGACCGAGAGGGAGGCAATGGATCAAAAGGGAGAGGTGCGGGTAGGTCGCATCCCTTTCCATGCCGTGGGCAAGGCCTCACTGCTTGAAGAGACAGAGGGAATGATTAAGATGGTCGCCGGTAAAAAGTACGGAGAGATTTTGGGGGTTCACATGATTGGGCCCCATGCCACGGAGCTGATTGCGGAGGCCGCACTGGCCATGGAGATGGAGGTTACCGTGGAGGAGTTGGCCCATACCATTCATCCCCATCCCACACTTTCTGAGGGGCTGGGGGAAGCCGCTATGTTGTTAAGCGGAGGTGCTATGCATCTTCCTTAGTTTGATGATGAAGGGGGATCTTCATCTGGGAGAAGGAAAGTGGACGCCATTCTGCCGGATGGATGTCCTGTTCAGTTCTTTCAGTTCGCCGCATGAGAGATGGCAGAATTAAAGGTGCGAGGGGGAGCGATGGAGAAGGGGAAGAACGGTCCAATTCTGCGGTGTGAAAACATCGGCTTAAGATTTGGCGGAGTCAACGCCCTTGTGGATATCACCTTTGAGGTAAATAAAGGGGAGGTCCTTAGCATCATTGGACCGAACGGAGCAGGTAAGACCTGCATCATTAACACGATCACTGGTTTTTACCACCCCTGGAAGGGCAAGGTCTACTTGGAAGGACAAGAGATCACCGCCCTCCCTCCTCATAAAATTTGCACCCTCGGGATTGCACGGACCTTCCAGAATATCGAATTGTTCACTGGGCTGAGTGTATTGGATAACCTGCTTGCAGCAAGGCATATCTATTTGAAAACAAATTTATTATCAAATTGCTTATACTTTGGGTTCGCCCAAAAGAGGGAGATCGATGAAAGGAAGATCGTGGAGGATATCATTGATTTTTTGGAGATGGAAGCGATCAGGAAGCAGGAGGTTAAGATACTTCCATATGGCCAGCGAAAGAGAGTGGAGTTGGGGAGAGCCCTGGCGTTGGAACCCAAAATAATCCTCTTGGATGAACCGACAGCGGGGATGAACCTTGAAGAGAAAGAGGATATGGTCAGATTCATTTTGGATATCAACGAGGAGAAGGGGACCACCATCATCCTGGTTGAGCACGACATGGATATTGTGATGGATATCTCAGATAGAATTATTGTGTTTGATTTTGGAAATAAAATCGCTGAAGGAATTCCTGACGAGATCAAAAAAGATCAGAGAGTGATCAAGGCCTACTTGGGAGAAAAATGAGTTATTCCAAAAGGAGGTGTGAAGTTGTCAGAGCTGGACACTTATCCTAAGTATTTAATCCGTAACGCCAAATTATGGAGAGATAGAGTTGCCTTGCGAAGAAAGGATTTCGGCATCTGGCAGAGTTACACATGGGAAGATTGCTACCAGCAGGTGAAGCGATTGTGCTTGGGGTTGGTGAGTTTAGGATTGAAGGCAGGCGACAAAGTTTCACTTATCGGAGATGACGAGCCGGAGGGATTTTGGGCTGAGGCCGCTATCCAGTCGGCGGGAGGGATACTGGTAGCATTATGGAGCGATTCCATCCCGTCTGAAATTGCCTACATCATTAATCATTCTGATTCAAAATTTGTCATCGCAGAGGATCAAGAACAGGTTGATAAACTGTTGGAGATTAAAAACGATATTCCCAAGGTGGAAAAGATCATTTATTGGGATCCTAAAGGCATGAGAAAATATGAAGATCCAATCTTAATGAGTTATGAGGATCTGAAAAAGATTGGGAGCCTGCATGCGGACAAACACCCTGAGCTTTTTGAAGAATTGATCGCAAGGGGGAAAGGGAGCGAAGTCGCACAGATGTCTTATACCTCAGGGACCACGGGTTTGCCCAAAGGTGCCATGATCACCCATGATGCCATCATCACCTCTGCAAAAAGGATGCATGAGTTTGCTCCGCTTGATCAGGGGGAAGATGTGATCACCACATTGGCATCCGCCTCTGTGTTTCATCAATGGTTTGCTGGATATAGTTACCTCTGTGGGGTGGTCATCAATTTCCCTGAAGAACCTGAGACCTTGATGCAGGATTATCGAGAAATATCTCCTCGGTTTATGCTCATCACTCCCCGACAATGGCAGAGCCTTTCTTCTATGACACAGATCCGGATAAACGATGCCGGTTTTTTGAAAAGATTCTTCTATAATCTTTTTCTCCCAGTAGGTTACAAAGTGGTAGATTTACGGTCTGCCAAAAAGAAGGTTCACCCCATCTGGAAAGTCCTTTACCATATAGGTGATATCTTTGTATTCAGACCTCTCAGGGATAAACTTGGATTGGTCAAAACCAGATATCCTGTTACCGGGAGCGCCTTTTTAAGTCCAGATTTTTTTAGATTTTTTCAGGCGATGGGAATTAATCTTATCCAAATCTATGGGAGCACCGAGGCAGGTGTCGTGAGCATGCATCCCCAGGATGATATTGATAACGACAGCGTAGGGAAGGTATGTCCGGGGGTTGAGATTAAGATATCGGATGGCCAGGAGATCCTGATCAAAGGGAGCAGTGTGTTTTCAGGTTATTATAAGAACCCAGAGAAGACCAGTCAGGTGATCACCGACGGTTGGTTTCATACAGGGGATTCAGGATATATCAATGAGAAGAACCATCTTTTTTACTTAGATCGAATTGAAAACTTAGATGAACTGAGCAACGGGCATAAGTATGCTCCGGCTTATATCGAGGGCAAATTGAAATTCAGTCGGTTCATACGAGACGTCATGGTGGTGGGCGGAAAGAATAGGGATTACCTGTCTGTGATCATCAATATAGATTTTGAGAGCATCGGCAAATGGGCTGAGGCTAACCAGATCCCTTACACTACCTTTGTGGATCTCTCTCAGAAGAAAGAGGTAGGAGATCTTCTAAGAAGAGATTTACAAAGGGTGAACAATACACTTCCAGAGCGGTCGAAAGTTAGAAAGTTCGTCCTGCTGCACAAGGAGTTTGACGCGGATGAAGGGGAGTTGACAAGGACGAGAAAGCTGAGGAGGGCCTTTTTACAGGATCGCTATCAGGAACTGATCGAAGCCATATATGGGAATAAGAGGGAGATGCCCGTTGTCACCGAAGTCAAATATAGAGATGGTAGAAAAGGGGTGGTGGAGACAAATCTAAAAATAAGATCGGTCTATGAGGAAAGGGAGGCGATGAACTGACGTCGGTGACGATGGGCTGAACCAAGGTTTCTTTGGAAGGCTATGATTCTGTTCCAAATCATAACAGGATGGAGAGGATAAGGTGCTAAAGCTGAATAACGTTGAGGTAAAGTATGTCGGTGTCATCCTTGTGTTGCGTGGGGTTTCGCTCGAGGTGAGAGACGGAGCTATCGTTGCCCTTTTGGGAAGCAACGGTGCCGGTAAGACGACCACGCTTAAGGCGATTTCAGGACTGCTTCATACCGAGCTCGGGGAGGTCACCGCTGGAAGTATTGAATACGATGGCAGCCGCATAGATGGAATGGATCCGGAGCAGATTGCAAAGAGGGGCATTATCCAGGTCATGGAAGGGAGACAGGTCCTGGGGCATCTCAACGTTGAGGAAAATCTGTTGCTCGGAGGTTACATTGTTAAGAATAGCGATATCAAAAAGGATCTCGATATGGTTTATGATTATTTTCCCAAATTAAAGAGCCTCCGCCATTCCACCAGTGGCTATCTGTCAGGCGGAGAACAACAGATGCTGGTCATGGGACGCGCCATGATGGCGCATCCGAAGATTATGTTGCTCGACGAACCGTCCTTAGGACTCGCCCCATTGATTGTGGATGAAATCTTTGACATCGTAACCCGGTTTAATGCCGAAGAGAAGACGAGTGTGCTCATCGTTGAACAAAATGCAAGGGCAGCGCTTTCCATCACAGAATACTCTTATGTGATGGAAAACGGCAGGGTAGTTCTGGATGGGCCCTCTTCGAAGCTTGCGGATAATGAAGACATTAAGGAATTCTATCTGGGACTCAGCAAGCTTGGAGAGAAGAAGAGCTACCGGCAAGTCAAGCATTACAAAAGGAGAAAAAGGTGGCTATAAAAAATTTCAAAGCATTGAGAACCTAATAGTTGGGGAGGCAAGCTTATGGAATTTTTTGGCAAAATAGTAGCAGCAGGCCTGATGAACGGTGCGGTCTATGGCCTTGTGGCTATTGGATTTGTTCTGATCTATAAGTCCTCTTCGGTACTCAACTTCTCGCAAGGGTATATGTTGCTGCTGGGGGGGTACATCTTCTGGAGCTTCAGAGGTGGATTGAGACTCGATCTGTTCTTATCTTTATTGCTCACCCTGCCTTGCGCCTTTCTTATGGGCATTCTTATTGAGCGTATCACGTTACGCCCTCTGATCGGCCAGCCCCTGCTCTCCATGATCACGGTCACCATATTCCTCTCCTTGGTCCTGGAAGGGGTGGCCTCCTTATTCTGGGGGACCTATCCGCTCGAGCAAATCACGATCTTTCCTAAGGGGGCACTAAAGCTGGGCAAAACCGTCTTGACGACGGAAAGCCTTTTTGCGTTCGGGCTTGCCATCGTGGTGATGATGGTGCTCATTTTCTTTTTCCGCTATACCCGGCTTGGACTTTCGATGAGAGGGGTGGCGGAGGGACATGAAATTATGCAGAGCATGGGGATAAGCGTGAAAAGGATCCTCACGATATGCTGGGGCATCGCTGGCGTCGCTGCAACCTTAGGCGGAATCCTTTTGGGAGGGACCCTTGGATTCCAGCTTGGCCTGAGCCACATCGGGCTGTTAGCGATACCGGCAGCCTTCATCGGCGGACTGGAGTCCCCTGAGGGGGCTGTTCTGGGCGGGTTACTGATCGGATTGATTGAAAGCATTGTCTCTGGGTATGTAGGAAAGGCTGCGGGGGTACCCGCCAGCTATATCGTCCTCATCGTCGTCATGTTATTCAGACCCTACGGATTCTTTGGTCTGGAAAGGATAGAAAGGGTTTAGCAAAATGGCCCACACATCGTTTTATCCACCCAGCGGGATTTATTCTGATAGCTACAGAAAAGATATGCGAATTGTCAAGACAAAGACACAATGGGTGTTGTCCATTGTCTCCTTGATCTTTCTTTTCGCGATCCCCCAGATTCCTTTCTTTAATAGTCCTTATCTCCTGAGGCTACTGATCGGGGTCGGGATTACCATTATCATTTGTCTTGGGCTCAATGTCTTAACGGGATATTGTGGGCAGCTCAACATTGGTCAATCTGCTTTTGTAATGGTAGGGGGCTTTACATCGGGTTTGCTTAACATTCATCTCGGCTGGCCCTTTTGGATGTGTGTGATTCCCGCGGGAATTACCTCAGCTGTGATCGGAGCTATTTTCGGCATCCCCTCGGTTCGGTTGAAAGGCTTGTACTTGGCTTTGACCACATTGGGCGCCCAGATTATTCTTACGTGGATCGCCCTCTTTTATATCCCGCTGACGGCAGCCGGGTTTAGTGTCGGACCCATAACCATAGGGACTCTGGTCTTTAACACACCGAAGAAATTTTACTATGTCGCGATGTTTTTCACCGTCATGATGACTTTTTTTGCAAAGAATATGATGAGAACGGGACCGGGGAGAGCTTTTGTTGCCATCAGGGACAACGATATCGCTGCGGAAGCCATGGGCATCGATATTTTTCGCTATAAGCTCCTTGCGTTTATGATCTGCACATTCTACGCAGGGGTGGCCGGTTCTCTGCTCGTTCATTATATGATGTGGGCACATCTTGAATCTTTTACCCTCCAGGATTCCATATGGTATGTCGTCATGGTCATCGTGGGGGGACTGGGCAGTATCGAGGGTACCATCTTCGGGGTTATATTCATCACGGCATTGAAGGAGTTAATCTTCGTCATCGGGCCTATGGTGGAGGGAAAGCTTCCCTTTCTGCCAATTGGAGCGGGCAGCGGTCTCCTGTTGGTTATTATCGGGGGGGTGGCGATACTCTTTTTAATCTTCGAACCAAGAGGGCTGGCTCACCGTTGGAACCTTGTTAAGGCCTACTATAGGTTATGGCCCTTTGGTTATTGAGTTTGGGAGGGAGGTGGTGACGCAGGAGGAGATTAGGGGTCAGCAATTGAGATGGAAAATGAAACCGAAAGGAGGCTTTATGAAAACCAAAATGTTTTCGCTCGTTGTCTGCGTGGTAGCTGGAATCATAGTGGCGTTACCTAATTCAATTACCTGGGCTCAGAAGCCTGTTGCAGAGGTCGTCGTTGGTAATATCAGTGCGATGACAGGGCCCACGAGTGGGACACATACGATGTGCCAATCGGGATCAAAGGACTATCTATATTATCTCAATGAAAAGAAGGGGGGAATCGAAGGGAAGAAGGGAAGGGTCAAGATAAAATATCTCTCATACGATTCCCAATATGTTGCCACAAAAGCGAAGGACGGATTTGCCAGACTTCGGGAGCAGGGAATGATTGTTCATACCCATTGCGGCGCTGCCCATTCGGACGCTTTGTTGATGGATTATGAACAGGCTAAGATTCCCCTGGTAACGGGTTCTCAGGGGATCGCAAGTATGTGGTCGGATTGGGCCTACGGAAATTATCATTCTGGTGTGGCCAATATGGCTCGCAGCTGGATCGTTTGGTTAAAGCGTGATTGGGAGAAGGCAGGAAAACCAGGGGGTACCCTTGTTCTTGGCACCATAGCAACGGATGAGCCGTGGGTACCGCTGAGTTTGTGGGATATGGATTCTTTTGTCAAGGAACAGGGGATCAAGTTTTTCACAGAGACGATTCCCAAGGGAACGACCGATGCGAGCCCACAGTTGCTGCGTCTAAAAAATGCTGGATGTAAGCAGATTTTTGTTTCATCATCTGCCCCGGGATCCGTCGTCGTGCTTAATTCAGCAAAAGCGATGAACTTAAATATCCCGTTAACACAGTGTGCAGCGGCTACGCTGGGCGATGTCATTGCCTTAGGGGGGCCTGAATTAACGGAAGGGTACCAAGGTGAGTATTTCTATGAACCCATGTCAAAAGATCCAAAGCTTGGAGCCTCGCCTGGACTGAAACTCGCCAGGGAGCTTTGGGAGAAGAACCATCCTGGTCAGAGGCCGAATGATATGTATGTCAACGGAATCCTGTCGGGGATGATCATTGCAGAGGGCATCCGCCTCGCTTTAGATGAGGTGACTCCAGAGAAACTCAACGGAGAAGCCTTAAAGAAATATGGCCTCGATCGGATAAGGAATTTTGATTGTATGGGATTAACGAAACCCATTTCGTATGTGCCAGACGATCATATCGGACCAAAACACGTGAGATATTGGGTTGTCCGGAAGGGGTTTGTAGAGCCGATTAGCGATTGGATGCCGACTACGACATTTCGTATTCCCAAGAAGTAGCTGAAAATTAATAAACTTTTGGTCCGGCCGAGTCCTCCAAAAAGTCTGTGAAATGGGCCGAACAGCGACTGAATTTCTCATTCCTTCCCGACGGATGTCTCCTTTAGGCCGTCGGGAAGGAAATTGATTGATGAACGAGGGGTATGGCGCTTACATTTTTAAATGAGAGGAGCATCAAAGATGGTGGTAGAAATCAAATATTTGGCTCAGGTGGACAGGGAAAAATGTGTAGGTTGCCGATCGTGTGAAAACGTATGCCCAACCATGGCCATTAATGTGGTCCAATTGGAATCTCCAGATGAAGAAAGTATTACCCCCTGCCGCCTGGCTTGCCCGGCTGGAATTGATATTCAGGGGTATGTGGCCCATATTAACCGGGGAGAATTCAGGGAAGCCCTCAAGTTGATCAAAGAGAAAAACCCCCTTCCTTTATCTGTCGGGCGGGTTTGTCCTCATTTTTGCGAAGATGCCTGCCGTCGAAACTTAGTCGATCAACCGATTGCTATTAATCCTTTAAAACGATTTGTAGCCGATTACGACCAGCTTCACGGAATTCCTTTAAAGCCCCAGATGGAACCGGAAAATGGACACAAAGTGGCTATCATTGGAGGAGGACCAGCAGGTCTTTCCGCTGCCTACTATCTCCGGCTGCGAGGCTATGGAGTTACTATTTTTGAGGCCAAGCCCCAATTGGGGGGGATGCTCCGTTATGGCATCCCGGAATATCGCCTTCCCAAAAAGATCTTGGACCAGGAAATTAAGGGCATAAAGGAAATGGGAGTGGAGGTCAAAACAGGAGTTACTTTTGGCAAAGATATTAGCTTAAAGAGTATGAAGGCAGATGGGTATAAAGCCTTTTTCTTAGCCACTGGGCTTCACCTGAGCAGACGTCTGAACATAGAGAACGAAGACTTGGAAGGGGTGCTGAAGGGGGTTGATTTTCTTGAAGCTGTATCCCTCAAATACCCTGTTTCCCTTGGGAAGAGAGTGGTCGTCATCGGAGGCGGCAATGTGGCGATTGATGTAGCGTTGACTGCCATTCGCCACGGTGCAGAGGAATCGTTGCGTTTTTTGTCGTTAAAAAAAGAGATTGAGGTGGCTTTGACTGCGATTCGCCAAGGTGCAGAGGAGGTTTCGCTGGTCTGTCTGGAGAAACGAGATGAAATGCCTGCCTGGAAAGATGAAATCCAGCAGGCATTAGAAGAGGGTGTTAGGATCATCAACGGTTTAGGCCCTAATAGGTTCTTGGGGAAGGACGGCAGGTTGGCCGCGATCGAATTTAAACGGTGCACCTCCGTGTTCAACGAAAACGGAGCCTTTGATCCCCAATATGATGCGAGAGATCTGACTGTTTTGAAGGCCGATACAGCCATTGTGGCCATTGGTCAGGCTGCTGATCTCAGTTTTCTCGGGAAGGATCCAGGATTGAAAAAATTAGTCCCTTCCAGGCGAGGGACACTGGAGGCAAATCCCCTAACCCTGCAGTCATCTATCCCCAATATTTTTGTGGGAGGGGATGTCATGCGGGGCCCCCAATCGGTGATTCAGGCCATCGCTGATGGGCGTACCGCAGCCAATTCCATTCATCAATATCTAACCCTCGGGTCTGTCAAAGAAGTTGATATAAGCAAGAAGGGACTGCCTGAATTGGCCGCCTGGATTCTTGACTATCATCCTAAGAAACCACGGGTCCGACCACCCATTTTGCCCGTGCCTGAACGGGTACGCACTTTTAGGGAGATGGAAGCCACGATTTCACAAGAAGAGGCCATTGAAGAAGCCAGCCGCTGCCTTTCTTGCGGCCAAAAGGCTGTCGTGACCAGTGAAAAATGCCTGGCTTGCCAAAATTGCCGAGATGTATGTCCGGTGGACGCGATCAAGCATGTCCTGCGTCCTGTGCCACTCAGATTGGGAGTCGATCCGGCAGAGGTCGATCAAAACCAGTTGCGCGAATTATGCCTTAAAGCCCACCTCCATCCGCATCAGTGGCTCTGTTTATGCGCGGGAGTAAGAGTCAGGGAGGGGGCTGCAGCCGTTCTGAAGGGGGCCAAAACGCTTGAAGAAATCGCCCTCATGACCGGAGCACGTTCGGGATGCACCATCTATTGCCAAATGACCAGTCTTCGCTTATTGAAAGCCCATGGAATCGAGGTCAAGCCGCCGGCCAAAGGATACCGTTGGTATGACTCAACCCAGACCTGCTGGGAGGTCCCTGAAGAGACCATTAAGAAATATCCTGGCCATTTTCTCAAGGAAGATCTGGACGTGTTTAGAAAATTTTAACGATCATGTCCTATTAGGACCAGGAGGAGGTGCGTCATGTTGAACAGGCCTAAGCCATCCTATATTAGAAAATCGCAATATGGCCCGGGAATCAAGAAGAGGGCCGCCGAGCTTCCGGGCATGGAGGCCCTGCCCATCAGAGATCTTTTCCCTGATGTCCCGCGCGAAATATTCCTGGAAGGCGGGGATCTGTCGGTGATCCGGAAAGCAACGGAGGAGGCCTTAAAAAAAGTGGATATGAGTATGATCAAGCCAGGAGATACGGTCAATCTCCTGTCTTCCCAATACGGTTTTCAGATCATGGGCGGCCAGGCCTACGCCGAAATGCTTAAGACGATCAAGGATTTCGTCGAAGCAAAAACTGGTTGCCATCATATTCGTCTGCGCGTGGCAACAGGATTTAGAATCAGAGAGCCGCTGGAGATTGTTCAGGAATATAAACTGGATGAATATTTTAAGGGCCAGACCGCCCCGGTCAGAGCGATTGACCCGGGAGTGCCGATTGAAACGGAAATCGGAACCCTTTACGGCGTGGCTCGGATATATGACGCGGACTGGATCATCCATGCCCATCATGGAGAATTAAGGGAACTGGACATGCACCGAATGATCAACCGGGCGATCAAACCTTTTGCCATGTCTTATGCCCGATTGGAAACCAGGAGCGTGCAGCATATGAATTTCGGTCCGAGGAGCAGTAATTTTATCCCCAAGGTCATTTTCAATTCTCCCTTCGTCCAGAAGAAGTTTACGTTTGGCTGTTTTCTGCTGACCTCACCGGAAGGGATCACCGGGGTGGATGCCGACAATGATATGGCGGCCGTGGACCGAAGGCTGATGATGCTGGCTTTCAAGTCCTACGGCAAGCTGCGCGTACTGTGTGAAGAGATCAAGGAATGTATCGCCGTTTTGGATGCAACGGGTGAACCGCGCTATATGATCGGTGGCGGGATGACCTTCGGCAATCTGACCGAAGCCGAATTGGATCTTTTTGATTTGGATATTCTGCCGGTGAGTCTTGGCTACGGACTTTATGAAAAACAGCCGGGTGCTCCCAAGGCAAAGTCTGTCAACCCGGCCATCAAGGCCCTGGTCCTCAACCATGCCTGGTTGGGCGTACCCCAACTGGAACTGGCCACACATATTCCGACCATCGTGGTGGGCAACGATTTTGCTGAATTGCTGGGGTCCGACCCGATGAATCATGACTTTATGAAATATACAGTAACGGCTGAAAATCTGGAAACGGCCATGAATTTCGCCTATAGAATCGCCAATACCGATAAGGTCTATGTCTTCGACGGATGCTTCGGAGCGATGACCTGCAGTCCTTCATTGGCTGAATTTTTGATGAAGAAGGCTCCTGAAGTCAGCCGAAGGGTTGACCAGGAGCTGATGCCCAAGTGGCTTCGGCAAAGGGGATTTGATCCTGCACAGATGATGATGTAAGAGCCAAAGATAAGAATAATGAGTGAAGCATTAGACGTCAGGGAGGAGATATTAAAAAGTGTTAAGCGGAAGAAAGTGACCGCGTCTATCGTCGTCGATGAGGATGGCATTATTGCAGGAATCGCTTCAGCAAAAGAGGAGGCAGGGAAGTTAGGATTATCCATACTGAGGGTTGTCAAGGAAGGCAGTGAGCTTAAAAAAGGGGATGAAATCATCAGGTTTTCTGGAACTCCCAAACAGATTGTGATGGCCGAAGAACTGTTAATTGGCCTGATGGCTAAACCATCTGGCATCGCCACAAGCGCCCACAAATTTGTTCAAGAAACCGGGGGAAGACCAAGGGTTGTTTGTGGCGCATGGAAGAAGATGCCTCCTTCATTGAAGGAGACGATCCGTGAGGCTATTCATACTGGAGGAGCATTATCCCGGATCGCCTCTCCTCCCTTTGCCTATTTGGATAAAAACTATGTTGAGCTGTTGGGGGGAATAACACAAAGTCTTCAAGCCGTTTCCCACCTTGCCCCTTGCTCAAAGGTGGTGCAGATCAAAGGGCGCTATAAGGATATCGGCTCTGAAGCCTGTGAGGCGGCCGAGGCCGGGGCAGATATTATCTTCATAGATACCGGTCACCCGGAAGACATCACCACTGTATCCGAGAGGCTTAGACGAAAGGGCCTTCGAGGGAAAGTCGCTATCGCCTTCGGAGGGGGACTAAACCTGGAGGCGCTAAAGACATTAAGGCCGTTGGATCTGGATATGATAGACATTGGACGTCAGATTGTGGATGCACCTATTTTGGAGATGCGCATGGAAATCATCTCCGAAGAGGCCTAAAAGGGAGATTTTTTGAATTAATGGAATATGATTTATTTAAAAAAACCGAACTGTGGATCAAAGGGATATCTTTAGAGAATGTCGATTTAGGCGAGATTGCCACTATAGTGGCGGAGACCCTTAACCTGGAGCGTAATGAGCTTCTGGTCACCGATGTTCAGGGTGAAAACCTGGTGGTTGATATTTTAAGGTCGGGCCTCAATGCCCATGACATTATAGGGAAAGAGGAGCAATTGTTGCGACGGTTGTCGGCCCATCCCGGAGTGACCATTAGTGAGAAGACCTCCGTTGGTTCTCAGGGGCTGCTGAGTTGGATTGCCCTGGATTACGCAGAAGGTGAAAAGGCTCTAAAGAAGTCTGAGGAAATGGCCAAAGAAATACAAGTTAGGTTATTAAAAACAGCAGTGGTTTTTTCTTCCGGGACCGAGGTGGCCAACGGTCAGGTGATGGATACCAACACCCCGACTATCAGCCGGCGTTTGAAAGAAGAAGGTTATTCGGTAAAGGTAGGACCAACGCTTAAGGATGATGAGGTGCTGATCGCCGCGCATTTGAGGCAGGCGGTCGATGAAGGCTACGGTCTGGTGATCACGACCGGCGGGGTCGGGGCAGAAGATAAAGACCGGACGATCGAAGCGGTATTGATGGTTGACCCGGAGGCAGTTGTCTTACCTGTCTTTAAATATCAATTAGGTGTGGGCCGGCATCAACACAAAGACAGTGTCCGGATAGCCATAGGAAAAATTTCTCAGACTCTCATCGTAGCCCTCCCTGGCCCCAATGATGAAGTGCAAATAGGTCTCGATTCCCTGGTCAAGGGCCTTGCCTCTCATTTGAGCAAAGACCAATTGGCGGAGAACATAGCAGCCAGTTTAAAAAACAGGTTAAAAGAAAAGATAAGTAGCTGAAGTAGATTCTGAGATCCGGAGGAGGAATTATGGGCGAATCGTTATTGGACAAACTTGGTTGGAGAAAATATATTGGACAAGAAACGCCATCCTATACCGGAGAAACGGTATTGGCAAGGGATATTCGGCGATATGCACTGGCTATCGACGATCTCAACCCAATATATTTTGATGAAAATGCCGCCAAGAAAGGGAAATATGGTGGTTTGACCGCCCCCCTTGGCTATGTGTCTTGGGCGATCGGTGTCCCCGGTGGGGAGAAAAGCGTTAAGGAATTGGGAGAGGATGGTTTGGCCACTTTTGTGGGTGTTCCTGAATTCCCCAATACTTGGGAATTAGGCTGGGTGCGTGGCGGAGAGGAACTTGAGTTTTTTAAGCCTGTTTACGTCGGAGACCAAGTGACGGTGACAGGGAACATAGTCGATATGAGCGAGAAAGATGGGAGGAGCGGCAAAATGATTTTTGTCACCTCTTTGTTTACCTATAAGAACCAAAAAGGAGAAACCCTGGCTAAGCACCGGGTAACGATGATTGCCACACCGAGAAAGGAGTCATAAGTGTATGAATAACCAGATTTTTTATGAGGATGTTGTCGAAGGTCAGGAGATTCCAGTATTAGAGAAACAAGTGACGACGGTGAATATACTCATGTATTTATCAACGGTCTGGCTCATGGACAGAATTCACTTTGATTATCCCTTTGCTACTCAGCGCCGCGGACTTCCCAATGTCGTCGCACCAGGGAATATGGCTGGAGACTACTATGTTCAACTCTTAAGTGACTGGGCAGGAGAAAGAGGTGAGCTGCGCAAACTGTCGATTCAATTTCGCAGCTTCATGACACCTGGTGATATCCTTGCCTGCGGTGGCAAAATTATAAGTAAATATATTCAAGAGGGAAAGGGTTATGTGGAGCTCGAACTCTGGATAAAAAATCAGAATAATATTAATTGTGTTCCAGGAAAGGCCATCGTAGAACTTCCTCTGAAGGGTTTGAAAAAGGCGTAACTTCTCGCTTTCGGAGTGCTTCTGCTTAACAGTCAGAATAATAAAAAGCATTGTGAAATAATAGGATGAATTCTTTACTTAAGCATATCGTCCCCGAGGGGAGCAGAGCCGAAAGACTTGCAACAGGATTCCATTTTACAGAGGGACCTGTCTGGAATGCGAAAGGCGGATATTTATTGTTTAGCGATATTCCTGGGAATCGAATCGTCAAATGGACGCCGGAGAATGGTATCTCAGAATTTCGTGCCCCAAGTGGTAAATCAAATGGTTTAACGATAGACAAAAAAGGAAGGCTTATTGCCTGCGAGCATGCCAATCGTCGGGTTTCTCGAACGGAGGAAGACGGCAAAGTCGTGACGGTGGCCTCCCATTATAACGGGAAAAGACTGAATAGCCCTAACGATGTCGTCGTAAAATCTGACGGCAGTATATATTTCACTGACCCCCCCTACGGTTTAAATCCGGTGTTCGGCACTTTTGAAGAACAGGAACTACCTTTTTATGGGGTTTATCGGTTGGCTCCCGATGGAGATCATCTCAGCCTTCTGATCGATGATTCTGTGCCCAATGGGTTAGCCTTTTCTCCAGATGAATCCTTGCTCTATATTGCAGATACCGAGATGAATCACATTCGCGTATTCGATGTAAAAGATAATGGAAAGACAACAAATGGCCGCATTTTTGCAGAGATCTCCGGAGAGCCCCTGGCGCCGGATGGCCTGAAAGTGGATTCAGAGGGGAATGTTTATGTCACGGGCAAAGGAGGGATCTGGGTGTTCAACCCCGATGGAAGAAGGATCGGGATTATTCCGATCCCTGAACTTCCTGCAAACTTATGTTGGGGTGACAAAGACTGGAAAACGCTCTATATCACAGCCAGGACCTCCGTTTATAGAATTCGACTCAATATCATCGGGATTCCGGTGTAAGGTCAATGACTTTTGAAATTTTGGTTTGAATTATTAAGAAAGGATGAGGTCATTCTTCACAATCCCCATCAGCTCTATAAGATGCATGGATGTTCCCCCAAAATTCTTTTCGTTAAACCTTGTATTAATAGGCAGCCATGATTGAAATGGGTCAACATTTAAAGGGTTAAGAAATCTTACTGAAATGTTGCGTTAACGTTAACACTATCTTATAAATCATCTGGGAGGTAGATGATGAGGAACGAATATCTGAAGGTTTATGAAGAATCTATTCATAGTCCGGAGAATTTCTGGGGCAGGGCAGCCAAGGAAATTCAATGGTATAAACCATACCAAAAGATTCTTGATGCTTCCCAAAAGCCTTTTTACCGATGGTTTACAGGAGGTGAGTTAAACACCTGCTACAATGCGGTTGACTATCATGTCCTTATGGGCAGGGGAGATCAGGCGGCCATAATTTACGACAGCCCTGTGACGAATCAGATTAGAAAAATCACCTACAAGGAACTCCAGGAAAACGTTTCCAGGTTTGCAGGTCTACTAAGCTCTTTTGGCGTGCGAAAAGGAGATCGGGTCATCATCTATATGCCCATGATTCCAGAGGCTGTTGTGGCTATGCTTGCCTGTGCGCGAATTGGCGCGATTCACTCGGTTGTCTTCGGGGGGTTTGCTCCGAATGAGTTGGCTATCCGAATCGATGACGCAAAACCAAAACTGGTCGTCTCTGCCTCCTGCGGAATAGAGGGGAAAAAGGTGATCGGGTATAAGCCCCTCTTAGATAAAGCCATAGAGATTTCGAGACATAAACCCGAGAGATGCATCATCTACCAGAGAGAGCAATTTCAGGGGACTTTACTTCCCGGAAGAGACTTCGATTGGGAGAAGGAGATGGCTCATGCCTCAGCCGTGGATTGTGTACCGGTTTCCTCAACCGACCCCCTTTATATTCTTTATACCTCGGGAACCACCGGGCTTCCCAAAGGTGTCGTCCGCGACAACGGCGGTCATGCCGTTGCTTTAAAATGGACCATGAAATATCTCTACGGAGTAGAACCCGGAGATGTTTTCTGGGCTGCCTCTGATGTGGGTTGGGTGGTCGGCCATTCTTACATCGTCTATGGTCCCCTCCTCCACAGATGTACCACCTTAATTTACGAAGGAAAGCCTGTGGGGACGCCTGATGCAGGTGCGTTTTGGAGAGTGATCTCGGACCATAAGGTGAAAGTTCTCTTTACAGCGCCCACTGCCATCAGGGCCATCAAGAAGGAGGACCCTTACGGAGAATTCATAAAGAGATATGACCTCTCTCATTTCAAATACCTCTTCCTCGCCGGAGAGAGGTTAGACCCTGATACCTATTACTGGGCCAGTGATCTGTTGAAGAGACCTGTCGTGGATCACTGGTGGCAAACCGAGACAGGATGGGCCATTGCTGGAAATTGTATGGGTCTGGACCCCCTTCCCATCAAGGCCGGTTCGCCAACCAAACCGATGCCGGGATATGAAGTCAAGATCTTGGACAGCAACGGCAAGGCTCTTCCGCCTGAACAAGAGGGGATCGTGGTCATCAAACTTCCTCTTCCTCCGGGCACACTGATGACCCTGTGGCAGGATGATCAGAAATTTAAGACCTCCTACCTCGATATGTTTCCAGGGTTTTATTTTACCGGAGATGGAGGCCATATCGACAGAGATGGGTATATTTTCATCATGGGCCGGGTGGATGACGTGATCAATGTGGCTGGACATCGGCTCTCCACCGGGGCCATGGAGGAGGTCATTGCCAAACATCCCGACGTAGCCGAATGTGCAGTGGTCGGACGCAAAGATGAATTTAAGGGGCAATTGCCTTTGGGTTTTGTGGTTCTGAAATCCCATGTCCATCGGAATGATGGCGAGATTGTGAAGGAGCTTGTTCAGATGGTCAGGGACCAGATTGGAGCCGTTGCCAGTTTTAAGGAAGTTGTGGTCGTGGCACGTCTGCCTAAAACTCGCTCTGGGAAAATCCTGAGGGGCACGATGAGAAAGATTGCAGATGGGGAAAGTTACACCGTTCCTTCCACCATCGACGATCCTTTAATTTTAAAAGAGATCGAAGAGGCTTTGAAACAGAGCAGGTTGGCTTAACCCAAATTCTTCCATTTCAATTTAGATTTCGGCGGGGATTAAGGATCGTAATCGAACCGTCATGACCCTTTCATAGGGATCGCTATCCAAGTATTCAAAGCCGAATTTTTTATATAGTTTAACAGCGATAAAGTTGGTTGGGGGGACTGTCAACCAGACGGATTCAAAGCCAAGTTGCTTCGATCTTTCCAGGGTCAAGCGTGTCAGCTCTGTGCCGATTCCAAGATTCCTATTATTCTGATCGACAAAGATGACGAACTCGCCTGATTTTCCGTTCGGATCGGGGATCAAGGCCGCATGCCCGATCACTCGATCGCCTCTCCGGGCAAGAAGATTGATACCGATTTCGAGGAGATTCTTCAACCAGCTCTGACAAACTTGTGGATCTTCCGGAGGAAGTCCCTGAGAGGCAGGCCTTGGAGAGAAATGGAGATACATCTCAAGAAGACATAGATAATCATCGCCCCTACAGATCCCGATGGCGAAAGAACGTCCTGACTTATCGATTTTCTCAATCTGCCCCGGGTACATGAAGGATTTCAGATCAAAAGAAGATCCTTTAAAGATCACTTCCGTGCGGACCTTTCGAAGTCCATTTTTTTCTTTTATTACAAGGCCCGGCCGGGGACGCCGATGTGACGGGCGATGACAATTCTTTGAACTTCTGAAGTTCCTTCTCCGATATCCAGAAGCTTCTGATTTCGGTAATGGCGCTCGACCGCATATTCCTTCATCAAACCATATCCCCCATGGAGCTGGACGGCCTGGTTGGCCACCCGATGATACATCTCGGAGCAGAACATCTTGGCCATGGCGGACTCCTTTGAGAAAGGTCGGTTATTCTCACATAACCAGCAGGCCTTGTAGAGGAGAAGCCTTGCCAGTTCAATCTCTGTCGCCATGTCGGCCAATTTGAAGGCGTTGACCTGGAAGGAGCCGATCGGCCTGCCGAACTGTTCCCTTTCGTTCGAATACTTGAGGGCCAATTCGAACGCTCCCTGGGCGCCTCCCAAACCCATTGCGGCAATGCTCAACCTCCCCCCATCCAGAGTCGCAAGCATCTGGTGGAACCCATCTCCCCGTCGGCCGAGAAGGTTCTCCTTCGGGACCCTGCAGTCCTGGAAGTAAAGCTCCCCTGTATTGGATGCCCTCCAGACCATCTTGCCGTGCATGGTCTTGGTCGTGAAACCAGGGGTTCCATTGGGAACGAGGATACAGGAAAGTTCGTTTCTGCCGTCCTCACGCTTTCCGGTCACAGCCTGAACGACACAGACGCGGCTGATGTCGGTCGTTGAATTGGTGATGAAGATCTTCGATCCGTTGATCACCCAGTGGTCGCCGTCCAGGACGGCATTCGTCCGGGAAGCCCCTGCATCGGAGCCAGCATTGGGTTCGGTCAGACCGAAAGAGGAGAGGGCAATGCCGGCGCAGAGGTCGGGGAGCCATTTTTTCTTCTGCTCCTCATTTCCATAGTAATAGATGGGCGAGATTCCAAGAGAGTTTCCAGCGGCCAGGGTGGCGGCCTGGGAGCCGTCGATTCGTGCGATCTCCTCCACGGCGATGATGTAGGAGATGTAGCCCACATTGCTTCCGCCGTATTCTTCAGGTACAAAAGGGCCAAAAAGCCCAAGGTCTCCCATCCGTTTCGTCAAGCCGTAGGAGAATTCCTCTTTTTCATCCAGTTCCTGGGCGACAGGGGCAATCTCCTTCTCCGCAAAGTTTCGCACCATCTTCCGGAGCATCTGCTGCTCTTCTGTCAAATCGAAATCGAGTGCCATAAATTTCCTCCAAAAGAAGAAGTCAAGGGGTCAAGGGTTCCAGGGTTTTGGTGTTATAAAACTGTCCATTATTTTTGAATTCATATGCGACTCACTTAAACCCTCGGACCCTCGAATCCTTGAACCCTTTGAGTTATGGTTCGCAGGGTACCCAGTAATAGTCAAGGACCGTGTTGGTCGGGTTTTTTGTTCTGAATTCAGCTTTGACCTTCATTCCGATGTAGGGTTCTCCGTAGAGCAGGTAACTTTTGGGTATGGTAGCCAACCCCGGAATCTCTACATCGACCTGCCAGTATGGGGTTGAGAGCTCAATCCCTATCCCGGCATAGACGACCTGGGTGAAGGTGTAGATTCTGCCGATCACCGGGTTAGGCAATGTCTTCCACACCATTTCAGTATGGCAGTCGGGACAGTGGGCACGGGGTGGAATCCAGAGGCGATTCTCAGAACAATTAGGATTTGGACAGCGGGTGGCTCGCAGTTCTCCTTTTCTGAGGCCCTCAAAAAAGGGAGAGAGCATTCCGTAAGTATGGACATGTGTGATCGTTCGAGGCCATTCGATCACGGTACGCGGGTCGGTCTGACGGATTTTGGTCACCTTCCCAATGAACTTTATCTCTTTCGTTTTTTTTGCCCGTGCCTTTTTTATTTGAACTTTTTTCTTTAGCGATCTCTTTTCCTTTGCCATGAGATTTTTCCTCCTCTTCGCTACGGAGCGTAACCGTGCTGTAGGGAACGCATATATGCGTTCCCTACCAGCTACCAGGCCTTTCTCAGAATGCCGACGGTCACGTGGGATCCTACGCCCGCGTGGGAGACCCAGAGCGCCTGTTTACTGGTCTCGGGTATCTGCAGGCTCTGCCAGTCCTTTGGTTTCTCCTTTCCCCATCTCTTCCAGATCTTGGGGTCTCCATGAAATTTGTCGTACTTTTGCTGAAGTTGCCATAGGCATTCTGCGCATTGGAAGATGCCCGTGGCCCCTACGGCATGCATAGTTCCTATCAGTCCACCGGAGAGGTTCGATGGACATTTGCCAGGCTTCCCTGTATGGGGATTGATGTAGTAAGCATCTCCGGACTCAATATAGTCCTGTTCCTGGCCATACGGTCTTAATCCAATATCCCCGTAGGTCTGTAAGTCGCTGATGGTGAAGGCATCATGAAGTTCTACAAGATCCAGGTCCTCTATCGGATTTTGAATACCGGCCATACGATAAACCAGCCAGGCTGCAAATCGGGAGGCCAGAAAGCTCTCAAACCCAGGATAGCGAGCCTCTTCTTTTGCATAAAGATCCTTATACATGTCTGGGGTTTCGTGAGGGAGGAGAGGGACTTCCATAGGTCGCCGGTCAGCAACCCTCAATGTATGTGTGCCTCCGGAGATAAACAGTTCGCAGGGATGGTCAGTGAGTTTATATGCCGTTTCCTCATCGCAAACCAGTACAGCGGCCGCTCCCACGCTCATTGCGCAACATTCAAGAAATCGAAGAGGATAGGCCGACATAGGGCTGTTTAAGACATCCTCCACCGTATACTTCCCGGGCTGTTGGGCATAAGGGGAGTAGTAGGCATAAAGATGATTTTTGACCGCTATCTTAGCCCTGGTGATTTCGGATACGTTAAAAGCCCAGGCAAAGCGGTTTGCCATCGGAGCATAGTAGGACGAGTAGATCCGACCCAATCGGGTTTCGAAGTCCTTGCAGGCTGCTGTGGAAATATAGAAATTGCCTGTCCGCGTATCCACTTCGTCCATCCGTTCCCATCCCGCCGCCAATGCCACATTGGCATAGCCTGAAGCAACGGCCATCGCGGCGGTAAGGATAGCTGAGCCTCCGGTAGCTCCTCCGGTCTTAATTCCCACGTTGTAAAGAGGGTCCAGGCCCAAATAATCATGGACCTTGGCTTCGCAGAGAAGTTGGTCCTGGAAATGGTCGGCGAATTCGCCGTAAGCTGCAAAGTTGATCAACCCCTTGACCTCGAGAGGATCCATTTTTAAATCGTTATCCTCCAACAGATTCTTGAAAGCGATCATGACGAG
>JACAEX010000009.1 GCA_013388635.1 Syntrophaceae bacterium | reverse complement strand
TGCATCGTGCATCATGCATCGTGTGTCGTGCATCTTGTATCATACATCCAGGCCGAAGGACTAAATTGATGGCAATGCTCGAAGTCGAAGAGGTCCATGCTTACTACGGACACATCCATGCCCTCAAAGGCATCTCTCTCAATGTGAACAAGGGCGAGATCGTCACCCTGATCGGAGCCAATGGCGCTGGCAAGAGCACCATGCTCAAAACCACCAGTGGGTTGTTGAAACCGCGCCAAGGATCGATCCGTCTGGAGGGGGAGGAACTGACCCGTTACCGGCCTCATCAGATAGTTGCCAAGGGAGTGGTTCAAGTCCCCGAGGGCCGACGGATCTTTGGTCGCCTGACTGTTCGAGAAAATCTCGAGATGGGAGCCTTTTCGATCACAGATCATCGTCTGATCGAAGCAAACCTCGAACGCGTCTTCAACCTCTTTCCCAGACTTCGGGAACGCCAGAAGCAGTTGGGAGGTACGCTCAGCGGCGGTGAGCAACAGATGCTGGCAACCGGGCGTGCCCTTATGGCAAATCCAAGGGTCCTCTTGATGGATGAACCTTCCATGGGATTGGCACCCGTATTGGTCGATACCATCTTTGAGACGATCCGGCAGCTTCATGCCAGCGGGACAACGATCCTCCTCGTTGAGCAGAACGCCCGAATGGCCCTTCAGGTGGCCAGCCGGGGTTATGTCATCCAGACCGGCGAGGTCGTATTGTACGATACCGCCGAGAACCTCCAGAAGAATGAGATGGTCCAGAAGGCCTATCTCGGCAGCCCATAGGCGCTGATCCGAAAGGGGCTAAACCTCGGCAGAGGACCCGCCAGCCTTCTGTCCCAGCTCCTTTATCTTAGCCTCGAGTTGAAAGATCTTCTCCTCGGTCACCTTTGTATAGCTCTCCATCTCCAGCTCCTTTGAAGCCAGTTGCTTGTTCTTATATTCGATCTCGTCTCTCAATCTGGCCAGTTCGACATCTTTCCTCTGGAGCTGTTCGGTCATCTCCTTGAGTCTGGTTTCGAGATCTTTGATCCTGACGCTCGACTGCCTTTTCGTCTTGGCCATCTCCTGCTTCAGCTCAGCGACCTGATCCTTCTTCAGCCTCCCTCCCGCGGCCTTCTTCCCTCCCATCTTCCCGGTCTTGGTCTGAGCCCTCTTCACCATCTTCTTCATCGCTCATCCCCCCTATTGCTCAGTTTGGAGTCATGAATGATAAGAAGGTTTAAAGAAATCTTTAAAAGGCTTCGAACGCTGAACTCCTAACTATCCTCAAAGAATTCCTTCACCCTTTTCATCGCACAGAACTCTCCGCACATGGTGCAGACATCCTCTGTACCGGACTTCCCTTCCTCATGATAACGTCTCGCCTTTGCCGGATCGATGGAGAGCTCGATCTGCCTCTCCCAGTCGAAATTCTTTCGTGCCTTTGACATCTCGAAGTCCCTTTGAATCGCCCTTCGATTCCCGCGCGCGATGTCAGCGGCATGGCCTGCGATCCTGGTGGCAATCACCCCTTCTCTCACATCCTCCACCGAAGGAAGCTTCAGATGTTCAGAGGGCGTCACATAACAGAGGAAATCGGCCCCAGCTCTCCCTGCGATCGCACCGCCAATGGCACAGGCTATGTGATCGTATCCAGGAGAGATATCGGTCACCAGCGGCCCTAACACATAGAAGGGCGCGCCCCGGCACAATCGCTTCTGCAGAAGAACATTGGCCTCGATCTGATCGAGAGGGACGTGACCCGGTCCTTCAATCATCACCTGAACGCCCTCTGCCCAAGCCCTCTCCGTCAGCTCTCCAAGAAGGATCGTCTCCTCCACCTGCGCTCTGTCGGTTGCATCCATCAGGGAGCCTGGCCTCAATCCATCTCCCAGGCTCAGGGTGACATCATACTCTTTAGCAATCCCCAAAAGCCGATCAAAATGCTCATAGAGAGGGTTTTCTCGACCGTTATAGATCATCCATTCGATGAGAAAGGCCCCGCCCCGGCTGACCACGCCCATGAGTCGACGGCTTCTCTTCAACCGTTCGAGCGTATTTCGGGTCACGCCACAATGGACCGTGATGAAGTCAACCCCTTCCTCTGCCTGACGCTCGATCACTTCGAAAAGATCCTCCGGCCTCATCTCAGCCAGGGCCTTTCTCTGCCTGACAGCCTCAATGGCTGCCTCATAGATTGGAACCGTTCCCAGGGGGAGAGAAGAGTGGCGGAGGATCTCCCTCCGGATCGCATCGATATCGCCCCCTGTGCTCAGATCCATCACGGTATCTGTCCCGGCCTCGATCGAGACTTTGAGTTTTCTCAGCTCCTCCTCTAAGTCAACGTGGTCTGAGGATGTCCCGATGTTCGTATTTACTTTGATCCGGAGTCCCTCACCGATCCCCACGGGTTTCACCCCACGATGGTTCCGGTTGGCCGGGATGACGATTCGGCCAGAGGCGATCTTTTCGCGAAGCCATTCAGAGGAGACCCCTTCCTCCCTTGCGACCACCTCCATCTCCTTTGTAATCATTCCCTTCTGCGCCTCGATCTTTTGGGTCATAAAATCACCTTCTTCCTGTATTCTGCCCACTGCCTAATGCCTTCACTATTTTTTGGACGACCTCCACGGGATCTCTCCCTAAGACCCGGATCATCGGTTCTTTGCCCACATCGCCTTCATCATAGATGAAATCAGGCACCTGCTTCGTCCTTCTCAAGACCTCTCCCACACCCCACTCTAATGAAGCGCCTTCCTTCTCCCTTACCCTTCTCGGCTCCAACCTTCGATCAAAATGGCCAATGAGGAACCCCTTTCCCCTCAATCGGGCGACATTCTCTTTCGAGTACCGGATGTTCATCGCCGAACAGCATTCTGGATCGAACCTCATGGCCGTGAGGATAATATTGGCGATGTGCTGGGAGGCGCCGAATTCAGGGTCGCTCAGCGTGGCTATGGAATCTTTGAATCGAACGATCCTTCCCGGGAAGGCAGCGACATCTTCGATCCCCTCCGCAGCGGGAAGGGCATAACCAAGATTGGAGGAGACCTCGGGGATGAGGTGTCCGATCTTCTCCTGCTTCAGGAGACCGATCGCCTTCTTTAACTCCTGGACCACCCGGTATCGCTCCATCTCTCTCAGGACATAAGCTGAAGGGTTGGTCGGCCCCATCCCTTTTCCAAGATTGAGGCCCGACTGAATGGCCATGGTGATGAAAACCTTCGCCTTTCTCACCGCTTCAGAAACAGCCTCGCCTCTGGCCAAAAGGGTGGCGATCGCAGAGGCAAAGGTGCAACCCGTTCCATGGGTGTTCTTCGTACGAATCCTCGGTCCCTCGATCTCCTCATATCTTCTCCCGTCATAGAGAAGATCGATGGCCATCCCTTTTAAGTGACCTCCCTTAAGTACCACATACCTGGCGCCTAACTCATAGATTCGACGAGCAGCCTTCTTCATCTCTTCGATAGACCCCACCTTCAATCCGGCGAGGGCCGATGCCTCCATGAGGTTTGGCGTGACCACCATCGAAAGGGGGATCAATCGCTTAACCAATATCTCTCGGCCATCCTTATGGAGAAGGAGGTCTCCGCTCTTTGCTGCCATGACGGGATCGACCACGACCTTCTCGATCCTATACTGCTCGATCTTTTTGGCAACGACTCCAACGATCTCCGCATTGACCAGCATCCCTGTCTTGACCGCATCGGCACCGATGTCGGAGAGAACCGAATCGATCTGTCTTTCGACAAACGAGACAGGGACTTGATGGATGGCCTGCACGCCCACGGTATTCTGGGCTGTGAGCGCAGTCACCACACTCATCCCATAACCGCCGAGCAATGTGATCGCCTTCAGGTCGGCCTGGATTCCGGCTCCGCCACCCGAATCCGATCCGGCAATGGTCAGGATTCGCTTCATCTCGATCTCCTCAGTTTATCACCCTCACTCCACCCTCTCCCACTTGGGGAGAGGGAAAATAGATATTCTGGAGTAATCCAGTGAAAACTCCCTCCCCCTTGATGGGGGAGGGTGAGGGTGATACTATCTCTTTTTCCTCAACTCCTCTGTAATCAACGCAGCTGCTTTTTCGCCTGAAAGGAGCATCCCTCCGAAGATCGGACCCATTCGATAGGAGCCGAACGTCGCATTGGCTGCCATGCCAGTGACATAGAGTCCTGGGAAGACCTCTTTCGTATGGAGCATGGTATCCCTCTCAGCTGCCTCTGCCCATAGGGATTTCTCGCCCATGATCTTGCCTGTCTCCGTATGAAGCCTCACCTCATTCTTCCGCTGGAGGATGGCGACGACCTCCGTGGCATGGCCTGTGGCATCGACAACGAATTTCGATTGGACGGTCAGAGGATCGACGTGGAGGTTGGCCATCTCCACGGCTGTCCAGTTGAGAACCAGACCGGTGACTCGATTCTCCCGAAGGATCAGATCCTCTGCGCTGATGAGATTGAAGATGGTCGCTCCGGCCCTGACGGCCTTTGAACAGAGGGTGGAGATCGCTTCGATTGAATCTGCGGTGTAATAGCCCTCCTGGTAGGGTTGGGAGCGGATTCCAAACTCCTCGAGAATCCTCTTGCCTTCCTCTTGGACAACGATCTCGTTGAACATCATGCCCCCGCCCCACATCCCGCCGCCGATCGAGAGTTTCCTTTCGAAGAGAGCAACCTTAAATCCTTTCTTGGCCAGGAAATAGGCGCAGACCAGACCCGACGGGCCTCCGCCGACCACGGCCACATCGACTCGAAGGTTTTCTTTTAGCTTCTGAAAGTACCGATCGATGATCGCCTGGGTGATGATCTTTTCGTCAAGTGCCATAAAAACTCCTTTTCTCAGGATTGAAGTAACCGAAACCTAATGGGTTTTGTGAATTGGCAGTCTCTCCTCAAAACCGCACGCCAAGGCCTGCGGTTACCGATCTCATGCGGGATCGAATGAGAGACAAAAAAGCCGTAATTCCAATGGAGGCATTACGGCTTTCTCTTCTTCCGCTTCCCTTCGCTGGAATTACCCAAACAGGTTCGTAGGGTCTCCCCGGCTCGAAAGGCCGAGGACTCTCAGCCAGATCAGCTCCCCTAGCGCTATTTTTTTTAACAAATTTATATTAAAAGACTGGAGATGATAAGTCAACCCCTTGGCCTTCCCACCAGCCCCATGCGTGAGCCATTCCGTTTTCCACGTTATTTCCATTGATTTCGATGATAATTTCTGATACAAAACTTTCTAAGGAGCAGGAAATGGAGACCCTGAAGATACTGGTGGTCGATGACGAAGCGCCTGTGCGGGAGATGCTCAGAAAAGGTCTTTCTCAAATGGGGGGATTTTCAGTTGAGGTCGCTCAAAGTGGGTCCGAGGCGATCGAAAAGATTGAGAACGAAGTCTTCGACCTCGTATTGACCGATATGAAGATGCCGGGTATGGATGGCCTCGAACTCCTCAAGACCATCAAAGGGATGAGACCAGACATCATGGTCATCCTGATGACGGCTTATGGATCGATCGAGACGGCTGTGGAAGCGATGAGGATGGGAGCAACCGATTATGTAACCAAACCGATCGACCTCAATGAACTCTGCATCCACATCTCGAAGGCCCAAAAGGAACACCTCCTCCTCAGGGAAAATCTTCTCTTGAGGATGGAGGTGAAGAAAAAGTTCGAGTTCAGAAATATTATCGGGAAAAGCAGAAAGATGCAGGAGGTCTTCTCCCTGATCGAAAAGGTCGCTCCCAGCACCAGTACGGTGATGATCTACGGAGCGAGTGGGACGGGCAAAGAACTGGTGGCCAAGGCGATTCATTACAATAGCCCAAGGGCTGATAAACCCTTCGTCCCTTTCAATTGCGGGGCGATCCCCGAGACGCTGGTTGAAAGCGAACTCTTCGGCCATACCCGCGGCGCCTTCACCGGAGCCACTCAGGCCAAAAGGGGGCTCTTCGAGGCAGCCAACGGCGGCACCCTCTTTCTGGATGAGATCTCAACCATCCTCCCTTCTGTTCAGGTAAAACTTCTGAGGGTCCTCCAGGAGAAGGAGGTGATGAGGGTAGGAGATACGCAAAGGATTAAGATCGACGTTCGAATGATCGTGGCGACGAACGAAGATTTGGAAACCAATGTAAGGAGAGGAACCTTCCGCGAAGACCTCTTCTATCGTCTTCACGTCTTCCCCATCTTTCTTCCCCCTCTAAAGGACAGAAAGGAAGATATCCCCCTCCTCGCCTACCATTTTCTTCAACATTATGCGAAAGAGAACCAGAAACAGATCAACGAGATCTCAAAGGAGGCCATGGAGCTCCTCTTGGACTATCATTGGCCAGGAAACGTGAGAGAATTGGAGAACTCCATCGAAAGGGCCGTGGTCATGGCCGATCAGGACTATCTGACCCCTAAGGATTTTCCCAGAAACCTGAAGGAAGGGGTTTCGCACCTGATCCGAAGGGGGACGATCGAGCATAAATCACTCGATGAGGTCAGGGACGAATACATTAAAGAAATATTGAGCCAGACCGGTGGAAACAGAAGGGCTGCAGCAGAGATTCTTAAGGTTAGCCCAAGAACCATCTACCGCTTTATCAAGAAGACTAACCCCAGTTGAGTCCTGGCGCCTTGATTGACTCGCCGAAGAAAGAATGTTATTAAAATCCTATGTATTCCGTCATCTTCCACTTTCTGTCTCTTCTGCTTTCCATATCTCTGCTGGCTGGCTGTGCTGGGATCACAAAGCTCGAACCCCAGCAGGCAGAGCCTAATTCGCCCGAGCAGCTTCAAACGAAACCGGCAAGAAAAGCTCCCACCAATCCCCTTGCCTATTACCATTTCCTTCTCTCCCAGGTCAACCTGAGAGAGGGAAGACTTGAAGAAGCGGTCGAAGAGATCAAACGGGCGATCGCCTACGACAGAGAGGATCCTCTCCTTCGGGTGGAGCTGGCGACCCTCTACATTCATAAAGGTCTCTTGGACGAGGCGGTTGAGGAGTGTCAGGCCGCGCTCGTCCATGACCCCGATCATCTGAGCGCCCATTTAATTCTGGGTGGGATCTACACCTCCCTTAAAAAGAGCCGCCTGGCCATCGACTCCTATCGCCGCGCCATTCAGATCAATCCCAGGCATCGGGAAAGCTACCTCTTTCTCAGCTCCCTCTATGCAGATGAACGAGAGTATGATCAGGCCATCCGGGTGCTCCAGCAGTTCCTCAAGATCGAACCCGAATCGCCGGTAGGGCTCTACTACCTCGGAAGGATTTATGCGGAGACAAAGTCCTACGAAAAAGCCAAGGAGCATTTTCTGAAGGCCCTGGCGATCGAACCCAACATGGTCATTGTGCTCCTGGACTTAGGCGTGACCTACGAGATTCTGAACGAGCCGGAGAAGGCCCTTGAGGTCTACCAGAAGGCCCTTAACCTCGATCCGAGCAACAGGAGGGCAAGACAACGGCTGGGCCAGATCTTCATTAAGAAGAAGAACTGGGATAAGGCATTGGACCAATTTCTGGAGCTTCAGAGGTTTGACCCACAGGATCTCGATATCCGTACGAAGATTGGCCTGATCTATATGGACCAGGGAAAGCTGGATCAGGCGATCTTGGAGTTCAACTTTGTCCTGGCCGCCAATCCTAAGAATGATCGGGTGAGATACTACCTGGGAGCGGCTTATGCAGAAAAGGAGGCCTTCGCTCAGGCCCTCTCGGAGTTTAGCAAAATCCCGGCCGAATCGGATCTCTTCTCTGATTCAAGAAGAAGCATCGTCCTGATCTTAAGGAAACAGAACCGAATCGAAGAGGCCATCCGAACGATGGAGGAATCGATTCAGGCCAAGCCCAAAGATGTCGATCTCTATTTGATCCTTGCTGCCCTCTTCGAAAAAGAGAACCAATTGGAGAAGGCGCTGGCAACTCTTAAGAGAGGGCTGGAACACCAACAGGAGGATCCAGATCTCCATTTTCAACTCGGCGCGATCTACGACAAGTTGGGTCAATTCGATCAGATGGTGACAGAGATGAAGGAGGTCCTCCGATTGAACCCTGCCCACGCCGACGCCCTCAACTACTTGGGTTATTCCTATGCCGACCGAGGGATCCATCTCCAGGAGGCCCTTGAATTGATCCAGAAGGCGATGGCCCTGAAGCCGAATATGGGCTATATTACCGATAGCCTGGGCTGGGTCTATTTCAATTTAGGAGATTACGAGAGGGCGGTGGTCGAGCTTGAGAAGGCAAACCAGTTGACCCCGGATGATCCCATCATCACCGAGCATCTGGCTGACGTTTATTCAAAATTGAACCGGATCGAGAAGGCCATCCAGCTCTATGAAAAGGCTCAGACCTTGGACCCCAAACCGGATCAGGTCGAGAGGCTGAAGAAGAAGATTGAGGAACTGAAGGGAAAGAAATAACCCAATTTCTATAGCCAGATCCCAAATGTAGTAAATCAATACCGTAATCCATATAGTTTCTTTTAGTTTCGGTTATTGGAATTTGGAGCTTATTGGGTGATTGGTCCTTGGGATCTGGTAATTCGGATCAACCTCCTGCAACCGGAGGGAAGACGCTCAGGACATCGCCTTCCTTTAAGACCTGCTCCTTCTTTCCATGGACTCCGTTGACCAGGATGATCTTAGGCATCTCCTCAGGTATTCCGAGCCTTGATAAGATATCCTGAATCCGCGTATGGCCATCGATCTCCATCTTGCAGGAAAAACGGCTGCTTCCTTTTGGAAGATAATCCCTTAACGTAGCGAAGAGCTTGACCTCGATCTCCATGAAATCTCACACTCCATATCCCAATTATAGCTCGAAGCTCGGTAGATTGTAAAATCACTCTCCTTTGCCTTTCCTCAAGAGATGCAGATCTCTATAGCGAACGGAACTCTTGCCAAAGGGGGAAATCTATTCGTCGAGAAACCGGATCACCTCACCGTCTGGGATCGGTCTCAGGCGGCCACCCTGGTTCATGTCGCGGACCTTTCCTGCTGTAATGATCGCCTCGTCGGAATATCCGCGCTGTTCCCAAAAGCCAGAGATATAATGGTCCATCAGTTCGATCTTAACCACACTCTTCGCTGACTTGTAGCCCCATCGGTAAGGACAAAATCCACGCACAGGGCCTCCGTAATCCTCTTCCAAAAATTCCCCGTCAAACTCATAGGCGAGAAGGGTTCTCTCACGAAGCGCCACCTCAACAGGCAGAGATGTGTCGTAAATCATCCTGTAAGACCAGAAACGGACATACTGGGTTTCAGGTTTAGCCTGAACCACATTGAGTAAATCGGCAACCTTCACCCCTCCCCATTTCCCTCGGACAGAGAATCGGGTGACGCTGGTCAGCCGTGCGTCCGCAATCGATTTCGGCAGCGCGATCAGTTCCTGCCAGGTGAATGTCCTCGGATTGGCGCAGAGGCCACTCACCTCGATAACCCACCCCTCCCGGTTGAGTTTACCCGGATGACCTTCTGCCCAGAAGACCGGCGTTCGCAACTCTTTCAGCCTGCTCACAGGATGGCTCCTGCATTTGGATTGTGTTTGGGTTAAGTATAACCTAATCTGAACGATTCGGC
>JACAEX010000037.1 GCA_013388635.1 Syntrophaceae bacterium | reverse complement strand
TCAGAGAATTTAGGACAAAGAGGCTTTAGCCATTTAAACCTGACCTCCCTATTGGCCCCACAATCCACTTTCTCCGCCCTGTCCATATCTGAGTATCCCCCCTGACACACAGATTGTAAACCTGCCTTTTTTCTTGACGGATATTGGAAAATGGGTTAATTTAAAAAATCTTGAATTTTTGAGATAAGTTATGAATCTTACATTTATTTTTGGGGCATAAGTCGATGGATGAAGGAAGCGAATTGATCCAGCAAAGGATCCGAAAACTGGAGAAATTGAGAAGGGAAGGGAGAGATCCCTTCCCGAACAATTTCAAGGTGACCCATACCTCGAAGGATCTTCATGATGCCTTCGGTTCGATGTCCGAGGAGGAGTTACGGTCTGTTCAGGAGACCTTCTCCATCGCCGGCAGGATCTTGGCGATCCGCAGCTTTGGCAAGGCAGGGTTCGTTCAAGTCCAGGATCAGAAGGGAAGGATCCAGGCCTATTTTCAGAAAGATGTGGTGGGTGAGCAGAGTTTTCAGCTCTTCAAAACAGTCGACATCGGCGATTTTCTGGGATTGGAGGGAAGGATCTTCCGGACGAAGACAGGCGAGCTTACACTCCAGGTTCAGAACTTTCAACTCCTGGTGAAGTCGCTTCGGCCTCTCCCGGAGAAGTGGCATGGCCTCACGGATGTCGAGACCCGTTATCGCCATCGATACCTGGACCTCATCGCCAACCCCAGGGTGAAGGAGGTCTTCCTCACCCGGGTCCGGGCCATTCAGATGATCCGAGATTTCTTTACCCGTCGGGGCTTTATGGAGGTGGAGACCCCGATGCTTCACCCGATCCCTGGAGGGGCGACAGCCAGGCCCTTCAAGACGTACCACAATGCCCTCGACATGGAGCTCTATCTGAGGGTCGCCCCCGAGCTCTTTCTGAAACGGCTGGTGATCGGAGGTCTGGAGAGGATTTTTGAGATCAATCGCTGTTTCAGAAATGAAGGGATCTCGACCCAACACAATCCCGAATTTACCATGCTCGAATTCTACCAGAGCTATGCCACCTACGAAGATATGATGGCGATGACCGAGGAGCTCTTCTGCTCAATGGTCAAAGAGATCATCGGCGGACTCCGACTGACCTATGGAGGAAAGGAGATCGATTTCACCCCTCCCTGGAGGAGGATAGGGTTCAGGGAGTCTCTCCTCCAAAGCGGAAGGTTCGACCCCGACATCCTGAGAGACCGTTCAAAGGCCATAGACGCAGCCAGAGAACTTGGTCTCGAGCTGAAAAGGGGAACCTCTCATGGAAGGGTTCTCGCCGATCTTTTTAAAGAGGTGGTTGAGCCCGGGCTCATCCAACCCACGTTCGTCACCCACTACCCTACGGAGGTCTCCCCCCTGTCGCGTCAGAACGGAGACGATCCAGAGGTGGTGGACCGGTTCGAACTCTTCATCGCCGGTCGGGAGATCGCCAATGGTTTCTCTGAACTGAACGACCCGATCGAGCAGAGGGAGCGTTTCCTTAAACAGCTGAGCGAGAGGGGTGAAGAGGCTGACCTGGTGTTACGCCTCGATGAGGATTTTCTCCGGGCCCTCGAATTTGGGATGCCACCGACTGCGGGTGAGGGGATCGGCATTGATCGCTGGGTCATGCTTCTGACCGATTCGCCCTCCATCCGGGATGTGATCTTCTTCCCCCTGCTTCGTATGGAGAAATAAGGTTCGATGAAATACGAGTGGTTTATCGGCCTGAGATACCTTAAGGCGAAACGGAAGCAGGCGTTCATCTCGATCATCACCGTCATCTCGATCGCCGGGGTCACGGTCGGCGTGATGGCCCTGATCGTCGTCCTGGCCGTGATGAGCGGTTTTGAGAAGACCCTCAAGGAAAGGATCCTGGGCACCCATGCCCACCTTGTCCTCTTAAAGGTCGGTCAAGAGGGAATGGATGATTATGAGGAGGTGGCGAGGAAGGTTGAAAGGGTGAAGGGTGTGGTCTCAGCCGCTCCCTTCATTCTCAATCAGGTCATGCTCTCTTCCGAGTCCAACGTCTCCGGTGTGGTCCTGAAAGGGATCGACCCCGACCGGGTCGGAAAGGTGACCGAGCTGGCCAAAAACCTGAAGACTGGCCGTCTCGAGGAGCTGAAGAAGGGAGAGCCTCCAGGGATCATCGTCGGGGCTGAGCTGGCGAAGCACCTCTCCGTATCGGTGAACGATACCGTTCAGGTCATCTCTCCTCTCGGCACGATGACGCCGATGGGAGTGATGCCCAAGATGAAGCGTTTTCGTGTGGCAGGGACCTTTTACTCCGGGATGTACGAGATCGACAATACCCTGGCCTATATCTCTCTCGAGAGCGCCCAGAAGTTCTTTGGCCTCGGAGCACATGTCACAGGAATTGAGATCAAGACCGATGATATCTATGGGGTGAAGCAGATCGGAAGGGAGGTCCGAAGGGAGATGGGGCTCTCTTTTTGGACCAAGGATTGGATGGAGATGAACAGAAACCTCTTCAGCGCGCTCAAGCTGGAGAAGATCGCGATGTTCATCATCCTCGTACTGATCGTTCTGGTGGCAGCGTTCAATATCATCTCAACGCTGATGATGGTCGTGATGGAGAAGAATAAGGACATTGCCATCCTGAAAGCGATGGGCGCACCCTCCAGGGGTATCCTAAAGATCTTCGTGATCGAAGGGCTTGTGATCGGAGTCTTAGGGACACTCCTGGGAACGATCCTGGGCCTGAGCATTGCGCTCAATCTTGAAACGGTAACCGGGTTTGTCGAACACCTCTTCGGCTTCAAGATCCTGGCAAGCGATGTCTACTATATTGATAAATTGCCTTCCCAGGTCAATCCGATGGATGTGGGGATGATCGTCTTCACCGCGATCCTCATCAGTCTTCTCGCTACGGTCTACCCCTCCTGGAGGGCGTCGAGGCTTGATCCTGCTGAGGCATTAAGATATGAGTAAGCCATCGATAAGAGTGGGAGCGAATCGGAACGATTGTCGTACCGACACTTTTTTACCGAGGCGCGCCTCGGGCAAGGTTTCGTTTAAGGCGAGAGCCCAGCAGGCCCTCTCGCGCGGGGACTGGAGAAAGGCCCTTGAGAATTTTCAAAAACATTCTGCTCTGGCGCCCGAGGACCTTCGATCCCGGTTGAAGGTTGCTGAACTGCTGGAGCGACTCGGGAGGAAGAAAGAGGCGGCCGGGGTCTATCGACAAGTGGCCGAGGCCTATGCCCGTGACGGTTTCCTCCTCCAGGCCATTTCTGTCAATAAGATGATCCTGAGGGTTGACCCATCTTCAAAAGGCGTCGGAGATCGGCTGGCAAGGCTCTATGCGGAGAGGAACCTTGCGTCCACATCCCTGAATCCGCTCCCCCCTATCCCCCTCCTTTCTGAGCTCAACGAGCAGGAACTTCAACTCCTCCTTAAGCAGATCGAACTCAAAACCTTCGACAAAGGAACCCCGATCTGCGGAGAAGGGGATCCAGGAGATTCCCTCTTCATCGTCAGCCGGGGCGAGGTAGGGGTTTACAAACGGATGGGGAATGGAGAGGAGGCATGGATTCGGAACCTCGAGGAAGGCGATTTCTTCGGGGAGTTTGGGTTCTTCACTGATCGAAGAAGGCACGCCTCGGTCAGGTCGATCAACGGATGCGAGATTCTGGAGATCCCCAGAAATAGAATCGAGGAGATGATCCGGGTTCATCCTCGGATAAAGGAGGTTCTTCAGAACCTTTTCAGGAAGCGGGTTTTGGATCTCTTCCTCGCTGTCTCGCCATTCTTCTCGGGGCTCAATTCGGGTGAGAGAGAAGAGGTCTTTAAACGATTCCGTCTCATCCGGGTGCCTGAGGAGACGGTTCTCTTCCGAGGAGGGGACCCTCCGGATTTTCTCTACATGGTCAAGAGCGGCGAGGTAGAGATCTATACCCAGAACCGCAAAGGAAGGAGAACCCTTTTGGCGACCCTGAGAAGCGGGAGCATCTTTGGGGAGACCGGCCTTCTCTTCAACAAGCCCCGGATGGCCTATGCCAGGACCACTTGCCCCTCGGAATTACTTGGGCTGAGCAGAGAGGATTTAGAGGCATGCCTTGTGCGGTCTCCTAAACTTCGATCGCTGCTTAAGGAGATCTCCCTCATGCGGCTCGACCAGACCAAGGAGATCCTCTTTCAAGAGAAGCTTGAAGAGGTGAAGGAGGGGATGGTGTGAGGGATTTGATCCGGGTCGAGCAGCTCTTCAAATCTTTTGGAAACGGAGCCAAACGGGTGGACGTCCTCAAGGGGATCGATCTCACCTTCTCCCAGGGCGAAAGGGCAGCGATTGTTGGCGCATCCGGTGTCGGAAAGACCACCCTGCTCCATATCTTAGGCGCTCTCGATCGACCCACGGCCGGAAAGGTGCTCTATGAGGGGAGAGATGTCTTTACTCTGAACGAAAAGGAGCTGGCCCTTTTTCGGAATCGGGAGATCGGCTTCGTCTTCCAATTCCATCATCTCCTCCCGGAATTCAATGCACTGGAGAATACGATGATGCCCTGCCTCATCCAGGGCCTCACGAAGGAGGAGGCCGTATCCCGGTCGGAGACGATCCTGGCCCTGGTCGGGCTGAAGAATCGGCTTTTACATAAACCCGGAGAGCTCTCCGGCGGAGAACAACAGAGGGTGGCCGTGGCCAGGGCCTTGGTGCTGGAACCGAAAGTCCTGCTGGCTGATGAGCCCACCGGGAATCTCGACACCAAGACCGGAGAATCGGTCTTCCGCCTTCTCCAGGATCTGAATCAGGTGAAGAAGGTCACCCTGATCATCGTCACGCACAACTTGAAACTGGCGAATCAACTCCCCCGTCAGATCCACCTGGTCGATGGGAAAGCGATGGAATAGGCGTGGATCGTTTCACCCCGCTGGATCGGAAACATCCTTCGGGATTTAAAAAAGATTCAAATTGTGGTATGAGAGAAGGGATTTCGTCGTCCTCCGCGATATCATGCGCAGATCGGATCGGTTCTCTTACAGTGGTCTCTCTTGGAAGATCAGAAAGAGCAGAAGGATGAGCCCTCGAAGGAGCTGGCTTGTCCTTCTCATCCTATATCTCCTCGCGGGCGTCTCTGAGGGAAAGGGCGACGTCGTTTACAAAATCACAATCCTTGGGAATGTGAAGGTGGAAGAAGGAGTGATTCGTACAGCGGTGAAGAGCCGGGAAGGCGGACCGTTCTCCACGGAACAGGTTCGGGAAGACCTCCGCTCCATTTTCGGTCTGGGCTACTTCTCTGACGTTCAGGTCGATATTAAGTCGACCCCACAGGGCAAAGAGATCATCTTTGTTGTCGTCGAAAGGCCTTCCATCAAAGACGTCGTCATCATTGGAAATCAGAAAGTGAAACTCAATGACATCAAGGAGAAATTGACCCTGCCCCCCCGTTCCATCCTGAACCTCGAAAAGGTGAAGGAGAATTCCGAAAATATCCGGAGGCTCTACTTCTCCAAGGGTTATTATGGGGTGAAAGTAGAGTTCAAGGTCGATTATTTGGAGACGAATGAGGCAGTGGTCACTTTTGACATCAACGAAGGTCCAAAGGGGCACATCAAGAGAATCGTCTTCAAGGGGAATCACAGCCTCAAATCCTCCCAGTTGAAGAAGGTGATGACGACCAAAGAGAGAAATATCTTCTCCTTCATTACCAAGACGGGCATTCTTGACGAAGATGTTCTCAAGAATGATATCCAGCTCCTGACCGCTTACTACGTCGATCGCGGCTTTCTTGATGCGAAGGTCTCCGAGCCCAAGGTCGACCTCCATGATCCGAAACGGATTCAGATCGAGATCGAGATCGTGGAGGGGCCTCAATACCGAATCGGCGATATCGACTTCAAAGGCGATGTCCTCACCACTAAAGAAGAGCTCTTCAGGGTTCTTAAGATCAGGAGGGATCAGGTCTATCGCATGTCAGCGATCCGGAAGGAGGTGGGTGCCCTGACCGAAAAGTTTGCCGATCAGGGCTATGCCAATGCGGAGATTACGCCCGAAACCTCTGTGGATGCGAAAAACCTTCTGGTCCATGTCACCTTCGACATCGAAAAGAAGAAACGGGTCTCCTTTGAAAGGATCCAGATCACCGGGAATCCGAAGACCCGTGACAAGGTCATCCGCCGGGAGCTCCGGATAGCCGAGGGAGAGCTCTACAGTGCGAGCGGACTGAACCGGAGCAGGGATCGGTTGAAGCGGACCGGTTTTTTCAAGGAGGTCGACTTCTCGACCAGCCGGGGAAGCACCGATGACAAGATGAACCTCGATATCAAAGTGGAGGAGGCACCCACCGGTGCCCTCACTTTTGGGGTCGGATACAGCTCCATAGAGAATGTGGTGGGCGTTGCCTCCATCTCGGACCGAAATCTTCTCGGCATGGGCTATCATGGACTCCTCAGGTTCAGATTGGGACCTTACACCAGGGACCTGAGGTTGGGTTTTACCGATCCCTATTTTCTTGGATCTAACTATTCTGCAGGATTTGATCTCTACAACGAGGCCCGTGAGTTTGACACCTATTCCTATAAGATCCTTGGAGGGGACATCCGGTTTGGAAAGGAGCTGACCGAAGAGATCCGTGCGGATGCGGTGTATAAATTGGAGACGATCAAGGTCTACGACATCTATGAAGGAGCCTCCCGGTTCATCAGGGAACAGGAAGGGAAGAAGATGACCAGTGCTCTGGGCCTCTCCTTCTCGATGGATACGAGGGACAATTTCTTCGCTCCCAACCGCGGGGGCCTCCATAGCATCTCGGGGGAGAACGCCGGAGGGATTTTGGGCGGAGATAATTATTATGTGAAGACGGTGGCCGCGACCAGCTGGTTCTTTCCTCTGCCTTTGAATACGGTTCTTAACCTTCGCGGGAAAATGGGAATGGTCGAACCCTACGGCGGCAAGAAGACCCCGATCTATGAGAAATTCTTCGTGGGAGGGATCTATACGGTCCGGGGTTTCGAATACGGGATGGCCGGCCCCTTTGACGAGAACAGAGAACCGCTGGGCTCGGAGAAGATGCTGGTCTTCAATTCAGAGCTGATATTTCCTCTTGCGCGTGAGATAGGTCTGAGGGGAGCGCTCTTCTGGGACATTGGGAAGGGTTTTGATAAATTCAGCGATGTCACCCCTTTGAAGACAGGGGCGGGCGTGGGAATCCGGTGGTTCTCTCCATTCGGCCCTCTCCATATCGATATTGGCTTCAACCTCAATCCCAAAGAAGGAGAGAAACGGAGGGTGATCGATTTCACAGTAGGCACCGTCTTTTAGATCGATCTCAAATGTCGAACCGTCGGTTTAGAATGTTTACAGAGAGGAGAAGTAATGATGAAAGGTAAAAGACTGGGCGTAATCATCGGGATCGCCCTCATCCTCGGAGGATGGGTTGGTCCTTCTCTAACTGCAGAGTTAAAGATCGGGTTCGTCGACATCCAGAGAGCGGTGAACGAATGCAGCGCTGGCAAAGAGGCCAAAAAGATCCTCACCAAGGAGATGGAGAAATTTCAACGCCTTATCATTGAAAAACAAAGGGAGCTTCAGGCGATGAAGGAGTCTCTGGAAAAACAGGCGCCGATGCTCAACCCGGAGGCCAGGGCAGCCAAAGAGAAGGAGTATCAGGCCAAACTGCGGGAATTCCAGAGATGGGGAGAGGATAACCAGAACGAAGTGAACCAGAAGCGGATCGAGATGGAGCGGAACATCTCATTGGGGCTCCAGAAGGTGATCAAGAAGCTGGGCGAGGACGAGGGTTATGCCCTGGTTTTGGAGAAGAACGAGAACATCGTGCTCTTCGCCTCCAAATCGATCGATCTGACCGATCGGGTGATCAAGCTCTTTGATGCCCAGAAGAAGTAGATGAAATGCTAAATCCGAAACAAAGTTAAATCGTTCTTTTTTGAGAACGCCTTGATAAGAGAGAAGGAGATGAAGAAACGATTGAAGGAATTAGCGGAATGGGTGGGTGGGACGGTGGTCGGAGACGAAGAGCTGGAGATCTCGGGAGTGGCGCCGATCGAAGAGGCTCGCTCCGGGCAGATTACGTTTATCGGTGCCCCGAAGTATCTTCCGAAGATCAACGAGACGGGCGCCTCTGCGGTGATCGTCTCGAGAGAGATCCCCTCCTCACCCAAAGCCCTTCTCTGCGTGAACAACCCGTATCTGGCCTTTGCCAAGATCTTCGCTCTCTTTTCGCAAAGGCCTTACCAGCCAAAGGGGATCGATTCCCGTGCATGGATCAGCCCCACTGCCCGATTGGGCCAGGAGGTCACGATCCACGCCTTTGCCTCCATCGGAGATCGCTGCGCGATCGGGGATCGGGTGACCATCTACCCCGGGGTCTATGTGGGAGAGGATTCCTCCGTCGGAGACGATTCCGTGCTTTACCCCAATGTCTCGATCTACCCGGGCAGTGTGATCGGGAAGAGGGTCATCCTCCACAGCGGCGTGGTGGTGGGAAGCGATGGGTTCGGGTACGTCAAGGAGGGAAGGAAGAATGTGAAGATTCCTCAGATGGGAAACGTGGAAATAGAGGACGATGTCGAGATCGGCGCAAACACCACCATCGATCGAGCCACTTTTGGCAAGACGGTCATCCGGAGGGGGACGAAGATTGACAATCTGGTGCAGGTCGGCCATAACGTCGTGATCGGCGAGGATTCGATCATCGTTGCTCAGGTGGGGATCGCGGGTTCGACAAAGATCGGCAGCAATGTGACCCTGGCCGGTCAGGTGGGGGTGGCGGATCACGTCGAAATCGGAGATAATGTGATGGTGGGGGCTCAATCTGGAATTGCCCAGGATATTGCTGCGAACCAGGCCTACACCGGAAGCCCTGCGTTGCCCCACAGGGAGTTTCTCCGGGCGGCCATGGCCTTTCCAAAGCTGCCGGAGATGAGGAAGACGCTCATCGATATCGAGAGGCGTTTGAAGAGGATCGAAGCGCTCCTCTCCCCGGAACGGAAGGAGGAGTAGATGATCGAGATCAAAGAGATTATGAACATCCTCCCCCACAGCTATCCCTTCTTATTGGTCGATCGCATCGTTGAGATGGAGGAGGGGAGACGGATCGTCGGGATCAAGAATGTGACCTACAACGAACCTTTCTTCGCCGGCCATTTTCCAGGCCGGCCGATCATGCCAGGCGTGCTCATTGTGGAGGCAATGGCCCAGACCGCAGGAGTCCTTGCCTTTAGATCGATGCCGGAGGAGGGTCAAAAAAAGCCTGTCTATTTCTTAGGAATAGACAATGTCCGGTTTCGAAAGCCCGTCGTCCCGGGAGATCAACTTCGCCTCGAATTGGAGATCACGAGACATCGTCAATCGGTATGGGGTTTTAAGGGAAAGGCCTTTGTCGATGGGAAATTGGTCGCGGAGGCGGACCTTCTGGCCATGTTAGGAGATGAAAAATGATCCATCCCACGGCGATCATTGATCCAGAAGCTGAAATCAGCGAAGGGGTTGAAATCGGCCCTTACGCGGTCATCGAAAAGGGTGTTTCCATTGGAAAAGGGACGAAGATCGGGCCCCATGTGGTCATCCGGGAGGGAACCGTGATCGGCAAGAACTGCCAGATCTTCCAGTTCTCCTCCATCGGAGAAGCCCCTCAAGCCTTTGCCTATAAGGGTGAAAAGACCTCTCTCCTGATCGGCAACGGAAATATCATTCGAGAGTATGTCACTCTCCATCGAGGTACTCCTTCCGGGGGTGGGAGGACGGTCGTCGGGGATGGCAATTACTTTATGGCCTACTCCCATGTGGCTCACGACTGCCAGATTGGAAACTATGTCGTCCTTGCCAACGGAGCTACCTTGGCCGGGCATATCCGGATCGAAGACTATGCCATTATCGGCGGGCTCTCCGCGGTGCACCAATTTTGTCAGATCGGAACCCATGCCTTCATCAGTGGCCTCACCGGTGTCACGCTGGATATCCCTCCCTACATGTTAGCAGCGGGAAGCCGGGCAAAACTCTTCGGTCTCAATATGGTGGGTCTCAAACGCCACCACTTCTCAGAGGAGACGGTGAAGACTTTGAAGAAGGCCTATCGGATCATCTTCCGGTCCGGTCTGACATTGGAGAAGGCGATGAAACAGATTGCAGAGGACCGGATCGCCCAGTCGCCAGAGGTCCAGCACCTCGTCTCTTTTATCCAACATTCGAAGAGGGGGATCAGCCGTTAAGTGGATAAGATCCGGGTCGGCGTGGTGGGTGTGGGTTACCTGGGCCAATTCCATGCAGAGAAGTATGGCCGGATGGAAGGGGTGGAACTGGTTGGTGTGGCCGATATCAAGCCGGAGCGCGCCAGGGAGGTTGCAAAACGATGCCGGACCCAGCCCTTCTTCTCCCACTCCGACCTCTTCTCCCGGGTTCAGGCCGTAAGCGTGGCAGTGCCTACGCTTCTGCACTACCCCATCGCAAAAGACTTCCTCTCAAAAGGGATCGATGTCCTGCTCGAAAAGCCGATCTCCAACACCCTCGAAGAGGCTGATGAGCTCCTCCAGCTTGCAGAATCGAAGGGGTTGATCTTCCAGGTGGGACACCTGGAACGATTCAACGGTGCGCTTTCAGCCTCAGAGGGACTGATCCGATCGCCCTTATATATCGAGTCCCATCGGATCGGCCCTTTCTTAGGAAGGGGGACCGATGTCAGTGTCGTCTTGGATCTGATGATTCACGACATCGATATCCTTCTGAGCCTGGTGAGATCGGAGGTGAGAAAGATCGATGCCGTGGGCATTCCGATCCTCACCCCATCCCTGGATATCGCCAATGCCCGGATCGAATTCGAAAACGGATGCGTGGCCACCTTGACAGCCAGCCGGGTCTCCAAGGAGAAGATCCGGAGGACCCGAATCTACCAGCCGGAGAGCACCCTCTCCATCGATTACCTCACACAAAGAGTCTCTTTCTCAAAAAGGGTTGACCATCCGGGGAGAGATGAGAATCCCGAAATCGTCACAGAAGAGATTCCTGTGACAAAGGTTGACTCCCTCGAGGCTGAGATTCGTTCTTTCCTTCAGAGCGTCAGGAGTCGGACCCCTGCCCGCGTCTCCGGATGGGATGGAAGGCGTGCGCTGGAGGTGGCGCTCGAGATCATCGAGAAGATTGAAGCGAGGCTCAAAAAAGGAGTAGAATGATTGAAAGGAGGAGACCGAAGAAGATCTTGATGGTCGCCGGAGAGGTTTCAGGGGACCTCCATGGCGCCCATCTGATGGAGGCCATCCATCGCATCGATCCAGAGATCCAGTTCTTCGGCGTCGGAGGGGATCGCCTGGAAAAGGGAGGGATGAGAATCCTCTATCATTCCCGCTCCCTCTCAGTCGTTGGGATTACAGAGGTCCTGTTCAAAATGGGATCGATCCTGAAGGCCCTTCAGGGGTTGAAACAATCCCTGGTGACGGAGAGGCCGGATCTGATCATTCTGATCGATTTCCCCGACTTCAATCTGCGGGTGGCAAGGGTCGCCCGTCGCAAAGGGATTCCGGTCATCTATTATATCAGCCCTCAGATCTGGGCCTGGAGGCCCAAACGGGTGAGGTTGATCGCCCAGTGCGTGAAGAAGATGCTCGTCCTCTTCCCCTTTGAGGTTCCCATCTATGAAGCAGCGGGCGTGGATGTCGAATGGGTCGGTCACCCCCTGCTCGATATTGTGAAGCCTTCTCTCTCGAAGGAGTCAGCCTTCGAACGATTCCGTCTCGATCCCAAGCGGAGGACGATCGGGTTGCTCCCGGGAAGCCGGGTGGATGAGGTGAAACGACTTCTTCCTCAGCTGCTGGCCGCGGCGGAGATCCTTCAAAGGGAGATCCCGGATATTCAGTTCATCATCCCTTTGGCCCCGGGTATGGGTGAGACGGCCTTATCTCCGTGGATGAGAAATATCTCCGTACCGATAAGCGTGGTCAGAGGCTGGACGTATGATGCGATGAACATCTCTGAGCTTCTGATCACCGCTTCTGGAACGGCGACGCTGGAAGGAGCGATTCTCGAAAAGCCAATGGTGATCATCTACAAGGTCTCCTTCCTCTCCTATTGGATCGGAAGGGCGATGGTTCAGGTGGATCATATCGGCCTGGTCAATCTGGTCGCCAGGAGAGAGATCGCACCCGAACTGATCCAGAAGGATGCCAGTCCAGAGAGGATTTCGGATCAGGCTCTTCGGATTCTCAGAGATCCGATCTTACAGCGGCACATGACCGAGGCGATGGCCGGCGTACGCCAGGCCTTAGGAGAACCCGGGGCAGCGGAGCGAGCCGCCCACATTGTGACAACGTTGCTACATGAATCGTAAATATGATATTGTGAATGATGGCGATTCTGGGCAGTCATGAAATTCCAAATTCCAATCTCGCCTAACCGAAATATAGCGTCTGCCATTGGATCATGGGTCTTATTTGGGGCTTGGAATTTGGTCATCGAGATTTGGTCTCAATATGTCTCTGTACCGTCGACTCCTTGAACTTGTCAAACCCTATTGGATCAAATTATGCCTTGCCATGATCTGTATGGTCTTGTTCTCCCTCTCGACCTCTGTTCAAGCACTCCTTGTAAAACCTGTCATCGATGGTGTCTTTCTCAATAAGGAGAAAATTCCACCCCTCGTGATGAAGATCATTGTTCAACTTCACCTTGAAGATCTATTCCTTGTAGAGGGGATGGAGATGCTCCGCATCCTCCCCGTTGCGATCATCCTCCTGTTTTTTCTGAGAGGAATCTTCAACTATGGACAGGCTTACCTGATGAACTTTGTAGGCCTGAGAGTCATCGCCGACCTCCGGGAGAAACTATACAATCATCTCCAGAGCCTTTCGCTCTCCTTTTTTACCAGAACACCCACCGGCACCCTCATCTCCCGGATCACGAATGATGTCAATCTGATTCAGGGAGCGGTCTCCAACACCATTGCCGGACTCCTCAAAGATGCCTTTACCATCTTCAGTTTGGTCGGGGTGGTCTTCTACCAAAGCTGGAAACTTGCGATCATTGCCTTCATCATCTTTCCTCTTGGAATCATTCCGATTAAAGAACTGGGAAAGAGGATGCGGAAATTTTCCCAAAAGGGGCAACAACGCTATGGCTTCATCACCACCTTCCTCCATGAGACCATTACCGGGAATCGGATTGTCAAGGCATTCAATATGGAAGAGTATGAGAAACAGCGGTTCGCTGAAGAAAATGATCGGTTATTTAGAACCTTTCTCAAACGGGTGAGGATCCGGGCGCTCTCCCATCCTTTGATGGAATTCTTGGGAGGGATTGCCGCGGCCATCATCATCTGGGTAGGGGGGTACATGATCCTACGGGGGGAATTGACTCCGGGGACCTTTCTATCCTTCTTAGCCGCCTTTTTCATGCTCTATGCGCCTGTTCGTGAATTGAGCAAGGTCAACCTTGAGATTCAGGAGGGGTTGGCAGGAGCCATGCGGGTTTTCGAGCTTCTCGACACCCCCACAGAAATCAAGGAGGAAAGAGGCGCCTTTCCCCTTCCGCCCATCTCAAAGGGAATCGATTTCCAAAAGGTCACGTTCAAATATGGCTCAGAAGCCGTGCTCAAAGAGATCTCTCTCCATGTAAAGGTGGGAGAGGTGATCGCTCTGGTGGGGATGAGCGGTGCTGGAAAGACCTCCCTGGTCAATCTTCTGCCCCGGTTCTACGATGTGGATGAGGGCGAGATCCTGTTCGACGGCATCGACATCCGGAAGGTCACGCTCAAGTCTCTAAGGGATCAGATCGGACTGGTGACCCAGCAGACCATTCTCTTTAACGACACGGTGCGGAACAACATCGCCTACGGCAATATGAAAAGTAGTGACGAGGAGATCATTGAGGCAGCCAAGGCAGCCAATGCCCACGATTTTATCCGGAGGCTCCCACAGGGCTATGATACGGTGATCGGGGAGCAGGGTGTCAAGCTTTCGGGCGGTGAACGCCAGCGCATCTCCATCGCCAGGGCGCTTTTGAAGAATGCCCCTATCTTGATACTGGACGAAGCCACCTCCTCTCTCGATTCCGATTCTGAGATAGAGGTCCAAAGGGCCCTTGAACGCCTGATGAAAGGCCGGACGGTCTTTGTCATTGCCCATCGCCTCTCAACCATCCGAAATGCCCATCGGATCGTTGTCCTCTCCGATGGGCAGGTTGTGGAAGAGGGGACCCATGAGGAGTTGATGGCCCTCAATGGTGAGTACCGGCGGCTCTACGATCTTCAGTTCAAAGACGACCGGGTAAGGGGGTGGAGGGAAGCCAAAGTGAAGAAAGTCTACTGATTTAAAATTGCAGATTTCAGATCACAGATCGGATCTACTTTGAATTGCCATAGCCCTTTCGATTTGAAATTTGAAATCCGCATTTGAAAATATGGCTCTTAAGAAGGTCAAGAAGAAGCTGGTCTCCTGGCTGGGACCTGCACTGGCTTACTGGGCGATTAAGTTCCTGGGACGGACGATCCGATTCGAGGAGATCAACCCGGAGATTCCAAGAGCGTTCTGGGAGAAAGGGTTATCTTTCATCGGCGCCTTCTGGCACGGAAGGCTTCTGATGATGCCCCTGGTTTATAGAGGCAAGAGGTTGAGTTTCCTTGTCTCCCCTCACCGGGATGGCCAGGTGGTGGGAAAATCCCTCGCCCGGTTTGGCTTCCATGCTATTTTGGGTTCGACCTATCGAAGGGGTTTCTCCGGTTTTAAAGAGATGGTCAAGGCCCATCAGAACGGGTCAGATATCGGCATCGCTCCGGACGGACCGAGAGGGCCTCGCTATCGAGTCCAGGCAGGGGTGATCGAACTGGCAAAACTGACCGGAAGGCCGATCATCCCCGTCAGCTTTGGTGCCTCGAGGAAGAAAACTTTTAAGACCTGGGATCATTTTCTCCTCCCTTATCCTTTCTCAAAAGGGGTCTTCATCTGGGGCGAACCCATCGCTGTCGATCGCAATGGCGATCGGGCTCATCTCGAGGAAAGGAGAATTCTTTTAGAGAAGCGCCTCAATGAGTTGACCGAAAGGGCAGACCATTACTTTGATTCCCCTCACCCCAAGGGGAGAGGGGAGGGTGAGGGGACATTTGGGTTCGATGATCCATCAGCTTTATAATATTCTCCTTACCTTTCTTCTCATCCTCTCTTCTCCCTACTTTCTTCTAAGGGGTCTTATCCGAAAGCGATTTTGGAAGGAACTAACTGAACGGATAGGGTTCTTTCCGGCTCCATCCTTTAAGTGGCCGATCTGGGTTCATGCGGCTTCGGTCGGAGAGGTATTCTGTTGCATTCCCCTTTTAAAGAGGATCAAAAAAGAGTTTCCTCACTGTAAAATCGTTCTGACCACGATGACCCGGACAGGAAACGAGCAGGCCAAGACCGTCCCGGAAGCGGATTTTGTTTTCTTCGTCCCTATTGATCATCCTTTGGCCCTTCAAAAAGCAATAGGGAGGGTTCAGCCCGGCCTTCTCCTCATTGCCGAGACAGAACTCTGGCCCAACCTCCTTCGGTCCTGCGGGGAGAAGGGGATCCCGATCATCCTTTTTAACGGAAGGATTTCAGAGGAGGCATTTCGACGCTATCACTTCCTTAAATTCTTCTTTAATTCTTATTTGGAATACATCTCACTCTTCCTGATGCAGACGGAGGAGGACGGGAGGAGGATTATGGAGATCGGGGCGAAGATCGAAAAGGTGAAGATAGTGGGAAATCTAAAATTCGATCAGCCCTATCCCTCCTTTAATCAAGCTTCACTGGCGAACATGGCAAGATCGCTCCGTCTTCGAGGTGATGAGACGCTTCTCATTGCAGGATCGACTCACTCCGGAGAGGAGGAGATATTGGTCGGCCTCCTCAAGGATCTGAGAAGAAAGGATCCTAACCTCGTCCTCATCCTGGCCCCGCGCCATCTCCAGCGTTTACCGGAGGTCGAACAGATCTTAAAAAAGCAGTCCCTTTCATGGAAAAGGAGGACCTGGCTCTCCACGGAAGAACCCTCTGGCGTGCCGGAGGTGATCCTTCTTGATACCATGGGTGAGCTGATGAATCTCTATAGCCTGGGCACGCTGACCTTTATAGGTGGATCCCTTGTCCCTGTTGGGGGACATAACCCCATCGAGCCTCTCTTCTTCAAGAAGTGTGTCCTCTTCGGTCCCCACATGTTCCATTTCGAAGAGGTCTCCCGCCGTCTGATTGAAGCAGGGGCAGCCGTGCAGGTGAGAGGAAGAGAGGATCTGGCCTTTCAGGTAAGCCGACTCCTCTCTGACGAAAAGGCAAGAAAAGAGATGGGCGAAAAAGGTTACCAATTCCTTGAGAAGCATCGTGGCGCCACCGAAAGGACTTTCGAGGAGATCAGACCGTTCCTCACAGACATTGGAGATCGCAGATTTTAGATTTCAAATTGAAAAACGGAACCTGGAGCTGGTTCCGGATTCAATCTGAAATTTGCAATTTGAAATAGATCATGAGGCGTATTGACCGATTCCTATATCAGAAGGAGAGACCGTTTTGGGAAAGAATGCTTCTCTTTCCTCTTTACCTCCTCTCTTTACCCTATGGAGGGGTCGTTCGGTCGAGGAGCTTCCTCTATGCCGTGGGGCTCAGAAAGCCCAAGCGCCTTCCCTGTCCGGTGGTCAGCGTAGGAAATATCACTGTGGGAGGGACTGGCAAAACCCCTTTGGTCATGGCCTTGGCCAAGGGGTTGAGGGATAGGGGAATTTCCGTAGCCATATTGAGCAGAGGGTATGGGCGCAAGAGTTCTTCCGGGACGTTGGTGGTGAGCGATGGCCAGAATCTTCTTCGCTCACTGGAGGAGTCTGGCGACGAGCCTTTTCTGATGGCCAAGTCCCTTCAAGGGGTTCCCATTCTTGTCGGTAGAGATCGATTCAAAAACGGCCGGATCGCCCTTCCGCAATTCAGGATTCACGGGCTTCTCCTGGACGACGGTTATCAACATCTTCAGCTCCATCGGGATCTGGATATTCTGCTCATCGACTCACAGGTCGGGTTTGGAGATCAACACCTTCTGCCGCGGGGGATCCTGAGAGAACCGCTCGCGAACCTTCATAGAGCCGACCTTTTTCTCCTTACTAAGGTGGAAAGTTTAGAGGCATGTCAACCCCTTGAGGAAAAGCTCCGTCGTATTCATCCCTCCGCACCGATATTTCATAGTCACTACGAACCACTGGGATTGATCGGCCCTCACGAAGAGCGCGAGGAGCTTCATTCCCTGAAGGGGAAGAGGGTGATCCTGATTTCCGGAATCGCAGACCCGAGCTCCTTCTCTTCCTTATTAAAAAGATACGGGGTTGAGATCGCAGACGAACTGATCTTTCCGGACCATTATCCTTACAAATTATCGGATCTCGCCTTGCTCAAAAGGCAGAGCCAGAGAGCGGATTTATTGATCACTACCGAAAAGGACATGGTAAAATTAAAAAGATTGGATATCGCTCATATCCCCATTCGGGCCCTTCGGATCGAGTCAAAATTATGGGAAGAAGAGGAGTTCTATAAGAAGGTGATTGAAATATTTTAAACAATGGGTTAATAAATTTACCTTTAGAATTTTCCACTGAAGGAGAGACAGGAGCATGGGTGAATTGGTTAAAATCTTCGATACGACCCTGAGGGATGGAGAGCAATCCCCGGGAGCCACCATGAATGTGGGAGAAAAGGTGAGGATCGCTGAGCAGCTGGAAAAACTGAATGTGGACATCATTGAAGCGGGTTTCCCCATTTCGTCCGAGGGAGATTTTGAAGCGGTCAGGGCGATTTCCAGAGCGATCAAACGTTGTGAAGTGGCTGCCCTGGCCAGGGCGAATCCCAACGATATCGATCGGGCATGGGAGGCAGTGAAGGTGGCGAAGTTTCCCCGGCTTCATACCTTTATCTCGACCTCCGATATCCACCTCACCCATCAGTTGAAGAAGTCGAAGGAGGAGGTCATCCGAATTGCTGCCCGCTCCGTAGCCAGGGCCAGGCGTTACACGCCCAATGTTGAATTTTCAGCCATGGATGCGACGCGAAGCGATATCGATTTTCTTATTGCGATCTTTGAAACCGCCATTCGAGCCGGCGCGACTACCATCAACATCCCTGATACCGTAGGCTATGCCATCCCTTCTGAATTTGGGAATCTGATCAAAACGATCCGGCAGAAGACGAAGGGGATTGAGAAGGTGACGGTCAGCGTCCACTGCCATAATGATCTCGGTCTGGCCGTGGCCAATTCCCTGATCGCCGTTCAGAATGGTGCGAGACAGGTGGAGTGCACGATCAACGGCATCGGCGAGAGGGCGGGAAACACATCCCTCGAAGAGGTGGTGATGGCCATTCGAACGCGCAAGGACCTTTTTCCGTTGCATACGCGAGTGCTCCCCAAACACCTCTTCGCCACCAGTCGCCTGGTCTCGAAGATCACAGGTATGGTCGTACAGCCCAACAAGGCGATCGTGGGCGCGAACGCCTTTGCCCATGAATCCGGAATCCATCAAGACGGTGTTCTGAAGGAGAAACTGACATATGAGATCATGACCCCTGAATCGGTGGGGATTCCGAAGAGCTCCCTCGTCCTGGGGAAGCTCTCCGGGCGACATGCCTTCAGGGAGAGATTGAAGGACCTCGGATATCGGCTCTCGGAGAAGGATTTTGAACTGGCCTTTGCTCGGTTCAAACAGTTGGCTGACAAGAAGCGGGAGATCTACGATGAGGATATCGAGTCGATCGTGGTGGAGGAGATCCTCCGGATGCCTAAGCGTTTCAAATTGGTCTACCTCAACGTGATTGCCGGAAATGTGACCGTTCCCACTGCCACCGTTCAGATGGAGGTCGATGGGAAACTGATGCAGGAGGCAGGATTTGGCGATGGGCCAGTGGATGCGACCTTTAAGACGATTAAGAAGATCACGCGCACCAAGTCAAAACTCCTTCAGTTTGCGATTAATGCGATCACCAGTGGGACAGAGGCACAAGGGGAGGTGACGGTCAGGCTGGAGGAGAAGGGATACACCGTGATCGGTCAGGGAGCAGATACGGATGTGATCGTGGCCAGTGCCAAGGCCTATATCAATGCCCTCAATAAGATGGAGTTCAAGAAACAGAAACTGGTGGGGATGTAGCCGCAGAGCGCACATGGCGTTTAAAATTTTTACGCTCTGCGCTATGCTCCATGCGCTAGGCTTCAACAGGTAGGCATAAGATGAGCAGGCCAATGACGATCACGGAAAAGATTCTTGCCGCCCACACGGGTAAAAAATATGTTTCCCCTGGCGATCTCATCGATGCCCGGGTCGATCTGGCACTCGGAAATGACATCACCGCCCCCCTGGCCATTGAGGCCTTTGAAAGGATCGGAGCAAAAAAGGTCTTTCATCGAGATCGGGTCGTTCTCGTTCCGGATCACTTCACACCCGCCAAGGACATCCTCTCTGCAGAGCAGTGCCAGGTCCTCAGGAGGTTTGCCAAAGCCCATCGTCTGAGTCACTTCTTCGAAATCGGCGAGGCGGGGATCGAACACGTGCTTCTCCCTGAAAAGGGGCTGGTTCTTCCTGGAGATCTGGTGATCGGGGCTGACAGCCACACCTGTACCTATGGCGCCCTCGGGGCCTTCTCGACCGGCGTCGGGAGCACAGACCTTGGCGCAGCCATGGCGACTGGAAGATTGTGGCTCAAGGTTCCGGAAAGCCTCAAGCTGATCTATTTCGGAAAGCTCAAACCCTGGGTTTCAGGAAAGGATCTGATCCTTTTCACCATCGGTGACATCGGCGTGGATGGGGCGCTTTATCAGGCGATGGAGTTCTCAGGAGAGGCGATCCGGGCCCTGTCGATGGCAAGCCGCTTCACCATGGCCAACATGGCCATTGAAGCCGGTGGAAAGAATGGGATCATCGAGCCGGACGGGATCACTCTCAATTATATAAAGCCTCGGGCCAAAAGATCCTATCGCCTCTATCGGAGCGATCCGGAGGCTCATTACGCCGATGTGCGCGAGTATGATGTTTCGAGGATCAACCTTCAGGTTGCGCTTCCTCACATTCCATCGAATGTGAAGGATGTGAGAGAGGTTGGAAGGATCGAGATCGATCAGGTCGTGATCGGTTCTTGTACCAATGGTCATCTTGAGGACCTCCGTGTGGCAGCCAGGATCTTAAGGGGTAAAAAGATTGCTCCTTCCCTGCGCCTGATCGTCATCCCTGCGACACAGGAGATCTTCCGTCAGGCACTGAGGGAAGGGCTGATCGAAATCTTTCTCTCCGCGGGAGCAGTGGTCAGCCCGGCCACCTGTGGCCCGTGTCTCGGTGGCCATATGGGCGTCCTGGCTGAAGGGGAGAGGGCCCTGGCGACGACCAACCGCAATTTCCGTGGGAGGATGGGCCATGCCGAGAGTGAGATCTATCTCTCAGGCCCTGCGGTCGCCGCAGCCAGCGCAGTCAAGGGAAGGATCTGCCATCCCGAAGAAGTATTAAGAAAAGGGGCTTAGGGGGCAAGGGGAAAAGATGAAGCTTGAAGGAAGGATCTGGAAGTTTGGTTCTGATGTCGATACCGATGCCATCATCCCTGCCCGTTACCTCAATCAATCTGACCCGAAGGAACTGGCAAGGCATGTGATGGAGGACGAGAGACCCGATTTCTTTCAAAAGGTGAGAAGGGGAGATATCCTGCTGGCCGGGAAGAACTTCGGCTGTGGCTCCTCCCGTGAACATGCCCCCCTCGCCCTGAAGGCAGCTGGGATCTCCTGTATCATCGCCAGGAGTTTTGCCCGCATCTTCTATCGAAACGGGCTCAATCTCGGCCTCCCGCTTCTCGAATCTTCAGAGGCTTCAGAGGAGATCCGGGAAGGGGATCGGGTTCGAGTCGATTTGACGACCGGAGAGATCTTTGATGTCACACAGCAGAAGAGGTTCTTTGCAAACCCCATCCCGGCCTTTATGCAGGAGCTGATTAGAGATGGAGGGCTGATCGCCCACCTCCAAAAAAGAGGGGCAAAGGGGAAGCGTCAAAGCTCAAATCCTGATTGAAAACTGTGGATGGTCATCATGCACTCCTTCGTTAAGACGGGGTTTCTTGAGTGGATCGGGATGCTCGATCGGCCGTAAAAAAAGACTGTTAGCTAAAATTTAAAAGTGCACACTTTAAGTTTTAAAAGTGCACACCTTTGAGGTCGGTATTTTTAATGCGTTGCACATCGATCAGTTTTCCCTCGCACCAGAATC
>JACAEX010000031.1 GCA_013388635.1 Syntrophaceae bacterium | reverse complement strand
TTTAGGACAAAGAGGCTTTAGCCATTTAAAACTGACCTCCCTATTGGCCCTACAATCCACTTTCTCCGCCCTGTCCACATCTGAGTATCCCCCCTGACACACAAATTGTACACTACCCAAGCCCAAATTTCGCTTGCGTATTTGGATAATCTCTGTTAATTTATCTAAACTTGATCTATCGGTGGGTTAACGAATATGAGAGTTGATGAATTTGACTATTCTCTTCCCCCCTCTTTGATCGCTCAATATCCTGCAACCCAGAGGGGAGGGTCCCGCTTGATGGTGCTTCATCGGGGTCGGGGGACAATTGATCACCGGAGATTTGGAGACATCCTCGCTTATCTCGATTCCGGAGATCTCCTGGTGATGAATAATACCCGTGTCCTTCCTGCCCGGCTGATCGGAAAAAAAGAGAGCGGAGGAAAGTGCGAGATCCTCCTCATCCCTTCGTGGAATGGCAACAAGGGAAAATGGAACGCCTTGATCAAAGGATCATCCAGGGTGAAACCCGGAACCCGAATCCAATTCGGAGACGACCTTTATGGGGAGGTGAAGGAGGTGAAGGATGGAAGGGCAGAGATCTCTTTCTCCTCCCCGGGTGAGGTGATGGAGGCCATTCAAAGGGTCGGCCATGTCCCCTTGCCTCCCTACATCAGACGCCCCGACGAACCGATGGACAGGGATCGTTATCAGACCATCTTTGCGGAAAGAGATGGATCGATCGCTTCACCCACTGCAGGTCTTCACTTTACCCGGGAGCTATTTGAGTCACTCAGGAACAAAGGGCTGAATCTGACATTCATCACTCTTCATATCGGTGTTGGAACCTTTGCTCCTGTAAAGGTGGAGGAGGTCGAAGACCACAGGATGGAGGAGGAATGGATAGAAATATCAGAGCAGACAGCCAAGGAGATTGAAGTAACGAAACAGAGGGGTAGAAGGGTGATTGCAGTGGGCACGACCACAACCAAGGCCCTTGAATCCTTTTCCGATTTAGAGGGTCGGGTCAAGCCGGGAAGGAAGGTTTCCTCCCTCTTTATCCATCCTCCTTACGACTTTCGCGTGGTCGATGGCCTGATCACCAACTTCCATCTTCCCCGATCAACGCTGCTCATGCTCGTTTCAGCCTTTACGGGAAAGGACCTTCTGATGAAGGCCTATGAAGAGGCAATTGAGAAAGGGTATCGATTTTACAGCTATGGCGATGCCATGCTCATCCTGTGAGAGGAGGAAATTCTAAATTCGAAGCACGAAATTCTAAACAAACACGAACGTTCAAAATCCAAGTCTCCAAAACAGAAGATACTCGAGAATTTTGGGTATTCGATTTGGGATTTGTTTCGATTGCTCCTTAGCGGACGCTTCACCCGATATTCGAATTTCGGATTTCATCTTTAAAAAATATGGGTTTTCGGTTCGATATCCTAAAGAAAGACAGTTCCTCCGATGCGAGGCTCGGAAGGATTGAGACCGATCATGGTTCTTTCTCCACCCCCGCCTTCCTTCCTGTGGGAACGCTGGGTACGATCAAATCCCTCACTCCGGAGGAGCTGGTGGAGGTGGGCGTGGAGGCGATCCTGGCCAATACGTATCATCTCTACCTCAAACCAGGACATGAGATCATCGGAAGACTGGGCGGGCTCCATACCTTCATCCACTGGGATCGTCCGGTTCTGACAGACAGTGGAGGTTACCAGATCTTCAGTCTCGCAAAGCTTCGAAAGATCTCAGAGGAAGGGGCGACCTTTCAATCGCATATCGATGGCTCTCTTCATCTGCTGACGCCCGAGCGGGTGATGGAGATCCAGAGAATCCTGGGCTCTGATATCGCCATGGTTCTGGATGAGTGTGTCCCCTACCCTTCCCCTTATGACTATGTAAAGACCTCGGTTTCTCTGACCACCCGCTGGGCGAAGAGATCATTAGCGCAGAGGCGGGAAAACGATCCTGCCCTCTTCGCGATCGTCCAGGGAGGGATGTATCGAGATCTTCGAGAGCAGAGCGCAAAGGCCCTGGTCGAGATGGATTTTCAGGGCTATGCGATCGGCGGTCTCAGTGTGGGCGAACCGAAATCCCTGATGCGAGAGGTCATCGGGTGGACGATCCCTTTTCTGCCTGAGAATGTTCCCAGGTACCTAATGGGGGTGGGAACGCCACTGGATATCCTCGAGGCCGTGAGGCTCGGAATCGATCTCTTCGACTGCGTCCTGCCAACGAGGAACGCCCGAAATGGAATGCTCTTCACCGCTACGGGAAGGATATCGATCAAACAGGCTCAATATGCTGAGGATGGAAGGCCGATCGACGAAGGATGTACCTGCTACACCTGCCGTCATTACTCAAGGGCCTACCTCCGTCACCTCTATTTGTCTGGCGAGATCCTATCGTCAAGGCTGAACACGATCCACAACCTCTCGTGCTATATGAATCTGTTGAAGACGATCCGGGAGGCGATCCGAGGAGGTCGTCTCCTCGACCTCTATCAAACCTATTCCTCCCAATCCGATGGGTGGGAAAGGGAGAGTTCTAACCACAGCCTTGTTGCCTGTGGATAGAAAAAAAGAGAAAAGGAGGATTTATGGGAATCGATCTGGCCTATGCAATGGGACCCCAACCGGGAGGAGGGCAAGGCTCTCAGATGTGGAGCTTCCTCCCCATCATTCTTATTTTCGTCATCTTTTACTTTCTGCTCATCCGACCTCAACAGAAGCGAGCCAAGGAACACCGAAAGCTACTGGAGGAGCTGAAGGTGGGAGACTATGTCCTGACCAGCGGAGGGATCTACGGAAAGATCACCGGTCTCCGGGACGCCATCATCACCCTTGAGATATCCGATAAGGTGAGGGTCAAGGTCAATAGGGGGAACATCGCAGGGGTCGTGAAGCCCGACGTGATGAAAACCGACTAAATTAATTGCAGATTTCAAATTTCAGATTTCAGATTGAAGGGCAACGATTAAGTCAATTTCAGATTTCAAATTTCAGATTTGAGGGCAATGTTTTTTTCAATTTGAAATTTGCAATCTGCAATTTGAAATTAACCAGGCTCCTTGCTCTAAACATCGTTTTAGGGCTATAATCCATGAGGAGGTGAACCATGAGGAACTATGAAACCATCTTCATCTTAGACCCTGATCTTGAGGAAGAACAGGCTCAATCCACCCTCGAAAAGATCAAAGGGATTATCACCCAGAACAACGGAGAGATAATCAAGGTCGAAGATTGGGGAAACCGAAAGCTCGCCTACGATATCAAGAAGAAAACCAAAGGCCATTACATCCTGATCCACTTTGCAGGATCACCTGCCCTGCTCTCTGAACTGGAGAGAAATTTTCGAGTCATGGACGCTGTTTTGAAATTCCAGTCTGTTCGGTTGGACGAAGCCCCTGCGGCCTCAACTCAGACCTCTGTTCCGGAGGGACCGCCGCCTGACGAACCGGAGGAAGAGGAACACGAATGATTTCGTATAATCGCGTGATCCTCACAGGAAGAGTGGCCATCACCCCACGACGGCGGTACCGTCCAGACGGATCGGCGGTGGTAGAATTTCCCTTAGAGCTGAATGAAGTCAAAGATGTATCGGCTAAAAAAGGGGCCCAGAGCAATAGGAAATCTTCTCTCAAGCACGCCGGTCCAGCGAATCGGATCGATATCGTGGTCATGGGGGAGGTGGCAGAGGTCAAATCAGAGCTTCTTCGGAGCGGCCAACACCTCCTGGTCGTGGGACGGCTCAACCAACGTCAATGGCAGACTGCAGAAGGGAAAAAGCATACGCGTACGGAGGTCATCGCCACAGACCTGAGAAGGGTTGAAGAAACAGGTAAAGTGACCTTTTTAAAAGCAGATGAGGAGAATCGATGATGAGAGAGGAAAAGAGGACAAGGAAGCCTGGTGAGGGAGGAACCGACAGAAAGAAGAAGCCTTTCCTGAGGCGAAAGGTCTGTCGATTCTGCACGGACAAGAAGCTGGAGATCGACTATAAGAACCCAAAGATCCTTCGTTATTTCATTACCGAACGGGGTAAGATCATCCCCCGGAGGATTTCAGGAAACTGCGCCAAACACCAGAGAGAGGTGACGGTTGCCATCAAAAGGGCGCGGAGCATTGCGATTCTGCCTTTTACCACGGCTGGCCATTAAACGGCAAATTCGGAGCACGAAATCCGAATTTCGAAATTCGGATTCAGGATTTCTCCCAGCACTGCCGGGAGCTCAGGAGGTAAACCATGCAGGTCATATTATTAGAAGATATCCCTTCTCTTGGGAAGGCTGGAGATTCGGTAAAGGTCTCTGACGGATATGGAAGAAATTATCTCATCCCGCAGAAGAAGGCGATCCTGGCCACGGAGAAGAGCATCCACGTCCTGCAGCATCAAAAGCGTCAGGTCCAGGAGCGGATGGGAAAGATGAAGAAGGATGCGGAAAGGATGGCCGACCAGATTGAAAAACTATCCTGTACCTTCACCAAAAACGTCGGAGAGAGCGGAAAGCTTTTCGGGTCTGTGACTTCCATGGAGATCGAAAACTATCTCAGGGAGAACGGGATCGAGGTCGACCGTAAGAAGATCCAGATGGAGGAACCGATCAAGAATCTTGGGGTTTATACCGTGCGGATCAAACTCCATCCAGAGGTGACCGCGCATCTCAAGGTCTGGGTGGTTCAGGAGTAGCAGTTCATGAACGATGTGGACCTCTCCTCCCATAAGCTTCCTCCTCAGAATATAGAGGCGGAGCAGTCCGTATTAGGGGGCATCCTGATCGAAAACGAGGCGATTAACAAGGTGACGGAGATTCTCACCCCGGATGACTTCTATCGGGATGCCCATCGCAAGATCTTCAATGCCCTGGTCAACCTCTCCGAACGGGACGAGCCTGCGGATCTCATCACCCTGACGAACGAGCTTCGAAAGATGGACCATCTCGATTCGGTCGGAGGTGCTTCCTATCTGGCCTCCCTGATCGATTCCGTCCCCACCGCGGCCAATATCGAATACTATGCCAAGATCGTAAAGGAAAAGGCGATCCTTCGAAAGCTGATCGAGACCTCTACTGAAATCATCACCCAGAGTTATGAGGATCGGACCGATGTCGAGAGCTTTCTCGACGAGGCCGAGCGCGCGATCTTTCAGATCTCTGAGCATCGTGTGAGACCTTCCTTCTTTTCGATCCGGGACATCGTCAAGGAGAGTTTCAAAACGATCGAAAGGCTCTACGAGAAGAAGGAGCTGGTCACCGGCGTGCCATCGGGATTCAAAGACCTCGATCGGATGACCGCGGGTTTCCAGCCCTCTGATCTGATCATTGTGGCCGGCAGGCCGAGCATGGGCAAGACCGCCTTCTGCCTCAATATCGTCCAGTATGCTGCGATCGAGAAGAGGATTCCTGTGGCCATCTTCTCACTGGAGATGTCGAAGGAACAACTGGTCATCCGCATGCTCTGTTCCGAAGCCCAGGTTGAGGGATCACGGCTCAGAACCGGCTTCCTGACCGAGAGCGACTGGCCAAAGTTGACGCTCGCAGCGGGTAACCTCTCGGACGCCCCTATCTTCATCGACGATACCGCGGCACTCTCGATCCTCGAGTTGAGAGCCAAGGCCAGGCGCCTCAATGCCGAGCACGGATTGGGTATGATTGTCATCGACTACCTCCAGCTGATGAAGGGGAGGACGAAGGCTGAGAGTCGCCAGCAGGAGATATCTGAGATTTCCCGATCCCTGAAGGCCCTGGCCAAAGAACTCAATATCCCGGTGATCGCTGTCTCTCAGCTCAGTAGAAAGACAGAAGAAAGGCGTGATTTCAGACCCCAGCTCTCCGACCTTCGAGAATCCGGGGCCATCGAACAGGATGCCGACCTGATCCTCTTCCTCTACCGGGATGAGCTCTATAACCGTTCAGAGGACAACCCCAATCGGGGCAAGGCCGAGGTGATTATCGGAAAGCAGCGAAACGGCCCGATCGGCAGGGTTGAACTGGCCTTTTTAGATAAGTACACCTCTTTTAAAGAGCTCTATAAGGGAGAGCCTGAAAACGTCTACGACTAAAAAGTCTGAAGTTTAAAGTTCGGCGTTCGGAGCCAAAATCAAATATCCATACTCCGAACAGGGAACAAATCACTCCGAACTCTTTGGTTAGGCGATGAATCTACCGAATTGCTTGACCCTGATCAGGGTCCTTCTGATCCCTGTCTTCGTCATTCTCATTATCAACAAATCGTTTGGCTGGGCCGTGGTCACCTTTGCCGTGGCCGGTATCACAGATGGAGTGGACGGCATGGTGGCTCGCCTCACCCACAGGCGTACAGAGTTGGGGGCCTATCTCGATCCCATCGCTGACAAACTCCTCCTCTCCTCCGCATTCGTCACCCTTGCGATCATCGAAATACTTCCCAGCTGGCTGACGGTCATCGTCATCACCCGCGACGTCATCATCCTCATAGGCTTCCTCGTACTATTTCTTACCAACTACCGGCCAAAGATCCGGCCAAGCCTCATCAGCAAAGTGACCACCGATTTCCAGATCGCCACGGTCCTCTTCGTCTTAATGACGAAGCATGGCGTGATATTTCAGCAACTCTCCACCCTCGCCATCTACGGAACGATGCTCTTCACCATCCTTTCAGGCGCCCATTACATCTATGTGGGGACCCGAATCTTAAATGGGAAGCCGTATTAGAATTTTGAGGAAGGGAGCAGAGGGGCTATCACAGAGGGCTCACCTGATCATTCTCCTCCGCCCTTTATGAAATGGATCGCTTCTCCCCTGACGTCGAGGGCCGCTTCAAAGAAGGCTTCGGAAAGGGTCGGATGGGCATAGACCGCAGCCTTCAGCTCCTCGATCCCCAACTCATTTCGCATTGCTAACGAGGCAAGAGAGATGAGCTCCGTCGCCTGCGGAGCCAAAATGTGGGCACCGAGGATCTCGCCATATCTCTTGCTGAAAATAATCTTGACGATCCCTTGATCCTCCCCGAGCGTGGCAGCCCTGCCAGAGGCAGCAATGGGAAATTTCCCGACTTCGAACTCCTCTCCTCTTTCCTCTGCCTCTTTCTCAGTCAAACCGATGGATCCCACTTCAGGGTCCGTATAGGTACATCGTGGAATCAGGCGGAGATCGATCTTCATCGACCTCCCGGTAAATTGATCCACGCAGAGGATCCCTTCAACCAGGGCCTTGTGTGCGAGGAACCCTTTCCCATTGACATCACCAACCCCATAGACGCCAGAGACAGAGGTCTCGAGGCTTTCGTCCACCCGTATAAATCCGCCCTCCACGGCAATCCCTATCTTATCCAGACCGAGATCTTCTATATTTCCAAACCTTCGGCCAGGGACCAAAACCTTATTGACCTCGATCTTCTCCGATCCCTTCTTCGTGTTAAGGTGAAGGATGACCTTGCCTCCGTCCGAAACCTCTGCCTCCACAGCCTCGGTGTGAAGCATTACCTTAATCCCTTTCGTCGCAAGGATACGCCTCAGCCGATGGGAGATCTCCACATCCTCCTGTTGGAGGATCCGATCTTCTTTTTCCACCAAGACCACCTCGCAACCAAATCCCCGGAAGATCGTTCCAAACTCAACCCCTCTTCTGCCACAGCCGACAATGGCCAGGCTTGCTGGCAGTTCTTTCAATCTCAGGGCATCTCGACTCGATAGGACCTTCTCGCCATCCGTTTTAAAGGGATATGGATCGAGCAGGGCACCGGTCGAAAGGATGACCCTCTCTCCGCTGACCATCATCTCAGAACCATCCCTCTTCTTGACGGCCAATCTTTTCGGACCGAGCAACATTCCTTGCCCTTCGATGATGGTCACCCCACGATGGATCAATAGGGTTTCGATCCCGTGGGTCAGGTTCTGGATCACCCTCTCCTTTCGCTCCATCACCTTTTCGAATTTGAGTTTCACTTCACCTTCGAGAAATCCAGAGGATCTCAGTTCAGAAAGGAATCTGGAATCGTGGAGAAGGGTCTTCGTCGGAAAACAGCCCCAGTTCAAACACGTTCCCCCTAAGTTCTCCCTCTCGACCAGACAGACCTTCAGGCCCTTCGCCGCTGCCCGAATGGCTGCGCTATACCCTCCAGGACCTCCGCCCACAATGACCAGATCGAATCTTTTCTCTTCCATGGTTTATACGACTTCCTTTAATTGATCCCGAATTTCCAGGATCTCCTTCAAACGGGAAAGGAATCTGGCTGCAATCGCTCCATCGATCACCCGATGGTCGAAGACGAGACAGAGATTCATCGTTGAACGAATGGCGATCTGATCTCCCTCCATCACCTTCACCTTCCGATCGAGCTTTCCCACTCCTAAAATAGCACTCTCAGGCGGATTGATAATCGGGGTGAAGAGGTCGATTCCATAGGTCCCGAGGTTGGTGATCGTGAATGTCCCAAACTTGAGATCATCCGGCCCGATCTTGCCCTCTCGGGTCTTTTGAATCAGGAGGTTGCTCTCCTCGGCGATCTCAAGGAGTGATTTTTTGTCGGCATTTCTGAGAACCGGAACGATCAGGCCCCGATCTGTGGCGACCGCAATTCCCATGTTCACATTTCCATAAACCTCGATCTCATCGCCTTTCAGACTCGAATTGATCTCAGGAATCTCGATAAGGGCCCGGCTCACCACTTTGATCAAGATGTCATTCAGCGAGACTCGAACTCCCTTCGACTCCCAATCGGACCGGCTCTCCTCTCTGAAGCGGACCAATTCGGTCATGTCCACCTCCATCACCTGGGTCACCCTCGGAGAAGTATGCCAGCTCAAGCTCATCCTCTCAGCAATCACCCTTCTGATCCCTTTGACCGGAACCCTTTTGGAGACCTGGAGCGGACCCCTCTGCCTCTCCTCTACAACCCTCAGAACATCCTCCTTGCTGATACTTCCACCCGGGCCAGTCCCAATGATGCCCTCCAGACTCACTCCCTTCTCGGCCGCCAACCTTCTCGCAAGAGGAGATGCCTTCAGATCCCTTCTCCCTACTCTCAATCCTGAGGATGAGATCGGAACCTGGATCTCAGCCGCTTTCTCCTCAAACGGAGGCTTCACCTCCTTGGCCTCTTTTATCAGCGCATCGAGATCAAAACTCTCCCCTTCCCTGGCCACCACAGCAATGACTTCACCCACGGGAAGGATGTCGCCCTCCCTGGCCATGATCTTTACGAGAATGCCTGCCTGAGGAGCTTCGATCTCGAAGTCGATTTTGTCCGTCTCGATGATACACAGGGTCTCCCCTTTCTCAACCCGGTCGCCTTCTTCTTTCATCCAGGTAGTGAGCGTGGCCTTCTCCATTGTCAAACCAAGCTGTGGAATGGTGATCGCCCTTGCCATAGAGAGGTCCTCCTATCCTAATAATTCTCTGACGCCTTTGATGATGGCCCTCTCATCCGGGATGACGAAACTTTCCATCTTAGGGGCAAACGGAACAGGGGTGTTGGCCGCTGCAACCCTTTTGATCGGCGCATCGAGGTCATAAAAAGCCTTCTCAGAGGCCAGGGCCGCAATCTCCGCTCCGAATCCGCATCGCTTGGATGCCTCGTGAACGATCAAGAGCCTTCCGGTCTTCTTAATCGACTGGAGGATCGTCTCCTCATCCAGAGGAACCAGAGTCCTCGGATCAACCACCTCAGCCTCAACCCCGTCCTCAGTTAGAGCCTGAGCAGCCTTAAGAGCCCTCAGAACCATTCGAGACGTGGCCACGATGGTCACATCCTTCCCTTCCCGTTTAATATCTGCCTTTCCAATCGGGATCAGGTACTCCTCCTCAGGCACTGGCCCCTTCTCATTATAGAGCAGCTTATGCTCGATAAAGAGGATCGGATTGTCGTCCCGTATCGATGACTTTATAAGTCCCTTGACATCATATGGAGTGGAAGGCATCACCACTTTCAGGCCCGGGATATGGGAATACCAGGCCTCGAGGCTCTGGGCGTGCTGAGCGGCTGACGACCGACCGGCTCCGCCCTGGGTCCGGATGACCAACGAGGCCCTTGCCTTCCCACCGAACATGTACCGAACCTTAGCGATCTGATTGGCGATCTGGTCGATCGCGATGGTCGAAAAATCGATATACATGATCTCTGCTACCGGCCTCATCCCGAGAAGGGCTGCGCCCAATGCAGCGCCTACAATGGCCGCTTCTGAGATAGGTGTATTCCTCACCCGGGCCGGACCAAACTCCTCGAGGAGGCCCTGGGTCACTTTATAGGTCCCGCCAAATTCTGCAATATCCTCGCCCAGGAGAAAGACCGTCTCATCCCTCTTCATCTCCTCTCTCAACCCCTCTCTCAAAGCTTCACGATAGGTAATCTCTCGCATCCCTGTCTCCTTCATAGGTCAAAAAGGTGGGGGCTGTGAAATCTCACGCCTCTCATGGAATATACTCACCAATGTACACATCCTGAAGCGCATCTTCAGGATCTGGATCCGGACTATTTCGTGCAAACTCTACCGCCTCTTCGATCTCCCTTTCGAGCCTGCGGTCAATCGCATCCAAATCCTTCTCCTCACATACCCCATTGGCCAGGAGATTCGCTCGGTACTGTTTTACGGGATCCCGGCTCTTCCACTGCTCGACCTCCTCCTTGGTCCGATAGGCCGTGCCAGGATCACCCACATAATGACCTAACCAACGGTAGGTCTTGCATTCGATCAGTGTCGGCCCCCCTTTCCCCCTCGCCCTTTCAACCGCCTCGCTTGTCGCCCGATAGACAGTCAGGACATTATTTCCATCCACGCTCACGCCAGGGATTCCATAACCTTGAGCCCTCACAGAGATGTCCTGAATCTTTTGATGGACCCACTGAGGCGTTGACTCCGCATAGAGATTGTTCTGACAGACAAAGATCACGGGAAGATTCCAGATCGAGGCCATATTGAGAGCCTCGTGGAAAGACCCCGTATTCGATGCACCGTCTCCGAAAAAGCAGAGCGACACCTGATCCGTACCCTTCAGCTGGCAAGCCAGGGCTGCTCCATTGATAATGGGAAGACCTGCACCCACAATCCCTGTGGCACCCAGGATTCCCAGATCCAAGTCCGCAATATGCATCGACCCTCCCTTCCCTTTGCAGTAGCCGGTCTTTTTTGCAAAGAGCTCAGCCATCATCAGGTCTACCCTTGCTCCCTTGGCAATGATATCACCATGTCCCCGGTGCGTGCTGATCATATAATCATCCTCCCGAAGCGCAGCGCAGGCGCCCACGGAGACCGCCTCCTGCCCGATCGACGAGTGAAGGAAGCCAGGGAGAGCGCCCTTTAAAAAGAGTTCGACCGCCTTCTCTTCAAAGCGTCGGATCCTGACCATCTTCTCATACATCTCCATCAATTTCTCTTTGGGTATCATTCCTCTCTCCTCCATGATCTTTCTCAGGAGACCTCAGGACTGAAGATAACGCCACCACAGACTCTCAATCCCTTGACATTTGATACTACACATCTCTCCAGCGATCAAGGGTATTTTTCTTACCTTCCGGGAATTTTTTAACTTGACAAAATTATTCGTTTATTTATAGTGGAGCATATCTCTTCTCTGGGTGGGAGAAATTCTAAATCTGGAAAATATGGTGGCAGGGAGAAGACCGTTCGGCTAAGGAAGCAGACGAGGGGCACGGAGGTTTAAACCAGATTAAATAACTATCAGGAGGTGATCAGCTATGGCCAAGAAGATGACGCGAAGGAGATTCTTAAAGGGTGCGGTGATCGGCGGCGTAGCCTTGGGAACCGGATTGGGAGGTTACCGGGTGACCTATGGCCAGGCCAAGAAGGCAGCAGGCCCGATCAAGATCGGTGGCCAGGGCGCCATTTCAGGAGCCCATGCCGACTACGGCTGGCAGATGATGGCAGGATCCACATTAGCCATGGAAGAGATCAATGCCAGAGGCGGAGTGCTGAAAAGAAAACTGGAACTGAAATTCATGGACGAGGAATTGAAGCCTGCCACAGCCGTAAAGAACGTGAGATACCTCGCCACGGAGTGGGGGGCCAATTTCCTCTTCGGGGTCGATTCCAGCGGCTCTGCCATGGCGATCGGACCTGTGCTTCCAGAGGTCGATCGACTCCACTTCTTCACCCATGCGGCCACCCATCGACTGACAGAGGAGCTGGTTGCTCAAAAGGGGATCAAACAGATCTTCAGGATGGTGGCTCCGGTCTATCAGGATGCCCTTGCTGCATGGGTCTTCAAAGACACTCCTGAGATTAAGCGCTGGGCAGGGATCAACTGCGATTATGAGTACGGATACGTCGCCTGGAACCTGTTTAAAGAGAATATGAAGAGGTTCCGGCCAGACGTAGAATTTGTCGCGGCAGCCTGGGCACCCTTCTGGACCATGGACTTCTCATCCCATATTGCTGCGGTCATGGCGGAGAAACCCGATGCCATCTTCTCAACGCCATGGGCGGGCGAAGGGGTCATGCTCCTGAGACAGGCCCTGATGTTAGGGGTCTTCGATAAGATCCAGGCCTGGTGGCAGGGAATGGGTGGTTCGGTCGATCTTTTGGAGGGGATCTCAAGAGAGGTGGCGGCAGACAAATTCAAAGGAAAACTCTGGGCGACTGCCCGCTACATTCATAACTATCCGGTCACTCCAGAAAACAAGGCCTTTGTAGCTGCGTTCAGAAAGAGATGGGGAAAATTCCCCAACTACTCCGCAGAGGCAAGTTATTCCGCGATCTATGCGATCAAGGCAGGAGTTGAGAAGGCAAAATCTCTGGAAACTGCAAAAGTCGGGGCAGCCCTGGAGGGGGTGGAGTTGAAGACCCCGGCTGGGATTCGTCTGATCAGGAAAGAGGATCACCAGGCGATCTATACCGTGCCTGCGGGGAAAGTAATCCAGAGCCCGGACTATCCTCTGCCCGTGCTTGGAGATTTGAGGATAATCCCGGCGAAAGAATATTTCCGGCATCCACCCTTTACGCCTGTCGCTGCCACAAAGTAACTGATGCGAAGGAGTTGGGGAGGAGAGGCTTCTTGTCAATGGTTGGGAGAACTCCTCCCCAATAAGAATCCGAAATTCGAATATCGGGTGAAGCGTCCGCTAAGGACCGATTCGAAACAGATTCCAATATCAAATGACAAAAATTCAAAAGAGGTTTGGAACATTTGGATTTAGAATTTTGGAATTGTTTCGTATTTCGCCTGGCCGCCGAACAAGTGCTTTGACAGGCAGGGATTTCGTGCTTCGGATTTAATTTTTATAAAAGTGATGTTGGAAAAATTACTTTATCAGGGCCTCATCGGTCTGAGTTTCTCAATGTACCTCTGGCTCCTCTCTGCCGGATTGACGCTTGCCTTTGGAGTCCTTGGAGTTCTCAACTTTGCCCACGGCAGTCTCTTCATGCTTGGGGCCTATGCTTCGTTTACGTTCTATGGAAAGCTCGGCCTGAATTTCTGGCTCTCGATCGGCCTCAGCCTTGCCAGTGTCGGAATCGTTGGAGCCATTCTCGAAGGTCTCTTCTTTCGGCGAATCTACGATCTCGACCTCCCCTATCAATTGATTTTGACCTTCGGTTTCATCCTGATCTTTGACGACCTGGTCAAGATGATCTGGGGAGGGGTTGCCATGATCCCTCCCATGCCCCGTTTTTTTGAGGGCAATCTGATCGTTTTTGACCGGCCCTTTCCGATTTACAACCTTTTCATCATCTTTGCGGGCTTAGCTGTGGCCCTCATCCTCTGGCTTGTGCTCGAGAAGACCTGGTGGGGAAGGATGATCCGGGCCTCTGCAACAGATCGGGAGATGGCCGGCGCCATCGGGATCAATATCCCGACCCTTTTCACCACTGTATTTGTCTTCTCTGCCATGCTGGCTGCCGTTGGAGGCGCTCTCGGAACCCCTGTTCGTGTGGTAGCGCCTGGAATCGGGACGGCCATGATCGTTCAGGCATTTGTGATCACTGTGATCGGGGGATTGGGAAATTTGAAAGGGGCCTTTGTGGGAGCCTTAATCGTCGGCATCCTCACCTCCTTCGGGATCCTGCTCTTCCCGGTCTTTGAACTCTTCATCATCTTCGTCGTGATGGCGATCGTACTGCTCGTCAGACCGGAAGGGCTCTTTGGAAAATAATCGGTGATGAATCTTAAAAATGGAGTGATGGAACATTGGAATAATGGGGGATCAACAAAACCTGGTTCTTTATTTATTCGGACCCATCATTCCAGTATTCCAATGTTCCGATCCGCCAAAAGATCACTGGTCATTGCTAATTGATTTTATGAAGCTCCGAATCGTTTTCTTCGCAGCGCTGATCTTATTCCTCCTTCTCCTTCCCGCATTTGCGGGAAAATATCTGCTCTATATGAGCATCCATATTCTGCTTCTCTCGGTCTTCGCCCTTGGGTTCAACCTTCTTCTGGGTTATACAGGATTGCTCTCTTTTGGCCAGGCAGGATTCTTTGCAGTGGGGGCCTATGCCTCAGCAAAAATTCTTCTCCTTGTGCCATCCCTCCTGCTCGGCATCATGGCAGGGGTTGTGGCTGCAGGAATCGCCGCCCTGATCCTGGGCTACCTCTGCGTCCGACACACCCGGATCTACTTCTCGATGCTGACCCTTTCCTTCGGGATGATGATCTACTCCCTTGCGTGGAAATGGAGGGACGTCACAGGCGGTGATGATGGTCTGGTTGGCATTCCAAGGGCCGCCTTCGAGATCCCGGGGATCTTCCGGATCAGTATGAGTGAGATGGGGAGTTATTATTACTTCGTGCTGGTAATCTCACTGATCGCCATCTTCATGCTTTACCGGATCGTAAACTCGCCCTTCGGTCTCACCCTGAAGGGCATCCGGGATAGTGAGAATCGAGTGGCCTTCGCAGGTATCTCGATCAGAAAGTATCGTCTCATCTCGTTCACCATCGCTGGACTGTACGCGGGTCTTGCGGGCTCCTTTTTGCCACCTCTGGAGAATACCGTAACCCCACCGATTGCCCACTGGACCCACTCCGCTGAACCCGTGTTGGTCACGCTCCTGGGTGGTATCCACACCTTTGCGGGTCCCATTGTGGGAGCCATGCTCTTCTACGTTATTAAAGACATCATCGTCAGATTTACCCAGTACTGGCTGATCTGGTTCGGGTCGATCGTTGTCCTTCTCGTCCTGCTCTTCCGTGGAGGAGTGGTGATCTTCATCACCGAGAAGATCTGGCCTTTGTTAAAAAGGAAGCAAGGGGATCGTACTTAAATGGCAGAGCTCCTCCGAACGGAAAAATTGAGAAAGTATTTCGGTATGGTCAGTGCCACAGATGATATTGACCTCCGGATTGAGGACGGGGTGCTCACATCGATCATCGGCCCGAACGGTGCTGGCAAAACGACACTGATCAACCTGCTCACCGGAAATCTTCTGCCAGATTCCGGCAAGATCTTTTTTCAGGGGGAGGAGATCACCCATCTCCCTACCCATAAGAGGGTGAAGAAAGGGATGTGCCGCTCCTTTCAGATCATGAATATCTTCCCCAAGCTCTCCGTTTTCGAGAATCTCCAGATCCCTGTTCTTTCCCTTCTGGACAGGAGCCTGAGTTTCTTCAAACATGTCCGTTCTCATCACGACGCCAACGAACGGGTCGAGAAATTGCTGACCGAGATCGGACTGATTGAGAAAAAGGACCTCCCGGCAGGGACCCTCTCCCACGGAGATCAGAGGCTTCTGGAGATCGGCCTGGCCATGGCACCCGAACCGAAGCTTCTCTTCCTCGACGAACCGACAGCAGGAATGAATCCTGTGGAGCGGTTGAAGGTCCTGGAAAATATCCGAAGGTTGTCGAGGGAGAAGGAAGCTACCTTTGTGATCATTGAGCATGATATGGATATCGTCTTCTCCCTTTCGGACCGGATCGTTGTACTCCATCGAGGCCAGATCCTGGCCGATGGGAAACCTGATCAAATTAAAGAGGACGAAGCTGTGCGAAAGGTTTACCTCGGTGAGGAAATCCTCTGGGAGAGAGTATGACCCCTGAAGCGATCCAAACCATCTTAGAGGTCGACCGGATCGATACCTTCTATGGACAGAGCCATGTGCTGCAGGCCGTCTCATTATCGATTGATGAACGCGAGGTCGTCTGTCTTTTAGGCCGCAATGGCGTCGGCAAGACGACCACACTCCGTTCCATCATGGGGCTGACGCCTCCGAGAAATGGCCGGATCCTATTTAAAGGGATCGATATCTCTAAGAAGCCCTCTTTCCAGGTTGCTCAGATGGGAATCGGTTACATGCCAGACGATCGAAGGATCTTCCCTGACCTCACCCTCTTTGAGAATCTCGAACTTGCCCGGCGATTGTCAAAAAGGGGCAACGTGCAATGGACCTTTGAAAAGGTTTATGACCTCTTTCCTGCTCTCGTAAATTTGAAGGAGAGAAAAGGAAGCCAGCTGAGCGGAGGCGAACAGAAGATGTTAGCCATTGGCCGGGCGCTGATGAAGAATCCAGACCTTCTGCTCCTGGACGAGCCCTCAGAGGGGCTGGCGCCGCTCATCGTCCAGAATTTAGCAGAGGTGCTGGGTCGAATTCGAGATGAGGGCGTGACCATCCTCTTGGCTGACCAGAATCTCAAATTCTGCCGCAGGACTTCGGACCGAGGTTATATCCTCGAAAAGGGAATGGTTCAGTTTCAGGGGACCATGGAGGCGATCTGGCAGAGCGAAGAGATCGTCAAAAAATACCTCGTCGTTTAAGGCTCAAATCGGCCTCCGGATAGGAAAGGAGCCGGCAGATGCTCAATCGGTCAATCTCAGCGCTGATGCTGATCCTGCTGACAGGAGCCCTTTGTTCCTGTTCCGGTTTGAAGATCAGAGATCGGGATGGTTCGGTTCACCATCTGATCATAGGATTCGGACTGGTCACCGTTCCTCACAACGCTGGAAATTGCGGCGTCCTGGCGACAAAGGCACAAAGCCTTGGGATACATGTCTCGGATCAGCCAGGCCTCAAATTCTCGGTGGGCTACGGAAGCTCTTCCACAGTAGCCGTGCCCGAGACCACTGAAAACATCGTTGTGGAGGTCTCCCAGCGGCCATTCGGGCCACTGATTGTGGAATTGAACCCTCATAGGAAAGGAGAAAACAATGCCCCATAAGGAAGGACCGAACAGCCGTCTCTGTTCATCTCTACTCGCCATCATCTTAGGAGCATCCGGATTGATCTCCGGTTGTTCAGCGATCAGTGGATCGGTGATCGCCTCCACCGGCACCACGATTGGGGTTGAGATAACCCAGGATCAGGCGACCCAGACACCCAGGGCTGTTCTCGGATACAAGAGGGCCGAGTTCGCCTATGTGCCGACCAATCGCGGCACTGCCAAGAAGACGACCACGACCGTCCAGGGAAACACGACGACAACCGTCACGGAGGATGGCCTTCCTGCTTCTGGAGGCGGAGCCCGGGACTCTGCGAACGTCCTGATGGAGCTGCGCTATAGCGGTATCTTCGACTGGGGTTCAGGGTCAGGAATATACCAGAGGCTGGCAGTGGGCGATGAGGCGGTCAGACAGCCCGGTGCCTCGTTCATGTTCATGAAGGATAGCAAAGGACAGATCCAGGCCGACACTGCCAAATATCTGGCCCTTGCCCAGAAGGCGGTCTCTCTTGAGAAGGATCGCATTGAGAAGATCGTATCATATGTGACCGACGGTTCGGACGCCATCAATAAAGAGACGCTCTCCGATCTCTTAAAAAAGGCCGAAAAGGAGCACCCCTTGAAGATCACGTCGACTGTCAAGGATACGATTATGGCCGCTAAGACAGGGGCTGAGCTGAGAAAGAAGCTGTTCGATCCGCTCGAAAGTGCCATAGAGCCCCTCTATCTCTCCCTGCCAAAGGAGAAACAGTGATCCACGGAGGTGAGCGCCGATGTTTGAAACGATGCAAATTGCCATTAAAAACAACGAAGAAGACGCAAGGGTACTGGCAGAAAAACTGAAGCTCAAGGGCTATAGCACGACGATCAATAAGGCCCAGCAGGCTGTCCTGGACGGTACCGATCTGGGTGGACACTACGATTATCTTCGCGACGTCGACGGTGAACTCTTTGTGATCGTTGCAACAAAGTAGGCTCGAACGTCCCGAAACGGAATGCGTCGATCCCGATCACAGGCGGATCCCTGATCTCCCTCCAGCTCTTCCATCCTCGCCGAAGCTCCGCTCGACCAGAAAGCTAATCTCTCCTTTACAAATGATCAGGATATTGATAATGAATTAATCGATGAGGTCCTTTCCATTAAAAATCTCCCTGCTCATCATGGGGATCAGCAGCATAGTGGCCCAGGTTCTCCTTCTGAGGGAGTTACTCATCTCCTTTCTCGGCAACGAACTGACCCTTGGGGTGATCCTCTCAAACTGGATGCTCCTCGAGGCAATCGGTGCTTTTCTCCTCGGCAGATCGGTCGAGAGAACGGAGAAAAGGCTCGAGATTTACGGGCTTCTTCAAATCATCTTCTCCCTCGCCTTTCCCTTTGCGATCTACCTCGCACGGACGTTCAAGAATTTTCTCCTGACCACACCCGGAGAGGGGCTCGGCTTTGCTCCAGTCTTCTATGCCTCCTTCCTGATCCTCCTTCCAGTTGCGGTCTCTCACGGCGCCCTCTTCACCTACGGAAGCAAGCTCTACTCCCAGTACCTCAGGGAAGATGCTCCCTCAATCGGCAGGGTCTACGTCCTTGAGGCGGTTGGATCTGTGATCGGAGGGATATCGGTCACCTTCGTCCTCATCCGGTTTCTCAATTCCTTTGAGATCGCTTTTGTGATCGGCCTGCTCAATACGCTCATCTCCGCATCCCTTCTTTGCAAAAGGAAGAGGCCACTGCTCGGTCTCCAAAGTCTCCTCGGCTCTCTTTCCATCCTTCTCTCGCTCTGGTTTGCTTATATGCTTCTCGGGCCAAACGCCGAGAGGATCCACCGGACCTCCATACGGTCCCAGTGGAAGGAGCTCCAGGTCATCCACTATGAAAACTCTGTCTACGGAAACGTCACCGTCACTAAGAGGGGTGAGCAGTTTACTTTCTTCACGGACGGAGTCCCCTCCATCACCACCCCTGTCCCGGATATCGCCTCTGTCGAAGACTTCGTCCATTTCCCCATGCTGATCCACGAAAACCCTGGATCCGTTCTGGTCCTCGGAGGCGGAGCGGGCGGCATGATTCACGAGATTTTAAAGCATCCCGTAGATTGCGTCCATTATGTGGAGCTCGACCCGCTTCTCCTTCGGCTGACCCAGAGGTTTCGCACCCCTCTAACAGAGGCTGAACTTTCGGACAAGAGGGTGACCATCCACTATGCCGATTCCCGGTTCTTCGTAAACAGGACCCTCGACCGCTTCGATATGATCTTCATCGGCCCCTCTTCTCCCCAGGATCTTCGCACGAACAGGCTCTTCTCCTCTGAGTTCTTTAGGCTCGCCAAACAGAAGATGGTTCTGGGCGGGATGATCGTCCTGAGCCTGCCCGGTTCGCTCACCTACATCAGTCCCGAGCTCAGGGAGTTGAACGGATGCATCTTCGATACCCTAAGGTCTGTCTACCGATACGTCAAAGTCGTCCCCGGAGACGTCAACCTCTATCTGGCCTCCGATTCTGATCTGTTGGAAGGGGTGACAGTTAGAGATCTGATAAAGCGGCTTGAAGAAAGAAAAATCAAAACGAATCTCTTCACCAAAGGCTATATCGAACACCGCCTCCACGAAAGGTGGCTCAAATGGTTTTTCCAATCGATCGAGGCGAGAAAGAGGAATATCAACTCCGATTTTCATCCTCTGGCCGTCTTTTTCAGCCTCTCCTACTGGAACGCCCTCTTCTCTCCTTACCTCGCTGGGCCATTCAAATGGACTGCGGGGTTAAGCACTGCTCGGGCTGCAATCGCAGTGGCCTTTTTTACTCTTTTAATTGGGACCCTCTTCCTTAAAAGACCCTCCTTTTCACGATGTTCCCTCCCTTATACCATCCTCACAACCGGCTTTGCAGCGATGATCTTTGACCTGGCGATCATCTTCACCTTCCAGACCGTCTATGGCTACCTCTACCACCAGATCGGCCTCCTGGTCGCAGTCTTCATGGTGGGCGTCGCCCTCAGCAGTCATAAGATGAACCGCTATATCGAAAGGATGAGAAAAAAGTCCTTAATTTTCCTGTCCATGGAAGGAGGGATTATCCTCTTCTCTCTTCTCCTTCCCTATATATTCTCAATTCCGTCTCACCATGTGGAGAAAGCAGCCGTTTCTCTCCTTCTTTATGCGCTTTTTTTCATCATGTCATTTCTTGCGGGTGCCTCGATCGGACTTCAGTTCCCACTGGCCTCCAGGATCTACCTCAGGCTTCCCGCGAGAGGTCCATCCGTGGCCAGGACCGCTGGAGTGCTCTACGGCGCGGATCTTCTTGGGGGCTTCTTTGGCGGGCTACTTGGGGGCGTTCTCCTTCTGCCCATCCTCGGTTTAAGAGAGAGCTGCTTGATGATAGCAATGATCAAAGTGAGCAGTCTGCTTCTCTTCCTTCTGTTCACGAAGATTCAGAAATCTTAAGGCTACCTCTAAAAATGTCGTTCCTGCGAGAGCAGGAATCCAGAAGTCGCTAATAATACTGGACCCCCGCCGGAGTTTACCCCGTACTTAATACGGGGCGGGAGTGACGAATTTGGAATTATTAAAGATTCCCTTAATCTTTATTGCCACGTCATCAGCGCTCGCTTTATCCTTGATCCAGCCGACCTTCGTGATAGGACTGTTCGAACTGTTCTTTGAGCTCTTGTGCTAAACCGATTAGTTCTGTTTTTTGTGGGCGAAAATAAAACATCGCAACCCCTGACACAAATATTAGAAGAAACAAATCCATCAAATTTCTTCCCAAGAGGCACAAAACCAAACCATATACACCGATGCTTCCTGCCATCGCTATAGAAAGGATATTGGCGGCATGGTACTTGGCAACAACGGGATATTCACTATAGCCAACGAGAGATTGAGTCTTTATAAACCCTCCTCCCCATTTTTGCCTCAGAATCAATTTTTTAACATATTTGGCGAGAATGAGCGTAATGGCTGATACTATATAAAGAATAATTCTTACATTTCTCAAAACACCGGATGGAAAATCCTTTCCAAAAAAAAGCCTTATCCTGCATATAAATGCCAAGGCACAAATATAATGCTAAAGAAACCAGCATCGCCGCCCAAATAATATTCATATTTCGCAAACCCTTATCGATTATTTCCATTTCTTCTCTTTCTATCATTCCTCTCGTCCTCCTTGCTTACGCAACGTCATGGTCAGCCTACGGCCAGGCAGGAGCCGAAAACATTACAAGCACAACTAACAGAAGGAAGATTCGTTTCATTTCCTCTCCTTTCATCTTGAGCCAGAAACACTTAGCCTGCGGATCTAAACCCTTTTCTGCCTTATAAGACGAACGCCGGGGTTTAGTGGAAGCCGAATCCATTTCCGATTGCAGCAAAATGGATGCCAGTGAACTAATTTGGAGGGGAAAAAGGACAGAGATGGCTAATGTATTGATATTACAGGGCACTTCTCCATCCATTTCGAATTTCCATTAAGGGACGGTGGAACCTCTCAACAGACTCTTTTTGTACAATGTCTTGTCAACAGTTATTCAATTTTGGAAGGATTAGGAGGTTCCTGTTTGATGCTTCAGAATTGGTGCTGAACGGGGACGTCCCCTTGGGTGTGTGGGTCTCATCCAAAAAAGGGGAGCAGAATATTCCACTCCCCTTTTTCATTTTTTCTATTGAGCACCTGCCTGTTACGGCGTGCCTGCCCGGGCCTTCAGCAAGGCTGTCTTAGCCATCTGGGCGTAGAGCTGAGCTTTTGCGTACTGGGTCATCGCTTCAGACCAAAGGCTGTTCTGTTTCTTCACGTCCTTCATCAAAGCTGCAAAGGCTGCTCTGTCCATACCGATGGAGTAAGCGACAAATGCCTGGTCCAGTTTTGCCCGGATGTCGGCGACGATGGGCGCAGTGAGGAATGGCGCTTTTGCGTTCAGATCGCGTTGAAAAGAATCGCGGGCGTCCCAATAGAGAGCTATTGCGTCGGCATCGGCCTGGTCAGTGACCTTCTTCGGACCGTCAGCCAGTTTGATCTTCACATACTCACCGGTGGCATAGGCAGGGAGTCCAATACCGCTTGGCGTACCGGTTTGGAGGTAGGCAACCAGATCCGCCGGAAAGAATATGCCCTGGCTCACCGATGTGTGGCTGTTGGAAACCTCCCGTATACCCGGTTGGTTCCTGTTCCAGACTGCCTTTGCCGCATCATACCAGTCGTCTGATGCAAAGAAGTTTTTGCTGAAAGCAAAATTGACCGAACCCGGTGCCGCTTCCTGAAGTAACTGGAAAATGGTGTCGTAGCGAGCATAAGTACCGATCACAGGGAGCCATTTTGGGTTCAGAGGTTTGAGCGAAGGGTGTATGAGATGGTTCGTCTGTACGATGAACTGGCCCGATTCGCCTCTTTCTCCGGGTTTGCTCAAATGGAACTTGTCGGCAGTACCCTCAAAGGCGGAAATGTTTCCCGAGGCATCGGTGAGGATGAAGCCCCCTGTGACCCCGCCCTTGGGCGTTGATTTGAGATAGGAAAGGGCTTCCTCCGAAGACCCAACCATCTGAGCCAGGTAGTGGAAGTAGACTTCAGGAGGCATTCCCCAAGCCGGGTTGTCGGACATGATGGCCGTCATGGTCCATGAGAAGCCCTTGCTGTTCATGGCGTAATTGCCGTTTACCCTTCCTGCATAAGTCTGCGACACAAAAGAAGCACCTTCCTTCGGAAATGCCAGCAGAATGATGTTGTCCATGGTCTCGGTAGGGGACATGGAGGTTATCGCGTGGATTGGCTTTCCGTCTGGCGTCTTTGCGCCTGCGGCCGCGAAGGTGGTACAGGCATGATACTCGCCCTGTGATGAAGGTGCAGACAAACCCCCGATCGAGGCGATGCGGGTCTCCGCGGGATATGGGGCTTTGGGCCTTGCCCAGAACTGCGTTGGGTAGACCATCAGAGCAATGAGGTCGAGATAGGTCACCGCATAGCCTTTGCGCTTGCATCCCTCCATTATTCCGCGCAGCCAATCCGCGTAAACCGGATCGTACTTCTTCAGATAGTAATCCCATACCTGCATGTCCTTTGTTACCTTGTCGCTCCCGAATTTGCTGTAAAGGCGACTCTTGAACAGGGCGACATTGTGAACGATGGCGGCAGCAGCCTGCTCGCCGTACTGCACGCCCATTTCATAGTTAGTTCCTGAGACGACTACGACCTGAGGGAAACCGGTGGTGACGTAGGCTTGCGGTACGGCAGCAACCGCTGCAACCGCGCCTGGTACTTTGGTCGCCTTTTGTGCCTCAGCCGCATAAACAGCCGTTTGCAGGATGATCAGACAGAAGCAGAATAGAAAACTTAAGCCGTAAACAATCTTTTTCTTCTTAATCATAAGTACGCTCCTCCTATTTGATAAATTTAACCCCCCGTCTTACGTTGAGTATGCCCGTGTCCTTCGCATCACCTCCTCGCATCTTTTTTATCTAAATCTCAGTAAAACGCCGGTTCGCTATGCGCCTTTACCCGGCGAAACAAGTCGCCAAAAGAACGCACCAAAGTAACATACGACCTACCCAAGAAAGTAACATGGCCGGAATAAGGATTTGTGTCACCACAGGGCGTTTTCATTGTAGAATCCGCGGGATGCTGAACGGGGACGTAGTGGAAAATTAACACTTATTTTCGGCTCCTTCCATGTTCTGAATGGCCTTAGCAATCGCTGAAGTACATACCCCTAATTGCCGGCCGATCTCAGCCCTCGAAAACTTTCTGGTCCGCACCCCCAGCCGCAATTCCCGCTCCGAAACCCCTTCTTTAAGGCACATCTCCTTAATCACATTATCCTTCGAGGCTCCGGTCATATCGAAGGGCGTAACCGGTTAAGAGACGACGCATGAATTTGGAGATCCCGGTAGGCCCGCTAAAGAACAAAAGATGAACATGGTTCCTCATCAAAGCCCAGGCAACAATCCTGGTCCCGGTCTCCTGCGCTAACATCCCCATCCTAAAAATAAAATCCTTCTGGTCTCGATCATCCTTAAATATCGAAAACCTTTCAATCCCACGAATCATTACATGATGAAGAGTCCCTGGAGCGTCTAACCTTGCCTGCCAAGGCATAACATCTCATTACCACACATCCCCATGTATCTAAAGTGCTATTTTTCAACTACGTCCCCTTGCGTCAACACTGTCTGATTGGATTTTCCCCACTTTCTGAGTCGCCCGATAATCCTCTCCTCACCGCGGCATCAGCGCAAACACACCCCAGCCCAGGTATTCACGCGTGTAAGTGGCGTAGCGCACGGGTTCCGAGGTTAGTTTCGCTCGAACATCTTTTGCGAACTCTTCGTCGGGATTGTCTTCAAGCCATCGGCGCATTGTGAGCCACTTGGCCGCCTCGTATCTATCCCAGCTGTCTTGGTGTGCCAAAACCATTTCCACGACGTCGTAGCCGAGGCGGCCGAAAGACGCGAGAAGTTCCGGAAGCAGGAGAAAGTCGGAGATTGAGTTGGCAAGACACCCCTTGGCAACATCTTCCGTCGGCGGTAACTGCCGCCAGTAGGGCTCGCCGATGAGGATGATCCCTCCGGTGCACAGGCTCCGCGCCAGAAGCTCGATAGAGCCGGGAACTCCCCCGCCGATCCACGTGGCACCGACACAGGCCGACACATCGACATTCTCATCGGCGACATAGCCGGTAGCATCGCCATGGATGAACTC
>JACAEX010000028.1 GCA_013388635.1 Syntrophaceae bacterium | reverse complement strand
TATCAAGAATTCACCCTGTTCGTGTGCAAGAGTTGTCGGGATCGATTTGTCGACGAGATCGAGCATCCCTGGGAGGGGCCCTTTCGGATCCAGAAAGATCCAGGACATATCATCCATTAAACCTTTTCGTTCAACCCGCCTTCAATTCCGAAGTGGAATGGGGACACCGCGTTGCTTTAATCGGCATCGTATCGATCTGAATTATTAGAGTTTAAAATCATCGTTCAAGTTTCATTGTGAGATAAGTGGCACCCGACCTGATAGGTGGAGCGATTGAAAGTGGAAGATCCTTTAAATCCCGCCTCTTTTGATGATGGATTCGGCATTTCTCATTACGGTGTGGTAGTCGCCTTCCGTTAAGCCTGCGGCCAAGACAATCTCGTGTAAGCGAGCCGCTGGCCAGATATCGCCAGGCGCATGGGTGTCACTGTTCAGTATCATCGGAGCCCCTATCTTCTGCGCCAGCCGGGCCACATGACCATTGGTCAAGCAATGGCCTTTTCGCGAAGTCAATTCCAGGTATACGGAGTGTTCCTTCGCCAGTAAGACCTCCTCTTCCGTGATCAGACCGGGATGGGCAAGAATGTCCACAGAGGACTCAATCGCCATTCTATTGGTCCCGGGTGCCACAGGCTCAACAATCGTCTCCCCGTGGACCACTACCAATCTTGCCCCTAACTTTCTGCTCCTGCTGACCAACGCCGGTATGACCTCAGGCCGGACATGGGTCAGCTCGATCCCGGGAATCACACAAATTCCCTTCAGGCGGTTGTTCTCCTCACAAAAGGCCACAAGTCGGGGGATGATCAGGTCGATATTTGACTGATCCGCATGGTCGGTGATGGCGACAGTTCCATAGCCCGCCACCTCAAACCTTCGGGCCAACTCCGCGGGGGTGAGTTCTCCATCGCTAAAGAGGGAGTGGGTATGTAGATCGATCATAGAAAGTTCCTCAAATCTTTAATTGGGCATTAAAAAAAGGGGTCACGAATTTACCCTGTAATATTTCATGACGGCCGCGTCACCCGCGAACCAATGACCTCACCTATTCACAAAACCGGCCTCTTTGCCCTTAGCTTAGCCCAGAGACTTCTATTTTCTGAGAGAGATCCCTATGCGCTGGAATCTCTCCAAACCCATTAGCTCGGGTCACTGCCCTTTTAACAGCTTGTGTCAATGCCGTTTCTCCGAGAAGTCCAATCGTGTTCACATCACCTTTTTTCTTTCCATACGAGATGGCGAAGACGAGGTCCCCATCGAATGTGGTATGGAGGGGAGAGATCACCTTAGCCAAACCAGAGTGAGCGATTTGAGCGACCTGATGGACCTCTTTCTTAGTCAAATTAGCATTTGTCGCAACCACTCCGAGCGTGGTGTTGAAAGCCGTGGATTCAGAGGATTTGGTCCCGCGGAACTCTTTTCGGGTCGCCCCTTGCTTCATCCATTTGGATGAATCCGCAAAAGCAGGACTTTCCTTTGATTTCCGGGCACCTGCGAGGATCTTCTTTGAACCAAGATCGAAAACGTCGCCAAAGGCATTGACCACAACGAGACCTCCTACGATAAGCCCGTTTGGCCCCTGAACGCTTGAAGTGCCCACTCCGCCTTTCATCGCCCGAGCTATTCCGAAAAGTTTTCCAACCGTTGCCCCCGTGCCAGCCCCGACACTTCCTTCTTCCACTTTTCGTGAGGCGTTCAGACAGGCCTGGTACCCCATCAGGCGGTCAGGTCTCACGCGGAAGTCGCCGATGTTAAGGTCAAAGATCACAGCAGCAGGGACGATGGGAATTTTGGTCTTACCGACGTCGAACCCTTTTCCTCTCTCCTCCAGATACTTCATCACCCCTGTTGCGGCATCGAGGCCGAAAGCGCTCCCACCCGCTAAGAGAATGGCGTGAATCTTATCAACGAGATGGGAAAACATCAGGGCATCGATCTGCCTTGTCCCAGCAGCAGTCCCACGGATATCGACCCCTCCGATCGCTCCTTCCTCGCAAAGGATGACCGTACATCCGGTCAGAGCCTTGAGGTTTGTCGCATGTCCGACTCTGATCCCGGGTACATCTGTAATCGCATTCAATCTTTTCATTCGGGGCGATCTTACCAGAAAGAGAAGAGGGATGTCAACCTTTGAGATGAATGGGGGTCCTGGTTGAAAAATCTTTGCGTAACGATCATTTGAAGAGCAGGAAAGAGTACCTCGGTCAAGGTTGATTCTTTTAAACAGAAACTATTTTGTTGACTTTAATGTTAAAAGTGTAATAATGGAGAACAGAGATCAAGGGGTGTGATCGATAATCCCCTGATCCATTTTCTTCTTCTTTTTCAACTGAGCAGGAAGGTTTCACCCTTAAAAAATTCTAATGAAAGGAGGAGAAGAGGCTATGTGGATTTTGCGACTGAATATGAGTGACCGAACTTATCGTCTGGAGGAGGTTCCGGCAGCTTACAAGAACTTAGGCGGCCGCGGAATGACGTCCACCCTCATCCGGGATGAAGTGAACCCGTTATGTCATCCCCTTGGTCCAAATAACAAGCTCGTCTTTGCTCCTGGCATTGTCACAGGCACCGCAGCTCCAACATCAGCCCGTATTTCGGTAGGCGGCAAATCTCCACTCACCGGCGGCATCAAGGAGGCCAATGCAGGTTCTGCCTGGCCCCAACATTTGGCTTGGATGCAGATTAAGGCACTGGTCGTCGAAGGCCAGCCCAAAGAGAAAGGCAAATGCTGGATGGCCTCTTTGAAGTGGGACGCCAAGGCTGGCAAACCGAAGGTGGAATTCTTCCCTGCTGATCAGTATAAGGGTAAGGACCTGTATGAGGTCTACCCCAAGCTGTTTAGACGGTTCGGCGACAAAGTTGCCATTGCGGGATGTGGTGTGGCGGGTGAATACGGCTATGCCAACTCCGGCATTGTGTTCAATGACCTTGCCAAACGTCCCAGCCGGTATGCCGGCCGTGGGGGACTTGGTGCAGTGATGGCCAGCAAAGGCCTGAAGTTTATTGTGACCGATGGACAGGGTGCGCCCAGTGTCAATATCGTTGACAAAGCCCTTTTTGAGCAAGGGATGAAGAAACTGGCTGAGGCGATGCGCACGCACTCGGTGACCCAGCCCAAAGGCGGTCTCAACACCTATGGCACGGCTGTGCTGATCAACATTATGAACGAAGCTGGTGGCTTGCCCACCCGGAACTTCTCCAGCGGTCGCTTTGAGGGGGCGGCGAAGATAGCAGGGGAGGCAATCTTTGAAGGAAATAAGAAGAGGCTGGGCAAGGAGCTTTATAACCATGCCTGCAGCCCTGGATGCATCATTCAGTGCTCCAATACTTGGTACAAGCGCGATAAGACCGAGCACACCTCCTGTGTGGAGTATGAATCCGACTGGGCCCTGGGCGCAAACTGCGGCATTGATAGGCTGGATGATATAGCTGAGATGGTCCGTCTGTGCAACGCCTATGGTCTGGACACGATTGAGACCGGCACAACCCTCGCAGTGGCCATGGAGGCTGGCGTGATTCCCTTTGGCGACGGGAAGAAGGCGATTGGGCTCATCCGGCAGATGGGCAAGGGAACCGCGTTAGGCCGTATCCTGGGCGGTGGTACAGAGTTTACAGGCAAAGCCTATGGTTTGACCCGGATACCTACCGTGAAAGGGCAGAGCATGCCTGCTTACGAGCCACGGGCGGTCAAAGGGATTGGCATTACCTATGCTACGACAACCATGGGTGCTGATCATACCGCTGGTTACACCATCGGGCCTGAAATCCTGAGCGTCGGTGGAAAGGTGGATCCGCTCACCCCCGAAGGCAAGGCTGCGCTGAGCCGGGCTTTTCAGGCGACCACTGCTTTCATCGACTCAACCGGCCACTGTCTGTTTATCGCCTTTCCCATTTTAGACATCCCCAGCGGATTTGAGGGGATGATGGAAGAGTGCAATGGTGTCTTGGGGACGAGCTGGAAGTCAGAGGACGCAGCCAAGATCGGAGCAGAAATCCTGAAAAAGGAACGGGCGTTTAATGAGGCAGCGGGCATGACCAAGGCAGATGACCGCGTGCCCGAATTCATGAGGTATGAACCGCTTCCTCCCCACAACCAGGTCTTCGATGTCGCGGATAGCGCGCTCGATTCTGTCTTTGGCGAGCTGTAATAGGTAGTTTATGCGGGAAGGGCTGCTCGTTTGGCCCTTCCCGCCTTTTCTTCTCGAACATGTCCAAGGTCAAAACCGATGAGCAGGGTCGGCTGGTCCTTCCCGACGCCTTCTTCCAACGCCGCCATCTTTCTCCTGACATGGAATACTGGCTCGACGAACGTGAAGGCGACCTGATCCTTCATCCCCGCTTGCCAGACGTCCGGAAACTGTATATTCAACCAACCACGGGTTGCAACCTTAACTGCCACACGTGCATCCGCAACGTCTGGGAAGACCCTGAAGGCCAGATGCCGATGAGCACCTTCGAGCGACTGGTCGAAGGTCTCGATGGTTTGCCAGACCTGACCCGTGTGGTCTTTTCCGGTTTCGGCGAACCCTTGACCCATCCCAACATCCTGGATATGATCCGTGCGATCCGGGGTCGCAACCTGTCCGTAACCCTTGGTACCAATGGCCTCTTACTCAGCGCGGAAATAGCCTCTGAGTTGGTCAGGCTGGGCGTGGATCGGTTGGTGGTATCCGTGGATGGTGTGAAGCCAGAAACCTATGCTCGCATACGCGGCGCATTGCTTTCCCAGGTCCTGAACAACATCCGTGTCCTGAACCGGGTGAAAAATGAAATGGGCTCGCTGAACCCTGCCCTGGGGATTGAATTTGTCATCCTGAAGAGCAATGTTTCTGAACTGGCTGATCTGACGGGTTTAGCGTCGAGGCTCAGTGCGGCTCGGATCCTGGTCAGCAATGTCCTCCCTTACACTGAGGAGATGCGGAACGAGGTCCTCTTCGGTTTTGAACCACGGGCTCCATTCAACCCTGGTGGCTGGCCGGTCAAGACCGATGCGTGGGTGATGTGGGGCACTCTCGAACTGCCCCGCATGCACTGGGGTGCAGAGAGGCGCTGCCGTTTTATACAGGACCGGGCCGTTGTGGTAGGATGGGATGGCGGGATCTCGCCCTGTTATGCGCTGTCGCATCACTATACCTATTTCACGGTCGATGGTAGAAGAAAGGGTGTGAGCCGATACGTCCTGGGAAACGTGAACGAGGATCCTCTTGCGGAGATATGGATGTCTGAGGAGTATGTGCGCTTTCGAAGTGAGGTAAGGGAATTCCATTTTCCATCCTGTCCTGACTGCAACCTGCGTGAGAGTTGCGATCTCCGTGAACGGAATGAAGGGTGCTGGGGATGGAATCCATCCTGCGCCGATTGTCTATGGGCCCAGGACATTGTTCGTTGCCCATGAGAAGATGATGCAGGTTACTGTAAAACTTTTCGCCACCCTCTCTCAGTACGCTAAGGTGGGGCCAGGGACCCCTTTTGAGATGGAACTTCCCGAAGGTGCCACGGTGGCCGATATTGTGAATCAATTGAAATTGCCCCAGAAGGAAGTGAAGGTATTTTTTGTCAATGGTCGTGCTCGTTCCAGTGACTGGCCCCTGAGATCTGGTGACGAGGTGGGTATTTTTCCGCTGATTGCAGGAGGATGAGATGTCGGACATCGTCGTCGATGTTTGGCTCTACGGTCGGCTGGCAAGGTATGGAGGTAAGGCGAGCAAGGGCCATTTCGCCAACTTACGGGTCAGACTCGCTCAAGGGAGCACCATGGCTGATCTTCTGGTATGGCTTGGAATGGACACAAAGGAACGCGGGGTCACTTTCATCAGCGGCCAGTTGAGTGCAATGCCAGGTCTTCAACCCGACCTAAATCATATTCTGCATGATGGCGACCGCATCGGCCTTTTTGATCTTAAGAGCATGTGGCCATTCCAATACCGACACGGCGCAACAATGACCGAAGAGATGGCCCAAGCCATGGCAACAGAAAAGGATCAGGGGCTCCATCACACCTATAACGACAACGATTGAAATTATTCATGCCTATTTTTCCTTTCAATAACAAAGGTTTAAATTAGAAGCGTTTTTAAAGGAAAAGACCCTTGACATTCTGTTTTGAGTGGGTTAAAAGAGCGAGCAAGGCAGACCAACCGGTCGGCCTTTACTGGATGAGGAGGTTATTTTAAATGGAGAATCTGATGTCGCTTAGAGATAGGGTTGTTCAGAAATCGTTAAGGCTATTTTCGAAAAAAGGCTTATTGAGCACATCGATCAGCGACATTATGAGGGAGGCAAACATATCCAAAGGGGGTCTCTACAATCATTTTAAGTGCAAGGACGAGATCTTTTTAGCTGTCTTAAGTGAAGCGAGGAAGGCATGGAGGGAGAGAAACCTAACAGGCCTGGATGGAATTGAGAAGCCTGTTGAGAAGGTGAAGAGGCTATTAGAGAACTATCGAGATAGGTATTTGAAAGATACAGAGACCTTTCCAGGAGGTTGCATCTTTGTCACCCTATCCGTGGAACTGGATGACCAGCGGCCCGATTTTTCTCGTGAGCTCAATGAGGGATTTGTCCGTCTCAAGGCGATGATCAAACGATACCTCGATGAAGGAAAAGAAAGGGGGGAGTTGAAAGAGGATGTGAAGACAGAGGCAGTTACAGAAGTGATCTTTTCCGGGATGCTGGGCGCCTCTGTGATTTACGGGACAGGAAAATCGGCTGAGAACTTAGACCGTTGTATCAATTCCTTAATCGATTATTTGGAGAGTTTGAAGGCGTAAGAGGCTTCAATGCTCTAAATCCGGAAGACCCCAATGCCCCGCGTTTTAACGCGAGGACGGGATTTAGCTCAAGATTAGCTTCGCATACTAAACTTAAAGGGAGGTGGCCATGGATTTCAAACTATCGGAACGGGAGGAGTTGCTTCGGAAGACTGTGAGGGAATTTGCCGAGAGAGAGATCGCCCCTCGGATGGAGGCAATGGAAGAGACGGGTGAGTTTCCGGTCGACCTTTTAAAGAAGATGGGAGAGATCGGGATCTTAGGAGTGATCACCCCTCCGGAATATGGAGGGGTTGGGCTCGGAAATCTGGCCCGGATCATCATTCTTGAGGAGCTGGGCCGTGTCTGCCCGGCTATCCCTATGGCTCTCCAGGTCCATCATATGGCCACTCATGCCCTCTCTGCCTTTGCCAATGAGGAGCAGAAGAGAAAGTACCTGCCTCCCCTGGCAAAGGGAGAGACGATGGGAGTGGTGGCAGTGACCGAGCCCTCTGGAGGGTCGGATGTGGCCGGGATGAAGACGTCGGCCAGGCTGGAAGGCGACAGGTATATTTTGAACGGGAGAAAATGCTTCATTACGAATGCCCATGCCTCAGATATCTGGGTGGTCATTGCTCGGACTGGAGAAGGGGGGAAGGGGCTCTCTGCTTTCATTGTTGAGAGAGGCTTCCCGGGAGCGAAACTCGGAAGGAAGGAAAACAAGGTCGGACTTCGTGGTGCGATTACCGGAGAGCTTGTCTTCCAGAATTGTGAGGTGCCCAAAGCCAATCTGCTCGGGCACGAAGGGGATGGAATGAACATTGCCATCCGAAACATTGTTGAAACCGGGCGTCCGGGAATGGCAAGCGTGGCCCTGGGAATCCTCAATGCCGTTTTAGAACAGGCGGTCAAGTTTGCGAACGAACGGATTCTTTATGGAAAGCCGATCAGCAGCCTTCAAATGATTCAGTCGCACCTGGCCGATATCTATGCTGACCTGGAGATCTCTCGACTGCTGGTCTACCGGGTCGGTTGGATGCGAGACCAAAACATCAGATGTGATGCCGAGTCGGCTTTGGCCAAGCAGTTTTCATGTGAAGCCGCTGCCCGCTCAGCCCGGAAGGCGATTGAGATTCACGGTTCCTATGGCATCCTGAGAGAGTACCCGGTTCAGAGATTGTTGCGGGATGCATTGGTCACCATTCCGGCCGGAGGGACCGCAGAAGTCGCCAGGCTTGTGATGGCCCGACAGGCGTTAAGCCTGGTCAAGTGAGGAGATGAAGAGGATGCGGATCATCGTTTGCGTGAAACCTGTTCCCGATCCAAGGCACTGGAACAGGATGAGCCTCCATCCTACGCTCAAGGTGCTGGTCAGAGAAGGCATCCCCAATGTGGTCAATCCATTGGATCGTCATGCCCTTGAGGAAGCTCTACGGATCAGGGAGAGATACGGGGGTGAAGTCATGATTCTCAGCATGGCTCCCCTCTTCTCACTCAGCATTTTGAGGGAGGCGCTCGCCATGGGCGCAGACCGTGCAGTTCTGTTGAGCGATAAGGCGTTTGCAGGTTCTGATACCTTGGCGACCTCCCACATCCTGTCAGAGGCGGTGAAAAGAATAGGTCCCTTCGATCTCATCCTCTGTGGAAACCAGACCATTGACGGATGGACCGGACACGTTGGACCGCAGCTTTCCGAGTTCCTGGGTATCGAAGGGATCAGTTTCGTCAAGATGATCGAAGGGTTTCATTTTGAAGAGGATGGCACAGCAAAGGCCATCGTTAGAAAAAAGACCGAAGGAGGTTATGTTCGAATAGAGGCACGACTACCTTTGCTCCTCTCCGTAGTGAAGGAGATCAATACACCTCGATACGTAACCTTTTCCGGAATCCTGGAGGCAGAGAGGAAGGAGATTCAAGTCATGAGCGCTTCAGATCTGCGGATCGATCCGTCTCAGGTGGGACTGGCAGGTTCTCCAACCAAGATGGCAGATCTCTTCATGCCCGAGGTAAAGAGGAGAAGGGAGGTGGTTCAGGAGAAGCCGGAGATGGCTTCAAAACTGATCTTTGAGAAGATCCGTCAGAGGGGATTGATATGAAGGGAGAGGTATGGGTCTACGCTGAATCGACAGAGAGAGTCCTCCACGAGGTCAGTCTTGAGATATTATCGAAAGGGAGAGAGATCGCGGATAGCCTGGGAGGTTCCCTTTCCGCTGTTTTGGTGGGGAGGGATTTGATGGACGTGGCAAAGGAGCTGGTCAGTTTCGGGACTGACCAGGTTTATTGGCTCGAACCTCCTGACTCCAATTTCTATCCCGGCGTACACGTGGTTGAAGCCCTAACTGAACTGGTGAAGGAACATGATCCTGATATCCTCCTCCTGGGTGCCACATCGGTTGGAGCAGAGCTTGCTCCTAAGCTGGCAGCCAGGCTAAAGACCGGTCTCTCTGCCCATTGCAATGATCTCAAGATCGATGAACAAGGCCACCTCCTCCAGGTCGTCCCTGCCTTTGGGGGAGGGGTTTTGGCAACGATCGTCTGTCCGGAAAAGAGACCCCAGATGGCCACGATCAGCCCGGGCGTGATGAAGATCCGGAGGAATGAGAGCCGGAACGGGAAGATCCTGAGAAGGGAGATGCCTTTGAATGGGAAGTCACGGGTTAAGGTTCTGGACTCTGTTAAAGAGGAGAGAATGGAGGTCTCCCTCGAGAAGGCCGAGATTGTGATTGCAGGGGGCTGGGGTGTAGGCAATAAGGAGAATTGGCAGATGTTGGAAGATCTGGCCAAACTCTTAGGAGGGGCTGTGGGTGCGACGCGGCCTCCTGTTGATGAGGGGTGGGCCAGAGAATATCAGATGATCGGTCAGAGCGGAAAGACGGTAAGGCCAACACTCTACATGGGTTTCGGGATATCGGGAATGATGCATCATATGGTAGGCATCCAGGATTCTGAATTTATCATTGCGGTCAACACCGATCCCGAAGCAGAGATATTCAAGATGTGCGACTTCGGGGTGGTTGGAGATCTTAAGGAGATCCTCCCCTGTCTCATCCAGGAGATCAAAAAAGGAAGATCCGAGAGGGAGGGGTTTTAAGATCTAAGAAAGAGGGGGTTGAAGAAAGGCGATGATTCCAGAAGAGATTCTTCGTTCTCTTGTGGTCCAGACGGACTCAAAGTTGCTGATGGTGGTGATTGACGGCTTGGGTGGGTTGCCAGTCCGTGGCAAGACAGAACTGGAGGCAGCCAAGATTCCAAATCTTGACCGGTTGGCTTCAAAGTCGAGCTGCGGGTTGATCGACCCGATTTCTTATGGGATCACGCCGGGAAGCGGGCCTTCCCATCTGGCGCTCTTCGGCTACGATCCATTTCGGTATGAGATTGGAAGAGGGGTGATGGAGGCCTTGGGCATCGGTTTGGAGCTAAAGAAAGATGATCTGGCAGTGAGAGGAAATTTTGCAACCATCGATCAAGAGGGAATCATCGTCGATCGAAGGGCGGGTAGGATCTCGACCGACAGAAATCGGGAGATCTGTCAATTTCTCCAGGGTGAGATCAGAGCGTTTGAAGGAACCGAGGTCTTTATTCATCCCGGGAGAGAACATCGTTTCGTCGCCGTATTCCGCGGGCAGGGGTTGAAGGATGACCTCACGGACGCTGATCCGCAGAAGGACGGGCTGAAGGCCAAAGGCACGGTCCCCCTCTCCCAGGAGGCTCAAAGGACAGCCGAGATCGTGAACGGCTATATCCGGAAGGTTACAGAGGTCCTTAAACCATTTCATCCTGCCAACACGATCCTCCTCAGGGGTTTTTCAAAGATTCCTGAGATTCCAATGATGGATGATCGTTACAAACTCCGATCCGCTGCCATTGCAACCTATCCGATGTATCGGGGGCTGGCCAGACTGGTTGGGATGAAGATCTTGGAGACAGGGGAGACGATCAGAGAAGAGGTGGAGACGCTGAAGAGACATTTTAGGGACCATGACTTTTTCTATCTTCACTTCAAGAAGCCCGATATGGCTGGGGAGGATGGAGATTTTAAGGCAAAGGTCAAGGCGCTTGAGGAGGTCGACCGAGTCCTTCCGGCCATTCTCAGGTTGAAACCCGATGTCCTGGTGATCACCGGAGACCATGCCACCCCATCTCTCTTGAAGTCTCATAGCTGGCACCCCAATCCTTTCCTTTTGTATTCGAAATACATACGGCCGGACAACGTCAGACGCTTCACCGAAAGGGACTGTCAGAGAGGAGAATTGGGAAGGTTTCCTGCGGTGGATGTCCTGCCCTTGATGTTAGCCAACGGACTGAGGTTGAAGAAATTCGGAGCCTGAGATTAAAAATTCTAATAACCAAATCCCAAGCTCCAAATAAATCCCGATCATTCAATATCCAATCATCAATTGGTTCCCATCTCCTCTCTGAGGAGAGGGATTGGGTGAGGGGGGTTAGACCCTTGGTCATTATTTGGTCATTGATGTTTGGAAATCGGTGATTAGATGAAATCCTATCGTTATCTTTACGGTCCGGTTCCTTCGAGAAGATTGGGAAGGTCGCTCGGAATTGATCTGGTTCCCCATAAGATCTGTACCTATGACTGTATCTATTGCCAGATCGGGAAGACGGCAGAAAAGACCGTTCTCAGAAAGGAATATGTCCCCGTAGGAGAAGTTCTCGAAGAGGTGAAAAAATTCCTCCAGAAGGAGACCACCTCGGTCGATCATCTCTCCCTTTCAGGGGCTGGAGAACCGACGCTCCACTCTCAGATCGGTTCGATCATTGAAGGGATCAAAAAGCTTTCTTCCATACCGGTTGCTGTGATCACCAATGGATCACTCCTCTTCGAGGAGGAGGTGAGGAGGGATCTGCTTCAAGCAGACGTTGTCCTTCCCTCCTTAGATGCAGTATCTCCAGAGGTCTTTGGCAGGATGAATCGACCTCATCGAAAGGTATCCATCGAGAAGGTGATCGAGGGAATGGTTGAATTCAGAAAGATTTATCGTGGCAAGATCTGGCTCGAGATCCTTTTTTGTAAAGGGGTGAACGATGGTCCGGATGAACTTCAAAAGATGAAAGAAGTGATTGACCGAATCCAACCCGATCTCGTTCATCTCAACACGGTCGTCCGACCTCCTTCGGAAGACTGGGCCAAGCCATTAAGCGAGAGGGAGATGGAGGATATCAGGTCGTTCTTCGGTGAGAAGGCCTCGATCATCTCCGAATTCGATCGGCACCTGACCTATGTCACGGAAGAAGATATTAAAGATGGGATTTTAAGAATTCTAAGAAGGAGGCCCCTTTCTCTTCTGGACCTTTCGAAATGGATGGGAATCCCCCAGGGGGAATTAGAGGGACAGATTCTCTCTCTCTCCCAGGAAGGAAAAATTCAACCTCGTCTCCACGACAAGTTGATCTATTACGAGATTTTGACCGAAATTAAGAAAGAATAAGACCTTTTATGCCTTTTTAAATTCGTAGGTGATCCGATCGTTCGGGAGTTTGACCACCGAGTACTTCAGTTCCATGCCGATCTTGATCTCTTCGTCTTTGACCTCTTTGCTCAAACGGCCGAAGACCTTCACCTTATTATCAAATTCCACAAGGGCGATGGTATACGGCAGGTCAGCCTCAAAACCGGTTGGTGCATAGATGAGGGTGGAGTAGGAGATCAATTTTCCTTTTCCTGTAATTTCACGCCACTCCACATCGCTTGATAGACAGTGATAGCAATCCGGTCTCGGTGGAAAGTAGAAGGTGCCGCAGCCTTTACACTTCGTGCCGGCTAATACTCCCCTTTCGAGGTGGTCGATAAATGGCGTTGCTTTGGTCTGAGACGTAAAGCTGACAATTCCAAACTTCTCAAAACCCATAAATACCTCCCTTTCCCATTGATGGGAAATCGGAAATCCTAATGTCAAAATCCGAAACGAATTTTAGTCTCTGCCCAAGATGGTGACGTTTCCGTAAAGGCCCACCCCACCGATGTTATGGATCAATCCGATCTCAGGAGCCTTGACCTGCATCTCTCCTGCCTCGCCCCTGAGTTGCAAGACGATCGTTCGAATCTGAGACCCACCTGTGGCGCCGATCGGATGGCCTTTCGAGAGAAGGCCGCCATCGACGTTGACCGGTATTTTTCCGCCGATATAGGTCTCCTTTCCACGAATCAGATCCTTTCCCTCGCCGGGCCCTGCAAATCCGAGATCTTCATAGGCCATCATCTCAGCGATGGTGAAGCAATCGTGGACCTCTGCGACATCGATATCCTGAGGAGTCACCCCAGCCATTTGATAGGCCTCTTTGGCAGCCTCCCGGGCACAGCTCAAACCGGTCAGGGATTCCCTTCCGCTCATATTGATCGGCGCTGTGGCAGCCCCCAGGCCGATGATCCAGACAGGCTTTTTGGAGAGGGCTTTGGCCCTCTCCTGATTCGCCACAATGAGACAGGAGGCCCCATCCGCATTGGCACAACAGTCGAAGCGTTTGAGCGGACTGGCGATCATATCGGAGGTGAGCACCTGCTCAAGGGTGACCCCTTTCTGGTAGACCGCCTTCTTATTGATCATGCCATAGGTGGCTGCCTTGACCCGAATCAGAGCCAAGTCCTCCTCTGTTGTTCCGTATCGCTGGAAATGGGCCCTGGCATGCATGGCATAATAGGCGGGCATCATCGTTCCAAAAGGGGCCTCCCACATAATATCCGATCCTCTTCCCATTCGTTCCTGAGAGTCAGCAGAACTGATCTCCGACATCTTCTGAAATCCCAGGACGAGGACGAGCTCATGGAGGCCGGATTTGACCAGGGAGTAGGCCACCCGAAGTCCGGAACTGGAAGAGGAGCAGATGGTTTCGATATAGAAGGTTGGTTTTGGGTTGAGCCCGAGGTACTCGACAATCGTCCCGGAAGGGGAACGTTGTTTGTCATACTCCGGTGCAGAGCAGATGATAGAAGCATCGATCTCCTTCGCCGTCAATCCAGCGTCGAGCATCGCCTCCTTATAGGCATCGAAAGCCAACTCGCGAATAGAGCCTTCATAGCCTCGGACAAATGCGGTCTGACCCACGCCGATAATGGCCACCTCTTTTTTCATGAATGACCTCCTCCTGTTGAAGAGCACCGTTCGTTAATCGTCTGACGGTGACGAATCGCGTTTCGAAATCCGAAACTGAGACAACCGAGTTTCGCAACGATAACCGATGGTTACTTTGGAGTTAAAAGACTAATGAGAGTTCATCTTTTTGTCAAGTTGTTTTTTTTAGATTTTTGATATTTCCATACCGCCTGGTTATGCTCCACGAGACTTGAGGAGAAGTGATGAGTTCCATCGTTCTTCGATACGAAATAGAGGTAGGACACTGGAGCAGGATGGAGGGCAGCCAAAATGGAGTCCTTTCCGGGGTTGCAGATCGGCGTGGGCGGAAGCCCACTGGTGAGATAGGTATTGTAAGGGGAAGGTTTAAGCAGATGGGCCCTGGTCAGGTTCCCGTCGAAATTTTTGATCCCGTAGATCACGGTCGGATCGCTCTGGAGAGGGATCTTCCTTCTCAGGCGATTATGGAGGACCGCAGAGATGAGGGGTTTTTCTTCAGATAAGGAGGTCTCTTTTTCGATGATCGAAGCCAAGATCACGGCCTCGCTCTGAGAGATTCCAAGCTGGGACGCCTGGCTCTGCTGATCTGTCCCAAAAACCTTCTTGAACTGATGGACCATCAGTCTGATCACCTCTTCAGGAGCCATCTCCCTGACCAGGTGGTAGGTATCGGGGAATAGGTAGCCTTCTAATGTGGACAGAGATCCGGGCTGACCAGGATGAGAGAGGCCCAGGGAGGAGATGAAGGCAGGGGAGGTTGCCTTCTGAAGGAAGGCTTCCCTTTTGACAATGTTCAGATCCTCCAGGTGCTGCGCGATCTGAGAGAGGGTATAGCCTTCGGGAATGGTGACCAGATGCCGTTTCACCTGACCTTTGATCAGGATGGTCAGTACCTTTGTGGGAAGCATCTTCGTATGGAATTCATACTCTCCTGCTTTGATCTCGTTTCTCTTCCTGAAAAGGGTGGCCATTCCTATCAGGAGATGTCGACTCCTGATGATCCCCTCCTCTTCGAGCAGGGCGGAGACCTTCTTAAGATTCATTCCTTTCTTGACCGTTATGATTTTGGTTGATGAGAGACCAGAGGGAGGCCTGAAGAGAAACAGATAGAAGAAGATGGAAGAGATAATGACAAGACCCGATAGAACGAAGAGGGCTCTACGTCGAAGGAAGAGATCCATTCTGATGCTTCCTGATCTGATTAAGATATCCTTGAAGGATAAGAACCGCTGCAAGTTTGTCGATCACCTTTCTCCTCTTTTTTCTTGAAAGATCAGCCTGCAGTAAGACCCTGGAGGCCTCAACAGTGGAAAGACGCTCGTCCCATGTCAGGGTGGGAAGGTTGATTCTTTTCTCGGCAGCCTTTATCCATTGGAGAACCCCATCTGCCTGTTTTCCTAGGGTGCCGTCCATGTTCCTCGGAAGCCCGACCACGAGCTTCTCAATCCTGAATTGGGCGATGATCTCTAATAACTCCCTTAGATCCTCGTCCATTGATCTACGCCGAAGGGTCTTGAGAGCCTGGGCTGTCAGGCCCAATTCGTCACTGATCGCTATCCCGATCGTATGGGAGCCGATGTCTAAGCCCATGATTCTCATAAATTTTTTATCGCTCATTCCGTTCGAGTTGTCAAGGGGCCTCGGGCATCATTTTTGGAGCTTATCGAGTTTAACAATTAATACAATAACTTATATGCCGTTTAGATGCACTAAATTTGTCTTGACAAAAAATGGGGAGTTTGTTATTAATTGCACAATCTGAACCAAGAAGGAGGCGGTATTTATGGATTTTAAGTTTACAGACGAGCACGAGGCAATGCGTGAGATGGCCAAAAATTTTGCAGAAAAGAAGATCCTGCCCACCTTAGAAGAGGATGAAAAAGAGCATCGTTTTCGCCGGGAAATTGTGAAGGAGATGGCGAAACTGGGTTTTTTCGGCTGTATCGCTCCGGAGAAGTATGGCGGAAATGAGAGCGGGTATCTCGCCGCTACATTGATGACAGAGGAGATCGCAAGAATCTCCCCTTCTTGGGGACTCCCGTTTAACCTCCAGATGAACTCCATCCAGTCGGTCCTTCTCGCTTTCGGAACAGAAGAGCAGAGGGAAAGGTGGATCCCCAAATTGATCAATGCCGACCTCCTTGGCTGTTTTGCCATCACCGAGCCCAATACCGGCTCGGATGTTGCCTCCATGAAATCTACCGCCCAGGAGGTTGAGGATGGATTTATTCTGAACGGGACGAAGATGTGGATCTCCGGGGTCCCTGTGGCTGATCTTGGAATCGTCTATGTCTACACCGATAAGGCGGCCAAACACCGGGGGATGTCGGCCTTTATTGTGGATATGCACCTGCCGGGGGTCACTCAAAAAGCGATTGAGACAAAGTTAGGGCTTTATTGCGCTCCCACAGGGGAGATCGTCTTTGACAATGTGAAGGTTCCCAAGGACAGTCTGGTGGGGAATAAGGGGGACGGATTCAAAATCTGTATGGCCATGCTCGACAATACTCGACTTTCCTCTGCTGCCAGGGCGGTTGGAGTGGCCAGGGCCTGCCGGGAACATTCGGTTCGCTATGCCAACGAAAGGGAGCAGTTTGGCCAGCCGATTGCCAATTTCCAGATGATCCAGGAACAGATTGCCGAGATGTATGTCGAGGAGGAGGCGGCCCGGTTATTGGTCTACCGCGCAGCTTGTAACCGTGACCAGGGGATGCGGAACACCATCGAGGTTTCCTGCGCCAAATATTTTGCCGCAGAGGTGGCTGTTCGGGCGGCCAATACAGCGGTCAAGATCTTTGGATCGTATGGTTTTTCGACCGAATATCCGGTTGAGCGTTTTTATCGCGATGCCAAGTCCTATCAGATTGTTGAAGGAACGTCCAATATTCAAAAGGTGATCATTTCGAGACATGCCCTCGGTTTGAAGTAGCTTGGGAAACCCCCTCGAAAGGGCGATTTTCTGCCCTGTTCACCTGTCCCCAGGATAGGGATGGGGAAGGGAGGAGACCGAGAAGCTCAACATTAATTAGACAGGAGGAGTCAGACATGGCAACATCGGTGACAGTACCTATGGTGGGAAAGATCGTTTCTGTGACAGTGAAGGTGGGGGATCGGATCAAGGAGGACGACCAGGTCGCTATATTAGAGGCGATGAAGATGGAGATGCCTATTGTCGCTCCAGTGAGCGGAACCGTCAAGGAGGTTCGTGTGGCACCGGGTCAGGAGGTTGAGGCAGAGGCGGTCATTGCGGTCATTGAGTAGGGACGACAGGGTGGGGAGAGATGGAAGAAAGGCCTTTGGAAGGTCTGAACATCCGGCCTCTTAATATGGGGGACCTGGATGCGATTGTTGAGATTGACCGTAAGATCTTGGGAAAGACGAGGAGCGATTATTGGAAGAAGAAGATTGAAACTCCCAATGCCCGATACCCTTTCTCCTGTCTGGTCGCCGAGTATGAGGGCAAGGTGATCGGTTTTATCGTCGGAGAGGTGAGCGGATGGGAGTTCGGCGTTCCCGACACGGTCGGATGGATCAGCACGATTGGGGTCGATCCTGTTTACCAGCACCGCGGCGTGGCGAGGAGGTTGGGTCAGGAGTTTATTAAGAATCTCAAGACCATTGGAGTCCGTGTGGTTTATACGTTGGTTAATTGGAACGATTGGGATCTTCTCAAATTTTTCCGCGGCATGGGGTTTACAAGGGGCGGGGATATGATCAACCTGGAACTCAAAATCGAATAGGACATGACTGAGGTTTAGAGTTGAGAGGACGGTTTTAATGGATCGAAGGCCCTAAAGGAGGGATTGGATGGGCAGACTGGAAGGGAAGGTTGCAGTGGTCACAGGAGGAGGAAGGGGAATCGGCAGGGCGATATGTCTTGCCTATGCGAGGGAGGGAGCAGATCTGGTTGTCAACTATGCCTCAAAGGATCAGCCAGCCCAGGAGGTTGTTCGGATGATCCAGGAGATGGGCAGAAAGGCGGTGGCGGTCAAGGGAAATGTGGCAGTAAAGGCGGATGCGGAGAGGATCATTCAGACGGCGATCGACCATTTTGGGAGGATTGACATCCTCGTCAACAATGCAGGGGCGACAAAGCCAGCGATGCTTTACAAGATGACAGAGGAACAGTGGGACGAGGTGGTGGATATCCATTTGAAGGGCCCTTTTCTCTGCATCCAGGCAGCGTCCAAGTATATGATGGAACAGAGGAGTGGAAAGATCATCAACGTGACCTCTGCAGCCGGGCTGGGAGGGACGAAAGGCCAGATCAACTACAGCTCTGCCAAAGGAGGAATCGTCGCCTTAACAAAATCGGCAGCAAGAGAACTGGCTGCTTATGGGATTACGGTGAACGTGATCTCGCCTGGGTATGTCAGCACTGAGATGACCGAGAAGATCCGGACAGACCCAAAGCTCAAGGAGATTTATACGGGCAGGATTCTGCTGGGCCGATTTGCAGATCCCGAAGAGGTGGCGCCAGCCTTTGTCTTCTTGGCCTCGGACGAGGCGAATTATATCACCGGTCAATTGATCTGCGTGGATGGCGGACTCGGAATGACCTAATGTAACCATTTTAAATTTCAAATTGCAAATTTCAAATTGGAAAAAGAATATCTTACCTGACAAGTTCAATTTGAAATCTAAAATTTGAAATCTGAAATTAAGAAAGGGGGGTGAATCAAATGGCATCTATACCGGATAGGATTGAGACTTGGCAGATGGTCCAGCCGACCACCAAAGATAAGGATACGGGAGAGGTGAGGCCGGGGAAATTGGCGAAAACGTCGATTCCGGTTCCATCTCTCTCCTCGGAAGAGGTGTTGGTCAAGGTGGCAGGATGCGGTGTCTGCCACACGGACCTTGGTTATTTTTACGATGGCGTTCCCACCGTACAGAAACCACCTTTAACCCTCGGACATGAGATCAGCGGAACGGTTGTGGCCGGGGATGAGAAGTGGATCGGCAAGGAAGTGATCATCCCTGCCGTGATGCCCTGTCGAAAATGCCTCCTCTGTAAAACGGGGAGGGGGAACCGTTGCCTGGCCCAGAAGATGCCAGGAAACAGCTTGGGGGTTTATGGCGGGTATTCGAGCCATATTCCAGTTCCTTCCATCGATCTCTGCGAGGTGAGGAACCGCGGGACCATGCCTTTGGAACACCTGGCTGTGGTGGCTGATGCAGTGACCACGCCTTACCAGGCTGCGAAGAGGGCGGACCTTCAGCCCGGGGATCATGTCATCGTGATCGGAGTGACCGGAGGGGTAGGCGTTTATATGGCTCAGACGGCAAAGGCTTTGGGTGCGAAGGCGGTGATCGGGATTGCAAGAAATCCGGAGAAGTTGCAGAGGGCATTAAAGTACGGGGCTGACTTCGTCATCAGTTCGCAGGACAAGACCATCAAAGATATCCGAAATGAATTTCGGGAGATCTGTAAGAAGAACGGGCTGGAAGGAGGTTTTGGTTGGAAGATATTCGAGGTGACCGGGACCAAGGCTGGACAGGATATGGCTTTGGAACTTCTCTCCTTCACGGGGAAATTGATCGTGATCGGTTTCGGGATGGCAAAGAACGAATACAGCATCTCAAGGCTGATGGCCTTCGACGCAGAGATCATCGGAACGTGGGGATGTCTGCCCGAGTATTATCCCGTTGTTCTCGATATGGTTCTCTCGAAGAAGATCGATATCGGACCCTTTGTTGAAACCAGACCGATGAGTCAGATTGCGGCGGTCTTCGAGGAGGTTCACAAAGCCGGTTCCCCTGCCAAGCGAATCGTCCTCACCCCCGATTTTTAAATAAGGTGACTCATATAAAAAGAAAGGAGGTTTCGCTATGTCATTGAAGTGGATGCCACGAGAACATGAGATGAAAAACCACAGCCGGTATGGGCCAGAGCATTGGGGTACAGAAGCCCCATGCACGGTCTATGAGAAGAGACCTTTGAAAGATCCAAAGGGCAATGTCATCCCGGGGCTTTACAATGTCTGGATACGGCTCAATAACCCAGCGCAGTACAACTCCTACACCACGGAGATGGTAAAAGGGGTGATCGCAGGGTTCGAAAATGCCTCTACCGACCGCTCCGTAGTGGCGGTGGTTTTTACCGGCACAGGTCCCTATGCCTTCTGCACCGGTGGGAACACCAAGGAGTACTCAGAGTATTACAGCATGAGACCCGAGGAGTATGGGGCTTATATGGAGCTCTTCAATAATATGGTTGACTCCATCCTGATGTGCAAGAAGCCCGTGATATGCAGGGTGAATGGCATGAGGGTGGCAGGAGGGCAGGAGATCGGAACGGCCTGCGATCTCTCCATTGCTTCTGACCTTGCCATTTTAGGCCAGGCAGGTCCCCGTCATGGCTCTGCTCCGGTGGGGGGTGCCTCTGACTTTCTTCCTTTTTACCTATCGATTGAGGATGCCATGTGGAGCTGCATCAGTTGTGAGATGTGGTCAGCCTATAAGATGTGGCGCAAGGGTCTTTTGACAAAGTGTGTTCCGGTTTTGAAGGATGACAAAGGGCAGTGGGTACGAAATCCTCAAGTCATCACCGATACCTATGTGAAAGACGGCGAGATCGTCTATGGAGAATTCAAAACCGGAGACGAATTCAAGAAGGCCCGTGAGTGGGTGAACAGTAAGCTGAAGAATAATGAGTATGACTTCTCCCTCCTCGACGCAGAGGTGGAGAAGATTTGCTGGAGCTTTGCGAATCTCTTCCCGGGTTGTTTGATGATGTCCATCGACGGCATCCGGAACAAGAAGAAGTTCTTCTGGGATCAGATGAAGAACCCGAACCGACACTGGCTGGCTGCCAATATGATGGGAGAGGCCTTCCTCGGTTTCGGGGCCTTTAACACCAAAAAGATCACCGGAACGGACACGATCGATTTCATCAAGTATCGCCAGAACATTGCCGAAGGCAAGCTTATGGACGAGGCCTTCTTTGAAGAGGTCCTGGGCAAACCTCAGAGCAAATAAGGTGAAACAGGATATTCAAGACTGCACCCTTTGGGTCTGGAAAAACCTTCCATACCCAAGGGGTGTTTTTTTAAGGTGTCATCACGAATTGCTTAATCAGGGCCCAAGGAGGTGCGAGCATGACTTTTAAACATATCCAGACGGAGATAAAGGATGGGGTGGCTTTCCTGACCCTGAACCGGGCTCCTCTCAATGTCCTCAACATTGAGATGATGGAGGAGATCAATCATTACCTAAAAGGTCTGAGCCAGGAGAGGTCTCTGAAACTTCTGGTCATCCAGGCCGTGGGGAAGGCCTTTTCTGCCGGGGTCGATGTGGGAGAGCATCTCGGCGATCAGGTTCAAAGGATGATCGAGGTCTTTCACGGGATGTTCAGACGGATGGACGGGCTGAAGGTTCCCTCGATTGCGGTGGTCAATGGTGCAGCGCTCGGAGGGGGATGTGAGCTGGCCCTTTATTGCGACATGGTGATTGCGACGGAGAGGTCGAAATTCGGACAGCCGGAAATTCAGGTCGGCGTCTTTCCACCGATTGCCGCCCTGATCTTTCCGAGAATAATTGGGAGAAAGAAGGCGATGGAATTGATCCTCTCGGGTGAGACGATCAGTGCCCAGGAAGCCTTGGCCATGGGATTGATCAATAAGGTGGTCCCTGAAGGTTCCCTTGAGGGCGAGGTGAATGGATTTATTGAGAGGTTCAAGAAGTTGAGCGGAATAGTTTTGAAGCTGGCCAGAGAGGCCACACTCGCAGGCCTCAATGACGATACCGAGAAAGGGCTCAAAGCCATTGAGAAGATATATCTCGATCGATTGATGAAGAGCCACGATGCCATCGAAGGGCTCAACGCATTCTTAGAAAAACGCAAACCGGCATGGAAGGACGAATAATTCAGAAAAGACCTGGGGCTGGTTTGATCCTCTCGCCAGCCCCGTAACCCCAGCAGGATCAGCCAGTCATTCCCCACTAATCAGGAAACTTTTTTCTTGACCGTGGCGTTAAGAGAATTTAATATACTTCCTGACTTATCTCGAATCCCATCCTGACTTGTCTGTGGTGAAGTCGATGGTGCTCGAAGGGGCGACTCCTTTTCCGAAAGAGTTCGTCGATCGGTACTACCAAAAGCACTGGTGGTCAGGGATCACTTTCGGAGAGATGTTGGACAGAACCTGCGACCTCTACCCATACAAAGAAGCCCTAGTGGCTGGAGAGGTCAGGCTGACTTACCGACAGCTCAGGGAGTGGACAGATCGTGCAGCCATTGCCTTCCTCGATCTTGGGATCGGGAAACTGGACCGGGTGCTTCTCCAGGTTCCGAACCGGGCGGAGTTTGTCTTTGCCTATTACGGACTTCATAAGATTGGGGCCATCCCTGTGATGTGCATTCCCCGTTTTTCGCAGAGGGAGATGGAACACTTCTGCGAGGTCACCGGGGCCAAGGCCTGGGTCGTTCCCCTCCGATTTGAAAAGATAGATTACGGCCCGATGATTCAATTCTTCAGATCCCGGTCCTTCCTGAAACATATCCTCGTGATTGAACCATCCGGACATAAAGATGAACCATGGCCTGAGGGGACGCTTCCATTTAACGACCTTTTGAAGAGAGTGAACCTGAGCCAGTATCCGGAGGATTATCTCGAACGCTTTAGACCGGATCCGAATGAGGTCTGCCACTTAATGCCCACAGGGGGAACGACGGGCCTTCCCAAGCTGGTCCCGAGGACGCACAATGACTTCCTCTGCAATGTCGAGTATCGTGCAAGGTCGTGGGAGCGAAGCCCTCAGGACATCACCCTGATCGCAACCCCGGTCACCCATAATATGGCGATTGAGGTCTCGATGAACCCCTCCTTCCTCACAGGAGGAAAGGTGGTGATGATCCCTTCAACGCAGCCTAAAGAGATTCTTGAAGCCATTGAGAGAGAACGGGTGACGACGACGATCCTCGTCGTGGCCCAGCTCCAGCAGATCGTCGATCACCCGGACCTTGAACGATACGATCTTTCATCGCTCCGGGTGATCGCGGGTGCGGGTTCCCATGTCCCGGCAGAGCTGGTCAGGAAGATCTACGATAGGCTGGGTTGCAGGTTTTACAATGTCTATGGCAGTTCGGAAGGGCCCTGTGCCCAGACCCGTTATGAAGATCCGGAGGAGATCGTCCTTCATACCGTTGGATGGCCTATCTGCCCGTATGATGAGTTTAAGGTCGTCGATGCAAATGGCAAAGAGCTCCCGACGGGAGAGGAGGGCGAACTGGTGGCGAGAGGCCCCTGTATCTTTCGGGGATACTATAAGTCTGAGGCTGAAAATCGCGAGGCCTTTACCCCAGATGGTTTTTATCGGACCGGTGATATTGCGAAATTTGATCCCGAGGGCCGCCTGATCATCACCGGAAGGAGGAAGGATATCATCATCCGGGGAGGAGAGAAGATCAGTGCCAAGGAGGTCGAGGAGCTGATCAGCGGCCATCCCAAGGTGGCGCAGGTGGCTGCTGTAGGGATGCCGGATCCCATCCTCGGAGAAAGGGTCTGTGCCTTCATCAAACCGCGGGGAGAAGAAATCATCACCTTTGAGGAAATCCTCTCCTATTTGAAAGAAAAGAAGACATCGGTCTTTTATCTTCCTGAACGGATTGAGATGATCGAAGAGATGCCCTTGACCAATGTCGGAAAGGTGGATAAGATACGGCTGAGAGAAGAGATCAAGGAGAAACTAAGAAGGGAGGGAAGAGTTTAATCTCGGTTATGGGATGCTTGAGCCTTTTGCTCTGGGAAAACGGGGGAAAGGAGGTGAGAGTAGGCTGAAATGGTTTCCTGACTCTTTAATTCTAAATAGGAGGTGAAATCGTATGAAAAGGAAAGGGATGTTAATCGGTTTGATCTTAATGGTTGCACTGGTGCCTTCGATCGTATGGGGAGCCATCGAATTGAAGTTCTGCAATTACTTCCCGGTTCCTGCCCGACAGTCCAAAATCTGTGAGGAATTCATTAAGGATCTGGAGGCCCGATCCGGAGGCGAGCTAAAGATTCGTTTCTTCCCGGCTGGCACCTTACTGAGCGCTCCAAAAATCTACGATGGAGTGGTCGAAGGGATTGCGGACATCGGCTTTTCGAATATCAGTTATACATTTGGACGCTTCCGGATGACAGAGGCCCTCGACCTCCCCCTCGGTTTTCCAAACGCATGGGTGGCGAATCATGTGGCCAACGACTTCTTCAGAGAGTTCAAGCCAAAGGAGTGGGACAGGATCCATATGCTCTCCATGCATACCAGCCCGGTCAATGTGGTTCTTTCAGCCACAAAACCGGTGAACCGGATGGAAGACCTGAAAGGGATGACGCTGAGAGGACTTGGTTTTATCGCGGAAGTGGTGAGCGCATTGGGTGGAACACCACGATCCATCCCGATGCCAGAATCGTATGAGGCGGTCCAGAAGAGGGTGATCGACGGGCTGATGATCCCGATGGAGACCCTTCGTGCTTTCAGATTGGCTGAGGTGACCAAGTATGCAACAGAATGCTGGCCGATCGGCCAGGTCTATACCTTTTATCTGATCATGAACAAAGAGACCTGGAACAAGCTCCCCCCCCATATTCAGAAGATCTTTAACGAATATCCTTTTGAAGAGAAGTTGGCCACCATGTGGAACGAGGTCGATATTGATGGCAAGAAGCTCGGCATGGAGAAGGGATTGAAATTCATCGAACTGCCCCGTGACGAGATCACCAAATGGAAGAGGGCTGTGGAGCCAGTGCTGGATAAGTATGTGAAGTCGATGGTCTCTGCAGGGTATCGCGAGAAAGAGGTCAGGGAACTGATCAATTATGCAAGGATCCGAACCGAGTTCTGGACGAAGAAGCAGAGAGAGTTAGGGGTCAAATCGTCTACGGGTCCGTCCGAGGTTCGAATTAAGTGACCAATGCTATTTCCATTCCTCCCCCGCAGGGGGAGGAATGGCCATGGGGGAGGGGATGAAGTTCGAGAAAGGGCTAAATCAGATGGATAAGGTTACGAGGTCATTCAGTCATTCCCTCGAGTGGGTTGGAGTCATCGGTATCATCCTGATGTTTCTGGTCAACCTGATCGATGTGCTGGGGGCGAAACTCTTTCTCTGGCCTCTACCAGGTTCTATAGAGGTCATCAGTTTTTCCCAGATCGTTGCCATCGCTCCTGCGATTGCATTTACACTCATTGTTGGCCGACATATACGGGTGGAATTCATCATCATGAGATTTCCAATGCGTATCCGGGCGACCATCGGGGCGGTCAGTTCTTTTTTCGGGTTGGCTCTCTTCGTTTTGCTCCTCTGGCAGAGCCTTCTTTATGGCCAATCCCTCCAAAAGGCAGGGGAGATCGGCTCAACCTCACGCATCCCTTTTTATCCCTTTGCCTATTTCATCGCCTTCTGTTGTCTTCCTATCTGTTTTGTATTCCTCTTAGAAGTCCTCAAATCCTTAACGGAGGTATTCAATCATGGATCCAGTTAACGTAGGCATCCTCGGGATTCTCTTACTCGTCATCCTCTTTCTGATCAGAATGCCGGTCGCCTTTGCGATGGCCTTCATCGGGTTTCTCGGCTTTTCCTACCTCTGTTCTTTCAAGGCTGGTCTCAAGCTTCTGGCCCGGGATATTTTTGAACAGTTCTCCAGCTTCCCTTTGAGTGCGATCCCGATGTTCATCCTGATGGGTTCCTTTGCCTTTGCATCAGGGATTGGCAAGAGGCTCTATGATGCAGCCTATACGGTTCTGGGGGGGCTGCGCGGAGGCTTGACCATGGCCACGGTCGTGGCCTGTGGCTTCTTCGCTGCGATCTGCGGATCAACTGCAGCCACGGCAGCCACAATCGGGAAGATCGCTTTGCCGGAGATGAAGAGATATAAGTATGATACGACGTTGGCCACAGGCTGTGTGGCCAGCGCAGGCACCCTGGGCATTCTCATTCCTCCAAGTACCATCTTTCTCGTCTATGGAATCATGACCGAGCAGTCGATCGGCAAACTTTTCGTGGCCGGTATTATTCCCGGGATCATCCTCACCTTCCTATTTATTATGGTGGTTGGTCTTCTCTGCTGGCGTAATCCAGCCTGTGCTCCGGCCGGAGGTTCTACCAAGCTCAAAGAGAAGGGAAAGGCCGTGATGGGAATTGTTGAGGCCCTGATCTTATTTGCCATGGTCATCGGAGGATTGTTCTTTGGCTGGTTTACGCCCACCCAGGCCGGAGGTATTGGAGCAGCTGGGGCTCTGGCGATCGGCCTGGCAAGACGGGAACTCAATTGGCGGGTATTCATTGAGTCGACCAGGGATGGATTGAGGACCTCGTGCATGGTTCTCTGTGTCATTGCCGGTGCGACCGTATTTGGCCATTTCATGGCGGTCTCCACCATCCCTTTTATTCTGGCCGATTGGGTGGGAGGTCTTCCTTTGCCCGCCATGGCGATCATGGGAGTGATCGTCCTGATCTATCTGATCGGCGGTTGTTTCATGGATGCCATGGCATTGGTCGTGCTCACGGTTCCTGTGATCTACCCAGTGGTTGTCCGTCTCGGATTTGATCCCATATGGTTTGGCGTGATGATCGTGCTGGTGAGCGAGATGGGCGTGATCACCCCGCCTGTGGGAGTCAACGTATATGTGATTAAGGGAATCGCTCCGGAGGTTCCTCTCGAAACCATTTTTAAGGGTATATTTCCATTTTTGATAGCGATACTGATCAATACAGGCATATTGATGGCTTTTCCTAAGATCGCTCTCATATTGCCAGCTCTTGCAAAATAGGGGTAGGGGATGAGATTGAGAGAGAAGAGGGCAATGGTCACAGGTGCAGGCCAGGGGATCGGCCGGAGCATTGCCCTGAAGATGGCCCGAGAGGGAGCTGATGTCGTCATTGCGGAATGGAACGCGGAGACCGGCGATCAGACGAAGAGAGAGGTCGAGACTTTGGGCAGAAAGGCCCTCTTCTTTGCCGTGGACGTAGCGGACCAGAGACAGGTTCGGGAGATGGTTGCAGAGGTTTTAAAAATCTGGGGAAGGCTTGACATCCTGGTCAACAATGCCGGGTTTGATCGGGGAGCAACGCTTCTAAAAGTGAAAGAGGAAGATTGGGATGCGGTACTAAGTGTCCACCTGAAAGGGACACTCAATTGCATTCAGGCTGTGGCATCTCATATGATCGAGAACCGATATGGAAAGATCGTCAACATCTCGTCCATTTACGGAAAGAGCGGAGGCATTGCGGCGATCAGTTATAGCGCTGCCAAGGCAGGGATCATCGGTTTGACAAAGAGCGTGGCCAGAGAACTGGGTCGCTATCAAATCAATGTGAATGTGGTTCTTCCGGGATTGATTCTCACTCCCACGATAGCAAAGATGGCAGAGAAATACCGGAATATGATTATCGAGCGGACCGCTCTCGGACGGATCGGCCAGCCTGAAGAGGTGGCCAACGTGGTTGCCTTCCTGGCATCGGATGAGGCAAGTTTTATGACCGGAGCGACGGTGGAGGTGTCAGGAGGATCGAGCATGTAAATCCTCCCAAGGGAGGAAGTTCTAAATCCGAAGCACGGGCAGAGCATCCCGCATGGATCAATCCGAAAGAAGCCCAAATGATGGAATTAAAATTTGGGTTTTTGATATACTGCATTGAGAAGGAAGGAGTGCGAATCGATGGATAAGACCGAACAGGAAAGGGAAGGGTGGCGAAAGAAAGCTCGGGAGGTGGCCCAGAGGGTGGTCGCTCCCCGGGCAGCCGAGATCGATGCCAAGGGCGAATTCCCGTGGGACATTGCTGACGTCTTCGGCCAGAGCGGTTTTTTGAGCCTTTTCATACCGAGAGAGTACGGGGGAGAAGACGCGGATGTCACCTCCTTCTGTATCGTCGTTGAGGAGATCTCCTATTACTGCGTCTCTTCGGCCCTTCTGATCATCGCCCATACGGTGGGACTGATGCCTATTGTCTTGGGAGAGGCGAGAGAGCTTAAGGAGAAGGTCCTTCGAAGGGTTGTCGGAGAAAGAGCCTTGCTATGTTTCTGCTTGACCGAGCCGGAGGCGGGTTCAGATGCAGCTTCGATTCGAACGAAGGCCACGCTTCAGGGTGACCATTATCTCCTGAACGGAAGAAAATGTTTCATTACGAACGGGGGCATCTCCGATTTTTACACCGTTTTTGCCGTGACCGATCCGGACAAGAGGCTGGAGGGAATTTCAGGTTTTGTGGTCGAGAAGGGGACCCCTGGTCTTTCCATCGGCAAGAAAGAGGAGAAGATGGGAATTCGGGGATCGAATACGACAGAGGTGGTCTTGGAAGACGTGAGGGTTCCGGTTGCCCAGAGGATCGGCGATGAGGGCGTGGGCTGGTGGCTCATGATGAGAACCCTGAACCGCTCAAGACCAGCCATCGGCGCCCTGGCACTTGGATTGGCAAGGGGCGCCCTGGACTATGTCATTCGATTCGGCCAGGAGAGGGGCTGGCCCGGAGGAAAGGGCGATGTCCAGGATGTTCAGCTCATGCTGGCCGACATGGCCATCGAAATTGAGGCGGCACGGGCATTGGTCTACCGAGCTGCAACGATGATGGATGAGAAGGCGAAGGGGATACCGGTCCAGATGTATTCCGCGATGTCAAAGTATTTCGCCTCGGATGTGGCCATGGAAGTGACGACCAATGCCGTCCAGATTTTAGGATGGGAGGGTCTTGTTCAAAGCCATCCTGTTGAGCGGATGATGAGAGATGCCAAGGTGATTCAGATCTTTGAAGGGACGAATCAGATCCAGAGGATGGTCGTGGCCCATTCGCTCCTGAAGTCGAAGGCTTAAATAGCGAGATTTCTGGTCTTTGAATTTCGGTTCACCCGGTGAGGGGCTTCGCTATCTTGTCTGTCTCAACAATTCAGAGAATTTGAGGGAGAATTCACGCCTTTTACTCACTCCGACCCGATCGCTATCGACGTAATTTACTGCCTTGGTGTCGCAGAAAAACACACACTGTGGATTACCGTCACAGTAATCACACTTGATGGAGACCCGTTCGACATGGTCGAATGAGGGAGCTCCGAAAGGACAGGCGACGATACATGTCTTACACCCAATACATTTATCCTTATCGATGATTACCCGCTGGTTTTCGAGATCCTGATGGCAGGCCTTTGTCGGGCAGACCTCCACACAGAAAGGCTTTTCGCAATTCTGGCATGTCGTCGGGAGATAGAACCCTTCACTCTCCCATTTGACCACTTTGATCCGCGACCGGCTGGGATTGCTGGCCCCGGTGTGGAAGACAGAACAGACCATCTCACACAGTCTACATCCCGTGCACTTCTCATGATCCACCACAATCACCTTGCCCTGCATCGCTTCCTCCTTTATTTTTGGATCTTGAAGCGTGCCTGTACGCCGGAGCGTTTCGGCACGCAGGCGTGAATCGTAGGTTCTTGCGATTCACAAATCACGAATCACCAGTCACGTTATTCCCCTCTTTGGAAGGCACTCATTTTGATCTTCATTTCGATCAGTTTATACATCGGCAGTCGTTCCTTTACTCCCGAGGCGAGCAGGCCCAGTCTGAGAAAAAAGCCACCCGCCAATAGGAGTGCGCCCGTGGCGAAGAGAAGGCCCGGGTATTGAGGAAAATGGGAATAGAGATACTCCAGCACGATCGGAAAGAGGAAGCCGACCGCGACGATCCCTCCCCAGAACAGAAACCTCAGATCTCCGGAGATCAGCAGACGAACAGAATCCTCTCCCTGATCCTTGGCCCGATACTTGGAGATCAGGTAGGTGGCGAGGATCAGGCCTTCGATGAGAACGAGGATCTGCTCGATCCGGGTCAGTCTGGAGATCAGTAGATGGGGCAGACCTCCTCCAGGAAAGAGAAGCCCGTACCCCATCGTTGATAGAATCACTCCCATGGAGCCGGTAGAGAGTGCGGAGAGGAGGAAAAGGGCTGGAAGAAGAGGTGTGTTCCAGATCGGAATATACCTGACAGACTTTAAGAGGATGCCTGTATAAATGGCTGTTGCAAAGGCGAGGAGCATGCTGATGATTTCAAAGAGGCGCCACAGAAGGGGAGGGTGACTCATCTGCTGGAAAGAGAGCGCTCCCAGAACGATCAACCCGGCTAAGATAAAGCCCGAGAGGATAAAAAAACCCCGGGCGAGCCAGGAGGTTCTCGGATTGAAACAGGCGGTATAGAATCTCAGTTTTTTACCCAGGTCTAAGATGAGAAATGGGGCACCGATCGCAACCAGGATGGGTCCCCAGAGAAGGGCTAGCTTCGAGAGTTCTAAGGGAACTCCCCAGAAGGTGAAGGTTCTAAGAGGTAAGGAGAGCCCAAATCCGTTCCAGTGGGTAAAGAGACCGACGATAAAAGATCCGGCTCCCATACCTGCGAGATAGAGGTAGATGGCAATCTCCCATCGCCACTCCCTCTGGGGCCGTATCCGTTTCAGGGTCTTGGTGGAAGGCTTTGACGCAAGGCTCATCTTTTTCCACTCCGGATATGTCCGAGATCCCGGGTCTGATCGGGCGTAGAACCGGTGATCAGTTCTTCATAATGAACGGCCAATTTAGCTAAAATCATACCATAGAATGCCTTTCTGTCAAGTAGAAATTGGACAAATTCTGTTGACAAGCGGTTTGAGTTTTGCTAAAAATTAAAAAGTGTTCATAATAGTGAACCTATCAAAAGGAGGATATCGGGAGAAAGAAGGTTGACTCTGTTGAGACGAAGCTGAGGAGGCTGAAATGAACCGTAAAGATCGAGGCGATCGCGGAGAAGATCACGGAGACCAATATTTCCGAGCTGATCGATGGCTGCGACGTGATTGTCGATGCGCTCAAGAACTTCCCGACTCGTTACATCTGTAACCGGATTAAAGGAGCAAGAGATGGCGATTAAGGTGCATATTCATGCCACCCATCGACAGTACACCAATGGCCTGGAGGTGGTGGAGGTACGAGGAAACACGGTGGGAGAATGTCTGAAGGATCTCATCAGGCAGTACCCTGGAATGGAGAAGGCGCTCTTTGCCAGGAAGGATAAGCTTCACAATGTCGTCGAGGTTTATGTGAATCATACCAGCGCGCACCCGAATGAGCTCGCCAGACCCGTAAAGGAAGGAGATGAAATCCACCTGGTCATATTGCTTGCGGGAGGATGAAGCGGACCGATCTTCTCAGCATTTCACTGCTGCCATCCCCACCGCTCGATCTTCTCCTTCCAATGTGAATCTCCATTTGAGCCTTTTAAACCGGTCTCCTCATTCCGGTCCTCTTCTGGTGCGGCGGGAATAGAAGCGATCCATTTTTGGAGTTTGTGCTTCCAACCGGAGCCATTATTAGAATTCATCGCATTTTCCACGTGATTGGCCATGATCCCCTCCTTTTTTGAGCGGTTTCCGTCGGGTTTCGTCAAGCCATCCTCAACCCGTCCGGGAGTTCAGACGTGAGCTCGAAGCGGTGATTACCACCACCATTCCGGGATCTTTTCTTTCAAATCCAGATTTTCTGACTTCCCATTCGAGTCTGTTTGGCCGGTCCCATTATTCCCATTATCCTGATCCGCTCTTGATTCGGTGTGAAAAGAGACAATCCATTTTTCCAGTTTGTGCTTCCAACCGGAACCATTGTTAGAGTTCATCGCATCTTCCAAGTGATTGGCCATAATCTCCTCCTTCGAGCAATTTCCATCGGGTTGCTCTGGATCGACCCTCAACCAGCCCAGGCCTTCGTGCCAGGAGGTTTGAAAGGCTCACCCCTGAATTTGCATCTCCAATGCCAAATCGGTTAATAAAAGTATAACTCTTTGGAATAATTGAGCTATTTTCAAGTTTGAGGCTTTTGAACAGGAAGGTAAGGAGCTAAATTTGTGGCACCGATGAATAGTTATTGATCATTGAGTGAATAATTCTTGTTCACCCGGCAAACGTATCTGGCCTGATCAGGTTTGATGATCGATCGGAGAGATAGAGGAGAGGTTGGTTCTAAAATCGTTCGGGTTCTGGACTAAAGCGGCAATCCACCGTATTTTTCCATGCGCTGTTTAAGAGCCTCTTTTCCGCCCTCCATAGCGGTTTTGATAAACTCCCTGATGGACCGGTCGTCAATCGATGCCCGGCCGATGATCTGAGCGCAATCGTCCCGCACCTCGAGAGGCATCACAAGCTCGGCATCGGCCATCACAGGAATCGTAGCATCATGGGTTGCCAGGATGATCTGACGTCCCGGGTTCTGGTCTTTCATGCCTTTCTGTTCTCTCAGAATTTGAACGATCTCTTCACGGATGAAACGGTCGTCGAGGTAATCATCCGGTTGATCGACGATAAGGATCCGGCTCTCAAGCCCGAAGAGAAGAAGTAGAATGGCTGCAGCTCCCTGACTCACTGAGAGATGTTCGAGAGAACGGTACTGACCGTCCATCCTCAGTTTCAGTCGTAGGGCATCCTGAGGAATCAATGTTTCCAGCTCGAAGAGGCGAGATTCCTCAGCGGTGAGCCAGCGGACCAAGTGGTCCGCCATTTCAGGTTTGAGGCCGAAACGCACCTGCACCTCCTTGCTTCCTGCACGGGCCGCTTCGGCGAGCGCAATCCCATCTGTCGCCTCGGGAAGCACGAGTTGATCGATCGCCTCCTGAGAGAGGTCCGATCCATTTAAGAGCAGAGAGAGCTGTTCCTTATAGTTCCCTTTTTGCCCCTTCAATTCCACCTGTATCTGGAGCCGACCGTTGAGAGATCCTGCAATGGCGTCGGCCCTTTCCCTTCTTAATCTGTTCTGAGCCTCCCTGCAATCTCGGATCTGTTGAAGAAGGTCCTGACGTTTCTGTCTGAGGGTTTTCAGACGGCTGTCGATTCCGCTAAATTCTGCCATGAAAGATGAGAGGGAGTCTCTTTCTTCTGTCAATCTCAGCATTCGATCCTGGCCGGCCGATTCTTTCTTCGCCTCTCGTTCCATTCGCTTGGTCTCTTCTTCCAGAAGACGGAGCTTCTCCTGGCAGCGCATCTCAACCCGTGTGAGATTCTGTACGGCCTGCTCATAAAGGGTGGTTTCATCGTCGAGGACAACCTTGAGGCTTTCCTGGAGAACGCCGAGAACCTTTATGCTTTCCTCAACGACGGCAGGATGCCTGCTTTTTGCATGAAGGAGGTTCTGGTAAGCCTTTTCAAGAGAGGAAAGAAGAACAGGACGTCTCTTTCCTGCTTCGGCCAGGGCATTTCTGACCGCATTGGTCGCATCCCGGATGCCTTCGCCCACGCTCCGAAGATCGGCCACTTCCTTCAGCCTCTCCGCAACCTGCTTTCTGTGGGTTTCGATCTCCTGTTCAATGGCTCTGAGCCTCTGGCTGTACTCTTCTCGCTTCGCCAGCTTTGCCTGCAGGTCCAGTATCGCGCTTGCATTCGCGTTAAGCGATTCCATGGCTTTGCTTACCGCATCTGCACGCTTGCGGGCCTCTTCGCCAATCAATTCGTCGAGGAATGCGAGTCGATACTCTTCGCTTTCTGAGACCGCATAGATCTCTCGCTGGCCAAAAATAGTGGGCCCGGCACCCGGGCCGAGAAGATCAGAGGGAGCCACCAAAAGGGGTTTTTCAGGACTGAGTTGAAAGGTGCGGGGTTCCTCACCCCAAACCCGGACGATCCGATACTGACGGACCTTACCGTCCTGGCCAGGCCTGTCCAGGATCACCTCGATTCTGCCTCCTCTGCCCAGGGCATGGCGGACGAGTTCCTCATGGTAAGATCGGTCCGAGAAGGGTTGGGTGGCGAAGGCATACCGGAGGCTTTCGAGAATCGCAGATTTGCCTGCGCCTCTGCCTCCTGCGATCACATTTAAATCCTGGTTCCAGGAGATGTTCAGATTTCTCAAGAAGCCTGATCCGGTGATGGTCAGGCTTCGGATTCTCGGATGGATAGCTCTCGGAATATTTCCGACCGACAGGCGGGTCTCTGGGTCATGGAACGCCAGCCGGAGGGCGTCTAAATGGGTTGCGCTCAGTTTGAGGTAGGTGGCTCGGGATCGGGTTCCAATCTCTTCCACACGCTTCGGGTTGGAGAATTCGACATAGGCCAGATGGTCCCAGAAGTTCGCCGGTAGCACGCCTGTGGCCTGGAGCCTCTTTCTCTCCTTCTCCGGAAAGGATTCGATGGCATCCGGTCTTATCTCGTCGAGGAGTTTGGCAGCCAATTCATCTGTCAGACTCTTGCTCAGTCCATTCGTCTGATCCGGGTGAGGGAAGATCAGTAGACAGTTGAACCGGGTTCTGAGATCTTTAAGGGCATCTGTCAGGTTGACCTTCAGGTCAATGTCCCGATGAGAACCCCGGCTGTCAAGTAAGGGGTTAGCCGGGTCTTTGTCGAGCGAGCGGAGAAAGTTGTTCAGGCCGCTGAGATCCGTATCGCCTGAGAAGATGGCTAACAGATGGAGCGCTGCCTTTCCCATTTTGAATGTCATCTCAGCGCCGGGAAGAAGCGTCATGCCCCGGTTCGTGGCCTTTGCAGCGGTCACCTCAAACCATTCGATGTTGACTCCGTTGTAATCTGTTATGGCACCGACGGAGATCCCCTGAGATGCAAGTTGTTCCACATAGGTATCGGCCAGGCCTCTCACATCCTCACGCTTCATCCCCTTGGGCGGTACAAAAGGCAGCACACCCGGACTGTGCAGATGAAGGTCGAGGCGATGCCAGGTTGCTCCGGCAGTGGGGGTGGGTAATGGTTCTGTCAGCTTTCCTCTGTCCAAAAGGTCACCTGATGCTCAGATTTCCATCACGAAAGGTCTCAATCTTTTTGCAGGGCGACGCGGATTCGTCCCAAGAGGTCGATGGTGTTAAAGGGCTTGAGGCAATAGCTGCTAAAATCCCCGAGCCTTTTTTGAAATTCCTCCGACTCTTCCTTTGTGACAGATATGATGATGGGTATTTTGGTCAGGGCGAATTCCAGTTTCAGTTGATAAAAACCATCGTAGTTGTTCGCCTTGACCAGTGCGCCATCCACAATGATCACGTCCGGGCTCTCCTTTCTGGCCTCATCGGATCCCTCTTTGATGCTCGACACAATCGTCACGTCGTAACCCATTTCGCCCAACTTCTCGAGCTCGGTGATCTCCGGGTCTTCGGCTATCACCATGATTCTCTTCCGCAGTCCCCGCGGCTGCTCCGGATGCACGGAGGGTTCCAATACCTTCTTGACCGTCTCCAGCAGCATCTCTGGCTTATAGGGTTTCTTCACATAGTACTGGGCACCTAACTTGTAAGCCCTTGCCACATCCTCCGGCCTATCCTTGGCGGTGAGGAAAATAACCGGGACAGAGCGGGTTTTGGGAGACATCTTGAGTCTCGAATAGACCGAATAACCTCCGCCCGCAGGCATGACGATATCCAAAATGATCAGATCCGGTTTCTCTGCATAGGCATGGGCCAGGCCCTGCTGTCCGTCAAAAGCAGCGATCACCTCGTATCCGCTTGCCTCCAGTCTGGCCTTTAGCATGGTCACGACGTTCGGCATATCATCGATTACCAAGATTTTCTTCTTGGCCATCCTTTTTGCCATCACTTCTCCATTCTCCTCACTTTTCCCTCTTTTCTAAAAGCTCCCTCATCTTTGAAAGCAGTTCTTCGGCCTCGAAGGGTTTGGATACGTACGCATCCGCTCCCACCTCTTGTCCCACCTTCCTGATCTCCTGAGGGGTCCTTCCAGAGGAGATGATGATGGGAATCGCACGATATTTTGGATCGGCCTTGAGAAGCTGACAGACCTTGTACCCATTGATTTTGGGGAGCATGATGTCCAGAATGATCAGATTCGGCCCTTCCTTTTGGGCCTTGTCCAAACCTTCCTGACCGTCGAGGGCGGTGATCACCTCATAATTGTTTGCCTCCAGTCTCATCTTGAGCATGTTGAGAATGACCGGCTGGTCTTCCACGATCAGTACCCTCTCCTTCTTTTTTGGCTTCTCCGCTTCCTTGACGGGGATTGCCTCAGTGGGAAACTCGGTCCGCGCACCACCCACGACCTCATCCCATGATTTCTGGAATATTTCTTCAATCGATTGAATCAGACCATCAACCTCCAGTTTTGCAATGGAGAGCAGTTCATTCTGTTTGCCGTTCAGTTTTCCAGGGATTCCGTCCAGCACCAGGGAGAGGCTCTCTTTAACCACGGCCAGCGGGGTGCGGACGACATGGGAGATCATCCCCATCAGTTCATACTTCAGGATCTCGAGTTCACCCGCGGGCGGTTCCTTCTTTTCCTCCAGGGGTTGCTCTTTTTTTGTGGAGAGGGCCGGCTTCAGCATGGCGTTGAAGCGGGAGGTGCTGAGCAGTTCCCCGATCAGTTTATTGAGCTCATCCGTGCTCTCAAGCGCAGGCCTCAAGAGGGTGAAGCAGGTCTCGCAGTTTGAGTTTCCGATGCCGTCCAGGATCATGCTTGTCCCCTCCCGAACGACCATGAGCTGGCTGCGCAGGTCGTGCCTCACAGACGAAAGGTAGGCCTCTATTTTATCCTGTTCGTTCATATCCTTCTCCTCTTTTGGAGATCTCCACGAGAGTATTCCTGCACGCCCTCAAAAGAAATTCCACCGTGAAATCTTCGCAAAACTTCACCTGCTCATCCTTCGGCCTTCTTTCCAGCAGCCGGATCGCATTCCTGAATTCCCTGGCCGCTTCGCTGAATCTCTTCTGATAGAGGTAGATGTTTCCGAGGTTAAAATAGGCAAGGACTGAATCGGGGTCCACATAGATCACCTTCCTGAAATGGGTCTGTGCGCCCTCCAGGTCGCCGCTCTTATATGACAGAACACCGAGGAGATAATAGGCCTCCACACTGAGGTTGTCCACCTCGACGACCTTTGCAAGAATCTCTGCCGCCTCCTTATATTTTGCCTCGTTGGCCAAGAGGGTCGCCTGGTTCAAGCAGGCGCGGATGTCGTTCTCATCTTGCACCATCAAGCGATCGGCCTGGGAGAGAGGGGACTGATCCTTGATCTCTCTTAAACAGAGGGTCGCCTTATAGTAGGCCGATTCAATTTTCTCCTGAAAGTCGGGCTCTCTTTCAGCCCGTGGAGGAGGGGTTTGGGCTCCCTCAAGGAACCCGGGTTTCCCCTGAGGCTGGATCCTGAAGGACTCGGGGAGGAGGCGGTTTTCTGCCTCTGTTTTTGTGACAGAGGTCAGGGCTTCGAACCCGATCTCCGGAACGGCCATAAATGGCCTCATCGCCTCCTCCTGAAGCGGCCCCAATCGCTTCTTATAGGTGAAGGTTTGAGGAAACTCGATTCCCTCAAATTTGTTGGTCACCTGCCACAACGTTTCCGCATGGCCGAGAAAGAGATATCCATCCTGGAGGAGACAGTCATAGAAATTTTCAATCACTCGCCGGGTGGTCTGGGGATCGAAATATATGATCACATTTCTGCAGAAGATAATATCTACGTTTTGCATCCCTTGGTGGACAAACGGATCTTTGGCCAGATTATGATATTCCAGGTGGACCAGCTCCTTGACGTTCTCCTTAAGCCGATACGTTGAACCCCGGATCTCGAAATACTTTTCCAGGTATTCCTTTGGGAGATGGGCGATGCTCTTCTCTCCATAGCGGGCCTCTTCTGCGCAGGCCAGTGCATTTCGGTTTATATCCGTGCCCAGAATGGAGATCTTCCATTCCTCGTAGAAGGGGACCGCTTCCATAATGGCAATGGCGATGGAATAGGGTTCATCCCCGGCCGAGCACCCGGCGGACCATACGCGTATGGACTTATCCCGCGAATACATCTTTCTCTGCACGATCTCGGGCAGGACAAACTTCATGAGCACGTCAAACTGAGGCTTATTCCTGAAGAAATAGGTCTCCCCGATCGTGATCAGATCGAGGAGCTCCCGCATCTCAAGGCGGCCCTCGGGATGGAATTTGAGAAGGTTGTAATATTCCCGATAGGAATCGTAACCGCGGTGTTGTAAGCGCTGATAGAGAGCGAGCTGGAGGAACTGGCTCTTGCTTTCTTCAAAGTAGAGGCCGCTTGCTCCGATGAGCAGCTCCTGAAAGAGGGCGAAGTCTTCGGCTGAAAGGGGAAGGATATTCTTCATTCTCCAAGCCTCGATAGTTCGCTGACTTCCTTCTTCGTCAGGATACGTTCCAGATCCAGGATGGGGATGATCTTTTCTTTGACCTTTGCCACGCCCGAGAGGACCTCCGCATCCATCTGCATCGATACCACCTCGGGGACTGGCCGAATATCCTCTCCGGATAGGGTGATGATCTCCCTCAGGTTGTTGACGATCAGTCCGACGATGAACCGGTTCACCTTGCAGACGATGATCCTCCTGTTGGCCTTCTCTTCTATCGGTTTGGCGCTCAGCCTTTTCTGCAGATCGATCAAGGCCACGATGTGTCCTCTCAAATTGATCACCCCCTCAATGAAGCCGGGGGTTCTGGGAAGGGGAAAGATCTCCTGAGGCCTCAAGACCTCTCGCACACAGGAGAGATCCAGCCCCAGTTCCTCGGAGGATAGGTCAAAGACCAGGATCTGTCTCTCCCCTCTTCTCTCGCGGCCTTCCGGCTGTACCGCTCGTTGGACCGATCGTCTCTCCGCCTGAAGCCAGGGCTTCATGTCTGTCTCACCATCTGCAGAATCTCTTCCGCCATTCTTTCCACCGGGAGGACCTTATCGACCACGTTCATTTCGATGGCGGCGCTTGGCATTCCAAAGACGACGCAGCTCTTTTCATTTTGGGCAAGGGTCCTGCCATCGCATTGTTTGATCGCCTTCATTCCCATGGCTCCGTCTCGACCCATTCCGGTCAGGATCGCGGCCACGCTTCCTTTTCCGTACGTCCTGGCGACGGATTCCAGCAGGACATCTCCAGAAGGTCGGTGGCCTCCACAAGGGGGTTCATCCGAGAGGGTGATCCTTCCGCCATCCGCCACCCTCATCTGGAGGTTGTCCGGAGCGATGTAGGCCACTCCAGGTCGTATCTCTTCCGAATCCTCACCGATCTTTACCTTGATCTTGCACTCCTTGCCAAGCCAGTCCACCAGGCCGGGCAGAAAACCATTGGTGATGTGTTGAACGATGACGATGCCGCAGGGGAAATCTTCAGGAAGTCTTTTCAGTATTTCGAGAAGTGCCTGTGGGCCGCCGGTTGAGGCCACGAGGGCTACGATCCGATCGGAGATCTTCTCCTTGGGAACCTTCAGGTCCGGAACGGGCCGCTCCTGTCGCAACTTGGCTGAGGGGCGATGGGTGACCCTGACCCCGGTCAAGAATTTTATCTTTGCGATCAGGGCCTCTCCGGACTTTCTATCTCCCATGACCTCTAAGTCACTTTTGTCAATCACATCCAGTGCGCCCTGGGAGATCGCCTTGAATACCTTCTCCATCCCTGCTTTGAAGACCGTGGAGGAGACGATCAGGATCGGGGTCGGGTGATAGGCCATGATCTGCTTGGTCGCCTCAAATCCGTCCATGACCGGCATATCGATATCCATGGTGATGATGTCCGGTTTGAGGCGGGGTACGAGATCGACCGCCTCTTTCCCATTGGTCGCAACCGCTGCCACCAGAATCTGGGGATCGCAGTTGATGATATTGGTTAGGATCTTGCACATCAGCGGAGAATCGTCAACCACCAATACCCGTATCATGGTTCTGACTCCTTGTTCGACATCATCCTACCAATCGCTGAATGGTATCCAGAAGATTTGTCTGCTCAAAGGCGCTTTTGACGATGTAAGCCGAAGCCCCGGCTTCCATGCCCCGCCTCTTATCCTCTTCCTTCTCCAGGGAGGTGACCATCACGATCGGGATGTCCTTGTATCCTTCCTTCTTCTTCAAGGTCCTGCAGAGTTCGAATCCATCCATCCTCGGCATCTCCACATCGCTGACGATGAGGTCGTACCGGGTCCCTGCCATCCTGTTCAGGGCATCCAGACCGTCGACCGCTGTATCGACCACGTAGCCATGGGTCTCCAGGATGCTCTTCTCCAGCTCCCTCGCCGAGAAGGCGTCTTCCACGATCAGGATTCTGGTCTCTTTGCGCTTTCTCCTATCCGTACGGGGCTTCTCCCTTGAGAGACGAAGGCTGAGGGCGCTATGAGCGATCAGATCTGCCGTGTCCAAGACCACGACCACCTCTCCTGAGGCCATGATCATGGCGCCACTCACATTTTTCACCTTGCCCAAATGTTTGCCCAAACCCTTTATGAAAACCTCTTCCTCGCCGACGATCTCATCGACGATAAACCCGACCCGTCTATCGAGGTAGGTCAAAATTACCACCGGCACCTCTTTTTTCACCTTCTCCTCTTCGCGGCTCGTCGCCGGCAGTTCCAGCACCTCGCTCAATCTGACAAGCGGCAGGATCTCTTCCCGGAAATGGATGGCCATCCTTCCTTCAATCGTCGCCACCTCGTCCATGTTCACCTTTACGGTCTCCGTAATGGAGAGCATCGGAATGGCGAAGGGCATGTTCTGGACCTTTACGAGCAGTACCTGAATAATAGCAATGGTCAACGGCAAAACCAGCGTGAACCTGGTTCCCTTACTCTTCTGGGTATCCAGGGTTACCTGGCCTTTTAGATTGGTGATGTCGCGCCTGACGATATCCAGCCCCATCCCCCTTCCAGAGACATCTGTGACGACCGGGCTCGTGGAGTAACCGTTCATGAAGACGATGTTCAATATCTCTTTTTCTGTCATCTGCTCCAGGTCATGGCTCGACAAAAGGCCTTTGTTTAAGGCGGTCTGCCTGATCTGGTCGATGTCCATTCCCCTTCCGTCATCCTCAACGGTGATCACCACATTGCCCGCCTCATGGGAGGCGGAGATCTTGATGGTCCCGTACCTCGGTTTGCCAAGGAGCATCCTCAACTCCGGCTCCTCAATGCCGTGGTCGATGCAGTTCCGCAGGAGGTGGATGAGAGAGGTCTTGATCCCCTCGAGCACCTTCTTATCAAGCTCGGTCTCCTCTCCAAAGATCACCAGATTGACCTCTTTTCCTTGCTGTGAGGCGATATCCCTCACCATACGGGGAAAGCCCTCCACGATCGTCGACAGGGGGAGCATCTTCATCTCCTTCATCCTGGCCTGCAACTCATCGATCACCGGGTCGAGATGAAATGCCTCTGTGGAGACCTCGTCATATAGCTTGATCGTATGTTCCCTGAGCTTCTGAACCAGGGCGTCGCACTGGCTGAGCCATTTGGCAATCTCTCCATTCTGGGAAGGGAGATCCCTCTTCATCGCCTCGCTTAAACCGGAAATGCTTTTCTGCACCTCCCTGCTGAGTTTGGAAAGTCTTTTTACCTGGGCGCTCACGGCCGAGGCCTTCATCTTGTTGACGACCACCTCCCCAACCAGATAGAGGAGCTTATCCACGCGGCTGAGGGGAACGCGGATATATTCCTCGACCTGTCCGGAGAGGGGAGGGGCTCCCACCTCTTTGAAGCGATCCATGACCCTTTCACGGGTCTTCTCCCTTGCCTCTTTCTCCGATGTGTCTACCGCTCGGAATTGAGTCTTACTGACCTCTTCTTCTCCCCTGGCTTGCTCCTCTGGCTTCTTCTGCGGTCTCAGCCCTTCTGTTCCCGTGATGCATGCCTCGAGCTCCCGGCATATCTCAGAGACATCGATATCGATCGCCCCCTCCTGGACAATACGTGCCAGGATCGTCCGGATGGCATCGAGTCCCTCAAATATCTTCTCTGCGATGAAGGAGCTGAAAACGGCCCTTTTCGCGGCAACCTCTTCGAATATGTCCTCGATCCTGTGTGCGATGTCCTGGATCTCACAAAAGCCGAAGACCCGGGCCGCGCCCTTCAAGGTATGTACTTCTCTGTTCAGACTGGTGACGAGGTCCACGTTGTCCGGTTGTTTCTCCAACTCCACGAGCCCATTATCCAGTTTGGTCAGGTGCTCTTCAGTCTCCGCCTTGAAAATCGCGATCAGATCCTTCATTTCAGGCATGCTTCAAGCCCCCTCGTTCTTTGGATCTCCTCTGTCTCTGACTTAAATTTGGCTATCGCGCTCTTGAGCTCCTCGGATAGGGTATTGAGCTGGACTGCGGATGCGGCCGCTTGTTTCGTTGAAGAGACAAACTGTTTGGTCACAGAGTCGATCTCCCGCATCGCCTGCACCACCTGATCCGATGCGAACTTCTGCTGCTGGGTCGCGATGGAGATCTCCTTTGCAGCCTTTGCTGTCTCCTCCATCATCTCCAGTCCCTTTTTGACCCATTTGGTCGAACCCTCGATGCTCATAATGGTGGAGTTGGTTTCCCCCTGGATTTCGTTTATCAGCTGACGGATCTCCTCGGTCGATTCAGAGGAACGTTCGGCGAGCTTCCTCACCTCCTGCGCGACCACGGCAAAACCCCTTCCCACCTCTCCGGCCCGGGCAGCCTCAATCGCTGCGTTCAGAGCCAGGAGATTCGTCTGGTCAGCGATATCGTCGATCAGTTTGGTGATGTGGCCGATCGATTGGGATTTCTCACCCAGAGAGAGAATCTTTCTGGCGGTCTCGTTCACCTTGGTGTTGATCTCCTGCATTCCGGCGAGTGTGTCCTCCGCAATCTTCGCCACATTTTCAGCGTTTTTGGCAATGCGGGTGGCTGTGGTGCTGAGCTCTTCAATGGTCGTGGTCACCTCGCTGATCCCTGAGGACTGCTGGGCTGCGCCTGTGGCTTGCTCTTCAGAGGCCGCGCGAATCTGAGCTGAGGCAGTGCTGACCTGGAGGCCTGCATCTCGGATCTGTCTGACCATCCGAGTCATCTCTTCGTAGAGCTGCGCGTTGGCGATCGCCCCGGCAATCTGGGAACCGATGCTCCTGGTCAGGTTCATGTCTGTCTCTGTATAGGCGTTGGCCTTGTGTGAGTAAATGTGAAGGACTCCGATCACCTCGTCTTTGGAGATCAGGGGGACTGACATGAACGAGCGAAATCCCGCGTCGAAAAAAGGCAGGAGTGCCGGAAACTGGGCCCCGACCTCCTTTCTGTCCCCGATATGGATGAGCTGGGTCGTCCGTGTCCGACTGACCTTTTCCGTCAGTGAACCGGCCAGAGGGATCACCTTCCCGGAGCGGCGTTCCGGGATGTCGTCTCCGAAGGTGTAGGAATTTTGGAAAGTGCCCTGGTTGTGATCAATAATCGAAATGGCGATCCAGTTGAAGGGGATGACCTTGTTGACTTCCTTGCTGAATTGTTCGAACACCTCGTGGATGTCCAATGTCGAACTGACAATTCGGCCGATCTCGGCCACGATCGCATTCTCCTGGGCCAGCCGCTTTACTGCCTCCTCCGATCTTTTCTGTTCGGTGATGTCCCTGATTGTCGAGCGAATTCCCGTGATCTTTCCTTCACGATCCCTTAGGACGCGGTCTTCTATCAGCGCCGGAAATGTCGACCCATCCTTCCGTCTGTAAACGCGCTCAAAGGCTTTAGAAGTCGGCAAAGCTCCGCCCAACTTGGCCAGGACCGCTTGGCGGGATTTCTCCTCTTCGCCGACGAACTTCCATACGGGCTCGCCCAACATCTCCTGAGCGGTGTAGCCCAACATTTCCAACTCGGTCCGGTTGACCTGTACGATTCGCCCCTCCGTATCAATTTCATGGTAACCGACTGGCGCTTCGTCAAACAATGCGCGGTATTTCTCCTCGCTTGCCCGTAATGCCTCCCCTGTCCGCTTGCTTTCGGCAAAGAGATGCGCATTGGTAATCGCTCCTGCGATCTCATTGCCTACTCTTTCAGCGAGCCTCACATCCGATTCGGTATAAGCCTTGGGTTTGAGCGATTGGAGGTGAAGAATCCCGATGACTTGATCCTTGGAGATCAAAGGAACCGCCATCATCGATCGGAGTCCGACTCGAAAATGCCTGACAAAGTTGGGAGAATATAAAGCGACCTCTTTTTCGTCCTCCGGCTGGAGGAGGAAACCCGATCTCTTGCTGATGATGCTTTCGCTCAAGGGGTCATCCAAAGGGAGAACCGTTCCTGCCGGGATGTCTCCCACTTTAATTCCCGAGGAATAAGCGATGGTGATCGAGGCTCGGTCTGGATTGATGATATTTACAGAGACCCGGTCAAAGGGGATAATTTTATGAACTTCGTCAGCGAAACGTCCGTAGACCTCTTCGATATTAAGGGTTGAGCTGATGATTCGGCCAATCTCAGCCACGGCTGCATTTTCTTGAGCCAGCTTTCTCGCCGTCTCCTCACTCTTTAATAAAGCCTGTTCTACACGCTTTCGGTCTGTGATGTCCCGAGTAGTGCCCCGGAATCCGATCGGTTTCCCTTTTGGATCCCTTATAAGTGCCACTGAGACTTCGGTGACCCCTTTGGTCCCGTCTTTTCTGATAATTTCAAAATCAAATGCCTTAATCGGTTCCCCCGTTTTAAAGACTTGATTAAAAACCTGAAATAATCTCTTTGCAGTCTCCTTATCAGTATACTGCCGGTTGTTCATTCCGATCAATTCCTCTTTAGTATATCCAAGATTTCTGGCCTCGGCATCATTAACGAAGGTAAAATTGCCAGCAAGGTCAACCTCAAAATAGCCCTCCTGCATACTTTCAAGAATGTTTCGGTATTTTTCCTCGCTCTGGCGCAGGGCTTCTTCTGCCAGCCTGCGCTCGGTGATGTCCTGGATCGTTAATTTATAGCCAACGATATTCCCCTTACGATCCTTCCTCGCGTTCACCGTTAGCAGGGCATAAATTTTCTTCCCATCTTTCCTTTTCAGCTCATGTTCCACATCCTTCACGTAGTCCTGTTTTGACAGGATCTCCTGAACCTTGCTTCGGTCTTCCGGGTTGAAATAGAGTTGGGCTATCGATCCAATTCTCATGAGCTCTTCTTTGTTGTCGTAGCCCAAAAGCTCAACGGCGGCCGCATTCAGGTCAATAAATTTCCCATCTTTGGTAACGATGAAGAGCGGCTCCTTGGAGGTGTCAAACAGTGTGCGATATTGTTCCTCCGATTCCCGCAGCGCCTGCTCTGCCAGCCTGCGCTCGGTGATATCCTCGTAGGTGACCAGGTACCTCTCATCGTTCAAGCCGGCGCAGGTGAAGAGGATCTCCTTGGTCGAGCCGTCCTTACAGGCCACCGTGAAGACCCTGGGCCGCAACTTACCCGCCTTGGCGAGACTTAAATCCTCTTTCCATGAGGCCATAGCCTTCCGGCGGTACTCCGGGTCTGGATATGCCTTCTCAAACCACTTCTCACCCATGGGAATCTCTTCCAGACTGTATCCGAATATCTCCGTGAACTTCGGATTGACGTACTCATATCTACCGCTCTTATCGATCAGGCTCAGCCCAATGGGGGCACGGGTGACCAGACCTCTAAACTTCTCTTCTGACTCCAGAAATGCCCTCTGTGAACTTTTTAAACTTGCCATCATAGACTGAAGGGCCTGGCCGAACGTATCGTTCTCCGATCTCACCTCCACTTTCTGTTCTAAATTTCCCTCGGCCATGCGGGAGACGACCCCTGCCATCTCATTCATCCAGTTCATCATATCCTGAAAGGCCTGTGAGAGCTGGCCGATTTCATCTTTCCTCTCGACCTCAATTCTCTGCGCGAGATCCCCGGTTCTAACTATCGTCGACACGGAGGTGATAAATTTCCGAAGAGGATCAAACATCCTCTTCGAGATCAGATAGGCTGCCACTGAAATCAAACCCATGAGGATGAGAATGATGAGGACGATCTTGAGCCCCAGGAGAGAGATGGGCTTACTGATGCTGTATGTGAAGAGGCTCATGCCTATCAAAGGCAGCAGGGCCCCCATGAGGAAATAGAAGATAAACTTATCTCTCAATCTTGAGAACGGCCCCGATTTAAGCATGGCCAACCTCCTTTCGGTCCGCATAGGTGTTTCTCCCCTTTCCCTGTTTTTGCAGAAAAGTGACGATGGCTTGGGGAATCTGCTGAATCGGAAGGACTTCGTCGACAGCCCCAAGCTTGATCGCCTCTTTCGGCATGCCAAAGACAACCGAAGTTTCCTCATCCTGGGCGAGCGTGTAGGCCCCTCTCTCATGCATGGCGAGCAGCCCCTTTGCTCCGTCAGCCCCCATTCCCGTGAGGAGCACGCCGATCGCGCTGGCGCCGGCATAGCGTGCCACGGATTGGAACAGGACATCGACACTGGGGCGTTGATGGTTTACGGGAGGACCGGTTTTGATTCTCACCTGATAATGCGATCCGCTTTGCTGAAGGAGCATGTGCCGATTACCCGGAGCGATAAGGGCGACGCCTGGCATCACCTGGTCATTGTCCTCGGCTTCGCGCACCTCCATTTCGCAAATCTGGTTCAGCCTGCGGGCAAAGGTCGTGGTGAACTGCTCCGGCATATGCTGGACGATCAACATCCCCGGGCAACTGCGGGGCAGGCCCTTTAGCAAGGACTCGATGGCCTGGGTGCCGCCGGTTGACGCTCCGATCGCAACGATCCGGTCCGTGGCCTGTAGATGTAAATCACCTGCTCCGGCTTTCGTTTCCAGGTCCATCCGGTGTTTGGTGATCCGTGCGGAGGCTGCTGCCCGGACAGCATGGATCAGCTGGTTCGAGATTTCGGGCGTGCGGAAGGCTGATCCAGGTTTACAGATGACCTCCACCGCGCCCAGCTCCAGTGCCCTGATGGCATTTTCACTGTTCTTTGGGGTCAACGAGCTGACCACGACCACAGGAAGGGGATAGTATTTCATCAACTTGGCCAGGAACGCCAGGCCGTTCATCCTCGGCATTTCAAGGTCCAGGGTGATCACATCAGGACGGAGTCGAACGATCTTGTCTCGCGCTACATAAGGATCAACGGCGCTGCCGACGACCTCGATATCTCCATACTTGGATAACTCCGCGGTCAGGACTTTTCGCACAAGCGCCGAATCATCTACGATCAATACTCGAATCACTTCGACTATTCCTCCATAAGGGCCGGATACTTCGAGACGAAAAGAAGGAGATCTGCCCGGCCTGCACCCAAACCCACCTGTACCTCTGCGACAGGGACCAGGTCGACGCTGTCATTGATCTTGGGTGCGCTGACATGAAATACGTGCTTCGAGCCGGCAATGCTCGGCAGCATGTTGCCACATATCACATTAGCAATCTCCCCCAAGGCGTCATACTGAAGGGTTTTAGAGGGCACTACCTCTTCACCCAGCATATTCGCGGCGATCACAGGAAGAAGTCCACCACAGAGCCTGAGCAGCAGTTTTCCCGAGAAGGGTCCTTCGAAATCGACGCTCACTGCTGCTTCGACCTCGGCATTCAGCTGCTGCTCATCGATCTCCGGCGTGGGGAGCAAAAAGCCCAGTTCCTCGAAGGTGAGCACCGCTGCCTTGTAGAGTTCCGTCTCAAGCTTTCTACTCATCCAATCCTCCTAAGGTCTTCAGGATGGCATCCCGAAGGGTCTCTGGCGTGAACGGTTTGTGGACAAAAGCGGCCCCTTTTTGAATCAGCGCCTCCTTGCGGGCTTCGCTGCCTTCGGTCGAGACGATGACGACCGGCAGATCTGCAGTCGCCGGATTCTGCCTCACCCTATTGATCATCTCCTCCCCATCCATCACGGGCATGTTGATGTCGACCAGGGCGAGGTCGATCCATTTGCTGTCCAGGACCTTCAATGCTTCTTGACCATTAGGAGCCTCGTGAACCTCGCCCAGAGGCAATTGACTGAGGCGCAGGGTCTTGATGATGATCTGCCGCATCACCGAACTGTCATCCACAACAAGAACGTTCAATGCCATGACTCACTCCTTTAAGGGGGGTGCCTATGCGACCTCGCTCAAAGATCTTTTGTCTGTCCCCCGCTCTTAATCGTCACCCTACCTGTTCCGATCTCGAGTGACATGGTCCTCGAATTGCTGCCGCCCACGTCATAGGACTTCAAGAGCAGCCCATCTTTCCAAAGAAGTTTTCTCAATATGATCAGGTTTCTCTTGCCGATCTGAAAGAAATCGTCTTGCCCTCTCTCCTGGGAATTTGCGCCTCCTGCTACCCTTACCTCCAACCTTTGCTTCTGGGCACCGTTCATGAAACATTCGACGAGCAACCTCGGGAAGCCTGTGTCTATGAACATGAACGGATTTTTCTGGGCTTTGGCCGGATCGATCGTTGAAAGCGGGAGCATGGCATGGAGCAGCCCGCCGACACAGGCCACCGGATCGTATACCGCAATGCCCAGACAGCTTCCCAGGGCGTGGGTGATGATCAGATCGCCTCTGGTGCCAGAAACCTTCATATCCGCAACGCCCACTGTATGGATCACTCCTCACCCCTTGACAGATCAGCTCTCATTTCATATAGATGGCAGGCTGCACATAACGAAACTTATGTGGGGAGCCTGTTAGGCTTTCAGAATGGCCAACGAAAAGATAGCCCCCGGGCTTTAACAGCTTCCAGAAACGGTTCACCAGTCGGCCCTGAGTGGGTTTGTCAAAATAGATCATCACATTTCGGCAGAAGATCAGATCGAAGGGGCCTCTCATGGGCCATGCCTCCATCAAATTCAGCCGGGCAAAGTGCACATGTCGACGTATGGATTCGTTCACCTGATAGCGACGCACTGGATTGGTCTCAACGCAGGTGAAATATTTGGAAACGAGCACGGCCGGTACTTCCCGGAGCTGGTTTATCTCGTAGACACCTTTTCTGGCCCTTGCAAGCATCCGGGTTGAGAGGTCGGTTGCCAGGATGCTGATGTCCCACAGGCTGATGTTCTGGATCGCCTCATTGAGCACGATGGCAATGGAGTACGGTTCTTCGCCGGAGGAACAGCCTGCGCTCCAGATTCGGATCCTCCGAGCCTTTAATTCCGGCAGTATCCGTTCGCGCAGGTAGTCGAAGTGCTGGGACTCCCGGAAGAAACTGGTCTTATTTGTGGTCATGGCCTCAATCATGGCGACCAGTTCCCCTTGATGGCTGCCGGACTCCAAGTACTCCATATAGGCATCGAAATTCTTCAGCCCGAGCGCGCGCAGCCGCTTTGTCAGACGGGCGTTGACCAGCTCCTGTTTGCCAGCATGCAAGTGGATCCCGGCGAGATGATAGACCAGCTGACTGATCCTTTCGAATTGTTCCTTTTCTAATTTGACCGGTGTCAATCCCGTATCCAATCCTCAAATCCTCCCTGGATGTTTCGAATAACCCCGGAAGATCCGATGGGGAGATTGAAAGAGAGGCAGATCTGGCTGCGCTCAACGCTGAATGGCTTCGGATTCCCTCAATTCTCCTTCCGATTTCACATTTCCAGCCATATACTGAGATAACCGGCGGCCATCTTGAGCGCTGTTCGATCCTCCCACAATCGCAATCAACTGCTGGATCATCGCATTGACCTGCTCAACCTGGGCATTGAGCTCCTCGCTGGCCGAGGCAGACTCCTCCGCATTGGCCGCATTGGACTGGG